>JAEUKB010000017.1 GCA_016794365.1 Myxococcales bacterium
ACGAAACCAACAGTTTGAGTAAAGAGCGTGGGGGCGACCGGAGAGCTTTTTTTCGGGCCGCCTGCGGAACGGAAAAAAGTCTCGCAGGGTAGCGGGGCCCCTCGCGAAATGTACGGGTTTGGGAATGGACGGGGTTTAGGAGAAGTGGGGTGGGGCGGGGGACACGCGGTGGGGGGCTCGGGCAAAGCGCTGCGGGGTTTTGGGAAAAGGGGGTATCTTGGGGGCGGCGCTGCATGGAAGTGGCGTCGGTACTTGGAGGACTTCCCGATGGCTGTTGTGCTTGCGTACATTCACTACATCTCGTTTGCGCTGGCGATGGCGCTGCTCGTGCAGGAGTGGTCCCTGCTCAAAGACGTGCCGCAGAAGCCGGGCCTTTTGCGGCGGCTGTCGGTGGTCGATGGGCTGTATGGGCTGGCGGCGCTGGGCTCGCTGGGGAGCGGTCTTTTGCGGGCGTCGCTGACGGAAAAAGGCTGGGGCTACTACCTGCACAATGGCTTTTTCCACGGCAAGCTGACGCTGTTTGTGCTGGCGGCGCTTTTGTCGCTGTACCCGACGATTTACTTTGTGCGAAAGCGCAAGACGGCGGATGACGCGCAGCTCGAGGCGGCGGACCTGGCGACGCTCAAGCGAATCAAGCGCTGTCTGCTCATTGAAATGCACCTGTACGCGCTGATTCCGCTGTTGGCGACGCTGATGGCTCGCGGCTACGGCTTCACGAAGTAGCGCGGCGGGCGCGGGGCGGCGGGCGCGGGGCGGGGGCGGGCGCGACTTCGGGCGGGTAGGGGTCGTGGTACGATCGCGCTCCGAGGGGGAGAGCATGAAGCCAATCCACGCACTGGTTGCCTTGTGCGCGCTGCCGTATCTGACCTGCGGCACCGACAACGTAGACAACAGCACCGAGATCCCAGCGTCCTGTACGGACGGCATCCAAAACGCGGCAGAGAGCGACATCGACTGCGGCGGCAGCTGCACAGCCTGCACGGACGGCAAGCGCTGCACGGACGCGGCAAGCTGTCAGTCGAAGGTCTGTCAAAGCGGGCTGTGCCAAGCGCCGATCTGCTCGGACGGCGTCAAAAACGGCAGCGAGATCGATACCGACTGCGGCGGAAGCTGCGGGCTGTGTGACAGCGGCCAAGCCTGTACCGATTCGGCGCAGTGCAAGTCGGGGGTCTGCAAAAACGGCGCGTGCCAGATGCCGACCTGCACGGACGGGGTGAAAAACGGCAGCGAGCTGGACACCGACTGCGGCGGAAGCTGTGGCAAGTGCGGCTTCGGCAAGACGTGTACCGGCAACGCGGACTGTCAAAACGGCGTGTGCGGCGCGGGCAGCGTGTGTCGGGCTCCGATAAGCTGCGCCGAGCTGCTGACAGCTCAGCCGGGCACCACAAGCGGCATCTATCGCATCGATCCCGATGGCGCAGGCACGGGCAAAGCGGACTTCGCGGTGCAGTGCGACATGACGATCGATGGCGGCGGCTGGACGCGCTTTAACTGGGTCAAGGCAGCGTATCCGGTCGGGCAAGATCCGCTGGGGCAGACGCTGGATCAGTGCGATCCCAGCGCCACGATCTGTAGCGCGAAGATTCCCGATGGCAGCACGGTGACGGGGCTGCTCGTCAAGGATGTGTCATCGAGTCCCAACCAGTACGCGGCGTGGAAGTTCAACGCGGGCAACAGCACGAGCAACGCGGTGCTGGGGGCGCTGCTCAGCAAGACGACGGTGTGTCTGGCGGGAACGGGGGCGGTGTGGGCTCCATACATCAATACGGGGACGCGCCAGTACTGCGGCAGCGGCACCGAAGGCGGCTGCAAAGCGTTCTTCTATACAAACGGCGTCTGCAACGGCAAGAGCAACCAGGCCTGGGGCATGGAGCTAGACGGCGACACGGGCTGCGCGGCGGCGGCGTTTAAGGAAGGGTCCACGGGGCCGGGCTGTCCGCAGGCGACTCCGATGAGCGGGGCGGCGGACGACTTCGGCTTTTTGACCTACTACGAATACAAGTCGGTCTTCGGCGAGCTGTACTACCGCTAACCGTCGCAAGCCGTCGTCCTCGATGGCAAAGAGGCGGCCCCGCACGGACGCACGTACGTGAGGACCACCGATGCAAAAAGCAGGGTCCGCAGTAGGTTTTGCTTGGCGTTCTAAAAGAGGAGCTTTCGCTGGGGGCGGTGGCGCTGCAAAAAGGCGGCGCGCAGACCGGGCTGGGACAGGCTGGCGAGTCGCTGCTGGAGGTGTCGATCGAGCGTCTGCTGGGCGGCTTGGGCGGCTTGGCTGTCGGGGCTCTGCGCCAGAAGTTCGGCGAACAATAGGCGCAGCGGCAGCTCACTTGCGCACGGACCGCCCAGGGAATCGAGCTGGGTGATGCCTTCGCGGACAAGGGTCAGGGCTTCGCGCTGCCGGTGGGTCGCAGCAAGGACGCGGCCCAGCGCAACATAGCCAATGGGCGCACTGGCGCGCTGGGGTCGCAGTGCATCGAGCGCTTTGCGGGCAAAGTCCTCTGCGAGGGCAACGCGCTGCGTACGCAGTGACAGCGCGGACAGCGCGGCGAGGGCCAGTCCAGCGTAGAGAGTCTGGCTGGTGCTGCTTGACAAGATTCGCTTCGCCATCGCTTCGGCTTCGCGGTGGGCTTGGGGGTGATCGCGCTCGGCCAGCAGCAGCGCAAATTGGGCGGCAATCCAGGTCTCGGTAATGGGCTCGCCAAGCTGCTCGGCGGTCTTTTGGCCTTCGCGAAACCAGCGCTCTGCTTCAGCAAACTGACCGATGCGGGCCAGATGAATCCCCAAGTCACTGTGGGCGATGGCTGCCATGCGTCGGTTGCCGATGCGGACAAAGGCATCAATGGCGACTTGGAACGCGGTGACGGTGACTTCCAGGTTGGACGACAGGGCGGCATCAAAGCGCGCTCTGCCAAAGGAGAGCCAGGCTTGGGCAAACAGATCGCTGCCATCGACCTGCGCGGCCAGCTGCTGCTGCTGGGAAAGGAGCTTCTGCGCGAGGGCTCGCTCGCCGATGGTGGACAAGATGGTGATGACAACCGACAAGGTCTTTAGAAACGGGTTGCGCAGCTGGTCAGAGATCTGAACGCTTCCCGACAGGCTGGCCAGCTCGGACACGGTGCGGACACGGCCCAGCGCAGCGGCACAGGTGATGGCGGTGGACAGTGCGCACTGCCACAGCTGGCTGCCTTTGGGCAAGCTGTCGAGCGCGCTCATCGCGGCGGGATAGGCACTGACCAGCTCATTGCGCCAAAACCACGACGCCGACTGGAGCGACAAAAACGCGCCACGCTGCTCTGGATCGGACGCGCACTCTAGGCCGTGGGATGCGCAGCGCAGGACATGATCGAGGTTGGCTTCCTCAAAAGCTTTCTCTGCGGCACGTAGGTAGTGCGCCGCTGCCCGCTCGCGTTCGCCGCCGCGCTGATAGTGTTCCCCGAGCACCGCACCATCTTGTCCACCGACGCTTTCCAAATAGCGCGCGGCATCGTGGTGGGCGACCTGACGTGCTTCGGTGGTGAACATCTCATAGGCAGCTTGGCGGAGCAGATCGTGACGGAAGCGGAACTCTGCTTCGCTGCTTAAGCGGCTCTGGCGATGTCGATCGATAAGCTCTGCTTCTTGTAGGCGATGCAGGATCTCGATGGTCTGATCGAGCGTCCGGTCCCGACCACAGACTTGCCAGATGCCGCTGGGCCAAAAGGTATCGCCGAGCACGCTGGCCGCACGGAGCACCCGACGCTGATCGATCGGAAGCTTCATGATGCGCGCTTGCAGCACGGCCAAGATGGTGTCGGGAAGCTCGTCTCCCTTGCCATCTACGATGGCGCGCAGCAGCTCTTCCAAAAACAGCGTGTTGCCCGCCGCGCGCTCGATGATGCGTGACACGGTGGCAGCGGTCAGTCGCGCGCCCAGGACTTGATGCACCAGCAGCTCACTGGCTTTTTTCGACAGCGGTCCCAGGCGCAGCATCTGACGCGCGCGCTCGGCCCAGATCTTGGGAAACAGCTCTTCGACTTCGGGTCGCGCCAGGGCCAAGACCAAGATCGGCTGACTGGCCAGCGAGCGCAGCGCACAGTCCACGAGCTTGCAAGTCAAGGAGTCGCCAAAGTGCAGATCTTCGAGCAGAAGCAGCACGGTATAGCGCTTGGTCAGAAGCTGAAGCAGCCTGACAAACGCTTGCTCGATGAGATCGGTCATCACGCGCGGGTCCAGCCGAGCGTTGTGAAGGAGCAGCGTGGACGGAACCGGAACCTTGCACAGCTCTGCCAAAAACGGCAGCAGATCGTGATGATCTTCCGTCGGTGCGTGCAGTCGCAGCGCAGAATGAATCTTCCGGCGGGAAAGCGCTTCGTCATCGCTGTCTTGCAGGCCGAAAAAGCCGCGCAGCGCTTGGGTGATGAGGCCGTAGGACACGCCCGCGCTCATCGGATCGCCGCGTCCAGACAGGATCATGACCTCGGGGCGTGTGCTCTGAACGCGACGGACGAACTCGTGACGAAGGCGTGACTTGCCCATTCCGGGGGGCGCAATCACCAGCAGCGCAGACGCGACTCCGTTTTCGTGACAGTCCACGATCATGGACTCTAAAAGCTGAAGCTCGCGCTCACGACCGACGCACGCAGTGGGCACGCCGAGCAGCCTGCGGGTCTGGTCAGTTTGCAGCTCTGCGCGTCGCGACACCAGACAGACAGACGAGCCCATCGGCACAATGGAAAAGTATTCATCGACAAGCCGCGCGGTGGTGTCGTCAATGAAGGCGGCGGGCTCTAGCGGCTGGGTCGTCAGCTTGCGGGCCGCGAGGAGCATGTCGGAGATGCGCGAGACGACCGTGCCCACGACTTCTCCGGCGGACAGCTCGGCTTGACCGCTGGCGATTCCGACCAGGCAGTCCGGACAGTGACGCGCCAGGAGCAGCGCACAGCGAACGGCGTGGGTGGCTTGCTCGGTGGGCTCTCCCTGCTTGGCAAAGTGCGCAATCAGCGAGCCGTCGATCATGCGCTTCACTGGCAGACCCAGCTCGGTCAGGTGCTGCATCCGAAGCTCGGGATCAACGACGGGCGCGGACGAAGCGGAAGGGAGCACTCTTGGCTGCGCCATCACCAAGCTGATAAAGAGCTGCTCTTCACTGCGCGGATGCGGACTCGCGAAGGTGGACTCTTGCGTAAGGTAGGGAATTCCCTCGCGCCACTCGGTGATCGATTCGAGATCGGACAGAAGCGCGGTGGCACTGGCAATGCGCTGCGCGACATCTTTGTGAAGCATCCGTTCAAGCAGCAAGCTGAGCGGAGCCGGAACCTGCGGCAGCGCAAAGCGAAACGCGGGCAGATCTTCGAACAGGATCTTGGCGAGGATCGCAGCAACGTGCTCATGCTGAAACGGCGGTGAGCCGGTGAGACACTCAAAGGCGACGCAGCCCAGGCTAAAGATGTCGGAGCTGGGACCGATGTCATGATCGCCGCGCACCTGCTCGGGAGACATGTATTCCGGTGTCCCAATCACGGCGCCGGTCTCGGTCAGGCTCTGGCTGCTGTACATGTGGCGCGTCAGTCCAAAGTCAATCAAGGTCACGCCATCGAGCTGTCCGCCGCGCAGAAACAGGTTTCCGGGCTTGATGTCGCGATGCAGGACATGTGCGCGATGAGCGACCGACAGAGCAGAGCCCACCCGATGGAGAAGCAGGAACAGCTCATTGCAAGACAGCGGCTGCCGGGCAATCCGAACGGTGAGATCTTCGCCATCGAGCCAGTCCATGGCCAGGTAGGCACCGCCGTGATCTCCGATTCCGTGTGCGACATAAGACACGATGCCAGGATGGTGTAGCTCGGACAGGGTCTGCGCTTCGAGAAGGAGCCGCTGCACAAACTGGGTGGATGCGTTTTCACGCAGCACCTTGAGCGCAACCAGCTTGCCGGTCTGGATGTCGCGCGCTCGATAGATCTGTCCCATCCCTCCTGACTGGGCGTGCTGTTCGATCAGGAATCGACCGACAAAAAGAGTTCCTGCACTGATGGGCAAGCACTGGCTCCGACGAGCGATTACAAGGGAGTCCTCAGTGCATCATTTTATCGAGGAACGGGCGGTGGGGTCACGACAATTTCGCCCAGTCAGCCCATCGCGTGCAGGCACAGCGCGCGCGGCGGGCAGTCGGAGCAGATGACAGGGTAGGGAATGCGCGGCGTCTTACACCGGAGTCACTGCGCGCTTGCGCGGATAGGTTGGAACACGCTTGTTTTCAGCGACGTTGAAGCGGTGAATCAGCTCTGTACGGAGCTTGTCTGCTTCGATGATCGCATCAATGTGCAGATCGGACGCCAGCTTGTAGATGTCGATGTCTTGCCGATACTCCGCGCGAAGCTGTTCGATGTAGGCAGCGCGCTCTGCTTCGGGCTTTTCCTGGATCTTGTTGAAGTAGACCGCGTTCACGGCTGCTTCTGGACCCATGACGGCGATCGAGGACTGTGGCAGTGCAATCGTCGCATCAGGAGCAAAGCCAGGACCGCACATCGCATACAGACCGGCTCCGTAGGCTTTGCGCAGCACCACGCAGATCTTGGGAACCGTGGCATCGGCCACCGCAGAGATCATCTTGGCACCGTGGCGAATGATTCCCTGACGCTCGACGGCGGTTCCGATCATAAAGCCGGGCACATCGGCCAAAAACAGCAGCGGAATGTCGAAGGCATCACACAGCCAGACAAAGCGTGCGGCCTTGTCTGCGGAATCGACAAACAGGACGCCTCCTTTGTGCTTGGGCTGGGACGCGATGATGCCGATGGTCCGGCCCGAAAGCCGAGCGAAGCCGGTGACCAGCTCTTTGGCGAACATCTTTTTGATCTCGAAGAAGCTGCCTTGATCGACGAGCGCTTCGATGACCTGCAAGATGTCGCACGACTGGTTGTGGTTCTTGGGAAGGATGTCATCAATGCGACGCGCATCCGGCTTGGGAGTCCGTGACGCCGAAGCAGGAGGAACCGGAATCGGGCCCCCGGCACACGACGGAAGATAGGACAGATAGTCGCGACACTTGGTAAGGACTTCCTGTTCGGTCTTGGCAAGCAGATCGCCGCAGCCAGAGACCTCGCAGTGCATGCGTGCGCCACCCATGTCTTCGAGCGTGGTCTTTTCGCCGATGACCATCTCGGCCATGCGCGGAGAGCCCAGGTACATGCTGGCATTGCCGCTGACCATGAAGACGACATCACAGAACGCGGGAATGTACGCGCCACCGGCGGCAGACGGACCAAAGAGCAGACAGATCTGCGGAATCGATCCAGAGAGCTGCACTTGGTTGTTGAAGATCTTTCCGGCGTGGCGACGACCGGGGAACATGTCGATCTGATCGGTGATGCGGGCTCCGGCGCTGTCTACCAAGTAGATGAGCGGAATCCGCAGACGCCCGGCAGTTTCCTGAATGCGGATGATCTTTTCGACGGTGCGCGCGCCCCAGGAACCGGCCTTGATGGTGGAATCGTTGGCCATCACCGCAACGGGACGACCATGGATGCGACCAATTCCGGTGACGACACCATCGGCAGCCAGATCGTGCGCTTGGTTGTTGGCGAGCAGTCCGTCTTCCACAAACTCGGCGTGCTCATCGAACAGAAGTCGCAGTCGCTCGCGACAGAACAGCTTTCCTTCAGCTGCGTTTTTTTCGTGATACTTGTGCGCTCCGCCTTGCTGGGCTTTGGCCTGCGCGGCATGGAGTCGCTCGACGGGATCGGCTGGAACGGAAGGATGCGTAGACATGGACCGGCATGATACACGAAGTGGCTACTCGATGCGGTCATGACAGCGCGCACGCCAGCACAAGCCGGTCTGATCGGCGGCGCTGGGAAACGCATGATCGAGCTGACAACGGACGCTACGCTGACCTCGCTGGGACAGCCGATCCACGAGGCTCTGCTCGGTTGGGAAGGCTGTCCGATCCGCACACAGACAGCGCTGATCCTGATGACAGAGCGGCCAGATGCAGTGCTCTGCTTCACACAGATAGAGCTGCTCGGTTGGCCTTGCGATCCAGGCTCCTTCGTCGAGAATCGGCTTTCCCATCGCTTGCTTTTGCCGTCCCACCGTGTCTTTGCGCGGACAGAGTTGTAGGTCAAAGACAAGGTGCGCAACATACAAGATGGACGCAGTCAGTCCCAAGATCCCAAGCGCCCGCACAAGCTGACTGAAGAGCGAAGGGAGTCGCTGCGGAGTCTGCTCAGCTTCCGTCGGAGACACGCAGAGCGCAGCCCACAATAGGATCGCAGAAGCAAAGAAGTAGTAGTTGATAAACGCTTGGGGCGCGAACAGAAACGACGCGACAAGAGACAGCGCAGATGCGATCAAAAATGCGCTCAATCGATCCGTGCGTGTTCGCAGCAGCAGCGCGCTGGCCAGACCGGATCCAAGCTGAACACAGAGCGCGGTCTTGACGCCCATTTGATAGCCGGTGAGATCGTAACAGAGCGCAGCCACCGATAGAGAATCGGGACGGAATCCCAGGCTCTGCACAAAGAACAGAAAGCCGTGATACAGGGTCGCAGAAAAGTTGGAGACCAGCAGCGGAGACAGTGCCAAAAGCCCGAGCAGCGCGCTCCACAAGAGAGCCGAAAGCGGTGGTGTTAGCAAGATCAGATACAGCAGAACCGGCACCGCAACATACTGTTTGAGAAGCGGCAGCGCGCACAGAATCATCGTCGGTAGCGTGCCTCTTTTTCCGCAGACATACAGATACACAAACAGCGACAGCAGCAAGATCAGATAGGGCTCTAGCCAGCCATAGATAAGCAGTCGTTCTAGGCGCGGATGCAGCAGCGCGGCCATGGTCAAAAAGTCGATTCGGGAAGAAGCAACAGAGCGCCTTTTTCCAACTGCGCGAAACAGAATCAGCGACGCAGCGAGTGCAGCCAAGAGTCCGTAGCGATAGTCTCCAAACAGAACCTTGGCCGGAATCGATAGGAGCAAGTTCAGGGGTGCGTATGCATAGTATTTCTGGTGTCCAAACGCGATGCCGCCCGCGTAGATGTCATCGATTTGCGTGGTGTAAGGATTCTTTCCTTGCAGCAAGATCTCGACGGCGCGCTGCTGAAGATGCCAGACATCAATCGATGGATGCGACACCACACGCAGTCCCCACAGAGCGAGCGCAAGCTTGAGGAGTCCCGTCATCACAAGCACGATCCGACGCCTGCGCGGGTTTCCTGATTCCAAGAGCGCAACCAGCAGCAGACACGGAGCCGCCGCCGCGCGACACGCGAAGACATAGACGGTATCAGCGGTCTCGGCAGGAACATTGGCGCACAACAGCACAGCCAGTCCAGACAGACACATGCGCTGAAGGTGACGCTGGCACAGCACGCGCGGCCACAGCACAGCGAGCCACAGGACAAGCAAGCTGGCGACGATCACAGCGACAATCGCCGGGTGATAATTTACGCCCGAGGCCAGGCCAATCGCCAACAGCAGATAGGAATCGATCAGGAACTGGCTCCTGTGATCCTTGTGCGAGGCTGACTCGTGGTTCATTCGCATCTTGTGCGCTGTGAAGTAGCACTTGCAGAGGCCTTTGGCCAAGCGACTAACGCGCTTGTTACGGCGCAAGCATCGTAGACTTGTGCCATGCCAAATCCATCGGTCGCGCTGTACGCTTCGCTGTTCTTGTTGGTGGTTCCGACGCTGTTGTGGCTTGTCAGTCTGCGGATTCGCGATGCGAGCATCGTGGATATTTTTTGGGGACTTGGCTTTGTGGGCGTCGCGTGGATCGGCTTTGTGTGGGGCGAAGGAGCGGCTCCGCGCAAGCTCTGGCTGGCTGTTTTTGCGTCGCTGTGGGGCATTCGGCTGAGCGGATACTTGGCATGGCGAAACCTGGGCAAAGGCGAAGATCCGCGCTATCAAGCAATGCGCAAACGAAACGGAGACAAGTGGCCGCTGCACAGCTTGTTTGTGGTGTTCTGGCTGCAAGCACTGCTGATTTTTGTGATCTCACTGCCGCTGCAAGTGGCGCTGTCGCAGCTGAATCCTCCGTCGCTGGGATTGCTGGATTTTTTGGGAATGGCGCTGGTGCTGTGTGGAACCGGCTGTGAAGCGATTGCGGACTGGCAGCTTGCGATCTGGAAGCGAAATCCTGCGAACAAAGGACAAGTGATGCAGCAAGGTCTGTGGCGCTACACACGACACCCGAACTACTTTGGCGACTTTGTGGTGTGGTGGGGTCTGTTTTGCGGTGCGCTGGCGACGCAAGTGGGTGTGTGGACAGTGCTCAGTCCGGTGCTGATGTCGCTGCTGCTCCTGCGGGTGTCGGGGGTTCCGCTTTTGGAAAAAGCGATGAAAGAACGGCCCGGCTACGCAGAGTATGTCCGTCGGACCAGCGCGTTCTTTCCGCGTCCACCGCGCGACTGAGCGAAGGGCCCCGAAGACGCAAGGGTTTTGAACGGACTCGATCTGGTGTTTACTGCGACGTATGTGGATTGACTCGCACTGTCACCTGGAGCCGGACGACTTTCTGCGTCAGACCGATGCAGGCCCGGTCGATGATCGCGATGCGGTGGTTGCGCGCGCACGGCAAGCCCAGGTGAAGCGGTTTGTGGTGATTGGCTCGGGCGGAAGTGAGCGAGAAGCACGCAACGCGCTGGCCTATGCGACCCGCGATCCCGACATGTTTGCGGCGGTGGGAATCCATCCTCATGACGCGAGCGCAGTGATTTCGCGCAAGCTGCCCAAAGGCGAAAAGCCGCAGCTGCTCGGGGAAGAGCTGTGGGACGAGATCGCCGCGCTGTCTGCGCATGCGCGGGTGGTGGCGGTGGGGGAAACCGGGCTCGATTATCACTACAATCACTCGTCTCCCGAGGAACAAGTGACGCTGCTACGGCGGTTTGTGCGACTTGCGCAGACGCTGCACAAGCCGCTGGTGCTGCACATTCGCGATGCCCACGAGCAGGCGATGGACATCTTGGCCGAAGAAGGCGGCAGTCCGGCGGGTGGCGTCGTTCACTGCTTCACGGGCGGACCTGAGCAAGCGCAGAAGTGGCTGCGGCTTGGCTTTGCGATCTCTCTGTCGGGAATCGTGACGTTTAAGAGCGCAGCGCCGATTCAGGAAGCAGCCAAGCTGGTGCCCAAAGGTCGTTTGCTGCTCGAGACAGACTGTCCGTATCTGGCGCCCGTTCCGATGCGTGGTCGCCGCAACGAGCCCGCGTTCCTGGTTCACACCGCTGAGTTTGTGGCACGTCTGCGGGGCGAATCGCAGGCTGAGCTGTCGGAACATACCCGCAGCGCAACCGAACAGACCTTCGGACTACCCGCACAATAAAATTATTTTCCGTCGAGAGCCCTGATGATCGGCGGCGTGCTGGGGTACTTTTTCCCGATGTTTGTGATCCCTGACTTGCGGCATCCATGACGAATGCCCAAGGTGACTCTTGGCTTTTTTCGGGAAGGATTGGCAATGCAGCACTCGGAAACGGTTCCAGCGACGGAAAAAGAAGCACCAGTTGGTGAGACTCAGTCCGCCACGGAGCAAGCCCCAGCGACTGCTTCTGCGACGGCTCATGGTCCAGTCCATGCGGCAGCAGATCACGATCACGCGCATGGCGAGCCCTCAGCACATGGACATCACGATGGACATGAAAGCGGATCGCATGCTGGACACCACGACGATCATCATCATGATCATCCGCCACCGACGGTCAGACTGCGCAAGCTGCTGGGCCAAGAGTCTTCGGCGCTGTGGGTTGTGCTGGTCTATGCGGCCTTCATCGGTCTGCTCGCGCTGGCGACGCCGGTTGCGGTGCAGGCACTGGTCAACCAAGTCACGTTCGGACAGCTTCGACAGCCGCTGCTGGTGCTGACGGTGCTGCTGTTCTTGGTGCTGCTGTTTTCGGGAGCGCTCCGGCTGCTGCAAGCGACGGCGGTGGAACAGATTCAGCAGCGACTGTTTGTGCGCTTGGGCAGCGATCTGGCGCTGCTGCTGCCGCGTGTGCTGATCGCGCAGCTTCGCAAGCCGCCGGGGCCACGTCTGGTCAGTCGCTTCTTTGAAATCATCACGGTTCAGAAGTCGCTTTCAAGCCTGCTTCTCGACGGACTATCGCTGTTTCTACAGAGCTTGATCGGGCTATTGGTGCTGGGCTTTTATCATCCGCTGCTGCTCGGCTTTGATGTGATCCTGCTGATGGCGATCGCGGTGATTGTGCTCGGGCTGGGACGGGGCGCAGTCAAGACGGCAGTCCAAGAGTCGCGTGCGAAGTACGCCGTGGCGGACTGGCTGATGGAGCTGGGTACGCACTCGCTGACGCTGCGCGGCGGACGTGGTGCGGACTGGGCGGCGCAGCGGGCCGATGTGCTGCTCACGCAGTATGTCCATGCGCGACGGCTTAACTTTGCGATCTTGCGACGGCAAATCATCGGTGCGCTGCTGCTACAAGCGCTGGCCAGCTCGGTGCTGCTCGGACTGGGCGGCATGCTGGTGATTTGGGGTCAGCTTACGATCGGTCAGCTCGTCGCTGCGGAGCTGATCGTAAGCTCGGTGGTGCTCGGTGTTCTCAAGTTCACCAAGCACATGGAAAGCTACTACGACCTGCTCGCGGGGCTCGACAAGCTGGGCTATTTCGACGATCTCAAAGACGAGCGAGAGACGGGCGAAGCGCTGACGCTGCCCGAGCGTCCCGAAGTGCTGGTGCGCAAGGTGTCGGTGTCCGATCCAGACTCACAAGCGAAGCTGCGGGTTGAAGAGCTGAGCATTCCGACGGGAGCGCGCGTAGCAGTCGTTGGAGGACGGGCCAAAGGTCTGCTCGCGGAAGTGTTGTACGGGCTGCGCGAAGCTGATCAGGGTCAGGTGGAGCTGGCCGGGATTCCGGTTCGCACGCTCAGTCTGCCGTCGCTGCGATCGCAAGTGGCGCTGCTGCACGATGATCGCGAAGGCATCATCGCGGGCAGCGTCGCGGACAACCTGCGCTTTGCCAAAGAGTCGGTGTCGTTTGCAGAGCTGCGATCGGCGCTACAGACCGCGTCGCTGTGGAATGATGTATCATCGCTGCCACAAGGTCTGGATACCCAGCTTTTGAGCGGTGCGCCGTCGTGGTCCACCTCGATGCGCTGGCGGCTGCTGATTGCGCGAATCCTGATTCAGCGCCCACGCTTGGTCATCGTCGATGGAGAGATGTCCCTTCCGGCGGATCTGTGGCCGCTGGTTCATGCGGGCAACTGGACGCTTCTTTGGATTGGTGAAGTCGGTCATCCGATGTTGCATCACTGCTCGAGCGTGTACTGCGTCGAAGACGAACAGTTGCGGAAGGTGGACAGTGCTTCCCATGGCAGCGACGCAGGAGGCGGACGATGAAATCGCCACGACAAGAGCTTTCCGCCATGGCGATGGTGCGCTCGGCTCAGTCGGCACAACACGTCGCAGTGGTTCTGACGGGACTTTTGCTGATGGCAGGCATCGTGATGCTGCTTTTGCCGTGGCAGCAGAACGTCTCGGGATCGGGGCGAGTGGTTGCGTATTCTCCGACGCAGCGGCCTCAGAACATCGAAGCACCGATCGAAGGTCGCGTGGTGCGCTTCTTCGTCCATGAAGGCTCGCAGGTTGAAGCGGGAGATCCGATCGCTGAGATTTCCGACAACGATCCGTCGCTGATGATGCGACTTCGAGAAGAGCGCGATGCAGTGAGAGAGCGTCAAGAAGCGGCGCGCGCACGGCTGGGTTCTCTCGATGATCGCATTGCCAACCTGTCGGGATCTCGTCGAGCAGCGATGTCAGCGGCTTCATCCCGAACCCGAATGGCAAAAGAGCGACTAGCGGGTGCAGAACAGTCACTGGCAGCGACGGAAGCGACGCAGAAAACAGCGCAGCTTAACCTGACCCGGCAGCAAGGACTGTTTGAAAAAGGGCTCAGCTCGACGCGGGCGCTGGAGCTTTCGGATCTGGAAGCGGTGCGCACGCGGACCGAGGTGGATCGCGCACGCGCGACGTATGCAGCGGCGAAGAGCGAGCTGCTGGCGCTGCGTCAAGATGAGCTGCGGGTGGGAACCGATGCGTCGGCGCTCCTCGAAGATGTCAAAGCAGCCCGGGCGTCAGCGCTTGGAGAGATTGCCAATGCGACGGCAGAGCTGGCTCGTATCGAGGTTCGACTGGCGCGGCAAGCGTCTCAAGCGGTGAAGGCTCCGGCGAAAGGAACGATCCTGCGACTGCTGCAAGGTCTGGGCGGCGACATGGTCAAAGCGGGCGATCCGCTGGCGACGCTGGTTCCCGATACCGATGCGCGCGCGGTCGAGCTGTGGCTGGACGGCAACGATGTCCCGCTGGTGGCCAAAGGTCAGTCGGTGCGGCTCCAGTTCGAGGGCTGGCCCGCCGTTCAGTTCGTCGGCTGGCCGTCGGTGGCGATCGGAACCTTTCCCGGCAAAGTCGTTGTCATCGACGCGACGGACAACGGCAAAGGCAAGTTTCGTGTGCTGATCATTCCAGACGAAACAGCCTCGGATCGCGATCGCTGGCCGAGCAAGAGCTATCTGCGTCAAGGTGTGCGCGTAAACGGCTGGGTGCTGCTGTCGAGGGTGCGCATCGGGTACGAGCTGTGGCGACAGTTTAACGGCTTCCCTCCGGTCATCGCTCCGAGTGAGCCCGGTGCAAGCGGTTCCGACGGCAAAGGAGGCAAGTGATGCGACGACAGAAGCCATCTTGGCGGATGTGGGCGCTGTGGATTGGCTGCCTTCTGTTGGGACTTACGCAGCGAGGACTGGCAGACGAAGGTTCGTCTCAGCCCGACGGAACGCTGCTGCTGCCGGAAGTGCTGGAGTCGATTCGTCGAGCCTATCCGCAGGTGCTGGCGGCGCTGGCGGATCAGCGCTCAGCACAGGCAGAGCTACAGACGGCGCGCGGCGGCTTCGATCCGATCCTCAAGCTCAAAGGGGATACATCGCCGTTTGGCAACTATCGCAACGGTCGCGTCGATGTGTATCTGGAACAGCCGACGCCAATCTGGGGCGCATCGGCCTTTGCGGGCTATCGGGTTTCGATCGGGGACTTTGCGGACTACGACGGCAAGCTGGTGACGAACAACTACGGAGAAATTCGCGCGGGACTCGCGGTGCCACTGCTGCGCAATGGTCCGATCGATCGTCGTCGTGCGACGCTGCGGCGGGCGGAAGCGTCGGTCCAAGTCGCGGATGCGTCGCTGGGCGAAGCCAGGCTGCAAGCGCTGCGAGCGGGAAGCAGTCGCTATATCGACTGGGTTGGAGCGGGGCTGCGACGACAGATTGCGACAGCACTGCTTGACTTGGCCAAGCGTCGGGATGAAGCGCTGGCGGTTCGGGTGCAGCGTGGTGACATGCCACAGATCGAGCGCGTCGATAACCAGCGTGCGCTGTGGCAGCGTCAGGGACTGCTGGTATCGGCGCAGCGCTCACTCGAGTTTGCTGCGCTGGAACTATCGCTGTTCGTGCGGGATGGCGCGGGCCTGCCGGTGGTGGTACGCGAAGGACGACTTCCCAAAGATCTGCCGCTTCCCGATCGCACCGACTACGGCCAGCCAGAGCGCGTCGCGGCGGACAAAAAGCTGGCGCTCGAGCAGCGTCCCGAGCTTCGTCGTCTGGAACAGCAGCGCAAGCAGCTAGAGATCGAGCGTGACTTGGTCAAAAACCAGCTCTGGCCCAGCGCGGATCTGTCGGCGGCGGTGTCTCAAGACTTTGGTCCGCCGGGATATCCGCGCGACAAGACCGTGCTCGATCTGTCGCTGAACGTGGACATTCCGACGCTAAACCGAGCGGCGCGCGGGCGACTTCAGCAAGCGGAAGCTGCGCTGCAAAAGTTTTCGGCGCAGCAGCGGTTTCTGATTGATCGCATTCAGACGGAAGTGGCGGATGTTCACTCGCAGCTTGAGCAAGCAGTGCGTCGCGTCGAGCTGGCCAAACGCGAGTTTGAGCTGGCCAAGCAAGTCGAAGAAGCAGAGCGCGCCAAGTTCGAGCTGGGAGACAGCACGCTCCTGTCGGTGAACCTGCGCGAGCAAGCGACCTTTGATGCGGCGATTCGTCAGGTTGACTCGCTGATCGAGTATCATCGCGCGCGGGTTTCCTATCAGGCAATCTTGGGCAGCGACGGACCGTGAGTGTGAATGTGAAGCACGCTCGATTCGGTGCTGCGCCATCGCTGCGACCAGCACGCCAAGCGAGAAACGCAGTGATGGGACTTCTGTGCGGACTGCTGCTCGGAAGCTGTCAGCCCAAGCCCAGCGTGGCTCCGGTTCCACCCCTTTTGCTGACGGTTGAGCAAGCGCGAGCGCTCGTGTCGCTCTCGATGGAATGCGTGGACAAGCCGTGGCCGAACAAGCCCGGACATATCCTCGACGGAGAATCGACGATCAAAGCACCAATGGAGCTGACGCCCGCGTTTTACGGCTGCTTTGACTGGCACTCTGCGGTCCACGGACACTGGGCGATGGTTCGGGTGCTATCTCTGTTTCCGTCGCTGCCAGAGTCGGTCGAGCTTCGCAGCAAGCTCAGCGCACACCTGCATCCCGATCGCTTGAAGCAAGAAGTCGCGTTCTTTTCCGCCGATCGCAACCGCACCTTTGAGCGTCCCTACGGAATCGGCTGGCTGCTGCGTCTCTCGGCAGAGCTTCACACGCTGTCTGTGCGCGATGACGATGCGAAGCGCTGGCTTGCTGCGCTGCGTCCGTTGACCGAGCTGCTTCAGACGCGACTATCGGACTACCTGCTGCGACTGAGCGTTCCGGTTCGCTCGGGAACCCACGACAACACCGCGTACGCGATGATCCATGCGTGGGACTATGCACAAGCCACGCAAAATGAAGCCTTTTTGAGGCTTCTTATGGAGCGCGCGCTCACGTTTTATCGCACCGATCGTCTCTGTCCCGCCGCATATGAACCGTCGGGAGAAGACTTCATCTCGCCTTGTCTGGTGGAAGCGGACTTGATGCGACGTGTCCTTTCGCCACAAGACTTTGCACGCTGGCTCCACACGTTTTTGCCGGACTGGGAATCGCCCGAGCTTGCGCGGCTCCGTTCCCCGGTGGAAGTGCGCGATCTGAAAGATCCACGGATCGGACACTTGATTGGGCTGTCGTTTCAGCGTGCCGCTGCATTTCGCGGTGTGGCGACGGCGCTTCGTGCGCAGCCAGCGCTTGCGCAGAAGCTGTCTGTGTTTGCGGAGCGACACACCCAGACCGCGCTCGCGCAGATCAAAGACTCGGGATACGGCGGAACGCACTGGCTGGCATCGTTCGCGCTGTACCTTCTGACCGATGTCGGGATCGAGCCGCAGCGAAAGCCGTCGCGATAACGCGCGCCAGCTTCCTATCGCAGCGGGTGCCAGCTACTGCCGGGAAACCTGACGCAGTCCGTCGAGAAATCGTACCAAAATGCTTCCACGCAGCACGCTCTCGATCTTGCCGCGACCCCACTTGGGATGCGCAATGATCTGTCCCGGCTTGAAGTTGTCGCGCGGATCAAACGCCGGAGCCGTCTTCGCATCGAGCAGCTCTTTTTCCAGCAAAAGTCGCTCTTTGGTTGCTTTGTCGTTCTTTGCTGCGCCGCTGCGACCCGACGCAACCGGCGTGCTCTTCGGGGCTGGCGCATCACTGGTCGATCCTCGAGCGGGCTCGGTGCGATAGCCATGTCGGCTCTTACAGAACGTACAGATGACCTGCTTGGGTAGGTCATCCAGCACCGCAACGATGTCGTGTGCGCGCAGCTCTTTGCACTTGCCACACCACGCTTCGACCTCGCTGCCCACTGCGTACTTGAGCTTGGTCTTGGGCTTGGCCTGTGTCGCGCCATACGACGAGACCGCTTGCGGACGAGACAGCAAAAACGGCTGCCCGGCATCCGCTGCTTTTTCGACCGGACGACCCGACACCTGCTGGGCCAAGCGCGAGGACTGTCGCCGCAGATCCGTCAAAAATCGACCGATGCTTCGCTCCAGCGCTTGGTGTTCTTCTTCAGAAGCCTGCGCGAGCAGCTCTTCGTAGCGCTTCACCAGCGGTGGGATCAGCGGACCAGCGGCGTACTGCTTTTGGCGCTCTCCGCTTTCGATGGCAGCATCCACCACGTCCTGAACGTGGAAAATATCGTCTTTGAGCTTCTTGATGACTAAAGAGCGATCGTCGGACACGACTATTTCTCCCATTTGGGTGGCGAATATTATCACAAGCGACCGCTCGGCAAGTTCAAACCGACGGAAGAGACAGTCCCTTCACCAGTTGGCGACGATTCAGCGACGAAATTGTTTGGCTGCGACGAAGGCGAAGTGTGCAACGGATACGCGTGCTTGCCAGCGCGCACCTAACCAAAGCTGTGAAGTTTTCCGTCGGTCAGGAAGTGGACCAGCTCTGCTTCGCTGTTGCCGACCAAGATGGAATAGCCGTCTTCTTTGGTGTGCTGACTGACCTGACGAACGCCCGAGGCCGAACGAACCAAGATGCCGCAGCGTCGAAACCCGCGAAAAAGCTGGGGCCTGATGCGGCGCATGACTCCTTCAAACTTGGGATCACTTCGTCCGGGCGATCGACGCAGATCGACGAGCAGACAGAATGTCGGACGCTGCATCCGATCAAGCACCCGAAACAGCGCTTGGTAGGAACCATCGATGTCTTCGAGTTCTTTGAACTCTTCGCTGGTTCGTGTGACTCGCAAGATACCCAACATCGAGTCGCGATCAGCGATCAGGTACTGGTTGCGAAAGATCTCCACAAGCACAGGGTCATTATCGCCGGGAATCAGGGATGAAGCAGCGCAAGAACAGAGTCCCTGAACGCGGGCACACAAGCGGACACGCTGGCGACGGATGAAGCAGATCTACGAAATCCAACGGTAGACAGAGCCAAAGATGCGACAAGTCGGGATGATACAAACGATGCTATGTGATTCATAAAACTGATACTTGATGCCAAAAAACCATCTGTTTATAAGATGGATTCATCATGTTGGATGCACTGACGTTGGATCAGCTTCGGGTTCTGATTGTGGTGGCCGAAGAAGGCAGCTTCTCTGCTGCGGCGCGCAAGCTTCGCCGGGTTCAGTCTGCAATCAGTCAGACCATCGGAAACTTGGAAGCGCAGCTTGGGCTCCTGCTATGGGATCGATCGACCAAGGTTCCGACGCTGACTGAGCAGGGAAGGGTGATTCTGTCCGCTGCCCAGCGCGTGTCTGCGGAAGTGGATTCGCTGCGCAAGCTGGCGGGCTCCCTCGTGTCTGGGCTGGAGCCGTCGGTGTCGCTGTGTCTGGATGCTCTGTTTCCACTGCCTGCGGCGATCGAGCTGTGTCGCGAGTTTGCGCACGCGTTTCCGCAGGTCGATCTGCGTGTCGATACCCAGACCATGTCAGCGGTATCGGCCAGGGTTCTGCGTGGAGACGCCAGCATCGGCGTGGTCAGTCCGATGGGTCTTTCAGGAGTGATGCATCACAAGCTGTCGCGTCGGGTGCTTGCTCCGATTCGGATGTTGCCAGTGGTCAGTCCGCAGCATCCGCTGGCGAGCGTGCGCGGCAACATCGCGGTCGAGCGCTTGTCTTCACACGTTCAGATTGTCCTGTCCGAACGTCATCCAGAGGAGTCCCAAGGTGTTCCCGATCAAGGCGTTTTGTCGTCGAGAACTTGGCGCGTTTCTGATCTCCATACCAAGCATGAGTTGCTGCGCGCAGGACTTGGCTGGGGCAACCTTCCCGAGCACTTGATTGGACCGGATCTGCGCGACAAAAAGCTGGTGCGGATTCATCCTGCATCGTGGGGAGAAGATGAGCACAAGCTCTATCTGTCGGCGATTCATCGTCCCGAACTGGTGCTTGGACCTGCGCATGAGTGGGTGCTTCAGCGTCTGGCCGCGCTGTGCTTGGCGATCGACAAACAGAGTCCGAAGCAGAGTCCCAAACAGAGTCCGAAGCAGAGTCTGAAACAGAGTCCCAAACAGACTCCCAAACAGAAGCTTCGTTCCTAAGCGGCATCGTCACGAATCGGCTTCGCGTAGGCGCAGCTCTTTCATCTTGATCTGCAAGCTCTTGCGACTGATTCCAAGCTGCTTGGCGGCTTGCGTGACGTTGCCTTGGGTTTCTTGCAGCGCACGCTGAATCATCTCTCGCTCGACGCGCTCGGTTTCCTGACGAACGATTTCCTTGAGCGAGCTAGCGGGCGGACGACTGCTCGACACCAGCGGCGTCACCGGAGGACGAACCGGCGCTGTGCTGTGAATCTGCGTCGCTGTCACATTCGGAGGCAGATCGCGCACATCGATCACCGATCCTTCCGCCAGCAGCACGGTTCGCTCGATGATGTTTTCCAGTTCGCGGATGTTGCCGGGAAACGGATAGCGCAAGAGCGTCGTCATGGCTTCGTCGGTGAGCCCTGAGATCGACTTCTTGAGCCTGTCGTTGAAGCGATGCAAAAAGTGCGAAACCAGCAGCGGAATGTCTTCTCGACGCTCGCGCAGCGACGGAAGTTGAATCGGCACGACGTTCAGTCGGTAGTACAGCTCTTCCCGGAAGTTTCCGACTGCGACTTCTTTGACCAGATCGCGGTTCGTCGCAGCGATCACACGGACATCGACGCGCAGTGTCTTGATGCCACCGACGCGCTCGAACTCGGACTCTTGCAGCACCCGCAGGAGCTTGACTTGCATCTCGAGCGCCAGCTCTCCGATTTCGTCCAGAAACAGCGTGCCGCGATCCGCCAGCTCAAAGCGTCCGGGCTTCTGTGACACTGCGCCGGTAAAGGCTCCTTTTTCGTACCCGAACAGCTCTGATTCCATCAGGGTCTTGGGAATCGCTGCGCAGTTGATGCGAATGAAGGACTCGCCTTTGCGACTCGACTGCTCGTGGAGAGCGCGTGCCACCAGCTCTTTGCCGGTGCCGCTTTCACCGATGACCAGCGCCGTCGAGGGCGTGTCGGCAACCTTTTCGATCAGCGAAAAGACCTTTTGCAGCGCCGTCGAGGTTCCGACCAGACCATAGCGACCGAGCTGCGGCGGAATGTGACCGCTCTTGCGAGGATCGCGCAGATCCAGCTCGTAGCTTGCGACCGCTTTGCGAACCACTTGCAGGATGTGTTCGTTGTCGGTGCCTTTCTCGACGAAATCGAAGGCGCCAAGCTTCACGGCTTCGACGGACTCGGTGATGCGACCGTAGGCGGTAAAGATGATGACCTTTAGCTCGGGATATTCGCTGATGGCGCGACGAAATAGCTGCATTCCGTCGAGCTTCGGCATCCGCAAGTCGGTGATCAGCACCGCAACATCAGACGAGAGCACCGACAAGGCTTCTTCGCCATCGCGAGCTTCCAGCACTTCATAGCCTTCGCGACGAAGAAGCGACGACAGAACCTTGCGGAAGCTGGGTTCATCATCCGCAATGACGACGCGACGAGAGGAAACGGGCACGGCGCGACCCTAGCAGACAGGCTTAGACAGGTCAACTGCGACGGGACGCGAGCACATCACCGACGGCTGCGAGCGCTGCGTCATCGGCAGCACCTTTGCGATAGGCAATGTCGAGCGAGGACTCAGCCACGACACGATAGATGTCTCCGACTTGGCAGCTCTGACGATTGAGCGCATCGAGATGACTGGCCACCGTCAGTGCATCGCCACGAGCAATCGGTCCAGTGAGCGCCTGCGGCAGCCCGATCTGTCGAATGTTGTGAAGCACCGACTCTGTGAGCGTGGTCAGCGCCGCTGCTCCGACCTTGCGATCGAGCCCAATTCGTCCCAGAAGCTGCACCGCGACATCGATCAGCGTCGCAACGTGTCCCGCCGCCAGCACCGCCGCTGCGTGATACATCGGCAGGCGATCTTCGGTCAGCACGAGCGGCACACCCGACAGCGCTTGGCACAGCAGCTGTCCAGCGGACAGACCGTCGGAATCACCACACAGCGCCATCACGGTCCCGACCAGCTCGTGCTCTTTTTGCGGTCCGCTTCCGTCTTGCTCTTCGCTCGAATCGCGATGGACAAACGATCGCAGCGGATGAAGCAGACCGATTCCTTTGACCTGTGGACGAATCGTTCCCAGCACCTGCGATGGAGGCCGTCCTCCTGCGCAGTGCAGCACGACCGACTGTGGACCGGCGGCCCCGTGTGCGACCAGGTATTGTGCGGCTTGGGCAATCGCATCGTCACGAACAGCCAAGATCACGACATCGGCAGGAGTGGGATCGCTTCCTTGCGGCCACAGCGGACCAAGAGAGCGCGACCAGTGACGGACCGGAAAGCCAACGTGCGAAAGCGCACGCTCAAAGGTCAATCCAACGGGACCGGCCCCAACGACCAGCACTTGCGTGGCCAGCTCGGGCTGGGCTTCGTCGGCAAACAGTGACTTTGTCACGAGCGTTCCTCCTCTTTGGCGAGGTACAGCGAGTGATCTTCGATATAGGAAAGCACCGAGCGACTGATCCAGCCCGTCGGACAGTTCCCTTGCGAGAGCGCGGCGCGAACGGCAGTGGAGCTGACCTCGGGCAAGATGAGCTGTTCGTGATGAAAAATGTCACAAGCGGGCGGCTCGGGTCTGGCGCTGGAATCGCTACCGCCTCGGTGTAGGACCAAGAAGGGCAGGCGGCTGGACAGCTCGTGCCAGCCAAACCAGCGCTCGCGTTCTTTGATCAAGTCCGAGCCAATCACGAGCGAAAACTCGATGTCGGGATGCTTGTGCTGAAGTCGGCGAACCATGTGCAGCGTGTAGCTGGGACCGCCCAGCTCTTCTTCGACGGACGAGACTCGCGCCCGCGTCCCGAGTGACTGCGCCAGTCGATCACACATCGCGAGTCGGTGCTGATACGGCGTGAGCCTTTTGTCAAAGGCGTGACGAAACACTGGCACCAGCCACAGCTCATCGACGGGAAACGTCTCAAGCACGTACAGACTCGCAAGCTGATGACCAACGTGGGGCGGATCAAAGCTGCCCCCAAAGAGCGCGACGCGCATACGCTCATGTTGCGGCTCGGTCGTGTTGAAAGCAACCCTGTCGCGGAAGCGGCCAAGCGCGCGCGCAATCGAGGCGGACAAACGCAGGACTTTGCGACGGTGAGCGCGTATGATCTGCACCATGCGAGTGGCTCGATGGCTGATCTGTGCGCTGGGACTTGCGATGATCGTGCCGTCAACAAGCGGGTGGGCCGACGATTCAGCGCTGCGATGGCCCACAGATCTCCGTCGCGAAGAAGTGCGCTGTCAGGCGGCAGGTTGTGTGGTGGGTTCGTGTGTGACGACGCGCATCCAGGAGTCTCCCGACTGGCTGTGGACGAATGCTCGGCTGGTTCCTAACTTTCACGACGGACAAGCGCAAGGTATCCGACTGTTTGCGGTGCGCGCGGGATCGCTTCTGGCGAAGCTGGGCATTGAAAACGGGGACACGCTGCTGTCGATAGATGGCGTGAAGCTGACGAGCATCGAATCCCTTACGCAAGTGCAGAAGCAGAGACAAACGGATGCCAGTCAGCGCACGCAGCTTCGGCTGGAAGTCCTACATCAAGGGGAAGTGCGTCGTCGGGATGTGCTGATGGATGCAGCGACTGCGCGTACGGACTGTCCGACGCTCGACGAGAGCTTGCGACGATCAAGCTCAGGTTCGGAAGCTGCACCGACAGCGAAGGTGGATGTTCCCATCGATGCAGCTACACAGGCGATCCTAACGGACGCGCAGCGGCAGATTCGGTGCTCGACGAAAGGCTGTACGATTCCACGTTCTCTGCTGCTGCGAATCTTGGATCAGCCGCAGTCCTTGGCCTACGGAGCGCGCGTGATTCCGATGCTGCGCAATCAACAGATCGTCGGATGGAGCGTGCTGATGACGAAGCCGGATTCGCTGTTGGAACGGCTGGGGCTGCGCAGCGGCGACACGATTGTACGCATCGCAGAGCGGAGCCTGGCGTCCCCGCAAAAAGCCGCGCAGATGCTGGCCAGGCTAAGAACGCAGTCGTCGTTTTCGGTGGAGCTGACGCGTCGGGAATCGCCGCTGACGCTGCGCTATGAGGTTCCGTAACGCACGCGCTGGCTGGCTTTGCCGGTTCGGTTACGACAGCGCGGCGGTTTCTTCCAGCTCTTTGCCTCGGGTCTCGGGCACAAACAGGAGGATCAGCAGCATCGCGAAAAGGGGTCCAGCGCCCGTGGCCTGCACCGCCAGTCCGTAGCCAAGTCGCGTACTCAGCATGCCCACAACCAGCGGTGAGATCACGCCCGCGCTGCGACCGAGCAAGCTGTTGGCGATGCCGAAGCTCTCAGCGCGAATGTCCGTAGGAAACAGCTCAGTGGTGAGCGTCTGCACGACGGACAGCACACAGGTTGTGCCCGCAATTCCCAGCAGCACGCCAGCGGTCAGCACGCTGGGACTGAGATCCGTATACGAAAGACCCACGCCGAGCAGCGTCAGTCCAAAGACAATCACCGTCGAAGCACGTCGGCCAACGACATCGAGCAGCTTTCCGACGGAAAACACCAGCGGAAGCGAGCCAACCGCCGCAATCGTCATACAAGTGGCCACTTGGGCAGCGGAAAAGTGTCGATGGGTGACGGCGAAGTCTTTCCAAAACAGCAGCGCGCTCTGTGTACAGAACATCACCAGCGCCCAGATTGCGGACATCAGCAGCACGCGGCCTCGGTAGCGACTGCGGAACACGCGCAGAAGCGGGAGCCTAGTTTGAACCGCTTCGCCGGTGAAGCGCTGGCTGTCCCGCAGGTTGCGACGCAGATAAGCCACCAGGATCAGTGGCACGCCTCCGACGAGATACACCATCCGCCAGCCGAGTGCGGTGCCAAGCAGCAGCGGTGTAATTCCCGCACAGACGATCGCGCCCAGAGAGCTTACGCCTTGAATCACGCCGAGGACGAAGCCGCGTCGCTCAGCGGGAAACTCTTCGGCGGCAAAGACCATGACGGTGGCCACTTCGGCGGACTGAAACAACCTGGCGAGCAGCTGACACAGCGCAAACTGAGCGACGTGAACCGTCACAGCAGACAGCGCGGTACAGACCATGTAGCCGGTGATGGTCCACGATAGAAGCCGCCTGCGTCCGACGCGATCTCCTTGGCGCACCAAAAAAAACGACAGCACCATCCCGATGTTGATGACGCTGGCCATCGCGGTGCCTTGGGTGACGCTCAGTCCAAAAGCAGCGCGGATCTCGGGCAAAAGCTGCGCGAGCGCGTAGTAGTCGAAGCCTTCAAAAAACGATGCGATGGATAAGAAGGCAAACAGACGACGGTGGTACGGAGAAAGCTGGCTCATGGACTAGGTTGCCTTCGCTGCGGCACGGCAGCTTCCACACACACCGTAGAGATAAAGCCGGGCTTCTTCGACGAGAAAGTCAGCCAGTTCGGTCGGAATGATCAGGGTTGGCCACAGCCCGTGTTCCAAGCAGACCAAGTGACCACAGCGACGACACTCCAAGTGAGGATGATCGACGCGGCAGCCTTCACAAGCGTGGACTTCGAAGCGGCGGCCTCGATCGGTGGTTCCGACGGCTTGCGCAATGCCCGCTTCGACGAGCGTGTTCAGGGTTCGATAGATCGTCACATGATCGATTCCAGCGGGTGCCAGCGTATCGATGACTTCTTGCGCGGACACGGGACGATGGCTGTCGATCAGCGTCGTGAGCACCGCCAACCGAGGCGCAGTCACCCGCAGATCCCTGTTCCCAAGCAGCGTGCGGGCCTGCGCTTTGTGATCGTGGCTGTGATGCTCGGCGACAGTGTGTCCGTCGAGATCCAGGCTGGGCGCGCGGTGCGGCGGTTTGGTGGACATCTCCCGCATGCTAACCGCTCGTGACGGTGCCGACCAGCGCTCGGTTTGGCACTGCACATTACGCAGTATCGCACCGAGCCTTGCGCTATTCGTCGATCGGCTCGAAGTCGGACTTCATGGCACCGCAGTCAGGACAGACCCAGCTATCGGGAAGGGACTCGAACGGAGTGCCCGGGCTGATGTCAGACAGCGGATCTCCTTCGGCGGGATCGTAGATGTGTTCACAGACAAGACAGCGATAACGGCGCGGTTTGGTTGACATGGGGACGAGTATGGCGGATCCCTCGCTGCGAAGAAAGCGGCTCTGTGGATGGGCGCTTACTGAACGAGATCGTCTTTGGTGCGCGGCCAGATTCCGCCGCAGAAGTCCGCAAGCACGATGCCAGTGACGGACTTGTATGTGGTGCCATCTGCCAGCGATGTAAACGAGCCTTGCGCCCGCAGATAGTTCGTTCCAATGAGCGCACCGGGAGCGGCTCCCGTCGGGCTGACGCTGAAGTCTTGGAAGGTCATGTTGCGGCCATAGCTCTTCACGTTGCTGAAGCGAACGAGCGCGCCTTGGTTGTCCGCAAACACCTTGGCCAGAACCTTCGGCGAGCCCGTCGCGGTCAGATACTGCGTTGGATCGGCATCGACAGGAGTTGGCGGATTCGCAGCCATGCCCTGGCTGACAATCTTGCCGCCGAACATGTTGATCTGACGGGTGGTGCCGCCGCAGTTGGCGCGCGTGTCGTAGCTGCCCTCGATTTCCACCTGCTGGCCCGGCATGAGTGCGTCCATGGCCATCGCAACGGTGTCGCTCTTGGCGCGATCGCGACACTGGGTGGTCATCGATCCATCGGTCCACATCGTGGTGCGCAGGCTCAAGGTCAGCAAGATGCCGTCTTGAAGCGTCGCGGGTGCGGGATCAGTCTGGACAATGTGAACCCGGTAGTAACAGTAGCCAGCGTTGTCGTCGGATGTAACCCAGCGTAGTGGGCTTGTGACCACACCCGAGACTTTGATGCGCGTGCCAACCTTGATGGTGTTCTGTGGGCTGTTTAGCTCACGGATGCTGGTCGTCATCGCAGCGGGCGGTGTCGCCATATCCACGACGGGGTCGCTCATGTCTTGCGACGAGCTATCAGCGGGCCGACAAGCGAAAGCGGAAAGCGAAGAGAGAACAACGACGGACCAAAGCTTCTTCATAAGAACACCTCTAGGTTGTGGGTGAGAGGGCCAGCCAACCGGCTGATGGCGGCACCCTAAGCGCAAAGCCATGTGTAGGCAAATCCCCAGTGCGTAACAAGATTGTAACGATTCGAGCGCGCCAAAGTCGGTTACATCAGAGGAATGTTGGGTGACGGTGACACGGCATCGGCGCGGAAGTGCGCGCAGAAACCCCGAGGTAAGGGCACGAAAACCTTTCCCCAAACGACATAAGCTCCTGATAGAATGGCGACGGTTGCGGGGCTATCGCAGCCCGGACTGCTTCCCTTTGAGTCGAAGGACTCTTTCATGGCTTTTCAGAGTGTAATCCGCTGGCTGCTGCCAAAAGACGACCGCTTCTTTTCGTTGCTCGAGGAACATGCCCGCGTGCTGGCCGAAGCAGCCAAACAGATGATTGAGCTGCCCGGGCAGCCAAACGTAAGTGGCAACATTCGTCAGGTTCAGGAAATCCTCGACAAAATCCACGCTCTGGAACATCACGGCGACGACATCGTTCGCGCCATCATGCTGGCGCTTGATGAGACGTTCGTAACGCCGATTGACCGCGAAGACCTTCACTACTTGGCGACGGCTCTCGATAACGTGCTCGACTACCTGTACAAAGCGGCGCAGTCGTTTGTCGCGTTCGAGATGCACGAGCTGTCGCAAGCGATGCGCGAGATGCTCCAGCTTCTGGCGGAGTGTACGGCGGTGCTCAAGGACACGCTGCCGTACATTCGGACGCATCAGCTTGAAAAAGTCGCTCCGGCGCGGCTGCAAGTTGTGTCGATGGAAAAGCGCGGAGACTCGATTTATCAAAACGAGATGGCGTCGCTGTTCAAAAATCCGCAGGTCGATGCCAAAGAGCTGCTGCGACACCAAACGGTGCTCGAAGCGCTGGAAGCTGCGCTCAACAGCTGTCAGGACGCAGTGGACGTTCTGGAAAATGTGGCGATCAAGAATGCCTAGACCTCATCCGGTCCTTTCGCCACGGCAGAGCGCTGATGTTTCGACGCTGCGTAGGCTTGTCGTGAGGAGACCGTTGGCATGCTGACCCTGCTTGTATTGGTCATCGCCGTCGCACTCATCTTCGATTACATCAATGGCTTTCATGACGCAGCCAACGCGATTGCGACGGTGGTTTCAACGGGAGTTTTGCCTGTTCGGACCGCTGTGCTCTTGGCTGCGGCGCTCGACTTTACGGGCGCACTGACGGGAACAGCGGTTGCGAAGACCATCGCAGCGGGCTTTGCGGATCCCAAGCTGGTCAGCCAGGTTGTGGTGCTGTCAGCACTGTGCGGTGCGTGCTTTTGGAACCTGTTTACGTGGTGGTTTGGCATTCCGTCTAGCTCGTCGCATGCGCTGATTGGCTCACTCGCTGGAGCAGTGGTTGCGCGCGGTGGCTTTTCGGCGTTCAACTGGGCGGCGCTTCAGCGCAAGGTGCTGGTTCCGCTGATTACGTCACCGGCTGCGGGATTTTTTATCGCGCTGAGCCTGATGATTGCGCTGACTTGGCTGCTGCGACGCTCGAGAGCAGCGACGGTGAATCGCATGTCTCGACGGGCACAGCTCATCTCATCGAGCCTGATGGCGTTTGCGCACGGCTCAAACGATGCCCAAAAGTCGATGGGCATCATCACGCTGGCGCTGCTGTCGTTTGTTGCGAGCGGCGACGGTCATCATCTTCCTACGTGGATGCTTCCCAAACAGTCGGGCGCGCAGTGGGGCGTGCCGCTGTGGGTGGTGATTGCGTGTGCCAGTGCCATCGCGCTGGGAACGGCGGCTGGAGGACAGCGCATCATCAAGACGATGGGCAGCAAGATCATTCGGATCTCTCCGATTCAAGGCTGCGTCGCGGAGACTTCGGGCGGTCTGACGATCCTGTTTGCGAGCTGGCTGGGCATTCCGGTTTCGACGACGCACTGTATCTCGGCGAGCATCATGGGCGTCGGTGCAGCAAAGCGTTTGTCAGCGGTGCGCTGGGGCGTGGCGGGCAACATCGTGACGGCGTGGGTGCTGACTGTGCCCATCTCCGGTGCGGTGTCATTCGGAATGTATCGTCTGCTGGCTTATTTGTTCGCGACCAGCTAGCTTCCCCTCGTCATGTTGCAGTGTGCGGAGTGCTTGACGCGCTATGCGGACGGCACACAGGCTTGTCCGCTCGACGGAGGAGCGCTGCAAGCGGTGGCGCCCGCCGGAGACTACGGTCAAGGTGTTACACCCCACTTGTCAGCGACGGTTCCGATTGGTCGTTCGACGGTGGGGACGAGCCCGCAGGACTCTCCGGATCCGCTGACCGACGAAATCTTGGGTGGAAAGCTCAAGGTTGTGCGTCGGATCGGGCAGGGCGGAATGGGCACGGTCTACGTCGCAGAGCACCTGATCCTGCACAAGTCCGTCGCGGTGAAGGTGTTAAACGCGCAGCTGGCCTTGACGCCGGACTTGGTGTCGCGGCTGCACAGTGAAGCGCGGCTGGCCTCGTCGATTTCTTCGCCGCACATCGTCGAGGTCTTTGATGTGGGAGCGACGCCCGATGGTCGTCCCTACGTCGAGATGGAGCTTCTCATCGGGGAGAGCTTGGCCCAGCGACTGGCCCGCTGCTCTGCGCTGTCGGAATCGGACACGCTGCACATTGGAATTCAGCTGGCGACGGCACTGTCAGCGGCACACGAGAGCGGAGTCCTTCATCGCGACATCAAGCCGGAAAACATCTTTCTGTGTGCTCGCGACGGAGGCGACTTTGTGAAGCTGCTCGACTTTGGGATTGCCAAAGCGGCGCGAATTGCTGAAGAGCCTCGGCTGACCCGAACCGGTGCCATTTTGGGAACGCCGCTGTATATGAGCCCGGAGCAAGTGCGCGGTGACTCGCTGGATCCGCGTGCCGATGTCTACGGGCTGGGCGTGGTGCTGTATGAGTGCCTGACCGGCAGCGTTCCACACTGCGCCGCGAGCTATCTGTCGGTGGTGGCCAAGATCTTGACGGAGTCGGCAGAGCCTCCGTCGCAGCGCTGTCCCGATCGGCAGATTTCGCTGTCGCTGGAATACATCGTGATGCGAGCCATGGCACGCGAGCGTGACGAGCGCTATCCGACGATGAGCGCGCTGCTGGATGATCTTCATCGCTTTGCCCAAGGTCTGCCTCCGCTGGTGATGCCGGACGCGCAGAAAGAGCCGTCGCTCGATGCACAAGGACTTGGGACCGCGCTGTGGAAGATGCTGCTCGGTGGTGGTGTGCTGCTGCTTGTGCTGGGGCTGTTTGGGTCTCGGCTGTGGTGGACCCAGCGCACCCAGAGTTCGGTTCCATCCGTCAGCACGTCGGTTCCCATCGCTCATTCGACGACAGAAGCCAGCGTCGCACAGGTTCCACCGCAAGAAGAAGCGATGGCTGCGCCTTCGACGCCGCCCGTCAGTGAGCGCGCGATGGAGCCTTCGGACAGTCGTCGCAGCGGTTCCAGCACGCGCCGAAGCGGCACTCGGACCGAGCCGCGTCCGACGCAGAAGCCGTTTTTGCAAGATCCGCTGGGTGAAGAGCAAGCACCGAACCCGTTTGTGCTGATGCCGGACCTTGGGGTCAGGCGCTGACGTGATACAAATCGGCACCTGCTCTTACCTGTGAGGTGCGCTATGTCTTCGTCGCTCATTCGCTCGTGTGCCGTTGCGCCGCTCTTTGTGCTGTCGCTTGTGGGCTGTGGACTGGATGAACCCGCGCTCATCGCGGACACCGATTCACTGCCGGATTTGAAGCCAGGCACGATGCCGGATCAGTCGTCCAAGATCGATCCCGAGTGCCCGGCAGATCTCGTCTGTGAAGACATTCCTGCGGCCTATAAAGTTCGGGATGCAGCGACGGGAAGTTACGGAAACTACGACGTGGCCAATCGTCCGATGGACGGCCAAGCGATTCGCTACATCGTGATTCACACCACCGAAGGTCGCTGGGACGGCGTGGTGTCACACTTTCAAAATCCGTCAGCGAGCGCATCAGCCCACTATTTGGTGGGATCTTCGACGGGACGCGTGGCGAAGTTTGTGTCGCCCAAGCACGTCGCGTGGCACGCGGGCAACTGGTACTTCAACATGCACTCGATTGGGATCGAGCACGAAGCGGTCGCGATCGAAGGCAAGATGTGGTTCACCGACGCGATGTACGAAGCATCCGCCAAGCTGGTCAGGCACTTGGCGCAGAGCTACGGCGTGCCGCTCGATCGCGAGCACATCATCGGTCACGACGAGATCCCTGGCGTGACCGCCGCTCGGCAGTCGGGCATGCACTGGGATCCGGGACCGTACTGGGACTGGGATCGCTACATGCAACTTCTGCGTGCGCCGCTGCCCAGTGACGTAGATCCCGGACAGAGCGGATCCCCGATTGTGCTGCGTCCCGGCTATGCAACGAACTTGCAGAAAGGCTCGTACTGCTTCGGTTCGTCGGGCATGGACTGTCGCGATGTCGCAGAAGCACCGGCGAACTTTGTGTACCTGCGCACGGCTGCAGACCCGATGGCTCCGCTTGTGGAAAACCAGTACCTCAAAGGCTGGCCCGGCGACCGCTTGAACAACTGGGGCACGAAGCTCGGCACCGGACCGATGTATGTCTTGGCGGAACAAAAAGGCGACTGGTCAGCGATCTTTTTTGGCGGTCAAAAGGCGTGGTTCCAAAACCCCGGACGCAGCCTGACGCGCAAAGCGAGCGCGATGATGATCACGCCGAAGAGCGGGCTGTCGTCGGCTCCGGTGTATGGCGTGGCGTATCCCCAAGATGCGGCGTACATGCCGCCGACCAAGCCGGTTGCGATGGAAAAGATCTACGACGTGCCGGCAGGACAGCGGTATGCGCTCGCGGCTCGTACGACGGGCGACTACTACTGGGCCAAGGAATGGGTGAAAAGCTACGATCCGAGCAAGCTGATCGTGGTCAAAGATGGCACCGAGTACTTCCAGATCCACTTCAACCATCGGGTCGCTTGGGTGCGTGCTGCGGACTTTGAGCTGGTTTCGACGCCGTAAGCCCAGCTTGGCCCATTCATCCCCAGTAAGCCCAAGTAAGCCCCAGTAAGCCCAAGTAGGTAAGCCGCCCTGCGACTCTCTGGCTCGTCCACCACGACGCTTGACAGCGTGCGCTTCTCTGGAAAATGCTTTCGTTTTCAGCTCGCTAGTCGATCAGCGCCCCAGGAGGCCGAATGTCCATCGCTCTGCATCCGCCGTCCGCAGACCAACCACGAGCCGTGTCTCGTCAGATGGTTGGCATGGGCTGCGCGCTTCTTCTGTCGCTGTACGCGTCCCAAGCACGGAGCGACGAAGGGATGTGGACGCTCACGGAGTTTCCGCGCGAGCGCATCTTGCGAAAGTACGGCTTTCACGCGAGCGATGAGTGGCTGAAAAAAGTCCAGCTTGCGTCGCTACGCCTCGCGGATGGCTGCTCGGGTGCCTTTGTGTCGGATCAAGGTCTGGTGCTCAGCAACCATCACTGCATCAGCGAGTGCATCGTCGAGCAGTCCTCACAAGCGCGCGATCTTCATCGCATGGGCTACTACGCAGCGACGCCTGCGAGTGAGCTGAAGTGTTCGTCGATGGAGCTCAACCAGCTTCTCGAGATTGAAGATGTGACGGCGAAGCTGCAAGCCGCCACAAGCGGTCTGCCCGATGCCGAGTTCGGTAGTGCGCTGCGACGAGAGATCAGCAACATCGAGACGGCGTGTGCCAGCAGCACCAAGCTACGCTGCGATGTGGTGTCGCTCTATCACGGCGGCAAGTACCACCTATATAAGTACAAGCGCTATTCCGATGTGCGGCTGGTGTTTTTGCCAGAGACGGGAACCGCGCGCTTTGGTGGCGATCCCGACAACTTCAACTATCCGCGCTACTCGCTCGATGTGTCGTTTCTGCGGGTGTACGAAAACGGGCAGCCGCTCAAAACGACCAGCTACTTTCCAGTCAGTCCGATTGGTGTCGCGCCCGGTGAGCTGGTGTTTTCGACGGGAAATCCAGGCACGACGCAGCGTCTGATGACGGTGTCGCAGCTTGAGTTTGTGCGCGATGTGTCCAATCCCGAGCTGCTGCTGTATTTGGCTGAGCTGCGCGGGCACTTGCTCGAGTTTGCGCGGCTGGGACCGGAGCAAAAGCGCATCAGCACCGAGTCGCTGTACGACGTAGAAAACTGGTACAAGTCGCTGCTCGGTCAGCAAGAGACGCTGATCAATCGCAACTTCCTGTTGGCCAAGCGCTCGTCGGAAGAAGCGCTGCGTGCGCAGGTTTCGCAAAATCCCGACTGGCAGAAGCGCTTTGGCGGAGCGTGGGATGCGCTGGCTCGCTCACAAGATGAGCTGCGCAAGATCTACAAAGAGCATGCGCTGCTGGAAGTCGGTCGCGCATTTCATTCGACGCTGTTTCACTACGCACGACAGCTTGTACGCAGTGCAGAAGAGCGGCAGCGTCCGTCGGATCAGCGCTTGGGTGAATATCGCGACTCGGCGCTTCAATCGATGACGCACACGCTGCTGGCTCACTCGACGCTGTATCCGCAGCTTGAGATCCTTCAGCTTTCGTATTCGCTGCGCAAGCTGCGCGAGGCGCTCGGACCGAATCATCCGTTTATCAAAGAGACGTTCGGACCGTATTCTCCCGAAGAGATTGCGCGCAACTTGGTCAGCGGTTCGCGCTTGGCCGATGCGTCGGTGCGCAAAGCGCTATGGGACGGTGGATCCAAAGCGGTGGCAGCTTCGACGGACCCGATGATTCGCTTTGCCCGAGCGGTGGACGGACAGTCGCGGCTGATTCGCAAGCTCTACCAAGACAACGTCGAGTCGGTGGTCAAAAAGAACTCAGAGCTGGTCGCGCAAGCGCTGTTCGCGGTGCAAGGCACGTCGGTCTATCCCGATGCGACGTTTTCGCTGCGTGTGACGTACGGAACGGTGCGCGGCTATAAAGATCTGGGCCAAGAGCTTCAGCCGATCACGCTGCTCAGCGGAGCGTTTGACCGTCACACCGGACGCGAGCCGTTTGTGCTGCCGGGATCGTGGCTTTCCGCCAAAGGACGCGTGAAGGCTTCGACTCCGCTCAACTTTGTGAGCACGCTCGACATCATCGGCGGAAACTCGGGCAGTCCGGTGCTAAACCGCGACGCGCAAGTGGTCGGTGTGGTGTTCGACGGAAACGTGCAGTCGCTCGGTGGTGCGTTCTTTTACGACGATACGGCGAATCGCGCGGTGTCGGTTCACTCGGCGGGACTGCTGGAAGTGCTCAAAGGCATCTACAACGCGCAGCCGCTGGTCAAAGAGCTGGAAAAAGCGGCGAGCACAGCTTCAACGTCTTCGTCAGCGAACAAGCGCTAGCCATGACCGTCGATCCTGTGCGGCTTCAGCGTCTGGTCAGCGAGCTGTCGAGCGATCCGCGCTATGCGCGTGGCTCGAAGCGCTTTCCACTTCCGATTGCTGATGCTGAAGCGACGGAAATTGTCGCTGCGCTCGCGGAAGAGTTCGACGAAGGTGTCACCGTCCGCGCAGAGCACGCAGCGCGCCAAGGTCTGCGGATTCACTGTCATCCCGGCTGTACGTCGTGCTGCGAGATCCTGGTGACGTGTTATCTGCCCGAAGCGCTGCGAATCGTCGCGTTTTTGAAGCAGCCCGAGCAGGCAGAGACGAAAGCCGCGTTCTTGGCTGCGTATCCAGCCTGGAAAGCGCGCGCCGGACGTGCATCTGAGCAGGCGATGGCCGCGTTTGTCCAAGGTCAGCAAGCGCAGCTCGATGCGATTCATCTGGAACACTTTCGCAGAGCGATTCCGTGCGCGTTTCTGCGCGATGGCCGGTGCAGCATCTATCCGGTAAGACCGCTCGGCTGTCGCAATGCACACGCGCTGGACACGAGCGCGCACTGCGTGGCCGATCCTCCGTTGGGCAAGCCCGCACAAGCGGTGGACTTTGTGCCGCTCACTCGGCTGTTACAGAACGCGACGCAGCTCTTTCATGCGATCCACAACGCCAAGAGCAGCGAGCGCCACGGCCAAAAGTCGGTGTGCGAAGCGGTCTACGAGCTACTGACGCGTCCGCCGCGACGCTGAGACCGACGGATCACGCTTTCCCCAGTCGCTATCGACGCAGAACTGAATCAGTCGCTCGAAGTAGTGCGTCACCAAGGGAGGCTCAATGCCCGTGCCTACAAGCGCCGCTTTCACCTGCTGCGTATCGAACGACGCTTGATAGTTCAGATAGGGAACGTAGACGCGTCCAGCGTCGAGCGCTTGCCGTCGTTTGCCTCGGAACAAGAAGTTGAACACGGGTCGCACGTAGCGCTCAAAAGTCTCGATTGGCACAAACAGTGGCTTGCGAACGCGGAAAAATGCCGCAGCCAGATCGAGCGCTTCGCCAATGGTTGTGCTGCTGTCGGGTCCAGCGGCCAGATGATAACAGCCACCTTTGGTGTCACTTCGCTGGGATAGCTCCCAAATGGCTGCCGTCACGTAGTCGATGGGAACCATATCGACGATGCCAGCGCGCGACGCAGGCACGATCGGAATCAGTCCGCGCGAAAACACCTTAAGCGGCCAGTACATGACCTTGAAGCTAGAGGTCTCGCCGGTCTTGGAGTTTCCGACGATGATCGACGGACGAAACAGCGTGGCGCACAGTCCCTTTTCGCTCATCGCGCGACGGACCAGCGCTTCGGCTTCGGCCTTGGTCTGTTCGTAGGTGTTGTGAAACGACTGCTCGACGGTGAGATCGCTTTCCAAGATGCGACCTTTGCGGGTGCCAGCGACGAACGAAGTGCCGATGTAGCTCAGTCGGATGGGCTGACCGCTGGCGTGGATTCGCTCGGTTAGGTCCAAGATGTGCTTGGTGCCGACGACGTTGATGAGCCGTGCTTCGGGCAGTGGCAAGTCGAATCGCACCGTCGCTGCGCCATGGAAAATGTGGGAAACGTGTTGAATCAGCGTCTCGTAGTCGCTCGGCTGAGTGCCCAGGTTCTGATGGCTGATGTCGCCGCTGATGGCACAGACGCGCTGAACTTTTGGCTCGTCGTGGCGCTCGTAGCCCAGCTCGATCAGGAGCTTTGTGAGCCGCGCACGCGCAGTCTCCGTCGGACGATCGGACACACTGCTGTCTTTTTCGTGCCCGCGAATCAAGCAATAGATCGTCTGCTGCGTCGGAAGCTCTTCGATGAGCTTCTTCAGCAGATCTCGACCTAGAAATCCCGTCGCTCCTGTGAGCAGCACCGCGCTCGGCATCCGATTCTCCTTCGACGACATGTAGGCGAAATGACTTGGTGTCTAGGTGTCTGCAAAGCGACGGATGAGGTCACAGACTTCGCGCACAGCTCCGCTGCCGCCGGGACGCTGCGTGACGTAATGAACGGCGCGACGAACCTCGGACACGGCATCGGGAACGGTGGCGGCAAAGCCAACTTGCGAAAGCAGAGCCAGATCCGACACTTCATCGCCGACAAACGCTGCGTGCTCGGGCTGAAGGGAAAGCTGCAAGAGAAGCGCGCGAAACGTGGCCACTTTGTCACGCAGACCGAAGTAGGCATGCGCAATCCCGAGCGATTCCGCGCGCACGCGACCGGACAAGATGTTTCCTTCGGACAAGATCGCGACCTGGCGACCGGACTGCTGAAGCAGCTTGATGCCAACTCCATCGCGGACCGAAAAGCGCTGACAGAAGCGCGCGTCGCCTTCACCGCCTGCAAAGTACAAGTGTCCGTCGCTGAGCACGCCATCAACATCCAAGCAGAGCAGGCGAATCGGTCGCAAGCGCGCAACCAAGTGCGGAGCCATCGTCGGCTGGTCATCGTCAAGAAGCGCAGACATGGCGGCAGAGTATGTCAAATCATGCAGCGTGAGGGAATCAGCCCGACTTGCGCAGCGCGCTGTACATGCCGTGCCCGATGACGGTGCTGACAATGAGCAGACCGCCATAGACGGCGGCGCGGCTCGGTAGCTCTCCGGTTCCAAGCGCAACCCAGACTGGGTTCAGAATCGGTTCCAGCGACGCGAGCATCAAGCACTCTACGGCACGCAAGCGACGCACCGCTGCTGCATAGAGCAAGTACGCGAGCGCAATCTGCACCACACCGAGCAGGATCAGCCACAGCCAGCTGCTTGGCGAAAGGCTCGGTGTGCCAAGAAGCTGCGGAAAGCCAGCCAGCACCGCCAAACAGTTACCCAGCAGGAGCACCACGGTCGGAACCTGCGGCAGCAGCGAGCGCGTGCGCGCGTCACAGTGCGGACCTGGCGCTTCGGCGCGACGCAGCAGCAGCGGCAGCAGCCCAAGGCCAGCTCCCGATGACAGCGCCAGCAAGTTGCCATGCAGACCCGCGCTCGAGAGCTGTTCGAGAAAGAACCAGGCAATCCCAAGGAAGCAGCCGATCACCGCGACGATGTCATGCGGGCCGACTCGTTCCCTGAGGATGGGCCATGACAGCAAGATCACGTACATCGGTGCGGTGTATTGCAGCAGGATCGCGTTGGCTGCCGTCGTCAGCTTGCTCGCGAGCACAAACGACAGCATCGTGTACGCATAACAGAGCGCCGCTACCCAGGTCTGCCAGCGTCCAAGGGACAGCCAAAGCACCTCGAGCAGATCGCTGCGGACGCGCCACACGAGCACCAGCGCAAACACCGGCAGCGCCAGCAAGCTGCGCCAGCTGACGATGCTTAGGCCGGACAGCGGAACCGACTTGATGCCAATGCCAGCCAGGCTCCAGCTAAGGGCCGCGCCCAGCACGCAGGCAAAGCCAATGGGCCGACTGGACCCCGAAGAAGACGAGCGCATCATCAGCGTGTGGGCCTACGGTCCGCTCGCGGCAATCTGAGCGGCCAAGGTGCGCTGACTGCGCCGACTTTCGACGAAAAAGAACAGACAAGCTGCGAGCGTGACGCCCATCGATACGAAGATGCCAAGTCGCGCCGTCTCAATCGATTTCGTCGGAGCAACCTCGGAAAACCAGTGTCCTGCCAGGTTCAGCGCCGATGTTCCGACGGAATACAGCGGACTTGTGGCCATCACCAACAAACCAGGCTGCGCGTCGGCTCCACCGAAGACAAAGCCGAGCAGCCACGGGAGGACATGCGACACAAAGAACACCAGCACCGCCACCGCGTGGGTCGATCCGCGATGCTTCAGTCGGACAAACTCACACGCGAGCTGAACAAACAGCAGATAGAGCAGCACCGACATCACCGCCAACGCCACCGGCTCTCCGACGAGCGGTCCTTTCACTTTGCTGCCCATCGCACGGCTTATCACAAACAGTCCAGCGATGAGAAAAGCCCACAGCCCAAACGTCAGCGGCTCGGTCTTGCCACCTTCATCGAGCCAGCTCAGCACCTGTGTTCCTTGACGTCGAGCCCGTCGCAGCGCGCGCAGCAGCATCAGATACGACGGAACCTGACCCATCAATAGCCCAGCCGCAAGTACGGTTCCGAACGCGATGTATCCGACGACAATCGCGACATCAGCGTCTCTCGTGGAATGAGTCACGCTCTCGGACGGAACCACAAACTGCCACACCGCCCCGAGCGACAGAAACGCCATCCAAGCAAACAGATACAGCGTTCCCAGACGAGAAAATGACGACGACTCATCGTGACGGATCTTGCGCGCCACCGCATGACTCAGCCCAAACAGCACGCTTCCTTGCACCAGCAGCGACAGCAAAAGCGCATGGACGGGAAATCCAAAAAACGACACGACGACCTGGGACTTTTCAGGGCTCGCCAGCAGCGCAGAGATGGCCGGATAGGGCGTAAAGTAGGTGATTGCGCCAAGGCCTTGCGACGAGAAACTGCTCAGCAAAAGCGCAACCAGCGTGCCGCTGATGATCCCGGTTGCGCCTCGCTTGTGAGACACGGTCAGACCCAGCCACAGCGCAAAGCAGTCATAGAGCAGGCCGTTCACAAACAAGATCAGCAGCGATCCGACGATGCCCGTTACTGAAAAGCGAGAAAACGGTGCAGCGACGAGCACAAACGCAGCCAAAATCCCTGACGCCAGGTATTCCCGGGCAGGACAGCCGAGCAGATACCCAATTGCATCGGTCCACGGCGTCGTCGGGGTTGCTCGATGAAAGTCAAGCAGTCCGCTCGCACGCTCCTCGCGAACGGCCTCTGTGATGCGGTTGCTGGATCGGAGCAGGAGCAACATGCCAATGAAAACAAGCAGCGTGTATTCCAGCGTCGAAAACGCATCGACTCGATCCTTGGCAACCGCTGCCAAGAGCAGCCCGCACAGCCCCAGCAGTCCAAACACCAGCGACGAAGAGACAAGCTGCGCACGACGCAGTCGGCGACGTGCTTGCGCGATCAAAATCGGATTATCAAACAGACGCACAATTGGCTCGATCATGACACTCTCCCCGTCGAGACTTGCAAGAAAATGTCCTGTAAGTTCGATGTCTGCTCGCGATACTCAGCGACGCGAAAATCTTTTTGAATCAGCTCTTTGAGAAGGTTTGCAGCGGAATCGGGATCTCCGACGAGCTTGAAGGTTGCGCTGGCACCGTCTATTTCCACGTCGCTGACACCAGCGAATCCAGCAAGCTGTGCGCCCAGTCGATCGTCGGGAACCAGCAAGCGCACGCGCAGCAGCAGACCCGGACGAAGTCGCTTCAAGATGTCTTCGATTCGTCCCGACAGCAGCATCTTTCCGCGTTCCATGATCCCGACGCTGTTACAGAAGTCGGCCATCTCTGCGAGGATGTGACTCGACACCACGACGGCTTTTCCTTCTCGTCCCAGCTCGACGATGACATCGCGCAGCTCCAGCCGAGCGCGTGGATCCAAGCCCGATGCTGGCTCGTCGAGAAGCAGCACCTTCGGATCGTGAAGCAGTGTCTTGGCCAAAAACAGTCGCTGTTTCATGCCCCGTGACAGCTCTCCGGCGGGAGTCCGTCGCTTTTCACCGAGCTGCACTTTTTCGATCAGCTCATCGATGCGCTTGCGTCGCGTCGCGCCCGACAGTCCATAGGCGGACGCGAACAGCTCCAGAAATTCCTCGACGTACAGGTCTTCGTAGAGCGGCGGCATGTCCGGCATAAAGCCAATGTGATGCAGCGCGCGCAGCGGCTCAGCGACGAGATCAATGTCACAGACACGGACCTGACCATAGGTTGGCTGAAGCAGCGTCGCAATCACGCGAATGATCGATGTCTTGCCTGCTCCGTTCGGACCGATCAGCCCGTAGACCATGCCAGCTTCGACAGAAAAAGACACATCATCGACGGCAGTAATGTCTTCGTAATCAACTCGCAGACCTTGGATCGAAAGCAGCGGCTCAGCCATGGATTCCCTTCTGCATGACTCATTTTATGGCTTGGGCCCGTCCGAAAAGCGAGCCTACGATGTGTCCGTGGAACTGCTTCGCTTTGTACAGCCCGCCTCGCCATCGTCCCAGGGTTTTGCTGGGTTTGGTCGGCCTGGACTGCTGCTTGCGCTCCTCGGAGACCCTCGTCACTTGCATCCAGGCATTCCCGATGCGATCGCAGAGCTGCGCAAAGAGACGCTCATCGCTGCGCATCAGTCGCTGGATACACGGAACCTGCTGAGCGCGCTTGTGTATGGCTGTCTCGGCCCGCCTGCCGTCGGATGTACCGTGGTCTTGCCGTCAGCGCTGGCTGAAGATGAATCGCGTGCGCTCGCGCTGCTTCGAGAGCCAGGCTCACATCACCTGCTTGCGATCGTTGCGGATCGTCAGGCCGACGCACGCTTGCTTGTGCAAGACCTGAACATTCCGCTGTGGCCAATCGGACGGACGACGGGACAGTCCCTGATCATCCGCCGGAGCGAGGGACCGGAATCGGATCCTTTTCCGACGCTGTTGCACTGCTCGCTGACGGATCTACAGCACCAACCACCGCAGCCGTAAGCGCGCTTCGCGGCAATGCGGCAATCGCAACGTCCGATTCCGCACCTGCTTTCAGCCGGTGTCCCGTAATCAGTCGCGCGCCACGCTTATACGTAAAGTACTGATAGGCCCAGTTCAGCAGCACAGCGACGCGGTTTCGGAACGTAATCAAAAAGAAAATGTGAACGAGCAGCCAGAGCATCCACGCCAAAAATCCGCCAATCTGAATCCGTCCAATGTGGGCAATCGCAGCGGCTCGACCGATGGTGGCCATGCTGCCTTTGTCAAGGTACGAAAACGGCGTGCGCTCATGTCCGTCGAGATCCGCGATCAGGTTCTGCACCACATGCCGCGCTTGCTGAATCGCGACGGGACTGACTCCGGGCAGCGGCTTGCCGTCTTGATGCAAAAACGCAGCCATGTCACCGATCGCGAAGACTTCTCGACGAGAGCCCACCGACAAGTCGGGATTGACGACGACGCGACCTTGACGATCGATTTCTCCGCCCAGCTTTGCCGCCAGTGGCGAGCCACGAACACCCGCCGCCCACAGCACGGTTGCCGTCGGAATCTGCTTTCCGCTGGCTTCGACACCTCGACCATCGATTCGGGTGACGCGAAGACCCGTGCGAACCTCGACGCCGAGCTGACCCAGATCAATCACTGCGCGCATCGACAAGTGCTCAGGAAATGAGCTGAGAATGCGCGAGCCACCCTCGATCAAGATGATCTTGGAATGTGCCGGATTGATGTTGCGAAAGTCGCGCGCCAAGACGTGACGAGACAGCTCGCCGAGCGCGCCAGCCAGCTCGACGCCCGTGGGTCCGCCACCGACGACTACGAACGTCAGCAATCGCTCTCTCTCGATGGGATCGACGGTGCGCTCTGCCGCTTCAAAGGCCAACAGCACACGCCGACGCACCTCGACGGCATCATCTAGGTCTTTGAGTCCGACCGCATACTTGGCCCACTCATCGTGTCCAAAGTAGTGATTTTGCGCGCCCGCAGCGACGATCAGATAGTCGTACTGAAGCTCTCCGCGATCGAGCTTGACCCGCTTTTCCGTCAGATCGATGTCTTGGACTTCCGCGAGCAGCACGCTCACATTCGGCTGAAACCGCACCACCGAACGAATCGGCGCTGCGATGTCCGCTGGCGACAGACCCGCCATCGCGACTTGATACAGAAGTGGCTGAAACAGGTGATGGTTGATGCGATCAATCAGCGTGACGCGAACACGCGCACCATCTAGCTCTTTGGCTGCCGTCAGACCGCCAAAGCCGCCCCCGATGATGACGACGTGAGGACGCGCGTCTCGTCTTACCACTGCGTCCACGGTCGCCACTGATCCTCTTCGACAGAGTAGTAGAAGCGCAGGTTGTCTTTGGTAATCACCATCAAGTCCCGACCGATCGCCCACAGCTTGAAGATGTTGGCATCTCGATCGATGTAACGCTGCGCCACCGACGAAAACACGCGACCGTTCAGGTCCAGTCCGTAGTAGCTGTCGCCGCGCATCACAAGCTGCTGCATCGCAAACGCCACCGGCTTGAGCTTGTTATCCCACGAGCCGTTGCGATAGCGATAGATCTTGTCTCCGTCGAACAGATACATCACGCCTTGCGACGCCATGACGTTGCCCGACTTGATGAGCTTCGGCCAGAGCTGTAGCGAGTCTTTGCCGTCGAAGCTCGATGTCATCAGCCGACCGTCTTCAAGCAGCGCGTAGATCTTTCCATCCGTCACACCGACTTGCGAAACCGGCGAGATGTGCGTCGGACGCCAGCTCTTACCCTCGGCATCGTAGTAGATCAGGTTGCGCTTGTTGTCCGTCGTAAACAGCATTCCGTTTGAGTCATCAATGGCGACGACTCCGAAGTCGCTGGTTGGAACCATGTTGTATTTGGTTCCTTCTCGACGGTACGCACGACCTTTCTTATCGGTGACCAGCAGCGGAAACAGCTCGGCGACCACTTTGGACTTGCCGGGGCTGTCCTTCGTAACCGTCGCAATCAGGCCGCTTAGAAACTCCAGCGACTCGATGTCACGCAGCGGCACGCGACCGCGCATCGCCATCGAGTGAATGAACTCACTGTGCAGGATCAGCGCGGGACGCTTGTCCATCTTGAGCGCCAGCGCATTTCCGAGAGCAATTCGCACCGCTTCGACGCTGTTGCGCGACTCTGCGGCGGGCTCTGGGCTCGTATTCGCTGGTGTAGCAACCTGCGTTCCTGTCATTCCCGTCAGCAAGCTGTTCAAAAGCTCGACGGGACGTGCCACGCCTGCGGTGTCCACCGACTTGTCCGAAAATGTCACGATACCCAGCAGTCGTCCCGTCGCAGATAGCAGCGGACCGCCCGTGTGCTCAATCGTCAGCGGCGGATCCGTCTCGATCGCACCGGGACGCATCGACATGATCGATCCCGTCATCATCGCCAGCGTCTGTCGTCCGTGGGTACGCAGACCGATCACATCAGCGCCCACGCTGGTCGTCGAGCGCACGTCGTACAGATCCAGCGACTTGTACGGCTGCTTCGGCGACGGCTCTGGAAGCTGAAGCAAGAGCAGATGGTTTGGCGCATCCATACGCACCACCTGAACGGGCAGGGCTTTGGCCTGATTGGCACGCAAAAAGATCAGCGGATCTTCGTCGCCCGCAAACGATGGATCGTACTGAAAGGCGTAGACTTGACCCTTTTCAACACCCGACATCAGCCGCGAGTCACTCACCACCACGCCGGTTGGCTTGACGATGACGCCGAGTGCGGTGTTGAAGCGGTTGCCGTCTCTGGCAATCAAAAACACCGTTGCTGGCGCTGCACGCTGATAGGCCTCGGCCTTGCTCAGTGCTGGACCTTTGGGCGCAGGTGGCAGCGGCTTCGGACCCGTCACCATCTTGGCAGCAGGCGCTTTGGCGACGGGCTTTGCAACCGGCTTGACCTTGGGAGCAGCCGGACTTGTCGTCGCTGCGGCTGCCGGTGGCACAGCGGGCTGGACTGGAGCCGACTGCGCCACTGCGCTCGTCGCAGATCCAGAAACAAACAGAAGCACAGCAGACAGCGTGTAAGCCCGCGCCCGACGAAGCGGGAACATAGAGCGAGCAGTCGTGGGCCTTATAACACCGCTAGACAAAACACACCTCCGGGAACCAAAGCACAAGAAGGCCGTAGATGGCGTTCCGATACAAGCGAACTGTATCGCAAAGTCTCCCGATCTATTGGAAGAAATGTCGGGCTCGTCACGGACGGGACGGGCGCGTCATCGGATATCATAACCAAATGGGTCGCGCGCGTTCACGCACACCTGGCGCGGCGCAAGGAGCAAGCGATGTCGCAGATGCTATCGTCCGTGTCGAAGCAAGCTCATACCGAGCTAAAAAAATGGCAGACAGCGTTCACTCCGCTCGTCGAGGAAGCGCTAGTAGCCAGCCAGGCCAAGCAGGCGCTGTCTGAGCTGCCGACGGAGCTGTCACGGCTGCTGACGCTGATGCCCGATCCAGGTCCACAGATGCGGATGTTCAGCATTGGAGGCGCCATTTACATTGCGCTGTATCTGGTTCTTCACCGTCAGGGAATGAGCGCCGCACAGGTCTGGACGATCTGCGATGCAGCGACGCGCAAGCGCTTTACCGGCATGTCCAAGCTCACCAAGTGGCTGATGTCGTGGACGATGTTTTCCCCGCTGTGGCGCATGCTGACCCGCCGACTGGCTGAACAGAGCAAGGTTGCTCCCGTCGGTGGCTGGGTTGTTGAATACCTGCCAGCGGAGCCCGGACAGTATGACTACGGAGTAACCTATCGTCGCTGTGCCATTGCGCAGCTGGCGCACGATGTGGGCGCTCAGGACTTTGCGCCGTACATCTGTCAGTCCGACATCATCGGCAGCGACGCCTTCGGCTGGGGACTTGCGCGCACCAAGACGATTGCGCAAGGTGACTCACACTGCGACTTCCGCTTCCGCAGAGGCGCTGTCACCGACGTAAAAGTCAAGCTTCCGGTGATTTCCTAGCTCGGTGAATTCCGAGCGATGAATATTAGGCAGATGAAAGGATTCATATGGAAGCTTCATCTGCCACTTTGCACAGAGCGATATTAGACATCGCAGACGATTCATATTGAGCCGCCTGCATCGCTCGTGTCGCCTTAGGTATAGCGCTTCATCCAGTCCAGCTGACGCTCGGTTCGTTCACGCTGGGCTTGGGTGTTGCTCCCGCGCGCGCGATCTCCACCGCCATTCGATTTTCCGCTGGGCTTGGGTCCATGAGAAGACGGACGACCATGAGATCGGCTGGGTTCACGGCTTGCGCCAGCGCCATCACTTCGTCGCTGACCGCTCCCATCTTGCTGCGGAGGCTTGGCCGGTCGCGGGCCATGACCATGCCCGCTTCGCTCACCCCGATCTGCGCGTGCGTCGTTTCTGATCTCACCGCGCTCTGTACGCTCACCACGCTCTGTACGCTCGCCACGCTCTTTGAAAGAGGACTGCTCAGGACGCGAGCGCTGTCCTTCCTGCGCAGGCCGGGCAGTACGCTGCGGCGAAGCATCCGAACGAGTCGTGCGCTGCGGTCTGTCCGATCGCGACTGACCACCATGTCCCAAGCGCTGTGGACGCTGCGCGGGCACAGACTCGGTGCGCTCGGATCGCGCTCCCGTTGACGCAAACGGATGATCGCTCACCACCGGAATGCGCTTCTGGATCAGCTTTTCAATGGTGTTTAGGAATCCCTGTTCATCCCAGTCACAGAACGCGAACGCAACACCTTCCGCACCAGCGCGCGCGGTGCGACCGATGCGATGAACGTAGCTCTCTGGTTCGTTGGGAATGTCGTAGTTGATGACGTGGCTGACGTTGTCTACATCAATGCCGCGTGCAGCAATGTCGGTGGCAACCAGGATGCGCGTCTCTCCGCTCTTGAAGTGCGCGAGCGCTGCTTCACGCGCATTTTGCGACTTGTTTCCGTGAATGGCTTCGCCACGAAAACCCGCTTCCGCGAGCTGTTTGACAACCTTGTTGGCGCCGTGTTTGGTGCGCGTAAAGACCAGAACACGCGATAGGTTGGCGTCTTTGAGCAGATGCGCCAGCAGCTTCGGCTTGTCGTTTTTCCCGACTTTGTAGACCGACTGCTCGATGCGATCTGCGGTCGAAGCCGGAGGCGTCACAGCGACGCGAACCGGACTGCGCAAAAACGTCATCGCCAGCGCTTCAATGTCCGGTGGCATGGTCGCGGAAAACAGCAGCGACTGACGGACGGGCGGCAGCGCCTTGAGCACCTTGCGCACGTCATGAATGAAGCCCATGTCGAGCATGCGATCCGCTTCATCCAGCACAAAGAACTGAAGATCCGTGAGCGAGACAAAGCCTTGTCCCATCAGATCGAGCAGTCGTCCTGGCGTTGCCACCAAGATATCGACACCGATGCGCAGACGCTGAACTTGGGCACCCTGCTTGACTCCGCCGAAGATGACGGTGCTGGTCAGCCCCGTGTGTGCGCCGTAGATGCGGAAGCTTTCTTCGATTTGAGAGGCCAGCTCACGGGTGGGAGACAGCACCAAGGCACGAATTTTCTTCGCGATGGGAGGATGCCGCGCAGGCTTTGTCTCGACGGGCGCAGGCTTCTTCTGCGCATTGAGTAGCTGCAAGATCGGGAGCGCAAAGGAAGCGGTCTTGCCGGTTCCAGTCTGCGCACAACCGAGGATGTCTTGACCTTTCAAGAGCGGAGGAATCGACTGCTGCTGGATGGGAGTCGGCTGCGTATAGCCAGACTCTGCGACGGCCAAGACCAGCTCTGGAATCAGTCCCAGCGCAGTGAACGGAGAGTCCGCTAGTGCCGCCTTATCGACGGTGTGTGCGGACGAAGGATGCGAAGCGGTCCCCGTGTGGGGGATGTGTTGATCGGTAGCTCGGGTCATAAGAAAGGGCGCATGGTAGCCGCAAAGCGCCCGAGGTGTTGGCAAATCGACCGGAAAACCGGCTCACCGAGCGAAAGACCCGTGCAGATGGTTAGGAAAGCAGCGCGGCCAGGCAGTTTGCGGTGGTCGGTGCAGCGACCAGTAAGTCCACCACGGCCTGCTCTTCCGCTGAGAGTACCGCGCCCGCTGATGGAGTCGAGGTGGTTCCCGATCCTGGCGAGTTGGCCGCAGCAGGTGACTCACTCTGCTTTTTGTCCCACGGAGCCTGCCACTTGGACAGCGACTTCAGATCCTTGGGAAACAGTCCGTTTACATCCTTCAGCAGTCGCGGCAGCAGATCTTCTGCATAGGGACGCAGCGACATGAGGAGTCCCGGCAGCCACGGATACAGGATCTCTTCCGGAAGGCGTGCGAACGCTTTGGACAGAAGCTCGACCACGACGCGACCAATCACGGGCGCAAACGACAGCGCGAGTAGGAATCCAGAGACGTACTCTGGAAACACCGGCAGCATCAGCGGATTGTCGAGCGTCTGATCCAAAAACGCGCGGATCGAATCGATGTCACGCAGCTTGAGGAGCAGCTCGGACGCCCACAGAAGACCTATCTTTGCTGGGTCTGTGGTGACGGGACCGGCCTGCTTGATCGCGATATCGAGCTGACTGCGCTGACAGCCAAGTGCGAGCGCTTGCGGCTCGAAGTCGAACACAAAGCAGAGCATTCCTGCGACTTCACTGGGACGGGTTCCGCGATCTTCAAAGCCTCTGGGAAGCAGCATCGAGTAGTGCGAATATCCCGTCGCTACGAAGTCTTTGAGCCAGCTTGGGAGTCCGCCCGGCGTCGCGCGATAGTAGTGAACCAAGTGACGGATGCGCTCGACCACTTTCGGTGCGTCTTGGGCGCTCATCTCGTTGCGGAGCAGATCCACCGCGCGACTTCCCAGCTCTTCCGTAAGTCGCTCGCTCTTCAAAAACAGGATCGAGTCTTCCGCTGCTTTGAGCGCAGTCACGGTCTTGGCGGTAGGACCAAAGCACTCTGCTTTCAGTCTCTTTTCGACGACAAACTCGACCGATACACCTTCGTATCCAAGCCGAATGATCGACTCCTGATACTTTCCGATCGAGACATCCCAGGACTCCTGAACGGGAACGTGACCGAGCTTGCGCTCTCCCATAATCGGACGCAAAACGGGATGACCTGCCGTCAGATAATGCAGCATCCACAGCAGATCCGAGCACGCCAGCAGGTGCGGATCTTTTTTGAAGTCGATGAGCGCGCGCTGAATCGTAGACGCATCCAGGTTGATCCCGAGCGGCTTCAGCCGTGCATAGACATCTTGCGCCAGCGGTGGCAGCGCACTGTATCCAACTCGTCCGGTGCGGTTGCCTCCCAATAGCATCTGACAGAGCTTGGGAATGTTACGCTTTTTGACCTGACGATCTTTTTCCAGACACGTAATCGCCGCATCTTCAAAGTCATAGGGCGACGGATGCTGACGATTCCGCAGGTTCGCCAGCAGCAGCGAGGTCTGATAGATCGCAATCGCATCTGCGGTCGAAGTCAGATAGCCATTGTCACGCGCCAGCGCAACGATATCTACCGACCAGCGTAGGAGCTGTTCTTCATCCGCACTGTGCAGAAGCGGCGGCTTGGTCAAAAATCCGAGCACGCGCGCACTGTCGGCCAGCGCAGACGCTGGATGCGCAACAGGACTTGCGGAAGGAGAAGGAGAAGAAGCGGGAGGACTCACCACTTTGGCCGCTTTGCTCTTGCTAGATTTCGCTGGAACCGCTGAAGCAGTTGCCGTTGCTGCTGCTGCAACACTCGGCTTGTTCTTGTTCAGCTTCCACGACTTGATTCCCAGCGCGGAGATTCCCTTGTCCCAGGTATTTTCCGCCAGCGCGATCGTTCCGGGAGGATGCTGAAACTGATGCTCGATCGCGATGTAGCTCGACGGAATCAAGCCATACAGCCACTTGGTCGGAGTGCGCGCAGGAATCGACCAGACTGCATCGGTCTTGGTCCCAAACTCTTCCACATCACTGACCGCGTGAACCGCACCGCACAGATAGATCGCGTCGCTGGGAGCCGTTCCTGTTTTCTGTAGGTGCTCCTTCATTCGCGTCCACATGTAGCGCTCGCGACGCTTGTCATTTTCATGATCTTCAGCTTTGCGACCCAAGCGACGCAGCAGACTTCCGACCAGCGAAAGGACATAGCGATACGTTGCATAGTCAGCGGCCAAGACCGCTTGCTCTACGTACTGATCCCACCACTCGGAAAAGTGACGGACGCGCGCGTTCTTGAGCAGGAAGCTTAGGAATGCATCGAACGTGGGCTCGACGTTTCCCATCTGAAGACCGATGGCGGCTCCGTGATCCGGAACGTCGCTCGACTCTTCTTCTCCTGGTGCGGTGGGAGTCGCTTGATCGTGCTCTTCTTCCTTCACCAGATGTCGCTCTAGCTCGCCTTCCTTTTGCGGCATCCACTGAAAGACGAAATCGACGGCGCGATCGACAAACACCAGCTCTGTCTCTGGATGTTCCAGCGCGTACGCAATCGCTTGAAACTCTGCGGAAAATTCCGAAACCGGAGCCACCACCGACAGTGGCGACCAGCCTTTGGGAAACGCATCTGCCGTCTGTGCAAACGCCTGCAGCGCGACCGGAAGACGACAGTCTCGCAGTCCTTCTAGCGATCCGCGCAGATCTTCACAAAGCTCCATGAAGATCACTTTGGGAGGCTTGTCATGCAGTCGTTTCGCGACATGTAGCGCGGAAGAAGGCGAGTGATGACAGACCGGAATGATCTCCAGCGGTTCTTGCATCGCTCGTTCGACATCCGTAACCATCAGTGAGAGCAGCTCACCGACCGGATGTTTGTCCGTTGCAAACGCTTGCACCGCAGCGTTCATCTGCTCGCGCAGCGCTGCCAGGGCTTCCTGATTCGAAGGAGGATTCCGTTCCATCATCATTCCTACTTGGTCTTGGGATTACTTGAGCAGGCTCATTGCCTGCTTTCCGCCCTCAAGGTATTCGTCCCACTCGCCCTTCTTTTCCTTGGCGCGCTTTTCCACCACGGAATGCCAGAACTTGTTGAGGATCGATGCCTCTTCCGGAATGCGACGAACTACGGTTCCCACCAGTGCCTTGGCCAAGTTCCCCGCAGACAGCGTTGTCTGTCCAAAGAACTGGCTGTGCAGCACTGCATCTTCCAGCACGCCAATCTGTTCTGCCGTAGACAGAGAAGACTCCAGACGCTGGTCATCGCTCGTCGCTGCGGCTTGCGCATCACGCAGATCCGCAAAGGTCTGAAGCAAAATGTCGAGCAGCGCGGGAGGAAGCTCCACTTCAAACTGATTGCGCGTCAGCAGCTCGCGCGTACGGAACAGAACGATTTCCTTTTCGCTCTTCTTGTTCGTAACCGTAGGAATCGTCACGAAGTTGAAGCGACGCTTGAGTGCCGTCGAGAGATCGTTCACACCACGATCGCGGCTGTTCGCGGTGGCGATGATGTTAAAGCCCGGACGCGCAAACACCACGTTGTCTCCCGATAGCTCAGGAATCGTGATGTACTTTTCAGACAGAATCGAGATCAGCGCATCCTGAACATCGGATGTGCAGCGCGTAAGCTCTTCGATTCGTCCCATCGAAGCTTGCTGCATCGCGATCATGATCGGAGAAGGAATCAGCGACTCACGCGACTGACCCTTGGCAATCACCAGCGCGACGTTCCACGAATACTTGATCTGATCTTCCGTGGTTCCCGCCGTTCCTTGCACCGTGTGCGTCGAGCTTCCACAGATCGCAGCGGCCAACAGCTCTGCCAGCCAGCTCTTTCCAGTTCCCGGATCTCCGATCAAAAGGAGTCCGCGATCCGATGCCAGTGTCACGATCGCACGCTCGACCAGCGCAGGATCTCCGAAGAACTTTTGGTTGATCGGACGCTCGATCTTGTCCGCAGGAGTCGATCCCAGGATGAACGTACGGATCATGCGCGGCGACAGCTTCCAGCTAAACGGACGCTTTCCCGTATCGATCGACGCAAGGTACGCAAGCTCTTCTGCGTACTTCACTTCCGCAGGCTGACGCAGCACTTCCGCTTTCTTGGCAGGCTTGGCTGGCGCTTCTGTGTTGGCTTCTGCTTTCGCATCCACCTTCACTTCCACTTTCGCTTCCGCCTTCACAGCAATCGGAAACTCCGCAGCCGCAGCCGATGAAGTCTCTGTCGCAACGGCGTGAGCTGGAGCAGGAGCCGCCGCCGCATCGGTGGCGGTCGTCGCGGCAGGAGCCGCAGTCGCTACCGCAGCAGAGTCGTCGGTCTTGGTCTTTTTGGTACGAGGCGTGGCCATGGGGATCTCTCCTAATTCAGTAGGTATCGGAGCTGATGAATGAGCTTGTTGACGGCGCCATGCAGAATCGGCATTCCCAACTCTGCGAGCCGCGTACGGAAGAACTCGCTGACCGAAAAGTAGCCACTCGATTGCAGCGCACCGACGGGAATGAAGTGGACTCCAGAGTCCTTCAGTCCCTTGATGTAATCGAGCAGCTCTTGATCGGAACCACCTTCGTAAAAGTCCGAGATCACCACCATCGCGGTGTTCTTCGGCTCTACGATCTTTTTGCTGGCCTCGATGAGCGCTTGGCGAATCAGCGTTCCACCACCAAGCTGCGTACGAAGCAGAACCTCAAACGGATCCTGAACCCACGGCGTCAGATCCAGCACGCGGGTATCGAACGCAATCAGGTGTACATCCACCTTTGGGAGTCCCGCAAAGATCGACGCCAGGATCGTGCTCTGCACCATCGCATCGACCATCGATCCAGACTGATCCACCACCACCAGGAGTCGCGTTGGCTGCGTCTTGGTTGCTGTTCTGCGATAGATCAAGCGGTCAACATAGAGCCGCTCTTCCTCGGGATTCCAGTTCGTCAGGTTCTTCCACAGCGTGCGCTTCAGATCCAAGTTGCGGAACACTCGCTTGGGAGGAACGCTACGATCCGACTTCCCTTTGCTGGCTTTCTGCACTTGCAGCTTCAGCACTTCCGCAAGCTGATCGACATACGCGCGAATCAGCTTCTTGGCGTTGTCCAGCGCCGGTCCTGACAGGTTTGCTTTGTCTGCCAGCAGCTGCTCGACCAGCGCAATCGAAGGCTGAAGCTTGCTCGCAAGACGCGAGTCTTTCAGCACCTCGCGCAGCTCCATGCGACGCACCAGCTCGTTTTCCAGACCTTGGAATCCTCGTCGCAGCTCATCTTCCGAGATCAGCCTACGACCGCCTCCGGGTCCGGTTCCTGCTCCGCGTCCACGCAGCGCACCTTGCGGATATCCGAACGCACCTTCGAGCGTTCCCAAGTCCTGCGTCCACTGCGCGTACTGCTGCGCTGTTACCGTCTTGGTTTGCGTCGCTGGACCAAACGCATTGAGCAGCAGCTTGGACAGAATAACCGTGCGCTTTAGCTGATCCGAAGGACTGCGGCTCGCACTGGCTGATGCGCTGTCTGTAGGACTTGGACTTCCGGTTGCAACCGCGACACCGTCTTTGCTTTCTTCATCCAGCACCGCCCCCGGAAGCGGAGTCTCAAACAGCGGTCGCAGCTCTGGATGACGCTGGAGCAGCGTGCTCAGCGATACCATTGGGTCGAGCACCAGCTCTGGCAAAGACAGCTCTTGTGCAATCTCTTTGCTGAGCGATTCCAGATTCTGCGCTTTTTCCCCCTGCCCAAAGCACGCGGCCAGAAGACGCCACAGGAGCGCTTGCTGTCTGTTTTGCAGCGCTGAATCCGAAGAAGCTGTACTTGTATCCGCCATGGTCTTCCCTTTGCGCCTTACGACTTCTTGCGAAGGAGCTTGCTGGCGCGCTCACGCAGCACAGCGACGGTGTCATCTTTGGCTTTGAGCGACTGCGGAGGCGTTCCCGAAAGCTCTGCTTTGCTTCCTGACTTGATCGCCAGCGGCTGAATCGCCCAGCGTCCCCGATCAAAGCGCAGCAGTCCGATAAGCTCCTGCGCTTTTTCGATCCGATCGATCGTCATGCCTGAGCTATCCGAAACCCGCGCACCACACAGCGGCAGCTTGATGCCCACAGCTTCGATCGCTTTTTCTTCGAGCAGCTCGCTCTGCGACGGCTTTTTCGACTTGATGGCATCTTGTTTCACCACCTTAAAGCCGGTCAGATGAAGCGGCTCTGCAAGCTGCGCGGGATGTCTGTCAAAGCCTCCGATGCTCGATCGAACGATTGGCTTTCCTGCGGAAAGGAGTGTACTGGCCAGCTCAAACGGAGCATAGGAAGACCCCGCAGTCGCACTCCCTTCATCCCACAGAAGGTCTCCGCTTCCGAGCAGCTTGACGTTGCTTAGCTTCAAGCTTGTTCCGTCGCGCAGCGCTTTTAACAGCTTGTCGTACGTACCTTCCAAAAGTCGCCACATCTCTGCGCCGATGACCGTATCGACTTTGTACGCAGACACCGTGGTGCGAACGTAGCGATGCTCGGTTCCTTGCTTCAGGATTCCGTGAACACAGACGCTAAACAGGTTGCGGTGATGATGCAGATCGCTGCCAATTGGAAAGAACTCTCCGCTGACTGCATCGATCTTCGGAATCTGTGGCGCATTGATCGCAAGCAGCATCGCGCGCGTCCACAGATCCACCCAGCGATAGGTAGGAATCGAATTGCCCGACGGAATCGGCAGCTCAAGCAGCAGCTCTGACAAAAATCCTGACAGGATCGCAGCCAAGCGAATCAGCGCGGGCTCTTCCTGAATCTTGTCGAGCGTTGCATAGAACGGATACAGAGCATCCGACTCTAGCTGTGCGAATCCCGACAGAGCCATCTCCATCAGGAAGTTCCGGCTGCTCTCGCGAAAGACACCATGATGTCCGGGTGCTTCGGTCGGACTGCTGGCTGGCGCATCACTTGGAACAGCACGTCCCAGCGCGAGACTGACTTGCGCAGCCAGCGCATCGGTCATCGCACCTTGCAGCGCCGCACGCGCACACGCCAGGCTGACGAAGTGACGCTCGACAAACTCACTGCGCAGCAGCGCATCACAGGCTTCCTTCACCCGTGCAGCCAGCGGAGTCTTTTCCAGCAAGCGGGGCAGGGCAGACACAGCGGACACTTCGCGCTCGCTCATGCGGCCAAAGCCCACAACAAAGCAGTGATCCAGCTTGGCCAGCACGTCAGCGGCGGCAGCCACACCAGCCGGAGTCGCGGACAGAGAGCTTAGGGAATCGCTCATACTCGGAGTCCTTTTCCTTGCGAACGCTTAGCCCAAGACAAACCAAGTCATCTCAGGAATCGGCTGATTCGAGACGGGAAGCTCGAAGTAGCGCAGGTGCGACAGAAAGCGCGAAAACACCTGGCTGACATCGAGCCGCGCTTGTGAGCCGCGCACTTGCAACAAGATGTCGCGCGCCGAAGTAAACTTCGACAGATCTCCCGACAGCTTCAGATAGCGCGCCACTTGCTCGGGACCAAACTGAAGCACCGCTTCGCCCATCAGCTGGCTCAGGTGCTTACACGGCGATCCGCGCAGACCACCGCACGGACGGTTGTTGTTGGTCGAGCAGTTGAAGTTGATGCTCGCGCCTGCCTCAAAGAACGAGACATAGACGCGATTTTCATCCGAACCCGACGACACAACACCCTGCACGCGGCCCGAAAACAGCTCTACGTAGGGAACGTCTTTGACCTTGCGCGGTCGGCTCGGCGGTTCAGAAAGAGGTAGCGAAGTACACTCGGTCGGCAAAAGTGCCATGTTCGCGGGCTCCGTAACGGCTCCTAAGACACCGCTTCCTGGCTCACGCGACGACCTGTGCGCGCACCCACCCAAGGTGCAGAGCGCAGCCCCAGGCAATACGGAAGCCTGGGTATCTTACGAGAATCCTTGCGAACTTGTGAACTGGTTTTTGTAAGTAAAATTGCGATCTAAAGGTAGCGTTTGCGGGACGAGGTAGCGTTCGCGGGGCGGGGCGCGCTTACATCAAGCGGCAGAGCGTGCATCTTGCATGCTGCGCGGCAGGATGATGCGTAGGCTGGTTCCGCCCAGGCGAGGTGCCATCAGCGTCAGCTCCCCACCGAGCGACCACAGCGACTGCTGAATCCGCTGAAGGCTCGGCTGCTCGCTGTCGGGATCGTCCACATCGGCCAGCTCTTCATCGCTCATCTCCATCAAGCTGGGCAGCATCGGCAGCGGCGGACCCATTCCGTTGTCGTGAACAAACAGCACGACGTGATCTTCTTGTGGGGCCAGCTCCACCGTGACAAGCGCCAGGCTGTGAGAGCCATGCTGCGCACTCAGCGCCGCGCCCCGGAGCAGCTCACGCAGGGTCTGCACCAGCAGTCGTCGCTCGCCGAACACCTGCGCGGATGGACCGAGCAGCGAAAAGTGAACCCGTCGCTCTTGCAAGTCGCCCCAGGCCCGACGAATCAGCGGACCTAGATCGATCTCTTGCGGTCCGCGCTCTCCACCGGACGCAGGCCGCAGTGGCTCCACCGACTCGATCGCTGGCTCAGGCTCGCTTGAGCTGATTGTGTCCCGCTCAAGCTCTGTCATCGGCGGCGGACTCCACAGATCCGTCACCCGCAGCAGCCGACTGGCCCCCGGCTCTTCGTCTGAACCTGGCGGATCCACCACCAAGTGAGACGGCAGCGCATGCTCGATCACCGACGGCTCACTGTACGAACCGCTTCGCGCGGGCTCTACCGACTGAGCGTGCCGATAGCGATACGGCTGCATCGCTTCTTCGGTTCGCTCGACCATCAGCGACCGAGCCAGCCGTACCACCTCATGCTCCGGCGCGCGCAGCACCCGCTCGGCTGCTTCCAGCGCCGCTGGCGTCAGACGAAAGCCAAACTCGCTGCGTGGCTCATCGACAGTGCCACTTCCCACCGGCAGCGACTCGACCAGCCCACAGCGCAGCATCCGTCGCACCCGCTGCCACGGAAACAGCCGCGCGTCCTCCCGATCTCCGGCGTCACTTGGCTCTGCCGTTCGCACCACAAAGCTCGATCGCCGTCGCATCTCGGACAGCGACTCTTTGGACACCCGCCAGCGGTCGTAGCAGTCCATCGCTTGCTGCGACTCCAGCGACAGCAGCAGCGGCCACGCATACATCCTGGGCAGCTCCAGCACCGCATCCCCCAAGCACGTACGCTGCCAGCTTCCCGACTTCTGCGACAGCAGCCCAAGCTGGATCGCATAGCGCCGCGCAAACAGCCGCAGTCCGACCCGATGGCTCTCTTCGCCCGTCACCGCGCTGGTCGTCGCCCGTAAGAGCTGATGATCCGCTGCGGTCAGAAGCGGCGCTTCCTCATCGGCGACACTGCGCGCTTCGTCCGTCACACCGACAATCTGCCGCGTCGCCAGGCACAGCAGCGCATCCAGATGATCGGCATCACGAATCGCGAGCAGCTCTAGCAGTGCGTCCCGGATGTCGGACAGGTGCTCATCGACCCAGCCGTCTGCGATGCAGCGAAAGACCCAAGCCACCGTCGATTCGTCCAGCTGTCCGCTGCGACCAAGCCGCCACGTCTCCGCCGATAGCAAGGCGCGATAGCGATCGACATCCAGCGGCAGCTCGTCGTCTAGCTGGAAGAGCTGGCTCTGAGGGTTGCGCAGCGCAGCAAGCAGGTGGTCCAAAAACATGGCGGCACCATACATTGTACGGCTGAGTGCGCCAAGTAGGGACAGCCTCTAGGGCTTGGGATGCGCCGCAAAGAAGTCGAGGTAGCGCTTGGTTCCGTCGGCATAGCGCTGGGTATCGCTCGTGCTGCTCGGCCAGACGTGATCGCCACCGCTGATGGTACACAGGTTCACGTCCGCGCCACCGGGACAGGGCGCGTAGGTCTGACATGACACCTTGCCGCTCTGGCTGGTGACCTTCGCGGGCGTAGTGCAGCCGTTGCGCGTTCCCCAGCCATCAAACGTGGTCTTTGCGCCGCTCCAGCTGATCGGAAAACCACCGCCGTACCAGACCACCGCATCCGCATCGCCATGCATGTAGTAGACCGGGACCGGACGACTTGGCTTGCAGCCACTAAAGATAAGCCCCGCCGAGTTCGGTCCAATCGCGGCGAAGTCATCGGCCAGCTCACACGCCAGGCGGTTCACCATGAAGCCACCGTTCGAGTGCCCCATCGCAAAGACCCGCTTGTCATCGACGCAGAACTCGGCCCGCAGGCTGGTCAGGAGCTGCTTAACAAAACCGACATCGTCCGTACCGAGCGTCTGCGCTTCGCCACAGCAGCCACCCGCATTCCACGACGGAACCAGCCCCGAGCCTTGCGGAATCACCGCGATGAAGTTGCGCTCATCGCTCGCTGCTTCAATGCCGATGCTCTTGGTGAAGTCGGTCGCCTGGTTGGTAAAGCCGTGGAACGCAAACACCACCTGGGTAAAGCGGCTCGGGTCATAGCCCGGCGGCACATGCAGCACATAGGTGCGCTTGCTCGTCCCAATCGAGATCGTCCGGCTCTGCGTCCCCAGCATCGCAGGCAGCGACTTTCCCACGCAGTCCGGCACCACCGTCATATCCGGCGGTGTGCCTGCGTCTTGCCCACTGCCGCCATCGCCTGGATCGTCGCCGCCCAGACCGCCGTTTCCTTCCCCACCACAGCCCAGACAGAGCGAAAGCAGTCCCACCGATACAAAGCGCCAGCTTGCTGCTTGCATGGTCCCCCTCCGTGGGCAGGTCTACCCGCCCTGATGCCACTGAGACGACGACATGTCGCCCCAGTCGATCATCGTAGCAAGTCGGCACGGAAGGACGAAGCTGCGTCTTTGCGCGGCTCACCCAGGGTCACGGCAGGACCGTGGTCGTGGATGGCAGCGGACCCACCTGCGTACGCGGCAGTCGCAGCACCACCCGATCGTAGCGAAGAAACGTCCCGGTGATGGCCAGCGCCAAGCCGCTGAGCTGCACCAAGCCATCGATGACCAGCAGGGCCTGTAGCGCCGGGCTGGGACTGGGTCGCGCCGACTCTTCGCTCAAGATCCACCACGGGCCGACCAGCGGAACCCAGCTCACTGGTGACTGCGACAGATCCCGCGCCAGCAGTCGGTCCGCTGCGTAGGAAGCGAGCAGCGTCGAAACCCCAGCAATGATCAGGTTGACACGGCGGCGACGCTCGATCGTCACCACCGGGGTCAGACCCGGCTGCGCCTGCGGAACCGGCGGACTCACCGTCGGCTCCGTCGTGCCGTCTTTGGGCGGCAGCGGCGGCGGTGCATCGGCGGGCAGCGTATCGAGGATCGACGGGGCAGGGGACCGGCTCCCTGCTGGCGGCGGCGGTAGCTGCGGGATCTGCTCTGCGTGCGCCACCGTCAGCACTCCGGTCTGAGCGCTTATGGTCATCACCAGTACCCAGCTAGCAGCGCGTCGCATCTGTGCCCTGCGATTCATCATACGGCGACTGCGGCTTTTCGCTCGTGCTCGTCCTGCCGCTGCGCGAGCTGAATCACAAGCTGCGTCATGCTCAGGCCTTCCTCTTCGCTGTCCGGATCGGGACCGGACTCAAACGCAAAGTCGCCGCTAGACCAGGCCAGCAGCGCAAACACCGCATCGAGGCTGCGCTCGGGCCGCTGACCCGTCACCACCAGCTCCGCGCTCAGCAGCTTGCCCGCCCCGCACCACAGCCGACCGACTTCACCGGGGCGCTCGACCATCAGCACGCCGCTTTTTTTCTCTGCCTCTAGCAGCAGCAGGATGCTCGCCAGGCTCAGCTCACCGAGCGTCCCCCGTAAACCCTTTGGCTCAACCCCTGACACCGGCCTCAGCGAAGTGGCCGGACTCCGCAGCAGCCGCTCGACCCGCAGATCGAACTCATCGAAGCGGAACGGCTTGTCCAAAAAGTCGCTGTCCACCAGCCGCAGTGCCGCCAGTCGCAGCGCAGGTGGCGCATCTTCCGCCAGCAGCAGCACCGGTAGCCGCCTGCTTGGTACCAAGTCGCGCAGCGACAGCAGCCAGTCCAGCCCCGCTTCATCCAGCTTGGCATCGGCCACCACCAAGTCCGGCACCCGCTGCGCAAGCAGGGACTCGGCCTCTGCGGGAGCATGCGCGACCTGCACTTGATGACCTCGCTGCGACAGCAGTGACGTAACCATCTGAACCGTCCACGGATCGTTATCGACGACGAGGATCTGAAGAACCGACATCGAGCGCATCTTACGGTCTGCGCAGCCTGGATGCGGATGAAAGTTCTCAAAAAGATGTCCGGTTGTAAAAAGTGCCTTGACAGATCCCCAGTGGTTGCGGCTAATTACCCTCCTGTTGGCGCTGCCTTCCCCAAGAAGCAGACAAGCCTACGCCGCGAAGGTGGCGGAACTGGTAGACGCACTAGCTTGAGGTGCTAGCGGGTAACACCTTGGGGGTTCGAGTCCCCCCCTTCGCACGAGGCCACATTCTCCGACGGAATGTGGCCTTTTTCTTTTGGCGCAGATGAGTCGTTTTTCGGGCTCAGAAGTAGCCGGGTAAATGGCTGGGTAAACGGCGGGAAACTGCCCAGCGCTAGCGGGTTCGCTTCTGCAATCAATTGGGAGCGTCACACACTCCGAGTTGCTGCGCTGCGCGCTGCGCGGTGACATCGGCCAACGTGCCGGGCTTGGCATAGTGACCCATCGTGATCTCTTTTGACGTGTGCCCCAAGCTTTCGGCCACCACATCGGGAACGGTGCCCGCTTCAATCGCCAGATCGGCATGCAGCCCGCGCAAGCTGTAGGTGCAAATCGTCGGCACGCCGCTCGCCTTGCAGATCCGACGCACCGCGTCGAGCACCCAATCGGCCTTGCGTGGGATGGCTCGCCCGGTTCTGTCCTGCGTCGAGAAAATCAGCGCATCACGCGGCTTGCCTTCGCAGCGTGCAGCAATCAACTTGCGCAGCACATCGGGGATCTTTGGGTCACGATCGCCCGCGCGGGTCTTGGCTTCCCGAATGCGCAATCGCGTTCCCCGATCGTCAATGTCGCGCACGAGTCGGAGCAGCGCTTCGCTGGGCCGAATGCCCATCAGCAGCACCATCGACGCCACAAGCGCACCGTCGGAACCATCCCGCGCTTGCGCCAGTGCTTCCGTCAGCCATAGCCGCGCCTCATCTCGGGTTAGCTGTACTTTCCCCCGGCTACGCTTCCCGAGCGGCTTGACTGCGGCGAACGGATTCTCTGCAAGCAACTTCCTTTCTAAGCACCACTTGCCGAACGTCTTTGCGACTGCCAGCGCATTGCGGTGCGTGTCGGGCTTCTGCCGCTTCACCAGCTCCATGTAGGCGTCTTCACAATGGCGGGCCGTCAGTCGCTTGATTGGAAGCGCTCGCTGCGGGATCAGCGTTTGCAGCCGATACATTGCCGTTGCTACGGACGTGGGTTTGTTCATCAGCGACAGATAATCGCTGTATTGATCCAGCACCATCCCGACGGTCAACACTTGTGGCTGGACGAGCTTTCGGAGGAACGCTTCGGCGATCTGCCGCGCACGCTCCTCGGTGGGGGCGGAAGGGGTTGCCGTCCGTTCCTGCCCTTGCACGATCAGGAAACGAAACCCCCCGCGATGCGCATAGGGGCCGTAGAGCTTGGGCTTATCCATGGTGGTTCCCTCCGACCTTGCCAGGCACCGACGAGTCAGCACTGCATCCATTGGCCAGCGCTTCCCGTGCTGCTTTGGCGGTCTGGTACGGCTTCCACGTCAGGGCTTGCTCTGTCAGCGACAGCGAGACGACGTAATAGCGATCTTTGCCCTTCCAGCGAAGCCACTGCACAGCGACGAGCAGTGACGCATCGTCTCGACGGATGGCCAGCACGCGCCAAAATGCATCCTTTCCCGTCGATGCGCGACGGAGATAGTCTTCCGCCCACGCTTCACCCGGTTTCGATAAGTCGAGCGTGGCGGCAATGGTTGGCGGACTCGACGACAGCCGATGTTTACGACGACGGTAAGACGTACTTGTAGCAGGAACCGAGCAAGGCATAGACTGCTCCTGTTCGCGTCGGATACGTGCTTGCAGGCTTGGAATCCGACGCGGGCTGATGAGGGGCCGCCGATTCCCGTCGGCGGTCCTTCGGTGATTGACTGCCCGACTTGTACGGGCTCGACTGGTAAACAAACACATGTCACGACCTCTTTTCAATGGGGTTAATCCGTAACTCTCGCTTGAAATTCGCCCAACTTTGGCCATCCGTCGGAGCGTGCTACCAACTGCCGATGGTTCGCGGCTCGCCCAATCCGCTTCATTTCGGACTCCCTGCCCGTCTGCGCAGAGTCCGCAAGCAAGCTGGAGTAAAGCCCTCTGCGCTGAGCACCAAGGTCAGCCGAGATACAGAGGTCACTGCCGATATCGAAGCCGGTCAGCGCATCCCCACCGTTGCGACGGTGGCTCGTCTCGCATCTGCACTTGGCGTCGCTGCGGGCTGGTTGGCGTACGGACTTGGCGAGCAAGTCATTAGCGGCGCAGCAGCGACGACCGATGGCATGGGCGCGCGACTTTCGGCCATTCGGACCGAGCGAGGCGAAACCAAAGCCGCACTGGCACGCGCCGTCGGGCTTAGCCCAAGCACCGTCGCGGACATCGAAAACGGCGCACAGACCGGCGTGGACGTGCTGGAAGCGCTCGCAAAAGTCCTCGCGGTTTCGCCCGCCTGGCTCGCATTCGGGGAAGGTCCGATGGAACTACCAAGCCGACGACGAAAGGCAGAGGCAGCGACGCAAGGACCGGATCACGGCTAGACCACTCCAAGACCGGGAAATCGCCGACGATGGGCAGCGGCGTACATCGCTTCCCCAGCAGCGCCACGGCGGCGAGTAGCAGCAGACCGGCCAAGCGGCCAATCGTGCGCACAGGATGCTGGCGGCTGAACCTTCCGTTTGACTGGACAGTGGGACAGTTGGCGCTGGCTTCGTCGGTGCGCAAGTGTCCTAACCGCTGGGACAGCGTGCGGACAGTGGGACAGTTGGCACGATGCCGCAGATTCCTTCGGCGCTTACGCGGCGACATGGCTTCCATCCGTCCAGCGCTGCACTTCGTCGGGATGCACGCGCCAGCGCAGGGAGTCTTTCCGCTCTGGCGGAAGCGGGGCCACGTAGTTGTGGGTATGCAGAACATCAAGCACGCGCTCTGCTTCCGCTTTGGTTCCATTTTTTGCGACAAGCCGCTGCGCTGTCCGGGTTGTGAATGTCTCTGCTCTTTCCTTTCGCAGCCCGTCGAGCAGTCGCCGCGCTTTGGCAGTGTCCGCAGACTGCTTCATCAAACAGAATGCAGCCCGCGCATGTTCGATAAGCCACGGCACAAGCGCTGCCGCTCTGCGGAACGTGTCATCGGAAATCGGCACATTCCATGGCGCGGCATTCCCTTCGATCATCTGTTCCCACAGGTGAAACAGCGCAGCGACTCGCACGATCTTGCCGATGAGCTTCCCGGCCCAGCCGCGCAAGTCGTACAGACTGCCGCTGGGCCTTAGCTGCGGCTCGATCTGCCAGTGCAAGCGCTCGTACTCTGTGACCGCATCCGGTGACAGTGAGAGCCGGTGCGGAACGTCGGGCCGATCGATGCGCAGACACCGCAACATCGCCTCTGTGTAAGCGCTGGCAACGTGGGCGGGAATCGCGGGGCTGTTTGGGGCCCGATTGCCAACCTGGGAATCGGTAGGGAGTGCAAACAGGAACCGAGCGACCAGCCCGCGATCTTCCAGCTCGCGCCGCTCGGTGAGCTTTTGCAGCGTCGCGGGCTGTGTGGTAAGGACAATCGCCAGCGCGGGCCGCTGAACTTCCGCGACTTCGCGTTCTGCACTCGCTCGGTGACTGCCGAACGATTCGCCATCGTAGGACTTCAGAAACACATCAAGGTTTGGCTCGCGGTCATAGTGTCCGGCCATGCGGTCAAACACTCCGCCACCCTCGGGGGAAGAGAGCAGCGCAAAGCCCCCAGTCCGAGACATGAGCTTTGCTAGTCCTTCGGCTGTGGTGTCCCCGGTCACAAATTCCCAAGCGGGCGGGGGTTTTAGTTGGTCGAGCTTTTCGCGCAGACGCTTGGCCCGGTCGCATGCGTCGCCGTGGTGCGGGCTTCCCGCTTTGGCTCGCTTGCGATCTTGGATGGCTTGATCGTACTCCGCCTGAAGTCCGGCGCGCTCTGATTCATACTCCGAGCGCAGCGGCGCAAGCTGCTCTTTGCGCTCGCGCTGGTAGTCGTCAATCGGTTTCGCAAACTGTCCAAACGTCGAGCTTTTTCGCTCGGAAACGTCCGCCGCAACGACACAGTACAGAGACAGCGCTTCTGTGTGACCGTTCGGTAGTGTAGCCACCACTTTGCCAGCGAAGGCCGCCGACAAGGTGCCCAAACCGATGAGTGCAGGCATCGAGCGCGGAACCTGTGAATAGGCCGCAACGGCTTGGACAAACTCCGCGAGCACAGGCGGCAAAGCCAGCTCTGGCCACGGCGGCGGCACAGAATCAGCAAAAGGCAGGGGCGGGCCAGGCTCACCGGGCCAACCGTCAGCATCAGCAGCGAGCCGATCGCGTTCGCCTTGTAGACTCCGAATCTGCGCGGCCAGCTCTCTGTGTCGCACTTCCGACACGTTCTGGTCAGCCTGCTGTGTCCGCAGAAGCGCAAGCTGCCGATCGTGCGCGGCCAGCTTCACCGCACGGGCCAGATTCACAAAACCGAAAACCGGCGCTTGCGTCGCAAGCTCTGACACGTAGGCTTCCGAGCCGTGCGCTTTCAGATGGTGGGCGGTTTCCTTCGCCTGCATCCGTGCCCACGTACTCATCAGGCTGGGCTGCTCCCCATCTGCCACTTGCGCCAACATCGCCGCGAAGATCTGCCGATGATGTGGGCCGAAGAAATCATCCGGGCTGAGTCCTACGCCGCGCGCTTTCGGCAGTGCGTCCGCGCAGACCAAACACGCGCCCAACAGTGCGCGCTCTGCCTTGTCTGTCTCTGGGGTTGGTAGTACGGTGTTCATGCTGTTTTGCTTCCTTGCGAGCGCTCGACCTTGCCCGTCGGGCGTTTCGTGTTTTTGGGGGTTGGCTTTCTCCGTTCATTCATTGCGCTGCGCTGACGCTGCCGAAGCTTCGCCACGCTGCAATCAATCCGTGCGTGATCTGCTTCGGTGAGTCCGCTCTCGTCTGTCTGCCCCTCATCAGGCGGCATCAAGTCGAGCAGCTGCACAAGAATGGGCCGAGCAACTGCGAGCAGCCGATCTGCGAGCCGTTCCGATTCACGCTGGGGCATGATCGGACTCCTCATCGCGCAAGGTGTCGGTTTGGCCGGTTGCGAAGTGCCACCCTGACGCTCCGACGGCATCGAATAGCGCCTGAAAGACGCGATCAGAGCCAGGGCGTGAGCCTGCTATCACATACAAAAGGTGCCGAAGGGAACGGCCAGAAGCCCTGGCGACCTCTGAGAAGGTCCGTTCCCGCAAAGCAAGGGCAGCTTTGAATCGAGCGAAGTTGATTTTTGGACGAGGCTTGTTTTGTTCAGTCGTGAGCATGCCGCAAGCCTAGGGATGCGGCAGATGCGTCACAAGCGATGCGCCTTATTTGGGTGGGACACAAATAGGGGGGGGGATCTTTTTGCCGGACACAAATAGGGGGGGGGCGTTCTGCCGTTGAAGATACTTTCGCTTGCGCTGCAATGCCTTTGCTAACCGCTGCGTCTCACGGGCTACGTCCGAAGAAACCAGCCAGCCGGGAATTTCTTGCCTTTCCGCGGCAAGAAACAATCGTTTGGCTAAACTCCTAACGTTTTGTACCTTGCCGTCTTCAACCAATCTGAGCAGATTCCACTCTGGGACACCAAAGGGATGGCCTCTAGTTGGTTTGTCTTGGACCGTGTTTTCCGTGAGAAAGTAACTGGCGATGTTCCTTAGATTTGCAATAAGCCCGAACAATCTCACGGCCACGGGCTTATCCTTGATGTTGTCCGGCTCTGAGATCTTCGCCAGCATGTCGAGACAAAGCAGCTTAGCAAAGGACTCCTGTCGCATGGACGCAATCGCACGTTTTGAATCCTTGATCTGACGCTCAAACCTGCGATACAATTTGAGCGTGTGTTCCTGTTTATCGACTTCGCCTAGATGTATGCCCACTTGGCTTTGGTAATGCTTTGCGATGTTATCGCCTGAATTGACCATTTCGGTTAAATGACGGTGGATCTTTCTGGTCTGTTTCTCTTCTTTTTCAATTACGTATCTTCCAATTGCCATTGTTATATCATATTTATCTCCATATTCATCTCGCATGAGGCGATCAATGTATTCTTTGGGGTCTGGATTGTCCTGCATAAACTTCTTCCAATCCTCTTTGGTCCAGTCGGCGCTTGGCCACGATATTGGAGACATGCCCCGTCATTATCATGACTTATTCGAAAAATCGCCCCAGATCGCCGCACAACACGTTCCACATGCTAGTGTTGGCCCCCCTCGGTCAGTGAACGCTACCGACTGAGACAAGTTAACAAATGCACACTTCTTCGGAGCAAGCGATAAGAGCCTATGCCCTTCGGGTTGAACAGGGCATGACCTATCGGCAGGTCGGTAGTGCGCTTGGCGTCAGCTCGACTGCTGCATTCAACTGGGTCAAGGGGGTCGCAGAATCCCTGGCTGTGGACTACAAAGAACAGGCAGCGGCAGTGCGGCAAATCGAGCTAGACAGGCTCGACAGCATAGCCTGCAATTTGCTGTCTAGACTGCCAACTGCAACCCCTGAGCAAGCAGCCAAGATCGCGGTTTCGTTCATCCGAGTCAGTGAGAGTCAGCGAAAGCTGCTGGGGCTCGACGAGCCAAAGCAGGTGGAGCTTACCGGCGGCGTGCTCTACGCGGTCAAAGAAGCATCCCCTGATTGCGAGGCATGGAGTAAGCCGCATGCAGCCGGTCCCGATTTCACCACGATGAAACCGGCATAGTTGAAATTTCTGAAATTTTCCGAGACTACAGACGGGGGGCGGACTTCGCAGGACTACATTCGCTACCTGTTGAGGGTCATGGTGAAGGGCTTGGGCAGGTTCGCTAAGATCTCGCGCCACTGAGGTCTAAGGTTCCAAACTGATCCCCGCTTCCTTTGCGCATGTCCACCACCACGAGGCATTGTATTTGGTCGGTGCGTGGCGGAAGTACTCAGGACTCTTGATGAGTGCTTGATAACCAGTGGGAGCCTTTTCTGAGTACTGAATCGTGACAAAGTTGCCTCTCAATGGCCCACCGACGATTTGATAGAAGGTGGCTCCTTGTCCCATGAGTCCAGGTCGGTCGCACATCTTGGCCACTTGCCCAAACCGACTTGGCCGAAGATCAGACGATGCCGCAGGACTCAACGTCACGTTCCACGCACCCTTATGCCCGTGGAGAAATCCAACATCCGCTAACGTGAGGCCAGGGAGGGATAGATCACAATGTTGATGGTCAGTCTCCTGGTGGCATTCCGGAGCCTTTCGCCTCGGACCAATTCGAAGATAGCTGGCTAGCTGTTCAAGCCATGGACCCGGCGCAACAACATCAATGTCAGCTTGTGGTTCAGGCGTCTTTTCGCTAGCAGCCTGGTGGGGGTCCTTGGTCTCTGGTGTGGGTTCCTGTTTGGATAATACCTTTCCCACGACAGCCATGAAGATGAGCAGGGCAAGCGGAGCGCCAAACATCACACCCAAGATGTACTTCCATACTGGCATGCCTGCGGATGTTGGACGGCGCAGCCAGGCAATTACACCGATGATCTGGTCTAGCCCTGGTCGAGTCTTTGCCCTTCGTCCAGTCGGCGGCTTGTCGTGCTCGGCAACGGCATTGTGCGTACTTGGGAGCAACGGCTTGTGACGTTCCATGGCAGATCGGTCGCCTGTCAGCTGTTTCTTTGCAAGCCCATAGTTTTGCCCACACGATGCAGACGGCCAAAGATGCTGTAAGGTCACGCTCTGCAGATCGATCAGGAAGGCGATTTCGCCAGCACTGCGCGCACCTTCCCGCGCAGCCCGACCTTCCTGCGCCATAGCGGCCAACTGTCCCCCACTGTCCAGCCCCTAGGGACACATCGAAAGAGCAGGGCAGCGACGACAAGCGGCGCAAGTGTCCATCTGTCCAGACTGTCCCATGGGTTCATCAGGAAACCGGGTCGGACTGTCGGTTTTTGGAGCGACTGACACGCTAGCGCCAAGCTGATTTTCCGCGTTTTTCTCAGACGGGAGCCAAATCATTTACCCAGCGCTCTCACTCGATTTTTACCCGCTGGGGTAAATTTTGAAGCGGATTTCTCGACGGGAACACCGCACCGTTTTTGAGTTTGAGGTGCTAGCGGGTAACACCTTGGGGGTTCGAGTCCCCCCCTTCGCACGAGGCCACAATCCAAACGGGTTGTGGCCTTTGTCATTTCTAGGGTCCAAAAACCTCCCATTCACTTTGGGATGGGTCCAGACCCTGGCGGATCTCCGCATCAACCACTTTGGGATGGGTCCAGACCCTGGCAGATCTCCGCATCGCCCACTTGGGGAACGGTCTAGACCCTTACGTGAGGGGACGGCGGGCTGGTTTGAGAGCGTGGGGACCTGGGCTAGGGCATGCGGGTGACGGTGGTGCGGTAGTTGCGCGAGAAGTTGTTGTCCCAATAGGTGACGCCAGCGACCGTGTACGAGATGGCGTAGTCCACCGTGGCAGCGCTGCCGAGGTCGAGCGTGAAGTACCACTGCTCTAAGCCGAAGCGGTTGGGGTTGGGAGTGGCGCTGTAGTAGGCCCAGCTGGGTCCGCCGTAGGTCGCGTAGGCTTCTTGAACGGTGCGCCAGCCGTCCGTTGAGTAGACGATCCGCACCTGCTTGGCATAGGCCAGGTTGCGCAGCACGACAGAGCCCGTGTAGGTGGTGCCGGGCCCGGTGGTGTAGGTAGGCGAAAACCCGGCGTTGTGGACGTTGCCGCGCTGTAAAAAGCCGCCAGCGCTGGCCGCAAGGAAGTACCCGCTGCCGCCGTTGTCGTCCAAGTGGACCGTGCCACCTGTGCCGCAGCGGATCGAAAACTGAAGGTCGTGTGGGGTGTAAGGGATCGAGTGATGGGCGCGGTAGAGGCTCGGGCTCTTGCCATCGCCATCCAGTCGCTTGGCGGGCAGATCGGTCCAGCCAGAGCCGTCATCGAGACGAACGACCACGCTGTCTGCACAGGCAATCGGGTCGGCGACGATGTCAAACTGCGCGCCCTGGGTGTCCCAGTGGTACGGGTGGGTCACGACGCTGCTGGCATACAGCAGCGAGACGGCGGGATCGGCCTGGGCAGTGGCAGACGCCGCAGTCAAAACGGTCAGGGCAGCCGCAGCGAAGAGGGCATGACAAACACGCGACATGGCAAAGGCTCCTTGGGAAGGGACAGCCGATCGACTACACGAAGCGGGACGGCGGTGACAAGCGGTGCGTAGGCAGGCAGTTGGCGAGGACAGAGCGGGCGCAGTGGGTCAGGTCTTGGCGGAGCTGGCCTTGCGGCGGCGGCGGCGACGAATCAGCATGGGCACACCAGCGACCAGACCGACCGCGACCACGTCAGCGACCAGCAGCTCGGGGGCATGCTCGGGGGCGGTGATGTTCTGCGGAGGCTTGGCCAGGTACTGTTGCAGGCGCGCTTCGCTGTCGGCCTGCATCTTGAGCTGCCGCTCGATCAAGCGCTTGTAGACTTCCTTGCGCAGCGCGTCTTTTTGCTCGAGCGTGCTGGCGTCCGCGATGGCTTTTTGCTCCAGGCTGACCCAGCGGCGTAGGGCTGTCCCCACCCGGCGGAAGGCGCGTGCCTGAAGCGCAAAGAACTCGTCATAGGCGGCCTTGTTCTTGTCGGTCTTGGAAACGACAAACTTTTCGGGATCGTCTCGCTCTTCGTTGAAGGTCGTGTGACGAGTCCGCAGCCTGGGGTCGGCAATCGCCGCCGTGGCCCGATAGACATCGTCGCCTTCATGCGAAGACACATCGATGAGCGCGCGGGTGATGGCCATCCCGAACTCGCCGCGCTCGGGGTGCGGTCCCAGCTTGGCGAGCGCTTCATCCAGCAGCTTGGCAAACTCGGGATCGTCTTCGGTCATCGCAGTGACCAGCTTCTGGGCCTGCTCATCGCCCTTGCCGTCCAGGGCCGCTTGGAAGCGACGGAAGGTGTATTCCTCGCTGAGCGTGTGGTGGCTGGACAGGATGTCGATGCCGATGGACCCGAGCGAGCGCATCGGACCCAGATAGCCACCGCCGCTCCACAGGCCCATCTTGAGCCGCTCCATCGCGGCATCGAAGAAGAAGTCAAACAAGCCGACTTGTACGGTGTGGATCTGGTTGCCGATGTCTTCTAGGTAGTGAAAGCCCTGTCCGGCGTACTGCCACGACAGCTCTTTGGACGATGGCATGTCGGTCAGCGCAGCAATCAGCGATAGATCGAGATGAATCTGCGCCATCTCGGCAGCGAGGGTGATGATCGGTCCGTCTTCCCAGCCTGGCTTGCGGGCGAACCGTCTGGGCTCGTTCTTGAGCACATCGGCATCGCCGGAAAACTCGACCTGGGCCAGACCATAGTGGGCATGAGCTTGGCTAGAGAGCGCACCCAGTCGTCCCATGTTGAGCAGCGCCGGATCAGCGGGCACCGGCTGGCCGTACTTGTCCGACAGCGGCTGCCGCTTGTCGTTATAGGCCAGGCGCTCACGGTTGCGCCAGTCATCGTCCGGCTCGGCTGCACCCAAGGCCAGCACATCGAGCAGCGTCGCACCGGCCGGGAGCCGATCGTCGATGCGATCCAGGCCGTAGACTTGGCTGCTCGCCGAAAGCTGAAGAAACTGCTTCTGGGCAAACGCATCGAATGACTCTGCCGTGGGATAGCGCTTGAGCCATGCGTCTTTGAGGCTCGGCTCGCTGCGGGCGAAGGCATCAATGCCGGTACGCACGGTCGCAAACGCCGTCGGGCTTACCGGGGCCGCTGCTGCGTTCAGACCACTCTTGGTGAGAGAGCGACGCGACAGCTCGGTATGAATCGGGATCGCGTACCCATGCGAGACGGTCGGAGCACAGGCTCCCACGGCAGTCCCGAGCGCAAGGCAGCGAAGAAACCAAAGCGAGCGGGCAGGGCGGATCGGCTGCATGCGCCCATCGTATCGCTTTGCCGAGAGGAAGTGGGGGAAGATTGACGACGCAGTGCGTCGCTGAGGCTACGGCTGGTTCTCGGTGGCGCGGCAGGTGGCGAGCTGCTGACGTTCTGCCGGGGTGATGATGCCGGTCAGGATCGATTCAGCCAGCGCGCAGAGCCGAAACTCGGGGCTCATGTAGCGTCCGGCCCGGGCGTGACGGTCGGCGACCTGCTTGTGACGCTCGCGGAAGTTGCACTCTTCCTGAAGCACACCGAGCCGGTTATCGACCAGGTCTACGTCCTGCGGCAGCACGCCTTGACCGAACAGGGCGGCGCGATAAAAGAAAGCGGCTTCGTCGCAGTTTGCCATCCGGTCGTAGAGAACGCCGACGTTGTAGAGCCAGCGCGGGTTGCGATCGATGCGATAGGCGTCGCGGAACAGCTTGAGCGCTTCCTCGTACTGATCCTTTTGGGCGAGCCCGATGGCTTTTTCCGCGAGCGCTGCCGTTTGAGGATTGATCGCAGTAGGCGCTTTGACAGCCCCAGGCTGAGCCGCTGGTGGATTGGGCTTGGCCGCCGCCGGTTGAGCTGCCGCCGCTGGAGCTGGCTGCTGTGCCCGTGCCGTGCTAACCGGCCAAAGACCCGGCAGAAGACCGGCCAAAAGAACCACGCTAAGAGCTTGGCACTTCACTTACTTCACCTCGCTGTGATCAGAATGAGCGGCGTCGCTGTGCGCCATGTCCGCTACGGAAGCCGAGCTGCCTGGGCTGGACACCGCAGGCGCGGGCTGGCTCGAGCCCGGATCTTGATAGAGCCAATAACCAACACCAAAGCTGGCTCCACCGACGACTGACAACAGAGCAGCCCAGAGCAGGCCGCTGCGTCCGCGCGTCTTGGGAGCTTCCTCGCGACCATCGCTGGACCAGGCTGCATGCGTCGGAATGCTCTGGGCATCGCCAAGCAGCGCGGCCATCAGCTCTGCAACAGAGGAAAACGGTTCCTGCTTATCGGGGCTGAGCTTGTCCGACAGCACCAGACGCAGCACAGCATCCAGTCGCGCCGGGATCTTGCGGTTGCGATAGCGCAGCGGCAAAAGGGCTTCACTTCCTTGCGCCACCGTCGCGGGCACACCACCGAGCATCTCGGACAGCAGCGCCGCCAGGCTGCGAATGTCATCTTGGCGTGCGCGCCTGCCACTGCTGCCGCCACCACCTGTGCCGCTGAGGCCTTCTTGGAACGCAGACGCACCGAGATCAAGCAGATAGACACGATCTTCGGCCTCGATGTCTTGCGCGCGCTCTTCGTCGGTGGGCGGACAGATGAACACCGCACCAGTGTTGACGCCGCGATGTACCGCGCCCGTACCGTGAATGGCTTGCAGCGCACCACCGATGGCTCCGGCGACTTGCAGCGCCACATGAAGGGGCAGGGCATGACCGGGCTGACTGGCCAGACGACTGCGCAGCGACTCACCAAATAGCCGCTGCATCACCACAAACAGGTGCTTTTTGCCCTTCCATTCCAGGCTGCCGACTTCGAGCACTGGCACCAAGTTCTTGTGCGTACGAGCAGTCGCTCGCTGCACCTCAGTGACGATCGAGCTGGCCTTGTCCTTGGGCAGCTCCGTCAGAAATACTTTGATTGCGACGGGGCTGTCCGACTCTCCTTGGTGGGCCTCATACACGGTGCTCTGCGCACCGCGAGCCAAGACCTCGCCAAATCGGTATCCCCCGAGCGTCTTCCCTGTTAGGTCACGCGACATCGCCAACGTCCCAAACCATGCCCCCCGGCATTACGGGCAAGCTACTAATGGCTTTGTAATCAGCCTATCAAGGATCTCCGCGTTAGAGAAGGCTTTTTGCGGCTAGGTTCGCTTGCTTGGCCGCGCCTGGGGTAGCGAAATGAGCACAGGTAGGCTATAGGCCCGCCCACGGAGAAGCCACCGGAAGCAAGGCGATGTCGGTCACTTGCGAGCGGCTATTTTTCGACAAGCGATGGCGATGTAAGCCCCGGCACAGGAGGCAGCTCGCGTGTCCAAGGCAGCGTCGTCAGTGTACCGGGCACGCCAACGTCATTGGGTGCCAGCACTGCGCCTTGCTCCAGCACGATGACTCGAAACATGGAGTCCACACGGAGCAGCCGCCCGACATAGTTATAGAAGCGACCGAGCTGAAGCTGCTGACGGAGCCGACTGCGCTCCGGTTCTGGAACAATCAGCGACACTTCATAGCTGCTCGACGTTCCCAGATGGTGAAACAGCAGCGCGTCCGCCGTGGTGAAGCGAAACTGGCCGGTCCAGCGCACCCAGCGACCTTGGTAGTAACGCGACCAGCGCACGTCCTTTTCTTGGTTGGTAAAGTCGCGCGGGATAAACAGCCGGTAAGTGTCGAGAAACTGGGCCTCGATGAAGTCGGGCTTATCGGACGGCACGGGCGGCGGCGGCACAATCACGGGACCGTCCGGTGCGGCATCGCCAAGGATTGCCAGATCCACGGGCTCATGCGGTTCGATGTCGGGCGGCGAAACGGGCTGCGAGACGCGCTGGCAAGCCGGCATCGTCAGCAGCCACAGCGAGAGCGACTGCACGAAACCAGCCAGCGAGCGACGAAAGGGCAGCACAGCCAGAGTATCGAACGCATCGACAAGCGCTGTCAAAACGAGCCGCTAGATCAAAGCCGGACCTCGCACAAACCGACCGAAGCCCGAGCAATTGGGTCGTTGGAAATCGAAGCGCTGCACGGGATTTGGGATGATGTGTTTAGTTGACATAATATACATTATCGGCGCTTGACCTGGCTGCTGACCCGAGGCTACCGTGAAGACATGAGTCGGCTCGGTGCGTACGTAAGCTTGTTCGCAGCGCTATCTGGCTGTGGCTATACGTCCAGCTACGTGCCGCCTATGGATGGTCGAGCGCGCGTGGTCTGGGACAGCAGCAGCAGCGAAGCCACGGTATCGCTCGCAGGCGGAAGCTTGAGCCAGACGTGTCGAGGCATGCTTCAGCAGCTCACTTCACATGACCGCATTCCGCTGGAAAACGGCTTCGTCTCGCTGCCATCGCTTTCGTCGCCCGTGTCGTATCAAGCACCGATGAGCGGCAGCGAGCCTTATGTGCCGCGCTACTACGGTGCCGACATTGTTGTGATTCATCCGGGCCTGCCGCCGCACCTTCCGCATCCGCCGCTGTTTGTGCCTCGGCTGGTTCGACCTGGGATGATTGGTTCGTCGTTTTCTCCGTCGGTGGGAGGCAGCATTCGCGGCGGATCCGTCGGTCGCATCGGTGGCGGAAGTGGCAGCTCGGGCGGTGGTGACGCAGGCAAAGCGCTGGCGATTGTGGCCGTGATTGCGATCGTCGTGATGCCAGTGATCTCGATCTCGCTGGCGAGCGTACGACCCGAGAGCGAGCGCCAGGCATCGCAAGCCATCGATGCGGTAAACGCTTATAACGATATGCTGCGCGGAGGCGGATCCCCGTGTGAGCCCAGCGCAGTGGGAGACGCTCGATGATGCGCAAGAACTGGCTACGAGGCTCGGCGCTGGTGCTCGTGCTGCCATTGGGCTGTGCAACGACGCAGTATCAGCCGCAGCTTGTGGCGCGCGGAGAGCTGATCCTTCGCTACGACGGTGGCTTTGTGGCGTCAGCGCAAGGCATCAAGGTGGCGCAAGGCTTGTCGTATCGCGGGCTGGAACAGTTTGTGGCGTGCGTACCGGATGCGCAGCGTCATGCGCGCTCGGCACAGCGTCACGGAGGCGCGGCGATTGCGCTGTCGGTGCTTGGGATCACGCTGTCGCTGGCATCGATGGGCAGCTTGGTCGGTCTGACGGATACGCCGAACCAGTGGGCCTGGCTGGGTGGCGGACTGGCAACGGGAGCTGTCGGACTTACGCTGTCGGCGCTGTCGTGGCGCGAAAAAAACCAGGCCAACGGTCACGCCCTGGATGCGATCAATTACTACAACGATGCCGTCGGAAGCTTGGGGGCAAGCTGTCGCGATCTTCGCTATCCACCGGCGGCTGGTCCGGTAGCTCCCGTCGGGGACGATGCGTCCGTGACAAGTCAGGACTCGCTGCGCTAGATAGTTCGCATTCAGAGACAGCGAGTGCTCTTTCTGGACGCAAGCACGACCGTGGTCAGCGAGGTTTGATATGGCAGCGCCCTCCCCTACTTTGTCTACAGCGACGGAACAGACAGCGGAACATCAGAAGACAGCGACGGAACCAGCACGCGGCGATCGCTTGATCGATGTCTTGGATGTGATGGATCGCTTGCTGGCCCCCGACGGATGTCCGTGGGATCGCGAGCAGACGCTCGACAGCCTGCGGCATTACCTGATCGAAGAGTCGTTTGAAGTGCTCGATGCGCTGGATGAACACGACGCGACGGCGCACTGCGAAGAGCTGGGCGATGTGCTGTTTCAGATCGTGTTTCAGTCGGCACTGCGTCAGCGCGAAGGCTCGTTCAACCTGGATGATGTGTGTCGGACGATCGCGGACAAGATGCGACGACGACATCCGCACGTCTTTGGCGAAACCAAGGTCAAAGATGCAACGGAAGTCATCCAAAACTGGAACGCGATCAAAGCGGAAGAGCGCAAAGCGACAGGAAAAGTTCGACGGACGCTCGATGGGATTCCAAAGTCGATGCCAGCGCTCAAGCGTGGTCAGATGATCGCGGACAAAGCAGCAGCGACGGGCTTTGACTGGCCGGACATCGCAGGCGTGCGCGCGAAAATCGATGAAGAACTGGCCGAGCTGGATGCTGAAGTAACGGGCGGTCTGGAAGGCGCAGATCGCGATCGCATCGAGTCAGAGCTTGGCGATGTGCTGTTTACGCTGACGAGGCTGGCGGGCAAGCTGGGCATCGATGCAGAGCAGTCTCTGCGACGAGCGAACGAGCGATTTACGAAGCGCTTTGTTGCGATGGAAGATCGGATTTCCGACGCGGGACAGTCGCTCAAGTCACTCAGCCTTCAAGAGATGAACCAGCACTGGAACGCGGTGAAGCGCGCCGAGCAAGGCTCAGGATCTTGACGCTCTTGCGAAAAGCCTTGCCTGTACCGGACCAATCGAACCATGATAATTGCGTGCGCATAAGTACAATATTTTGCGCATCAATCTTCTGTCATGGCTGAGAAGACGTTCGTCACCGTCTCGTTTGAACGAATTCAGCGGGTTGTCGATATCCTGTCGATGGTCTCGATTGGTGAGTACAACCCGGAGCTCATTCAGATCGAGCCCAGTGCCCAGGCCGATGAATTTTCGGTGCTGGAAGCTGCGCTGAACATTTACAACCAAGAGCTGGCGTCGGCGCGGCTCCAAAACGAGCGGTACATCAGCGAGCTAGAGCAGTCAAAGCGCGAGCTTCAGGAACAGATCGCGACGATTGCCAAGCAGCAGATGGCGATTCATGAGCTCTCGACGCCGATCGTAGAAGTCTGGGAAGACATTCTGCTGTTGCCGATCATCAGCTCGCTGGACTCGCAGCGTGCGACGGAGATGACCGAAAAGCTGCTCGATCGCGTCAAGGCCAACCGGGCTCGCTGCATCATCATCGACATCACGGGCGTAGAGCTGGTCGATACCAACACCGCGAACTCGATGCTGAAGATGACGCGGGCGGCGCGACTGCTGGGAACGATGTGTGTGCTGACCGGCGTTCGTCCCGAGATTGCGCGCACGATGGTTCAGCTTGGCGTCGAGCTAGATGGCATCAAGACGCTGCGAACGCTCAAAGATGGTCTGCGTGAGTGCTTCGGCTTTTTGCATCAGCTCAAGCTGCAAGAACAGCTCGCAGCCCGATCGGAAAAGACCGGAGCGCTGAGCCTGCTCCAAGCGCGCAAGCACAAAGCGGCGCCCAAGCAGGAAGAGCCCGTGCTCGAAGAGTCCGACGAGCCCGCCGAGAGCGAAGACTAAACCCCCGCCACACGACACAGCAGCGCAATCACGAGACAACGCATCGAACGCGGTGCGCCCTACCCTGTCGCTGCTGTTAGCAATTGACAAACGAAAGAGAAGAGGAACACGGACGCTTAGCGATGCGGACCGGGACGCTGACCGCTGCGACGATAGGCAAAAAAGTCTGCCACGATCTGTCCGTGATCGAACGCCAGCGTCGGTAGGTTGTCTTCGGTAAAGACCGCGACGCGACCGGCATCATCTGCGGCGCTCGGCTGACCTTTGGCGGTGGCCAAAAAGACAGTCGATACCGTGTGCTTGCGCGGATCTCGGGACGGCGAGGAATAGGTGAAAAACTGCTCGGTCAGCTCAATGTGCAGCGACGTTTCTTCGAGCGCTTCGCGAATCGCAGCGTGGCTGACCGGCTCTCCCACATCGACGAATCCTCCGGGCAGCGCCCAGCCATGCGGAGGATAGCGCCGCTCAATCAGCACCAGCACCGGACGATCGGCGCGATGCAGCGGATGATCGACCAGATCGATGATGCAATCGACGGTACAGAGCGGCGTAATCGGTACGGGCACGACTATTCCTTGAGCAGCTTGTTGCCCTTGAACTTGAAAACTTCGCTGCCGTACTTCCACTCGGTGGCTTTGAGCGCACCTTTGGGTCCGGGCTCGCCTTCAAACGACGGGAATGCATCGGCGTGCGCGTCGAAGACCTTCTTGCGATCGCCCTTCATCTTCTTTTCCCACTTGGCGCGCGGAACGCCACCATCGTTGCCAGCCGGAGCCGCAGCGGGCTTGTCGGTCTTGGCATCCTTGGTCTCGGTCGTGGCGGGCTTGGCTGCCGTATCGGTTGCCGCCGCCGGAGCCGAGCTGCCCTTGGCTTGCTCGCACTCTGTGACGTATTCGCGCAGCGGACGCATCTTGCTGCCCGGAACCAGCTCGTACTGAAGCTGAAGGTTGCCGCCGCTCGTCTCGGCTTCTTTGAACGCAGCGACACAGGCTTCACCGGCTGCTTGAACCGCTTTGGCGTCGGGCTTGGTCTGTGCGTTCAGATCCACCAGCGCTTTGTACGTCTGACGGAGCTTGGGCAGCTTCGCCAGCATCGCCATCCGCGCTTGGAGAACCTCGACAGCGGACTTGTAGTGCTGTCGCGCCCAGTCCACGCGGGCATCACGCGGCGCTTTGTTCATCAGCTCAATCGCTTGGTTGAGCTTTGCTTCGACACCATCGGACTGCCCACCGTCGAGCGCTTTTTCAGCCTCGCGCAGCAGCTTTTTGGCATCGTGCATTGCGACTTCACCTTCGGGCGCTGAGCGAAGCAGCTCACCGTCGCAACCAGGCAGATCGGCAATGCGGAACGTGCGCTTGAAGTCTTCAATCTTGCCGCAGCCTCGCTCTGGATCGCGCCACCACTGATCGGCGGCCAAAGCGGACTGTGAAGGAACCAGAAGAAGCCCTAGCAAGGGCAGGGATGCAAGGGACACGAAAGAGAGCCTGACCATAGCCTATTAACTCAGCAGAGTTATCTCCGTGGGTCAAGTGGCGTCAACTCGCGTCGGCATCTTCACCGTGATCGCGCTCGGGTCTACTTCTCGGTGATGTGGTGATGTAGTCCGTGCGGGACCATCCCAGTGCGGTCCAAAGTCTGGACGCGCAGCGCCACGCAAAGGCCGATCGGGCAAAAGACCCGGCTGGGCCAGCAGCTCATGAAACTGCGATCGAACGGCATAGGCGCTGCTTGGACGATCGCTCGGCGCGCGCGCGATAAGGCGCACCATCAGGTCTTCCAGCGCGTCGGCCAGCCGATAGCGCGTGTTGATGTCTCGTGGTCGATACCGAGGCGCATCGAGGTGCGACTTCATCATCTGCGCTTGGTTTTTGCTCGGAAACGGCAGCTCTCCGACGATCATTTGCCACAAGAGCATGCCTACCGCGTACAGATCGCTGCGTCCATCGACGGGCTCGTCAGCCAGCGTCTCGGGAGAAATGTACGCAGGTGTCCCCAAAATGTCCGATGCGCGCGTCGAGCTTCCACAAAAGCGCGCCACACCAAAATCGACCACCTTCACAAAGTCGCGCTCTGTGGCTGTGGGCGACGGTGGAAGACTCGGTGAAAACGGCGGCGCATGAGAAAGAAGCAGCACGTTGTCGGGCTTGATGTCGCGATGAACCATTCCGCAGGCATGCGCGTCTCCGAGTGCGCCACAGACCTGCGCCATGATGTGAACCGCTCGTCGCGGAGACAGCACACCCACCATCATGTCGTGGCTGAGCGGCTTTCCGGACAGAAGCTCCATCACCAGATACGGAACGCCGCTTTCCGTCACCGCGTAGTCGTGCAGCACGACGATGTGAGGACTGCGCAGCTCGGCAATCATCCGCGCTTCCTGCAAAAAACGCTGCCGCATCCGCGCATCTTGAAGCGCCGATCGGTTGAGCAGCTTGATCGCCACGCGCAGACCGAGCGACACCTCTTCCGCTTCGTAGACCGCCCCGAATCCGCCAGAGCCCAGACAGCGCAGCAGTCGATAGCGTCCGCCGAGCAGCGTCTGAGCGCTCGCGGGACCGCCCGGACCGATGTGCATACCTTGGCCACGCCGAGGATTCGATCCTTCCAGCGCTTGGGCCAATAGCTGCGGCGATCCGAGATCACCACTGCCCGCGATAAGCTCGGTCACTTCAGGACTTGGCGCAGCGGGCGGCTCCGTCGGTAGTCGCGACACCGGCACCCCAAGCGGCGCTGCGCAGCGAATACAGAAACGAGCCTCATCTTCATTCGGGTAGTAACAAGTTGAGCAGTCCATGGCGTCGGCTGAAGGTTCGACTTTAGCGAGCCTCGTACGCGCGGCAATTTTTGTCGGTCTGTTCGCGCTCGCTTGGTGGTACAGGTTGCCCATGACTGCCTACCTGTGGGTTCGTTCTGTCAAGACAAGCGGCCCTTCGGCGCTGCGAAAGCTGGCATCTTTGGCAATTGCTGCGTCGGTGGTTGCCAGCGCTGACGCTTCGCTGGCGGACGCTGCACACGAGGGTGGACCGCTGCGTACGCATCGCGATGTTGTGCAGCCCAAGTGGAATCCTTCATCCGTCGCAGCGAGCGATGATGCCGTCGCATTGATCACGCTGGCGGCTCCGCAGCGACTGATTGGTTCGGATGTTGCGACTGGAGACTACGAAGGTGCATCGGTGTCCTTCGACGGAGACACTGCGGTGGTAGCGGCTCCGTTTGCCGCGCCGATGGGTCGTACCGACGCTGGCGCAGTCTATGTCTTAGTCCGAAACGGTGCAGCCTGGACGCAGCAGGCCAAGATCATCGCTGGCGACGGACGAAACGGCGACAACTTTGGCGCTCGCGTCGCACTACGCGGCGACACGCTGGTCATCGGAGCCCCCGGTGCAGATGTCTTCGGACGAAACAACGCCGGAGCCGCCTACGTCTATCAGCGCGCTGGAAGTACGTGGTATCCGTCGGCCAAGCTGGTCGCAAGCGATGCCGCCGCTGAAGATCAGCTCGGGTTTGCGGTGGCTGTCGATGGGGACTCTGTCGTCGCTGGCGCTCGCAGTGCCGATGTTGCGATGCGCAAAGATGCCGGAGCCGCGTACGTGTTTTCTCGTCGTGGACCGATGTGGTTTCAGACAGCCAAGCTGACCGCCAGCGACGCAGCAGCGAATGACTCGTTTGGTGTCGGCGTCGCCATGTCTGGGGACTATGTCCTGGTCGGTTCGGACTTCGCCGAGATCGCTGGCAAGACCGACGCTGGCGCGGCCTATGTCTTTCAGCGCGGTGCCATGGGCTTTGTCCAGCAAGCCAAGCTCACTCCGTCCGACGGACAGAGCAACGACTGGTTCGGTCGTCAGGTTGCTCTCGATGGAACCACTGCGATCATCAGCTCTCTCTACGGAGACGCGACGGGCAAGCCCAACAGCGGCAGCGCCTACATCTTCACACGCGGCGCGATGGGCTGGAGCCAGCAAGCCAAGCTCACCGCCACGGACACCCAGAGCAATGACTGGTTTGGCTACGATGTCGCGTGTAGCGGCTCGCAGGTTCTCGTCGGAGCCCCATTTGCCGATCTCCCGATGCTGGAAGATGCAGGCGCGGCCTATTCGTTTGTCCGCTCGGGATCGGCCTGGACACAGACGAACAAGCTGACTGCGTCGGACCCTACATCGAGCGGCTTCTTCGGCAATGGCGTCAGTCTCGACGGGGACACGTTTCTCGTCGGAGCGCCCAGACGACCCGTCGGTGGTGCAGCCTACGCCTTCATCGATCGCAAAGGCAACGGCGAGCCGTGTCTGACTTCGACCGAGTGTGGCAGCGGCTTCTGCGTCGATGGCGTGTGCTGTAACAGTGCCTGCGGCAGCGGCACCGTCGATTGTCAAGCCTGTAGCATCGCCGCCGGAGCCCAGACCGACGGCCAGTGTGCGCCCGTTCGTGGCGGCACCGTCTGTCGCACCGCCCAGGGAAGCTGCGATCTGCCCGAGACGTGCAGTGGCACATCGATTCAGTGTCCCGTCGATGTTCGCAAGCCGCGCGGATCCATCTGTCGCGCCTCTGCCCATGGCTGCGACGCCGAAGAGCGCTGCGATGGAACCAATCCAGTCTGTCCCAGCGACGGAACCCTAGAAAACGGCACCAGCTGCGAGCTGGGCAGCTGTCAGCTCGGTCAGTGTCGCGCCGAAGCGGAGCTGTCCCTTTCGTGGAACATGCCGACGGCCACCGTCGAGCGGATGGACCCGATCACGCTGCCGCTTCTGCTGAAGAACCAAGGCAAAAGCGCGGCATTCGATGTGACCTTGCGGATTGAAGCGCCAGAGCGGACGCAGCTTTCGCTGTCGGCACCCGGCTTTTCGTGTACCCAAGACGCGGCGGTGCTCGACTGTGTGGTTGCCAATCTTCCCGTCGGAGAGCAGTCGCTCTCGGTGACGCTGGTTCCGCCGCCGGTGCTGCGCGAGTTTTCGCTGCTGGCTACGGTTCGTTCGTTGAGCGTTGATCCCGATGACAAGAACAACCAAGCGATGCTGTCGGTGCGAAACGACAACCCTGTGTTCGAGCAGATTGCAGGCGGCGGACGAGGCTGCACCGTCGGGGGACCAGAGTCTTCCGCTGGCCTGAGCGGCCTCCTGGCGGTGTCGTCGCTGCTGGGTGGGCTCATCATCCGTCGCCGTCAGCGCCGCAGCCCGCTCTAATATGAAGCATTCTTCAGGCTTCATATTCCAGATATGAAGCATCTTCCGCGCTTCATATTGCAGATATGAGGCATTCTCTACGCCTCATATTCCAGATCCTTCACTGACGCTGAAAGTAGGCAGCCAGCACGGACACCAGCTGTTGCCGATAGGCTGGACTCGTCGCCAGATCCTGACGGACTTCCAGCTCTAGCGCGACACGGCCATGCTGGTGCGCGTGTCGCTCTGCCGAATAGATGAGCCCTTGCTTGCCGCTCCACGGCTCATTGGCGGCCACCTGCGGGTAGGTCGGACGAAGTGCCGCCAGCAGCGACGCTGCCGCTGCTTCATCCTGATCGAACAGCACGCCCAGCTCGACTTGACGAACCTGTCCTTCGTAGATCGGTGTAAAGGTGTGAATGGACAGCAGCGTCGGCGCAGCGACCTCTGACAGCGCGGCATCGACCGCCTGATGATAGGGACGATGATAGTGCGTGATGCGATGCTGACGTTCAGACACAGACAGCTGCTGGTTGAGCTGAATCGGCAGTCCTTCCGCGTGCTGACGAAACAGCTCGGGATGCTGTTCATCGCGATTGGCATCGATGAGCAGCCGCGAAAAGCGCGCCAACACCGCCGACGCACCAAGCGCCGCTGCAAGCTCTAGCACCAGCTCACGCGCGCCCAGATCGTACGCCCAGTGGGTTCCCGCCAAGCGGCGATCGGAATCACAGAACGCATAACCACTTGGGAGTCGCTCGCTGGCATGCTCACAGGTCAAAAATAGGGGAGCAGAACGCGTTCCTTCCATTCGTTCATACGCGTCGGTCACAGCCATGGAAAGTTCACTCACGGCGGATAACATAGAGGATCTATCCGCGTCGCGCTATCATTGCCGGAGCCTGTTCATGAGCTGGGGGTTTTCGCGATGCTGAGCGTGTACAACGGTCTTCGCGCTGCGCTGCTTTTCGCACTGCTGGGAAACAGAGCGTTCGCGCAACAGGAATATCCCGCGCGGCAAGTCACTCCGCAGAACAAAAACAACCTGTGTGAAGTGGCAGACTCAAACATTGAGCGCGCCATGGATGCGATTCTGTCACCGTCGCACAGCACGACTCCCCTGCCCTCGACCACTGCATTGTGGGATCGCAAGCATCCACCGAAGCTGCTGGATCGGTTCGAGCGTCGCTTCACACTCCGTCCCCAAGAGCGCGAACGGCTGTATGCGCTGGGGTTTGCGTCACTCGCGCGGCTGACGTTTCCGAGCTACACCACCGCGTTTCATGAGCTGTATCAGTCGCAGCTTCCGCTGTATGTCTCCAGCGATGCGATCCTTCATGCGGTGTATGCAAGCAATGATCAGCTGATTGCAGACATCGAACAGAGACTGGTCTTGCCACAGCTACGCAGCGTGATTCGGACACTTCGCAGCCAGCTATCGAATCTGTCCCAGCGCTATCCCAGCGAAACCGTACACGATATAGATGTGTATCTGACCGTCGCTGCACGACTGCTGGAACTACCGGATGCGGCCCTGATTCCAGCCAGCGAAGCGATCGCAAACAAGCTGGTTGCATCAGCCAAAGCGGCAAGTGAATTGCGCGAAGTCACGCTGTTTGGACGCGCACGGATGATCGACTTTTCGCAGTACACAGTGCGCGGTCACTATCGCGAAGACCCCCAGCTGGCTGTGCTGTTTCAAGCGGCGATGTGGCTGTCCCGCTTGGAGCTAAACATCTTGTCGCGCTCGTCGCGTAGCTCGGCTCCTACCATCAGTCCTGATCCACGGGAGACACCGCGTGAAGTGGTACTTGCGCTGGCCTTGGCTGACCTGGCGGAACGCAGTGGTGCGCAGGCTGACATTGCATCACTGCATCAAGCGTGGACGCTGCTGGCAGGGAAGCGCGAAGATGTCTCGATCGATGATCTGATCGCGCTGCGTAAGCAAGCAGGAATCACCGATCTGCGCGCAGCCGATGTCACAGACAAGCTTCACAGCGTGATCGGAAAGCGCTTTGCGCGGACCGTTGCAGTTCATTACATGCCGCAAGGCTCGACGGAACTTCCGGTGATCGCAACCCTTTTGGGTCCACGCATTCCGGTCGATGTGCAGAGCATTCGTCCGCTGGTTCATGATGCGATTCCTGATCGTCATCGCTTGGGAATTGCAGAGATTCTGTTTGGGCTGGGACATCCGCGTGCGCTGTTTCACTTGCAAGCAGAGCTTCAGCGCTTTCCCAGCTTGCGCGCTCAGCTTGATGTCGTACGCAGTCAATATGAAGCACTTCAAAGTCCTCATATTGGATCAGATGATCTGTACTCAGCATGGCTGACTGCGGTGCAAGGTCTGGCGAAGTCTGCCCAAGGTGTAAGGCCATCCTTTATGGAGCATGACGCGTACAAAGATCTGCGGCTCAACTCGACGGTGGCGGCATTTGGACAGCTCAAACACAACTACGTGCTGATGTCCGGTCAAGGCTATGAGCTGGGCGGCTGTGAGATTCCCGATGGCTACGTAGAGCCAGTTCCTGCGGTATTCGATGCACTGGCTGCGTATGCGCAGCGCGGTGAGCGCGTCCTGCAAGCCCTGGATCGCGGTGATCAGACCGGAGGACTGCGCTACTTTCAGCGGCTTCGGAAAGTCCTTCGCGTGCTGTCTGTCATCGCGCAGCATGAGCTAGAAGGAAAGCCTCTTGGCATCGAGGAAAAGCGCTTTCTGTCGATGGTGGTCGAGCTGCGTCCGGGCAGCTCTTCCGGGCCCCCAACCTACACCGGCTGGTACTTTGATCTGTTTCGCAAGCGCGATGCAGAAGGTCTGTCTTCCAGTGCATTCATTGCGGACTATTACACCTCTGTGAACTTGTCAGAAGCATCGTATGTCGGCGTGTCTGCGGTTCGCTTGGGACTGTTTGTGATTGATGTGGGAGGAGCCCCGCGCATTGTCACAGGACCGATTGCGCGAGCCTTTGCGCTACAGCGTCCGTTTGGTCCAGCACATCCCAGGCTGACCGACGAGGCAGCAGCAGAACTTCCAGAGTCCGACCGACAAGATCCCTGGGCGACCAGCTATACAGTTGCAGCGCCCACAGAAGTTCCTGCGCTGACCTTGACCTATGATCCCGATGTGTCACCAGACATTGAAGTCGATGCAGAAGTGCCGCTGCAAGATGTCACGTTTGCACTGCTCGATCATCACAGACAGCCGCTTGCAACCTTGCGCAGATCGTTTCCCAAAGGAAAGACCGTGTTTCGCTTTCCAGCCAAGTCTTCGACGGGAAAATCGCTAACCGGAAAGGCAGTCTGCGGACTGAGCCTGCGCTACAAAGAGTTCTTTTTTGCAGTCCCCGCAGAGCGTCGTGCAGTTGAATCGGTGATTCACTTTACGCTGGGACAAGCAAAATAGATCGCGCTACCGGAGCCTTGGCATCACGTACTCTTTTTCGACATTGATCGGTGCAGAATAAGAGGAATTCCAGAGCTGTAAAAAGACTCTGCTGGCTTGCTTGGCCACTTCACTGCGACGCAAGACCACATCGACATTGCGGCTGGCCATGAACATTCCGCGTTCCCAGTTGGTGGTTCCTAGCCAGAGCTGCTGATCATCAGCAATCGCATACTTGCTGTGGATCACGCGCGCATACGGAATGAAGCGGCCAGGGACTTCAGGAATGGTGGCAATCCGTACTTCGATGTTGGGAAAGCGCGACAGCTCTTTGAGATCCAACACCTCTGGACGCTGTGTGCTCCAGTTTGAGACGAGAAGATGCACCTGGACACCGCGCGCAGCAGCTTGTCGGAGCGCTTCTTGAACAGACTCCCAAGGCTCACTTCCTTGATGTGCAGAGTAGCGCAGAAGCTGAATCGACAACGTGTAGCGCGCAGAACGAATCAGGTCCAAGAGCACTGGCAGCGCTGGACGAATGCCGTCGGGCGCAAGCTGCGGTGGTGATACTCCCACTTCGATGTCTTGGGAGGGTCCACGCGGCATCACGGGCGGATTGGCTTCCAATGTGTCGTTGCGATCACGCGCGAGCGCGAAGTCCATCTCAAACAGAAAAGAGAGCTGTCCTGCGATGTGCGGATTGATGATCCGAAGCCCCAGCTCGTGGATGTGAGAGAGCGATCGCCAGTCGAAGTTTTGGCTTCCCAAAAAGACTTCTTTTCCATCGATCACAAGGTACTTCGCATGATGACTTCCGCTGGCCACCAAGTTGAAGTCCAGCTGTCGCACCATCGCCCCCGGCATGCGTTCCAAAAATCCGAGCGTCATCGGATCATTTGTGGCCATCTGCTTGTCGATCAGGAATCGGATGCGGACTCCTTTGCTGGCAGCAAGCGCCAGCTCGCGGAGCACAGGTTCTAGCGCTTCTCCCGGTGCGGATGCGACGTAAAACGCGGCCCAGTCAATGCTCCGGGTGGCGCTCCGAATCATCTGAATCCAGACACGCTGCGTACTGGGCAGGCTGGGATCCGCGAGCGAAGTACCTTGCGGAACACTCTGTACCAGCTGCACATCACGATGCACATCACGCGGGGTAGGTACAGCTTGTGCGGACAGAGATCCATGCTGCGACGGTGTGACACAGCCACACCACAGCAGCATGGCCCCCGCGCACCACGCGCGCAGCCGAACACCCAGAGCCGATCCCGCAGCAATCACAGCGTTACAGGGTACGGCAAAACAGCGCGGAGCGGACACTGTTTTGCAAGCGCTCCCGCGAGTCGAAGAAGGAGGAAGGAGGAAGACGGAAGGAGGTTCGCTTGCGGACATTGTGACAAGCGTGTTACGAACAGATGATGACCCTTCTCAGTGACGATACAGCTGTGGCTACGCAGGTCGAAGCAGTGGGCTCCAGTGCGCCGATGTCTGCGTCTTCCGCACCGCAGAAGCAGCCAACAGAGAGCAGCCTACACACTCCGTTTACGCTGATTTTGGATGTGGAACCGCGCCGCATCACGAGCCTCCTGATCGATAGAAACGGAGCGCCAAGTGGTACGCATGAGCAGCTAAATCTAGACAAGCCACGGACTGCCGATGCGCTGCTGGCTGCCATCCAGCGACTGATTCCTGACACGACGTTTTCGCGCATCGCGGTGCGCGTTCCTGGGATGGTGAAACAAGGGGTGATTCAGGCTGCATCGGGACTCGGTCGTAAGCTGGAAGGACTTAACTTGCAGCAGGAGCTCTTGCGTCTGTATGAGCGTCCAGTCTGTGTTCGATCACAAGCGGAGTGGATCGCGCTTGGACGGACTCGCCGGGACGGAACAGAAGTGGTGGTGACGCTGGGAAAGACGCTGGGAATCGCGATCATTTCCGACGGAACCTTGCTGTCTGGCTGCGACCTTGCGAAGCATCCGCTGTGGAAGTCCAAGAGCTATCAGCAGTGTCTTGGACGCGCTGCACGCAAGCGGCTTGGCAACAAAAAGTGGTCACGTCTTGTCCGGCGAGCGCTGGCTGTCCTTCAAGCGACGATAAAGCCGCAGCGAATCTATTTGTCAGGACGCGAGGCAGACAGCATCAAAGGATCGCTTCCCGACGGTGTAGAGCGATTGGAAGAAGAACAAGTCCTGCGCGCGATCGCGGACTCTTGGTGCAGTGATTCACTACCGTCCGATCACAGCAAGGAATCCAGCCAAGAAAGCGAGCGAAGTACACCGGCAGACTGAGTATGAATACTTTAAAATGAGTAATATTAACTGACGGACTCAATATGAATACTTTAAAATGAATAATATGTAGTCAGCAGCACCGAGTGCTTGGTGTAGTTGCGGTTGTCGATTCCGTTCTGGATGTTCGAGCCGTTGAGTAGGAAGGTGTAGGTCAGGTCCAAGCTAAATCCAGCCGGAAGCGTCTTGCTGACACCCAGATCCAGCGCAGTGAGGACATCACGGCGACGAACAGAAGGAAGTGCGATGGTGGTGCTGCCGTCTCTGGGAATCGTAACGGTTCCGCCTCCTGAACAGCCAATGGCGGTCACACAGGGAACGGTGAGCGATCGCGCGGTGTAGGTTGCGGTGGTGTCTTCGCGGTAGCCTCGGAAGTCGGCGCTGCCTCCGAAAGATAGCTCGACGCCAGCTGGAACCATCAGTCGCCAGCGCGTTCCGATCTCGTGACCGAAGTAGCTGAGCGGGGATCGATAGTCATAGTTTCCGACGGTGATGGTGGTTCCGTTTGGGGACAGGACTTGCAGCTCGACGCTCTGATCCAAAAAGCCGCTGAGATCGGCGCGAAAGCGATAGGAAAGCTGTCCACGCGCAGAGACTCGGCCACCGGGATTGATGCGTAGCTCTTGGCTGACTTTTCCGTCGATGCGCTGACCGTCCAGATAGTCGTACGCGCGATCAAAGGAACGGCGCAGCTGATACGATCCAATCACACGGGTGCGGAAGCGCGCTGACTCGATAAACAGCATGTCGAGCACAGCGGACAAACCCCCTTGAAACGGCGCAAAGCTCGACAGTCCGGTGAAGTTGGCAAAGCCCTCCAGCCGAGGACGCAGCCACAGCCAGCGCGCCGCCTGCCACTGAAAGCGCAGAGGAACGACGTGCTCTTGCAGCGAGTACGCTTCGTGGTCGATCGCCGGTGAGGTCATCGCAATCTGCGTAAAGCGATAGCCAGCCCAGAGCTCCGTCTTCGCCGTCCCAAGGATCCGCCCGCCCAGATCCATCGACAGCGTGACCGGAACATCGAACTCTGCCGTCGAGGGAATCGGCTCACTGTAGTTGCTCAGGATCGCGGCGCGATAGTCGCGAAACAGACCACTTATCAGCTCGCGGTTGCGCTCTCGAAGTCGGGTCTGAAAGGACTGGGTGGACTCGCTATTTTTGCGCGCTCCCGTCGGAACGCCGCCGATCGTCTCGGCTTGGCCACCTTGAATGACGTTCGAGTCAAAGCCCACCGACACACTGAAGTCGAGCGACAAGCGCTCATGCAGCATCGCGCTCTTGGCTTGCTTGACGATTCGCTCCGCGTCTTTGCGATCGTCTTCCGACGAAAGACCGAGGCGTAGCGCTTCTTCGGCATGCTGCTTGGCTTCACTGTTTCGCTCGGCGGACAGAAGCTGATTGGCCAGCTCCAGCTGATAGTCGGGTTCCTTCGGGGCCAGCCGCGCCGCCGCCGAGATCGCCGACAGAGCCAGCTCTTCATCCCCTGCCCGCGTTGCGGCCAGCGACAGCAGATACTGCATCAGCGCTTGATCGTCAGCAGCCACCGCTTCTTTTTCAGCCAAAACCAGCGCTGCTTTGATCTTGGCGACGGCACCGGGTCCGTCTTTTTCCTTCAGCAGCTTGCGACCTTGGAGCGCCAAGTCCCACGCGGTGGGCTCGCTCTTTTCCGCGTCGGTTGCGCTGGAAGCTGCTGCATCGGCTGGGACTGGTTCCGTCACTGATGTGGAACCTGATGCCGAAGCTGAAGCGCTCGACGCCGCTTGTGGAGCCCCGGCCTGCGTCGGACCTTGCGTGCTCTGCGCCCAGACGAAGCGACTACACAACAGCCCAAGCGCGCAGGTGAGTCCGAGCACAGGACCGCGCACCGCCCGAATGGAAACCCGCATGCTGCCCAGGATACCAAGCTCTGAGGACGACGGACGGTCGCAAAGACGCGTTTTGCCGACCGAGGTTGCCTGATACACTCACGGCGATGTCGTTCGATGGAGCATCCGTCAAGCAGCCCACCACCGATCACGTTCGCGATCCGTCGGGAATCGATGTCTTTCGACTTCGCGCCGGTCGAGCCGTGGCAGAGCTGGCCCCCGGTCGCGGTGGTCTGATCACTCGTTTTTCCGTCGATGGCGATGAGATCTTGTATCTGGATCGCAAGACGTTTTTGGATCGCAAACAGAACGTACGCGGCGGCATTCCGGTGCTGTTTCCGATTGCGGGACGACTGACGGGCGATCGCTATCAAGCGCTCGGACAGAGCTTTCCGATGCGTCAGCACGGACTTGCACGGCATGCGAGCTGGGAAGTGATGGATGTCGAGCAAGCGCGCGTCTCGATGGAGTTTCGATCGAGCCCGGCGAGCAAGGTGAACTTTCCCTTCGACTTCGTGCTGCGAATGTCGGTCGATCTGGGACGAGCGGGCTTTCGGACGCTGGCGCTGGAGATCACGATTTCCAACACCGGAACGCAGCCGATGCCGACGCACTTTGGCCTTCATCCGTACTTTTTTGTGCCCGATCAAGACCGCGATCGCGTTCGGGTGGAAGTCGATGCGCAGTACGCGTTTAACAACACCACGGGCGAAAGTGGACCGTGGGATGGTCGGCTCGATCTGACGCAGCCGAGCCTGGATCTACACCTGAGCGATCTTCAGTCGCAGACCTCGCTACTACACATTCCTGGACGATCGCCGCGTCGCATCGAGATGAGCGACTTTTTTACGACGCTGGTGCTGTGGCAAAGTCCGCTCCAAGACTTTCTGTGCGTCGAGCCGTGGAGTGCTCCGTCGGATGCGCTCAATACCGGCGTCTGTCTGCGCACGCTGGAACCCGGCGATAGCTGTAGCGGAGAAGTCATCATCAGCGTCTAGCGCGAAGGACCGCGTACCATGTCGGATTCCGCGCCTGTGCAACAGCCTGTGCCTCGTCAAAGCCGGAACCTCGGCATCGATTTGGCGCGCGGGATCGCGGTGGTGCTGATGATTCAGACCCACGCGCTCGATGGCTGGGTGACGACGATCGACAAGGCAAGCTGGCTGTATCGACTGACCCGGCTGTTTGCCAACATTCCCGCGCCGCTGTTTTTGCTGCTGGCTGGGCTTTCCGTCGGAATGCATCTGCTCGGTGCCGAGCGAACAGGAAAGAACCTGGCTGCGCTACGGACTCAGCTCTCGCTGCGCGCGCTGGAGGTCGTCGGTTACGGCTATCTGGTTAGCTTGATCTACGCGATCCTTGACGGACAGCTTCATGCGGCGACGCTGCTGCGAGCGGACATCTTGCACTGCATCGGACTGTCGCTGCTGCTGTGTACGCAGCTTCTCGTCGGACGAAAACACCTTACGGCGCGCACGGTGCTGCTTACGCTGGTCGGAATTGGGCTGGGTCTGCTTCAGCGCGTGCTGCCGTCGCTGCCACTGCCGGTTGCGGCGCTGACCGGGCTGCTGATCGATGTCGCGCCGATCTCGCGCTTTCCGCTGTTTCCGCTGTGTGGCTTTGTCGCCATCGGAGTCTGGCTGGGCTACGCGCTGCGTCCAACCGATTGGACTGAATCCAAAAGTCTGCGCGTGCTGGCTGGAATGCTCGTGCTCTCGCTGATCGCCAAAGAGCTGACATCCCTGACGCTGACGCTGCTGGGAGGACGGCTTTCCCGCGCGCATCCGGCGGTGCTGTGGAACATCTGCGAAGGTCTGGCGCTGTCGCTATCGGTGCTGTCGCTGTCGCTCTACCTGGCCAGTCGGTTTCCGTCGTCGCGCTACGGCTTCCTGTTGCGGCTTGGACGAGGCTCGCTGTTTGCGTACGCGGTTCACATTCCGTTCTGTTACAGCCGCTTGGCGCAGCCGATGCTGGGAAAGCTGACAATGAAGGTCGCGATGCCGCTTCTGATCGCGCTCATCGCACTGACCTGGCTGCTCGTGTGGATGAAAGATACGGCGCAGTCGCGCATCCGTCGCAAGCACGCAGCGATCCTGACCGCGACGCTGTGGCTGCTTTGTTCTTCGTCGAGCGCCGCTGCTCAGACCGATGCCGCTGGACAGGCCAATCAATTCAGCGATGCCGCCGCGCTGGCTCAAGAACTGGCATCGTCGTCGCAGGCTGCGCTCGCGTATGCGCTTCATCCGATCGAAAGCTATCGTACGCAGGTTGTGCTTCCCGACGACTACTTGGTCAAAGCCGAGGTCGAGCGCAGCCATCAGCTCTTTGTATCGGGACAGTTCCGGGCATCCGCCGAGTCCTATGCGCTGCTGCTCGTCGCACGACCCGATCTGACGCGCGTGCTGTTTAACATCGCCCAAGGCCTGCGTCGCGCTGGAGACGATCGCTTCGCGCTTGGCTTTTATCGTCGCTATCTGCAAGTGGAACCCAGCTCTCCGCTGCGCGCCGAAGTCGAAGGCTACATCCGAGAGCTGGCGACGGTGATTTTGGCCAAAGAGCAAGCCTTCTCGCGTCCGTCACAGCCGCCGTCACAGCCGGTCTATAAGCGAGCCTGGTTTTGGGTCGCGCTGACCTCTGGCGTGGCCGTCGTGACCACGGCGGTGGTGCTTGGCGTTACAATCGGAAATCAGACGACACCGCCAACGCCGACCGACGAGTATTTGGGACCGTTCGATGTCATGTTTCCCCAACCGACCAACTGACGGACAGCGCACCGCACAGACAAACCACCACAGCCACCGTGTTTAGAGGCTGACATCACACACCATGGCTGTGCTAGCGTTGCCGCGATGCGTTCCCTGCTTCGTCGCGCACTGCCGCTTCTGATTGCCGCTGCTGCGCTGTTTCTCGCCCTTCGTGGCATCAACCTTTCCGAGCTGGCCACGATGACGAAAGACGCGCCGCTTTTGCCGCTGCTCGCCTTTTCGGGTCTGATGGTCCTTGTCAACTGCGCGGCGGACACCTTGGCGATGTTCTACGTCTTCAAGTGGTTTGGCCTGTCGCTGCGCTTCACCGAGCTGTACGTCATCCGCGCCGCCACCTACACGCTCGCCGTCATCAACTATCACGCCGGTCAGCTTGGCATCATTGGCTACATCCATCGCGTCGGCAAGGTTCCGCTGTCCCGCGCGAGCGCCTACATCCTGTTCATCGTCGGCGTCTGGGTTGCGCTGCTGCTCCTGTTTGCGGCGGGAAGCCTTGCACTCGGGGGAGCCAAAGCCGCAGCCCTTCTGCCAGTGCTGGTGATGTTCTTTGCGGGCCTGCTCGTGTATGCACTGCTCCTTACGTGGCCGCCACGCTTTTTGCTGTCGGGACCGCCGCCGGTGACCTCGCATGAGAGCCTGCCGATGCGGCTGTGGCGACGGCTGTGGCGCGTCTCTCACAAGCTGTGGGAGCCGCTGTATCAGGCGGGCATCAGAGGCCACGCGCGCGCACTGCTGATTCGCGTTCCACACCTGCTGGTGCTGCTCGGCTGGCACTTTGTGGCGCTGCGCTGCTTTCACATCAACGTGCCAGTTCACATCGCCGCGCTGTATCTGCCGGTGGTGTTTGCCGTCGCGTCGCTGCCCATCAGCGTCCAAGGGCTTGGCACTTCACAGATTGCCGCCAAGTATTTCTTTTCTGAATTTTCCCCGCGTGGAGACGCTGCCGTCGTCGCCTACAGCCTAACGATGACCGCGATTTCGACGGTGAGTAACCTTGCGATGGGCCTTCTGTTTTTGCGTGCGGGTGCCAAGTTAGGACTCAAAGAGATGACCGAAGAAGCCCAGCACGAGCTAGACGAAGAAGCTGCCGCAGCTGCGAGTGAAGACGCCGCCGCCGCATCTGCCACTGGACTGTCCGTCGAGAGTCCCTGAGCCACAGCCAGCGCGCTCTTCTTGCCACAGCCTGCCCAAAGTTCGGTACGATGAGCCGATGGCTTCGGGTCCGCCCGTCACGTATGTGCTCTTGTCGCTGCGTCGAATGGCGGAAGCGGATGCGCAGGCTCGCTTGCGCGCGGCCCGCAGTGCGCTGGAAGTGGCTCGGCTCGTCGAGCAGCAGGCCAGCTTGCAGCGTCAGCAGTGTGAACAAAAGCTCGCGCAGGCCAGGCTCTGGGCGATACAGTCCGTCGGCACACAGGTCTTTGGCGAACGGTTAGAGCAAGAGTCTCGACGGGTTCAGCAGCTTCGTTTGGCCCTGGCGCAAGCGCAGCGCGAAGAGTCCGAGCGCACGGAACAAGCGACGGAGCAGCGTCAGCAAGTCGAAGAGCTTCAGCGTCACCTGCGTCAGTGCGTCGCCCGTCGAGAAGCCGCCGAGCTTCATGAAGCAGCAGAGCGACGCGAGCAGCGACGACTTCGTGACCGTCGAGAGCGAGCCATCGAAGAAGATGCGCGCGATCGAATCCTATCGACGCAGCGTCCCGGTCTTCGTCGCTAAGCTACGGCGGCCAGACCAGCAGCATGGTCCCGGTCAGCAGCGTCGCACCTCCGACAGAAGTCAAGGTTGCGCCTGGCACCGTCGTGTCATAGACCGTCTTACACTGCGCGCTTGCATCGCCCAGCCCCGAGACACAGCGACTATTGACCGCCAGCGCCGAAATCCCAAAGCCAATCATCACCGCTCCGGCCACCACAGAGCTGGCTCCCGTCAAGATGCGCCAGCGCGGACGCTGACCTTTGGCTGGACGCTCGGACGGGCTCCCTTCGGTGATCGTGATCTGACGGAGCGGCTCACTGCGACCGACGGACAGCGTCAGATCCAGCGTCTGAAGTTGCCCCGCCGACAGCGACAGCTCCCGTGCGAGCGGCACAAAGCCTTGCTTGCGAAGCAGCAGCGAGTGACTTCCAGCCCACACTTTCCGTGTCAGCGGGGTCTGACCCAGCACGTTTCCGTCGAGCAATACCTCTGCACCTTCGGGCTGAGAGCGCAGCGACAGCAGCCCACGCGGCCTAGCCAGCGCCTCATGCAGCACCTGACTGGTCAACGCCATCGCCTCGTCGCCCACGGTACTGGGCGTACATCCGGTACAGACCCGCTCCGCCTGCGCTGCGCGCGCGGTCACCGACGGTTCCAGCGCTTCCAGCTTCAGCTTCAGCGCTCGATCCGAGCCCGAGCGATTGGTTGCTTCGACGTGAAAAAGAAGCAGCAGCGTCGCTTGATTTGCCTCCGCCAGCGCGAGCTGACAGCGAAGCTCCGAAAGACAGCTTGCATGCTGCGGCGCGGTCTGTAATGCCGCCGCTTGTCCTTGCACCCCAAGCTGCTTTTCCGTCGCTGCGCGAGTCACGGCCTGCTCCAGCGCCTGCGTCTCTTCGTCGCTCAGCGGATCTGCCGCGCCACCTTGTCCCGCCCCACGCGACGGCGCGATCAGCAGCAGCACCGCCGGTCGCAGCGTGGCCACCACCACATCCGACGACAGATCGAACCGAAGCTCTGCCGTTCGCGATGCCATCACGCGGTACACCTCTTCTTGTCGTCGCGCACCGACGCTCGTCGCCAGCTTGTGCAACCCCGGAGCCAGCCACAGCGACGCTGGCAGCGGCAGCACACCGACGGGACGATCATCAACCGTCAGCACCGCGCCACGCTCGCCCTGGACCAGCACTTCCCCGTGCAGCAGCGTCGGCATCGCCTGTAGCTTCTGAGCCGCCATCTGAGCCACATCGGACGCACTGCCGGGATCGGCCACAACGCGCCGCAGCAGATCCATCGCATCCAGCGCTCGTCCCTCGGCCTGCGCCAGCGTCGCCAGCAGATACAGCTTCTCTGGCTGCGGCGCCTGTCGATACGACTCATCGAGCAGCCGATGCGCCAGCGCAAAGTCCGACTGTCCCAGCGCCGCTTCGACGCGCTGCTGAAGCTCGCGCTCGGGTCGCTCTGGCTGCGGAGCTTTTTCCGGCCCCACCCGGCGCGCCATCGCTGGCATCGTCCACACAAGCGCAATCAACCACAGCAGCGTCTGAACGCCACAGACCCAGCGACGGCACAACACGCGCTTAGGCCGCCCAGCCCAGCGGCTTGCGCACTTCGTCATCGACGCGGACTGCCTGCGACCCGAGCACCATTCAGAGCGCACGCAGCGCACACCATTTGTCCACTGTCTTATATAAGACCAGCCGCTTCGCCCCTTGCTCTGCCGCGTCATTCCGTGCCAGCCCCGCCCTTGGCTGTCCGTGCCAAACCGCTCGCCCTGCCCGTCCCGCCCCGTGGCTGAGCAAGACCTCCTACCCATCGGTCCTTGCGCTGGCCAACTGGCTCAGGTTCGCACAAATGACCGTCGATTGGTAGCGGAGCCAGCCTGCGACGCCCACAACGCCAGCCCCGTCGCGCCTGTGATGGCGCTTATCCGTTTGTTTTCCGTTCGCTTATTTGGCTGTTCCGCCAAGCAGCGAGTCAGCAGTGACAAAGACTGGACGGATATCGTTTGGCACGCTCTTTTTCATTTTATCGAGCGCTTTTTGAACATCAGGACGAATGACTACGTATTGATTCATCAGTCCTTTTGCTCGTGCATAGTCACCCGTTGCTTCAATCGTGAGAAGCTCACGATCGAGGTCCATCACTGCCTGCTTGATCTTTGTAAAGTTCACCGAAAATGTGCCATCTCCGTTTGACACAAATCCGCCTTTATCAAGCAGATAATTTAGCTGTATTGCCATTCCGCGTGCATGCGCATCGGTCAGTCCGAAGTGCAGTGTGCGAAATCCCGATGCCAAAAAGGTATGATAGAGCTTGCGCTCTGCCACTACGCCTTGACCGAGCGATCCCTTGAGCTGTCCTTGATCCATCATGTACGAAAGCGCCCACAGACCGGTAATATCAGCTTTGGCTTCCTCAATGGTGGAATAGGTATCCTTGAGATCTTGACGCGGCGTTGAGTCTTTGCCATCCACTTTGGTCAAGTGCGGTCCCAGCCCGTGCGTGATCTCATGCGCCAAAATGTGGGTAAAGAACGAGTCGAAGTCGAGATCCTTTTGCGCATCAGCGCGCAGCACCAGCTTGGAAATCGGCGTCAGCGTGGACCGAAACTTCGCTTCTTGTACGTTCTTTAGCATCACGCGCTTCGAGCCACGCTGACTGATGATGCGCTCGTCGTTGGGCAGGTTGTAGGCTGCGGTCTGCACGCTCATGTTGCCATCGCCCGCGCCGTACACTTCGTTGACCACCACCATCGGTGCCAGCGCACCCACTTTGGGATTGCGAAACTTGGCATCGAGCGGTAGGTGATCTTCCAATTCCTGCATGTGCTGACCAAAGAAGTTTAGCTTCGTCGTTTCTTTCTGATCGCGAATGCTGACATAGGCCTCGAAGGCTGCTTTGTATCCAAACAGCTCATCGTTATACGTTTCGTATGGCCCAATTGTAATGTCCACCGGCGAGTCAAGATCCATCCACGCAAAGTCTGATGTCAGATAGTCATTGGACAAGAACGCATCGGCGCGAAGTTGTAAAAACTTCTTCAGCGAAGCATTGTCCGTTGACTCCGCTGCTTGACGAAGAAGCACAGCCAGTTTCTCTAGCTCAGGTCGATATTCATCGGAAAACTTGACGATCTTGAACGAGCCGTCAGGTCCATTACGAATGGTTGTAAAAAACCACTGAGCTTGCTGTCTATCAGCCAATGGCAGTGCGCTGATCCATGCATCCAGCGCTTGCTTGGTGGCGTGTGCCGGATAGAAGTTGCTCGCTGCGGGCTTTCTGGCCGGAATCTGGATCCCGCCCAGCTCCGTCGGCAAAAACGACTTGTGCTCGTCAATGATCGACCACGGACCTTTGTTCAGCCAGAACGCAGCTCGCCGCGCCTTGCCAAGTGGCGAGCCGTCCTTCTGAAGCACCGCCCACAGCGCCTCGTTGCCATCCCAGCGCTGCCGCAGCTGGAGCACATCAATGATCTTGGCCGCTTCAATCAGCTTGATGATGGCGGCCTTGTCACCGGGCGAAAGCTTGGACGTATCGGCACGCAGCGGCGCGGGCGCAAACCGCTGGGTCATCTGGGTCAGCTGGGCCACCGTAGCGCCCGAAGGTCCGTCGGAAGCATGAGCGCTGCTGCCTACACACAGCAGCGTGAGCGAGAGGAGATGGTTTTTCATTTTCGCGATACATAGCACGACAGCTACGGCAAAGTTTGCCAGCGAATCTTGCCAAGCCGCAGTCTTTGCCTGCGTTGCAACGCGCTCTGTTTCCGTCTGAGCCGACCGCTGCGCGCACTTGGCACTGAAGCTGCAAATCTCCCGATCGTCGCCGCTTACACACGTCATTGGTCGTCGGCGCTTACTCAACACGGAGAATGCTTATGAAAAAGACCTTCCTTTCCCGTCTGATCGTTCCCTGTCTGCTTGTGTCTGTTGCGAGCGGCTGCTCTGCCTTTTCGTCCTCTGCTCTGTCTGGTGCGCCAGCGGGTGATTTTGGGGCCACTCCAGGTGGTGTCAAAGACCTCTCTTCCGCGCGAGCGCTCGTCGATAATGGCCAAGTTCCACCGGCCAGCGCGCTACTGACTGAAGCCGCCTTTGCAGAGCACGATCTCCCGCTGGGAGGAGCCCCCTGTTCAAGCATCCTGTGCGTACGGAGTGCTGTAGGAATCGCTCCTGACCTGGATGCCAAGCAGTCTGGATGGCTTCAGGTTGGGATGTCTTCGAACATCAATCCAGCGACGTACAAGCGACCGACACTGCATGCCATCTTTACGGTCGATGTCTCTGGATCCATGGGCTGGAACTCTGCACACAGCGACAATCCAGACTACGCAACGGCGGGACGGCTGGCGTATCTGCTGTCACGCAAGATTGCCTCGCAGCTAACCCCTGGTGACAGCGTGTCTTTGGTGACCTACGGAAGCAACGTCAGCACCGTGTTTGAAAGCATCGCAGGAGACGATCCTCTCATCTTTTCTTCGATCGAAAAGCTGACCACTGCGGGCTCTACCAACATGGAAGCGGGACTGCGCCGCGCATATGAAATCGCCAACCGTCGCAAGGGAGTTGCCGTCGAGTCGCGCGTCTTTCTGTTTTCCGATGAGCAGCCCAATGTCGGAGCAACCACGGCCACAGAGTTCCAGAAAATCCTACAGAGCGGAGCCAGCGAAGGAATCGGAATCACGCTGTTTGGTCTGGGACTTGGACACAGCAATGAGCTGACACAACAGCTCAGTCATCTACGCGGAGCCAATGCATTTGGCTTGGCCAAGACCTCGGATGTGGATGCGCTCATCGAAGACTCTTGGCCGTGGATGGCGAGTCCGATTGCCTACGATCTGAAGCTGAACGTACAGCCAACCATGGGCTTTTCTGTGACGCAGAACTACGGATTCCCAGGAGACCCGCAGAGTGGCTCTGTGCTCGATGTCTCTACCGTATTCCTAAGCAAGCGCAAAGGAGCGCTGCTGATGCAGCTCGCTGGGAATGGCACCACCTGGAACGGAGCCGGAGCGAGCACGAAGCTCTCGTACGTCACCCCGTCTGGTCAGCCCGTGATGGAAACCTTCAGCAGTACGTACACAGGCAATCCGCTTGATGCACGAAACATGTACTTTGAGCAGCCCGCTGTAGGAAAGACGGTTGCGCTCGCGCTGCTGATGTCAGGAATGAAGGATGCAGCGGTGCTCTATGCGACCGACAAGAGCGCTGCGATTGCCAAGATGGAAAAGGTGGTTTCCCGAATCAGCGACGATGCAAAAGCCTTTGCAGACTCCAGCTTTGATCGCGATGTGAAGCTTGCCAGCGACATCTTGGCGCTCATGAAAAAAGGCGCACCGCAGGGTGATCTGTACGGACGCTAACAACACTCCCAAGCGATCCCAGCCTCGCTCCCACAGCACGATTTCAGAGCGCGTTCCCACAACACGCTCCTACACACGTACCAGCGCAGGCGGACGCTCACTTTTCGCGACACTACGCATTCAGCAGGAATGTCGTTCCGTAGTCACTCTGTAGCATGCGATGATGCGAAAAGGAGTGATCCGCTGATGAGCGATGTCCGTTCTGCTACAGAGTACGATGAGCTTCCCTATCCATGCGGAGGCCATGAACAGACACACCCTGCGCACCTGGCCACACTGGCTACGCTGTTTGGGCTACGTACTGCACCGCTGCAAACCTGTCGGGTCTTGGAACTGGGCTGTGGCGACGGAAGCAACCTGATTCCGATGGCGCTCAGCATGCCGCAAGCCACGTTTGTGGGAGTCGATCTGTCGCGTCGTCAGATCGAAATGGGACAGGCAGAAGTGCAGCAGCTTGGGCTCTCGAACCTGTCGCTGCGTCATCAAGATCTGATGCAGTTTGGTGAAGGAGAGCAGCCCTTCGACTTCATCATTGCGCACGGAATCTATTCTTGGGTTCCCACTCCTGTACGCAGCAAGATCTGGGAGATCTGTAGCAAGCTCCTGAGCCAATGCGGTGTGGTGTACATGAGCTACAACACCTATCCCGGCTGGCATCAGCGCATGATGGTGCGCGACATGATGCGCTTTCATACGCAGAACATTCACGATCCACAGCGTAGGAAAGCGCAGGCGCTTGCGATGGTGAACTTCGTCGCACAATCGACTCCGCCACAGCTTCCTTTGCATCGCAAAGCGCTGGAAACAGAGCTGGCCAGACTCAGCGAGCTGCCACTGAACTACGTGTTTCACGATGACTTGGGAGCGATCAATCAGCCGTTCTACTTTCATGAGTTCATCACCGCTGCGGGCGAACACGGACTTCAGTTCCTTTCAGAGTCACGCTTTCACGCGATGCAAGACACCAGGCTGTCACCAGAGACTCGCAACGCGCTGCGACAAGCGGGCGACCTACTGGTGATGGAGCAGTATCGCGACTACATCACCTGCAATGCGTTTCGTCAGACCTTGCTCTGTCACTCGAACCAGCCGCTTGATCGACGCCTACGTCCAGAGCAGATGGAGTCACTTTGCTTTTCCTCAACGCTGCGCTGCAAGTCCGCTCAGCCAGATCTCACGCATCCAACGGAAGAAGCGTTCCATTACGATGGCATGACGCTGAAGCTATCGATTCCGGTGGCCAAAGCCGCACTTGTGATCTTGCAAGAGCACGCGCCCAAAGCGGTTCCGTTTGAAACGCTGTTTCAACTGTCGCTTGTCCGTAGTCAGACCGTGCAAGTCGCAGAGTTCGATCTGCGCTTCCGCATGAACCAGCGACAAGAACTGGCCGAGCTACTGCTCGCAGGCTTTGGTGCAGGCGTGATTCGTCCGGTGCTGTTTCAAGCAGACTTCACGCTCCATCCTGGCGAGAAGCCCAAGCTCGGTCCGCTGGCGCGCCTGCGCATCGCTGCGAACAAAGAAGTGACGACTCCGTTACTCGATAACATTCGCTTTGAAGAGCCGTTTGGTCGCGCCGTTGCACTGTGCTGTGATGGACAAACAACCCAGACAGAGATCATCGAGCAGCTCACGCAGCGGGTTGCATCCGGTGAGTTCCCAAGTGAGCTGACCGACGGAAAAGTTCCATCCCGAGAAGCACTACACCAGCTCGTGAGGGAGCGAGTCACAGAGTGTCTGGATCGCATCGCACGCTATGCAGTGCTGATCGAATAATCGCAACGAGCAGCGCTCAGTGCGGCGTCTTCAGCGTCTCTCGGATTGTCTCGATGAACGCATAGGCCGCCGACTCCTCTTCAAAGAAGCGGGCAGGCCATGAGCTCAGTCCGATCAGCTCGGTTGCGCGCAGATACAGACTCCCAATCGTGCGAATCGGCAAGCTGGCACCGATGATTGCGCTCGCAGACACTGTGTGATCTTTCCGCCAGTCCGCCATGATCTTGCGCACCTCTGGAGAAGGCGGCACTGCCCGCGCGACAAAGAAGACGCTAAACAGACAGGCATTCTCTTTCAGACAGTCATTGTAGATCTGCTGAATGAGCAGGACTTCTTCGACGCTGCACGGACCATCCCAATGGACGCTGACCGTGTCACGATCCACCACCACACGGTGTCTGCCGATCTGCGTCTCTTTGCGCGCTCGCATCAGCCATTTATCGTAACGAAAAGCCGCCGGAAAGGAATCCCGGTAATGGCCCCGAACTGGAATCGCCAAAGCGCCAGATGTCTTGCTTCATCGCACGCGCAATCGATACAAGCAGATCACCATGACGCCGGTATCCGTACTGAAGCAAGCGGCCCGTGGTGAGCGCTCCGCCCCCTTTGCCAGCGACGATGAACGGGAGGTTGTCATGGCTGTGGGTGTTGCCATCGCAGATCTCGCTACACAGCACCACAAGTGAATAGTCCAGCATCGTGCCATCCCCTTCTGGTCGCTGCTTGAGCTGATCCACCAGGTAGGCAAACTGCTGCACCCAATAACGTCGCTGCGCAAAGTAATCACGGAACTCGCGCTTCCCTTTGTCCTGACTGGGACCGTAGTGCGACGCTTGATGACTGCGCATGTCGAACTTCGGATCGTACATCTCTGTCGCAGGGAATCGACTCATGATCAGCTCACTGGTGTGATGAGACGCTTGCACCACGCCGACCTTGGTCAGTCCGCACGCCATCGCTTGCACCATCAGATCCAACTGCGCGCGCAGGATCTTGGGAAAGTTCCCCGGATCATACAGCACTGCGTCGCTGAGCCCCGCTGTATCAATGCGCGGATCCGAGCAGGTCGCTTTCGGCGGCGGCATCATTCCGGGAATCCCTTTGACCCTCCGTTCGACTTCTCGCAGCGCTTCTACATGCAGTTCCAGCTTCTTTTTTTCGACATTCCCAAGCTGCGCACGTAGCTCTTCCAGATCCTTCATCGTGGCATCGATCACGCTGACAGCCAGCGTGTCTTGGGTGCCGCCACCGCTGCCACCGCCCGACGGATTGGTCTTCCCAAACAGGCGCTCAAACGCACGCATCGGACTGTCTTCCGGGGTCGCGCTCGTGCCTGCACTGGGATAAGAGATGTGTTTGTCTCCAGACGCGCTGTTGTGATTGGCCATCGCGCCCAGATACAGATGACGAAACAGAGCCCCCGCACCTGCGGTCTTGGCCAGGTACTGATCGATGGACTCTCCGTTGCCACCATCGACGGCGGTCAGTAACTTTTTGGCTCCGCCAGGATGACTTCCAGTATCCGTGGGACCAGAAGACAGACCTGTTAGGAATACGCAGTCATCCTTCAGGGTTCCCAGTCCTTGAAGCTGTTCGTTTAAGGAAAAGCTGCGCTCGCTCCCTTGCAAGTGCCACAGGCTGGGACTGCCATCTGCCGACGGACCAGCAACCCCATCGGGGAAGTAAAAGAAGATGACGCGCCGCGCCCCACCAGAAGGAGCCGCCAGCGCACGTCGCCCCGCTGGATCCAGTCCGCCAAGCGGAAGAGCCAGCGCTGAAGCAGCCGCCGCACGCAGCAGTGTTCGTCGAGAAAACACGCTCATCGGGACACTCCTTCCTGGGTCGGAGCCTCTGCTGCTCGCAGCAGGAATCCTTCACTTTCAGTAATCGCCAGCAACAGTTCTTGCATGCGATGTCCGCTGTCACGGAAGCGATTCTGAAGTCGCCACAGAGAACAGAAGTGCTGTCCCACATCTTCCTGCGCGCCTTGCACATAGCGCAGCGTCTTGCGCACGAAACAGTATCGCGCACGCTCGGATTCTGCCAGAAGCTGGCCCAGCTCTTTGAGCGATCCATACTGCGCATGCGTCAGCGATCCCAGCGCTTCCCGATCATTGAGATCTCCGAGCGAGTCAATCGGCTGACCGTTTTCCGATTCACGCCACTTTCCGATCGCATCAAAGCGCTCAAAGCCAAAGCCTACGTCGTCAATGTACTGATGACAGCTCTTACAGAACGCGACGCTGGTGTGTTGGCGGAAGCGCTCACGCGTGGTTGCTTTCGGATCCACCTGCGGAACTCCGCCCGCGTTGGGAGGCGGTGGCGGAAGCTCTTCACAGAGTAGCTGTCTGCGCACAAACAGACCTCTGCGAATCGGTGAGCTTTGATCAGAGTGCGCATAGCTTCCAAGCACACTGCCATGTCCAAGCCATCCCGCGCGCTGAACCGATCCATAGGACTGCTTTGCATGCGTACTTGCAGATACTCCGCTCATTCCGTAGAGCCGCGCCAGATCTGCATTCACGAAGGAATAGTCCGCCGTAAACAGCTCCTCAAAGCGTCCGCTTCCGTCGAGCGCAACGTGCGCAAAGAAGCGCTGCGTCTCTTCCGCCATCGCGCTGCGCAGTGCGGTCGAAAAGTCAGGATACAGCACCGTGCTCTTGTTCGCGGTCAGGATGTCTTCCGCGCCCAAGTACGCCAGCGCAAAGGAACCCAGCACCGTACGACTGCGTGGGCTCGATAACAGTCGCTGCGCCTGCTCTTTCACTTGTTCAGGAGTACGCAAATCGTCACGCGCTGCCGCCGCAAAGAGCTGTTCATCAGGCATGCTGCCCCAAAACAGATACGACAGCGCGCTCGCCACTTCATACGCAGTCAGCTTGTAGGTTCCGTCGGGCTGTGGCTCTCCCAGCTCTGATCGATATAGGAAGTGCGGACTGGTCAGCAGCGCCTGAACCGCCGCAGAGATTCCTTCCGCAAAGGTCTTCTGTGACACGATGAGCGCTTGATATCGCGACAGCTCACTTGAACGAAGGGGACGACGGAACGCGCGCAGTCCAAACGTCTGCAAGAACTGCTCTGCACAGGCTGCTGCACGGCCTCCGTTTGGATCACAAGGAAGCACTGTAGAGAGCTGATCCGTGATCTGTTTCGCCGCGATCTCTGCCCCTTTGCGGAATCCTTCCAGATGCGAAGAAGACACCAATCTTCCGTCGGAATGATTGTCAAAACCATATCCTTCCGGTCGCGCATCAGGAGGCAAGTCCGCAGTCAGATCAAGCTGCGTAGCACCTGGCTTACACGTCACGGTCAACAGCGAGTTCTGTCCGCCAAAGCCATCCGGCATCGTGCGCGGATTTCCGGGATCAGTCACCCAGTCCTTTTCATCCAGTACAAACTTGTAGCTGTAGGAACCGGGATCCAGTACACGCTCTAACTTCCAGCGCTTTTCCGTCGCTGAATAGGTAAGGGGCCAGCCTCCTAGTGCGAGCGTTGCGGGCCAGTTGTTGAAGCTTCCCGCCACATGTACCGACCGCAGCGTCTTTCCCATTGGATCGTACGAAAACACCGGAGCCACACAGGTTCCGCTGCGCTGTGGCAGCAGATCCATGATGGTGTTTTGGTATTCCTTTCGCGTCAGGAGTCGCAAGCGACGGACTCCCAAGCTGCGCTCACCACACGTCGGTGAACCGGCCTTCATGTCCGCTTTGATATAGGCCGTCACATACTGCGCGCACGATCCGCTACAGCGCCCCGGACTTCCCGGTGGCATCCGCTGCGCAATGATCTCGCGAAGTGATGATTCGCTCTGGGTGGATGGCAGCAGCGACGGAGCCGAGACTCCTTGTCCGCTTGTGCCATGACAGACAGAGCAGTGCTCTACATACAGCGCTTGTCCTTTGGCCACAGCATCTGGATCGGATGCCAGCGGATCTTCGGCTGTGGTCTGTGTACAGCCCGATCCGAGTAGCCAAGACAGAAGCGCGACAGCAACCTGGCGCGACAGACCGCGCACCGACAACGATTGGGCGGGAGTCTTCACAACCCGCACACTAGCAAAACCAATCAGTGTTTTGCGGGCGGTCGCCAACCTTTTAGCGGACCGGGCTTGCGACGGACTCCGTAATGTCCGCCCACAAACTTGCACTGCATCACATACAGCGCCGATGACAAGATGTTGAGCGCAGCTTTCAAATCAGCACGCTCACCGGGATTGCCGGGATCGGGAGGCACCGGCACCGGAAACGCATCATAACAAGCAAGCTCTGCTTCCCGCGCGGTGGCTCGACACTGATAGAGCCGCGCCACCATTTCCCCCTGACGAATCGATGGATACATGAACGGAACGCCGTAGAGCTTGTGCGTGTTGTGCGACGCGTGGCGAATCTCTGATTGCGTCATTCCGAGCAGTCTCTGTTCGGGCAGCGGCGTCTCCATCACCTCGCAGCCAACCATCGCACGCAGCAGCTGCATCACTTCTTCGAGATCACCGACCAGACCCGATGCGCCTTCCGTGTCCGCCGTGCGCTGCGCATCGAGCACCAGCCCTTGCAGCAGATCCAGCTTGCCGCGCAGTCGCATGCGCGGATGGCTCTTTTCGACCAGCGTCTCGTCGTCGCGCAGATGCGTCAGGTGTTCGGGCTTTTTCTGAAGTCGCTGTCCCGTCGAAAGAACCTTGAAGCGACCTTCTCCCGGTCCGGGCGGTCTGCCTCCCAGCGACTCACCACCACCGCGTGCCGACTGTCGAGCCGCCAGCGGAGACTTCGCCACGTCGATGACCGCCGCCGCAAACGCTTCCGCCGCCGCTTCACACGCAGGCAGCGAGCCCGACAAGTACGCACCCGCGAAGTTTGTTTCCGTCGGAGGCCCGAAGAACTTGAGCAGCTCGACTCCGCCGACTTTCAGCGCCGCGTCGATCGCGATCATCGCTTCCAGCGGTGGTGCAATCAGATAGGCAAGCGGCTCTCCGACGGAGACATTGGCCAGCTTGGACAGATATCGTCCCGTCGCACGCACGACGTGAGGAAAAAAGCACAGCCGTCCCTGTCCATCCGCTGAATAAAACCAAGCTTCGTCGGACAGACAGCGCTGACAGGCTTCGAGTGCGTGATGAACCTCGTCGATGTCGTGGCTGGCATAACAGCCAATCACTTCCCCCGAGAGCGGTCCCGACGCATGCGCCGCGCCAGCGTAAAACGACTTCGCATACACCACTTCGACCGCTGCGGCCTTGGTTCCTTCGTCGAGCGCCACGTACAGCGCATCATCGCTCGTACAGGTGATAAAGCCGACCGAGCGCACACCGTCAGCAAGACCAAGCTGCTGCGCCAGTGGCTCTGCGACGGTGGCAATCGTGCGCACCGACAATACCTGAGGCTTTACCGGACAGAGAGAAAAGCGCGCCATGCGATTGCCCTGCCCTTTTACCCGAGGATGACGCCGGACTTTTTGTCCCGCAGGATGCGCGCAATGCTGTCGGAGATCTGCACCGCCGCTTGCGCAGGCGGAAAGCCACGCGGGTTGATGTTCGAGATCACTTCGCGATCCGCATCGGTTGCGCCCGTCGCTGGCCGATAGATAAAGTACGCCGACAAGCTATCCGCAAAGCCCAGACCGGGACGCTCTCCGCAGATGAACAGACAGCTCTCACACTCGATAAGCCGCGCCACTTCGTCCATGATCTTGACGCGCGACAGATGGACAAACAGCGGCGGATTGGCGCGAATACCTCGAGACTGAAGCTCTCGACTGAGCGCTTGCTGAAGCGGCTCGGCATTGACGTTGATCGCTTCCGCCGAAAGTCCATCGCCATAAATGATCTGAAGCTGCGCACCTTTGGGCAGCTTCGCAACAACGACTTCCTTGGCTTCGTCGGACAGCGCACGACCTGCGTCGGGACGCTGCAAAAAGTGCTTCTTGTCCTTGGCTTGACTGCGCACCTGCACAAAGCCCAGACGCGTGAGCAGCTCGCTGTTGACCTCGGACAGCACCGCTTCCTTCGCCGCCGCGTGATCCGCCCGAAACTTGAGCAGCGTCGAAGTGGTATAGCGCGTCCCAGTTCGACCCACCGCAACCCGCGCCGGAGTCGAGGCAATCAGCGACTTCAGCGATGCAGGCTGCGCCGGATTGGGCAGCACACTGGGTTGCAGCAGCACTTCCCCACCGTGGGTAAAGGTCGCTTGTGCGACGTGCTCGGCGACTGCGCGCTGATCAGAGTGCTTGCGCAGCGCGTCCCGAACCATTGCTTCAATTGCGCCTCGGTCGAGTGTGTCAGCCATGTGCGGCGGGTTATAGCACACGCCTCAAAAAACTGAGGCGCACGACTTTGCGTGCCGATGCGCTTGCGACTCGACGTAGACTTGGCCAGCTTGGGCACACGGTTTGCAGAACCGTGCAGTAGGCCCCCTTTCGATGAACCGGCGACACATCCACAGCAGGTCACTCACAGCGCAACAGTCGATTTCGTGGCTGCGTCCGCTGTTTCTGTCGGTGCTGTTCGTCGTGACGCTGCCGCAGCCAGCAGTCGCGGATGTCGTGCAGACCCAGAAGCTTCCGTCGCTGTGGCAGCAGCTCGAGCAAGGGCGAACGGAAGAGCAAAAGACCCAAGCGCACAAAGCGCAGAGCCTGCGCGAGCTGTCCCAGCGTGAGTCGGAACAGTCCAAGCTCGTCGCGCAGATTGAGCAGCTCAAAGCCCAACCGTCAGGTCCGGTTCGCGATCTCCGTCTGAACGAGCTGCTGGCCCAAGCCAAAGATCGGGCCGATGAGCTGTCGCTGCGCGCTTCGTCGCTGCAAAAGATAAGTCAGCAGCTTGTGGCGCAGCAAAAGCGAAGCCTGTCGCTGGCGGATCGGCTGCTGTCGGGGGAATCGGGCGCGCTCGATTCGGCCAAGCGGCTGCTGCTTCTGCGACTGCGCGCAGAGCTAAGCGAGCAGCTCTATGCCGACGAGCCAGAGCGACTGAAGGCGCTGACGCAGTCGAGCGTGGTCCTGGGACAGAAGCAAGCAACGCTCGACGATCCGCAAGAGCTGCGCGACCGGGCCGATCTGCTGCGGGACTCTGCCGATAAGCTGCTGCGCGAGATGAAGCGCCTTTCCGACCGTCGCGAGACGCTGCAAGCTCGTCAGCGTGTCCGTCAGCGCGCGCTGTCTGTCGATGAAGATCTGTTTGCAGAGCAAGCAACCTCTCGTCGAAGCGCTGGCAACTTGGGAGGCCGCAGCGAGACAAAGTTCAACGACTCTGCTGCGGCGCCGTCGGTTGGTGGAGCCCCAGGTCCAGTCAGCGCACCAACGGATCCTGGTCCATCACCCGGCGCGCTCCGAACTGCGATGGACCCAGCGACGCTCGATGCGCTGCTCCGCAGTGATGCAGCGGGCGATGCTGCCGCCCAAGTCGGAGCCCTGTCGAGAGCCGAAGCCGAGCTTCAGTCCTTGGCAACTCAGCTTCAGCGTCGGGCCGTTCAGCTTGAACAGCAGGCTGCGGGCATCGGCGGCAAAAAGTAACGGCCCCGGCCTCTGCATCCGGAAAACCTAGAATCGTCCGCTTTTTCGCACACTCGCTCTCTGTTCACGGCTAAGATCTGGCCAGACTGTCGTGATCAAGCGGGCGGAGACAGAGTTTGGGATGCTCTGCGGGGAGCTGGTCGCCGATTTGGAGCGCTATCGGCCAGCGATTCCAGCAGAGACAAGCGAAGCGGAGGTTCTTTCGCTGCTTCAAAAGCGAACGGACCTGCGACTGGCCGAGCTATATCGAGAGTTTCGCGTCGAAGAAAGCGATGCCGATCTGTCCCAAGATGGGCAGTTTGCGCTGTATCAGCGGGAAGTGAGCGCGGTGCTTCTGCCTCGCTATGCGCGCCTGGCGAAGGTTCAGAATCAGCACGAACAAGCGCCGCGTCGGGCCTGGCAAGGCCGAGAGCTGTACAACCGCATCACGTACGTCATCGGATTCTTTCTGCTCGGTGTGTTTCTGGTGCGGGCTCCGTTCATTCCGTTGTGGGAAAAGTGGATTCCGTTTGCACTGGCGGCGCTGGCTCCGGTGCTGAGTCCGTTCCTTCCCGATCTACATGGAGCCTGGCTGGCGCAGAAGCATCAAGTGGCGCTGTTTGGACTGGCTGAAGATCTCGACAAGCTGGGACGATCGCTGCCGCTGCCTCCGGTTACGGATTCACAGTCCAGGAAGCAACTTCTGGCCGCAGCTTCGCAAGCAGCGACGACCACAGCAAGTAGAAAAGAGTCATCGTAAGTACTTCATATTCACAGAAGGAGTGATTCCTCTCCTTCTTCAGGAGTCCGCATGGATACACTGTTTCGGGTCGTCAGGTATCTGTTCAGTAGACGCTGGTTTAGCATTCCGCTCGTCTTTTTCATCGCAGGCTGGTGGCTGTCTTCCTGTACCACGGTCTATGTCGGACCTGCGGAAGTCGGCATGCGACAGGTCTACTTTGGAAACAACTCCGGCATTCGGAAAACGCCGCTACAGACCGGAACCCATCTGGTCATTCCCAACTATGAGCGGGTTCACATCTTTCCGACCGATCTGCAAGCGCTGAACATGAGCTCATCGCCAGAGCGAACGCAGAGCGGACGGACACATGATCCAATCGTGATTCAGATTGCCGACAGCTACAAAGTCACGGTCGATGCAACGGTGTTGTATCGCATCAAAGATCCACATCGCGTCATCACCATGATTGGACCGGGCAAGATGTACGAAAGCTCGGTGGTGATTCCGACCGCAGACAATGCGCTCCGCAAAGCGTTGGGAGAGCTGACCGCAGAGGAGTTCTATCAAGGTGACAAGCGCCTTCGTCAGACCAAGCTCGCGTCGGACATGCTGCGCGCAGAGTTTGACAGCAAAGGGATCGAGCTGGTGAAGCTGCTGATCCGACAGTTTTCCTACGACAAGGCCTATCAGCATCAGATCGAGCAGCGAAAAATCCAAGATCAGATGGTCTTTAAAAACCGTGCAGAGAGTGCAGCAGCGCGTGAAGACGCACGCAAGCGCGAGATCATTTCGATGGGACAAGCAGCAGTGCAAGTCGAGCGCGAAAAGGGAGCGCGTGATGTCGCACAGCTTCTATCGGATGCCAATCTGTATCAGCGCACCAAAGCGGCGGAAGGAGATTTGCTGGTCAAGAGCGCGCAAGCCCAAGGGACCGAGCTGGAAAATCACGCGCTCGAAGGTGCAGGAGCGCAAGCGATGGTGGGACAAAAGCTTGCGGATCTGATGAAAGGAGTCCGCGTGATCATCGTTCCATCGACGGGACAAGGCAGCACAAACCCACTCAACATCAGCGATCTGCTCCGGCAGTTTGAGGTGAAGTAATGCGCAATCAGGAAGCGTTCAAGAGTCCTTCTGTGCGCATGTTGGGAGTCCTGTGCGCGCTGCTGATGACAAGTGGACTGGGCGGCTGTAGTACGTTTTCGACCGAGAGTACCGAGGTCGGCGTTCGCACCAGCAAGATCTTCGGCGCAGGCATTGAGCCACATGTGTACGAGCCCGGTGCAACCTATGTCTTTTTTCCGTTTCTATCGGACTGGGCGACGTTTGACATCACGATCCAAAAGCTGGAGATGGCCAAGAACAAAGAGCGCAACGATGACAGAGCCGATGATCCGGTTCTGTTAAAAACCACCGATGGAAACGACATCAGCATTGATGTGACGGTGACATGGCAGATTGATCGACTCAAGGCACCGCAGATTCTGGCGCGTGGCGGAAAGAGCACCGCGATCATCAAGGAAGAGCTGGTTCGTCCTGCGTGTCGGGCTTATGTGCGCGATGCGTTCAATGAGCTGCATTCTGAGGAGTTTTTCGATCGCAAGCGACTGCTTGAAAAAGCCAGCAAAGCGAAGGCAAAGCTCAATGAGGAGCTGAACGCAGAAGGAGTCCTGATTCTGGAAGTGATGCCCGGAGAACAGCGCTTCAATCCAGAGTACGAGCGCGTGATTCACGACCGCAAGATCGCAGAACAGAATGCCGAACGATTAAAGAGCGAAGCCCAGGCAGCGGAAGCGGAACAGACCCGGCAGCTAGAGAAAGCTCGCGGTGACGTACAAGCGCAGATTGCCGAGGCCAAAGGTCGTGTAGAGAGGATCCGAATCGCAGCAGAGCGCGGCCTGTATGAAAACGAGCGAGTCGCCAAAGCCATCTTGGTAGAAGCCTCTGCAAAAGCCAAAGCGATCGAAAAACAGAACAAGGCAATGTCGGGTGCAGGTGGTCGAACGGCGGTAAAGCTCCGCATCGCAGACGCACTCGCAGGAAAGCCGATCTTGATCGTTCCTGCGGCCAGTGGAGCCAACATTCAAAAGCTCGATATGACTCGCATTGTGGATGCGGTCATGGCCAGAGAAGCGACATCTACCACGTCGAGCAGCCACGATTCCGAATAAGCCAGCCGGAAGCCTGCGCCGTGCGCGACAACAGCGCTGCCGAACGCGCGCAAAACGTGTGAAGATAGCGATCGTGTCACCGAGTCAACCTGAGCTTGTGTCGAAGCTGCCTCCGTTCGGTCAGCGCCTCCGTCGCATCCTCACGATGTCGCTGGAAGGCTTTTGGCAGGATCGCTGCTCGTTATCGGCGTCGTCTCTGTCCTATCAGACTGCGCTGGCGCTGGTTCCGCTGATTGCGATCGCACTGGCGTTGCTAAAGTACTCGGGACAGCTTGAAGATGGATCGCGGCTTCTGTCCGTGATGGTGCAGCAGGTGTTTCCGTCTTCTCAGGAAGCGCAAGCCGAGGTGGTGGGTCGTCTTTCGACGTTTTCCCAGAACTTCACCGCAGGCGGACTGGGAAGCTTCGGTATCGTCGCTGCGCTCGGTGTGGGATTCTTCCTGTTCCTATCGGTAGAGTCGATCTGGAATCACATCTGGGAATCGCATCGCGAGCGGACATACATCGAGCGATTCCTTCTGTTTTACACGGGCATCACGCTGATTCCGTTTGTGGTGACGCTGTCCTTTGTGCAAACGGAAAAGCTGTGGGGAGGCTTCGCGGTGTTTCTGCCGTATCTGTCTCCGCTGCTGACGATGGTGATGCTGTCATTGGCCAATCGCTTGATTCCTACGCTGCGTGTGTCCTGGCAAGCAGCAGCAGCAGGTGGCGCAACAGCCGCGATTCTGCTGGAGATCAGCAAGTCTGGACTTGGTCGATATCTGTCCTGGGTTGCGACGAGCTACAAGTCGATCTACGGAGCGTTGGGAGTCCTTCCGCTGTTCCTGCTTTCGATCTATCTGTGGTGGCTGATTGTGCTGTGGGGCGTCGAGGTCTCTCGCGCTGTGCAGCGTCTCCCGTGGCAGCTCAAGTTCAATGAGTCTGGCTCTGCGCGTGATTCCCATCTGACGATCAGCGGACCTTTGGCTGCGCGGCTCCTGACCGATGTTGCACGGCAGTTCAAAAGTGGCGACAAGTACCTTCCGGTGGATGAGCTGACGCAGCGTCACGGACTCCCAGAGAGCGTCGCGCGCAAGATTCTGTCGCGTCTGGCCAAGCACAACCTGGTGGTCGAACACGAAGATGGCTATCTGCTGGCGCGGCCTCCTGAGTCGATTCGGATCGCAGAAGTGCTGCATCTGTTTCAGCCCACGCAGTATCAGCACTCTGAATCAGAGCCGGATCAGCTCGATCAAGTGCTGGCCAAGCTAGAAAAACAGCAGCAGCAGACGCTGGGAGAGACGACGTTCGCGAGCCTGCTTTGAGTGCAGCCAAAGCGTTACCAGAATGCCAACAGAGCGTTAACAGAGTGCCAACAGATCACTGTTTGGCAAACGGATCCGACAGCGCGGGATTTTGCAAAAAGCTTGGATCGGTGAGCGCGTGTAGGAACTCGATCACATCTGCGCGCTCACTCGGGCTAAGCGAAAACGGACGGACAAACAGGCTCTTGTTGGGATGAAGTACACCATCGCCAGCGTTTGGACCCTCTGTGACATTTCGTCCGCCGCGTGCGTAATGATCCAGCACATCTTCCAGCGTTGCGACGCTTCCGTCATGCATGTACGGAGCGGTCACAGCAATGTTGCGCAGCGTGGGTGCGCGGAATCGACCACGATCGCGATCCTTTCCGGTTAGCTCATACAGACCTTGATTTCCCGTCGGATACGCGCCAGTTCCTGCGATGTTATACAGCCCAGTTACGTGGTAGTTGGTTTCATCAAAGGTAGAGCGCTCTGATGTCGTTGCATCCGAAAAGTTGAAGCCGCCATGACAGTGAAAGCACTCCAACCGCTCGGAAAAAAACAGATCCATTCCACGCTTGGCTGCATCAGACATCGCGCCAGGTTCGTTGCCGTAGATGAATCGATCGTACGCAGAGCGACCCGAGATGAGCGTTCTTTCAAAGCTCGCCAGTGCCTTGGTGATGTTCGTCAAAGAGATCGGACGCGGCTCATCAGGAAACGCACGCGCAAACAGCTCTGGATAGCGCGCATCCGACGACAAGCGATCCAGTAACTCTTGCTCTTTTCCGCTAAGTCCCAGCTCCACCGGACGCTCTCCGAACATGGGTCCAAGCGCTTGTTCTTCCAGCGTCCGCAAAAGCGGATTGGCCCACGTCAGCGCAGAGACATACGCCACATTCGTCAGGCCCATGGCCGAGCGTGGATGGATCTGTCCGGTCGATCCCACAGAGCGAGCAAGTCCGTCGGTAAATCCCAGCTCTTGCTTGTGGCAAGATGCGCAGGACTGCGTGCCGTTGCCGGACATTCTCTTGTCGTAAAACAGCCGTCTGCCCAGCTCGATCTTGACCTTGCTCTGTGGGTTTTGTGTAGGCACAAGCGGTGCTGGGAATCCTTTGGGGAGAGACTCCTCTGCGACCGCTTCCGCTGGAACATCCGTCGGTACGCAGCCAACGTACAAGCTGCCAAGCAGGCTACACAACAGGCCACACAGATGAAGCGATCGAGTTCTGTTCATGATCCGCTATGGTCCTACGCGAAAGATCTTTTGCGCGACGGAAGGACTGCTTCCGTAGGGAAGTCCCAGCGCAGAAAATAGGGGCGCACAGTCCGCATTGCCAGGTCCAGACATACACTCTGTTCCCTTGGTCTGCATAAGGTCTGACTCCGCCAGCAGCGTCGCTACATCCAGCACAATCTTGGACGATGAGGGATCGAATCCTGTCAGCGAAACCTCAGGTCGGTTCGGACTCTGGCAGCTTATCACTGCACCCGTTCCGTCTTTTTGACAGCCAGTGCTTCCCAAGTGAACGACCAGACCCGCGCTGCCAGTCACTTCCCCTTCCAGACGCAAAAACTTATAGCCAGACTGCCACGACCAGAACATCGAGCTGAGATTGAGCGGCGACTCTGCCTTGGTCACATCCGCGTGGTTGAGCGCAAACGGAACGCCCAAACGGAATCGCAGTCCTTGCCACTTGTTACTACCAGCCGGGATGGTTCCGCGTACTACAGTGTTCAGTTCTGTCGTTCCTGTACACGCTCCGCTCTTGTCTTCAAAGTCCAGCAGCGCAACGCGCTGGTTCTGCCACTTGTTATCTACTGTGAGCGTCAGCGGAACCTCGGTTCCTTGCTGCTCCACAAGCCGCACATCGTGAACATAGAAGCGAAGATCGGACAGCTCCAGCGTCGCAGAACCGCTCTTTCCTAAGCCACTATACTTTTGTCCACAGCGCGCTTCCTTTTGACCTAGCTGCGCTGCGAACGACAGCACCACGGACTGCGTCTGCGCAGAGGAGAGATCCGCAGTTGCCATGTCTCCATCATGATGATGCTCATGCGTATCGGCATCATCGCTGTTGCCATGTTCCGACGGAGAGTGTTCACAACCAACAGGAAGCAGACACAGTCCGCTCACAAGCAGAGATAGAAAAGGAATCTTCACGGCGTGGCTCCTTACGAGAAGTTAGGTTCAACATCGCAACGCTAGTCAAGGACTACGTGCATGAACATGTGACAAGTTGTCGCAGCGAGAGCAGCTCAGCCAGCGACAAGCTACTTGGCCAGCGACAAGCTACTTGGCCAGCGACAAGCTATTTGATCGATACGGAAAGAGGTGCAGAACGGAACGGTCCAGAGACGATCTCGTTTTTTTGGAAGTGACTCCGATACAGCGTCACCGTCAGCGTCTTTCCGGTCCAGGTTCGCCAGGTTGCCAGCGGAATCCCCGCAAACTGTCGCGTGGTCAGCACCCGATAGACATCCGATCCATCAATACGCACATGCAGATCGAACACCGTTCCGGTCACCTCGGGCAGATGCAGCGGAGAAAGTCCGCCATGATGCTGCGGCTGATACTGAGGACAAGTGACGTTGCCATCACGCTGTCCTGCACTGCTCTTGCTTGGCGCAAAGCGAAACACCGCTGCGATATCACTCGCCAGGAATGCATCGCTTGTTGGCTCTGTAAAAATCGGCGCTTGCTCTGGATCCACCTGCGCAGAAGCACTTTTCAGTGCGTTATCTAGTGTGATCCAGTTTTCGTCGCTGGCACAGCCTTCATAGCTTGGCTCTGGGCCCTTTGCGGACAAGTCATCACACTGACAAAGGAAGAGCCAAGGAAAGGTCAAAAGGAGTGCGTGTAAGCGACTCCTGTTCAAGGTCTTCATGGTGAACAGAGACTCCTATTTTCCGGGTGGATACTTGCTTAGCTTGCGCTGAAGAGAGCGACGATGCAGTCCCAACCGACGTGCCGCTTCCGAGATGTTTCCGCCACTTTCAGACAGCGCCCGCTGAATGTGTTCCCACTCTGCTTTGGCCAAAGAAGGAATCTGTACGTCTCCAGAGGTGGTGGTCAGCGGTGGCTGTCCCGCTCGGGCAAACGCAGCGATCAGCTCATCCGCATCGGTTGGCTTGGTGACATACTGAAGTGCTCCCAAACGAACTGCATCGACGGCAGTTGCAATGCTTCCGTATCCGGTCAGGACCACAATCCGAGTGCCCGCATCCAGCAGAGCCAGATCCCGAACCAGCTCCAGTCCTGATCGACCGGGCATCTTCAGATCCACGACCGCCAGCTCGGGAGGCTCTGCTTTCGCAAGGACCATCGCAGCGTCATATCCATCGGCTGTGCGGACTCCGTACCCGCGCTCACGCAGCGCACGCGCCATCCGTTCACGGAGTCGATCATCATCATCAACGAGCAGCACAGTCTGCGAATCAAGCAGCGCGAGCGCACCCGATTCTGGCCTACTGACTCCGCTCATTGCGAGTCCTCTGTTTGCATCGAAGAAGGAACGCGCAGCGTCGCAGTCGTGCCTTTTCCTTTGGTCGATTCAATGTGAAGCGTTCCGCCCATACTGGTTGCAACTTCACGACACAGAAACAGTCCAAGACCCATTCCGCGTCCTGGCTGCTTGGTGGTGAAGAACGGCTCGCCCGCATGCGTCAGCGTGTCTTCATCCATTCCTGATCCACTGTCTGCAACTACAATCTCAACGAGATCACCGACGGACTTTACGTAGACATCTACCGATCCATCTATCGATCCATCTATCGATCCATCTATCGATCCATCTATTGGTCCATCGACATCAGCAGATGCATCTTGCGCGTTCTTCATCAGCGCAGACAAGGCATGCGTCAACGCACGCTCTGGTCCAGTCAGCAAAGGAATCGTTCTCTCATCGGATAGATGAACGTGAACCGGCGGTAGTGCTGGCAGCGCAAGCCGCGCACCGGACAGCCAAACAGACACCGGCTGCGTCGATAGACTTTCCCCCGGATGCTGACCCGCATCGCTTGCGAGCTGCGTCAAAACAGCTCTACAGCGCTCGACCGATTCACGAATCAGATCGAGATCATCGCGCAGTCCTTCCGCATCGTGCGGCAGGTTCCGCAGCAGCTCTTTGGCCACCAAGTTGATGGTTGAAAGCGGAGATCCCAGCTCATGCGCGGCCCCCGCAGCCAAGGTTGCCAGCGACGCCAGCTTCTCTTTCCGAAGTGCCAAGTTGCGCGCTGCTTCCAGCTCATGTTCGCGCTCACGCAGTGCATGCGTCACGCGCATCAGAAAGTACACGATGAAGATCGCAGCGATGCTAAACGCGACCCACATCCCAGGAATGTGAAGCTGCATCTGCTCTGCATGAGACATTGGAAGGGGTCGATGCCACACAAACAGGAGCGCGGAACAGAGTGCAGACAGCGATGCGAGCGCCCAGGTAAAGCGCGGAGTCATAGAGACCGCAGCCATCGCGATCAGCACCAGATACAGAAAGCCAAACGGATTGAGCGGTCCCCCTGTCAGCGACAGAAGCGCGGTCAGATGAAGCACATCATGAACCATCAGTGCAGGCAGCAGTAGACCCGGAATGGATCGCTTCTTCCGTCTCAGATACAGCGCACCAAGCGTGGTCAGCAGCGCCAACACAATCAGCGAAAACAGCGCGAGCAGCGGAAGCTGAATCCGCATTCCCCACTGCACCGTGATGATCGTCCCAATCTGACCAAGGAGCGATCCGAGTCGCAAGCGAAGGAACCAGTCACAGTTGATCGCGCGCGGCTCCAGAGGCTCTGGTTGCGCCATGTGGAGAGGAGCGGACAGCCTGTGTGAATCAGCAGACATACGACGGCAACTACCACGGATTGGCCGCGCTGTGCCTGTGACATTTTGCCGCATGTCCAGCGTCCCGTTCGCGCGGTAGCGTGCCGCCGTCATGAATGCAGGTCTGCTCTGTACTTTGATCGTAAGCGGTGCCGTGGGCTTGATTCCCAGCCGAGCGAGTGCATGTGCATCCTGCGGCTGCGGTGACCCAACCCTGACGGCCATGGGAATGGAAAAGCCGTTCAAGCATCGCCTCCGTTTGTCACTGGAGCAGCGCGCGGGGGTTCACAGCTCTTACGCGCAGCAGGAACGGACGCTGATCGCACGTACGGCACTTACAGGATCGTATTCTCCGACGAGTTTTTTGACGTTCGCCGCTCTTCTTCCGTTCTTTGCAGCCCATACACAGACCGATCAAAATGAAGGAAAGACCGTATACGGACTGGGTGATTTCGAGCTGATGGCGCGTGCGCTGATCTTTCGGGATCGCTCTTTTTCACCGCGTCATCTGATCGGACTACTCGCCGGAATCAAGACCCCAACCGGACCACGCAGAACAGACAGTAGTGGATATCCAGCGACGGCAGATCTACAACCCGGAAGTGGATCGTGGGATGGTCTGTTTGGTGCGCAGTACAACTACTTTGGGGACTCTGTTTCCTTCTTTTTGTCAGCCAGCTATCGCCTAAGCAGCACCGGATATGTGAACTACAAGCGAGGCAGTGTGCTGGGCGCGACCGCGTTTGTGCAGACTCCGATTGTGCGTCGCATTGCGGTAGGCTCGGGCCTGGATACATCGTGGACGATGCAGAGTGTGCTCTCAAGTGGGGCGCTGGCTCCCAATACCGGAGGAATGCTCGTGTCACTGACCTACGGCGTGCTGTTTGCGATCCGTACAGACTGGCTGCTGCGCGTTCAGCTACAGACTCCGATCATCCAGCGCTGGATCGGAAGCCAAGCAGAGTCACCCACCGGCATTGTGTCGTTGACCGCTGATCTATAGGAATGTGCAGAAGGACCGTCTCTGTGCTTAGTCCTTACGGAGTCGGACAGCTTCCGCTGACGTTCAAAATCTGCGGATCGTAGTGGACCTTTAGCATGCTGTTTATCGATAGAGAATCGACTATCAAGCCACCGTAAAAATCCAGGGGTGCGCTGACCGAAACCGCACGCCTACGTCCCATCATGATCGCGCTGATGAAGCCGCCACCGGACAGAGAGATGCTATCGATTCCGCCCGGAAAGAATCGGACGCGCGGAGGCGACTTGGGATCCCCGATCGCCACCACGCCACCAACTTCCACGTCTCCGTGAACATACAAATCAAGCTGTGCGCCATCCGCAAGTAAGATGGTTAGGTCTTTTCCGATGCTCAGACCGCCGCCGATTGCCAGCTCGACACGTCCGCTGATTTGAATCGTCAAGCTTCCCAAGCCAGACACGCGCTGAAAGTAGTAGCGACCACAGGACAGTTGCAGCGATGGACTGGCTGCAAATCCTTCGAGCGAGTTTTGGTCCATTCCCAAGCGCCCTGTTTGACTCTCTGCTTGGATGTTCAAGATCGGACCTGAGACATACGGATCCAAGCTACAGGGACACGGCGCAGCGACAGAGACAGCGGCACTCCGAGACAGACCAATCGTGCGCTGACCTGTCACAGTGACCGTGCTTCCCATCGGTGTAGTAAGTGTTCCCAGCACCGACAAGTTCACAAGAGAGATATTGCCTCCGACCTCTGCATCGCTGGCCACACTGACGGTGTTTCCGCTCAGTCCTCCTTGAATAGCCAACGGACCCTGCACAGAGAGCGCGCCCATCACTTGCACCATGGAAGGACTCGAAGATCGCAGCGCACCGCTCACATCCCAGGTTCCTTCCGCGCTGATTCCGCCCACCACACCGATGTCACCGCCAGCGCGTCCGGGCTGATACGGACCTTGGGAACTGTCAAAGGAATCGATCAGCAAGTCGCCGCCACTTAACATTCCACAGACGCAGAGTGGAGAAGGAAGAGAAGCCGCCAGCAGCTTGCCACCACACAGGGATGCATCTTGTGCGCCCGCAACTTGTGGACCTTGAGCGCTACAGAATGCGCTCACTGGCTCTGCGCAAATTCCTTCAGAGCAGCGCGCAGTTGCAATCACATCATCCACAGAACATCCAGCTACAGATAGGCTCAGTCCTGCGCAGCACAAAGCGATGAGGACAGACGAACGGAAGGCACTCATTGCGTGGTTCGCTCCGTCGCTTGGCGCAGTCGAACTTCCATTCTGGCACGCGCGGGAGAGTCGCTGTGATGCGCAAGGAACTCACGAATTGCTTGGGCTTCTGCTGCGCGATCAGACTGCTGCGCCAGCGCATCACAGATTCCTAAGCGAGCTTCTTCCGCAAGCGTTCCCTGTGGACGAGTGCGCAGCGCAGATCGAAACATTCGCAGCGCGGCCTGTGGTTGCTTCTTCTTTTCAAGCAAAAGTCCACCTGCCGCCACACGCGCGACATAGCCTTCTTCACTGGTTGGATCCTGCTGCACGATCTGCTGATAGATCTGGAGAGCTTCCGCAAAGCGCTGCTTTCTTCGTCGCTCATTGGCAATCCGCAGCAGGTCGTGTGCGCTGCGTGAATCGGACTTCTTCGCTTGCGTACTATGACTGCTGGCACTGTCTGTGATTGCTTCTGATCTCGTCTTTGTTCGCGCTTCGACTCCTGGCTTGGTGCGTACTTCTGGCTGCGCTGTAAAGACAGGAGCTGATTCCGCTCCTGTGGTCGGAGATGACATCGTCTTAGGAATCCGGATCCAGCGACGAAACAGCAGATAGGAAACGGCCCCTGTGATTGCTGCGGCACCGCCGAAGATCAGTCCGCGTCTCAGGCTCTGAACGGGAATGGTCGATCCTTTGTGAAGCGCCTGTTCAATCAGCGCAGCTTGCGCCACTGCCGATAGAGGCGGCGCAGGACCGGGCTGATCATCGAGCGGAGGCAGAAGTCCTTCGATGTCCAGAGACTCTGTGGATCGGCGTTCGCTCAAGGTGCCTCCTCCGTTTCTGTGGAGTCACCTTGCCTTCGCGCCAGCTCGTGTAGCTTTCCTTGCGCGAGCCGCAGTCGGCTCCGAATCGTTTCCTGGGAAGCGCCACAGTGTACGGCCACTTCAGGAATGCTCAGTCCAATCATGTGATGAAGTACCAGCGCTTGTCTCTGTTCATCAGGAAGATGATCGAGCCGAGCCACTGCTTGTCTCCGCAGCGTGTACTGATCGGGGGCGTCTCCTGTACGCGCAACCGGAGCCTCTGCCGACTCACGCTCACGCTCTTTGGTGCGACGTTCTTTGCGTCGCCAGCCAATCGCGGTGCGAGCCACGATGCGATCCGCCCACGAAGTCAGCTTTCCTTCCGCACGATAGGAAGGGATTCCGCGCACAATCGCAATCAGTGCTTCCTGTGCGATGTCATCCACATCGCTGTCTCCGCGTATCAAATAACGAATCAGGTTTCGCACGCGCGGCAACAGCTCTGACAAGATCGCGGCCAGCGCTTTGCGATCGCCTTGCTGCGCCGCTGCAATCCGAGGATCGGGCGGACGGGCATCGCTTCCCAGTGCGGGCATGGGAACAAGCGAAGCATCTGAAGATGTAGCGATCAGCCTCACGAACCGATGTACCTAACTCGACGTAGGAGCGCCTTCCGATGATAGAGATCTCGCGGGCTGCGATCGGGTCAGTGGACTCCACAGAATCTGGAGTCCCCCAAGCGGCCACACCGGCCACAGCTCTCTGTAGACCGCAAACCCACTTGGCTCGACATAGCCAAGCCGAGGACGACGCAGCAGCGCTTCCGCAGAGACAGACAGTTCCAGCCACAGCGGAATCCGTAGCGAAGGACGAAGCCACAGCGCCAGACTCGGTACGATTCCGATGCCAAGCACAACCTGTGACGCTGTCGGTTCGTATCCTGATGACACAGACAGCGTGCTGCGATGAAAAAGGGATCCGGTGACTCCCAGTCCGGTAAGTAGACGCAGCGAGGACGACTGAAACAGCACCACCTGCGCACCAAGCGCAGCACTATAGCGAGACAGCGAAACGGAAAACAGATCATCTGACCAGCGTGAAGGGAGTCCAGCCCACAGAGACAGTCGCAAGACCACGCGCGAAACCGGAAGCGATGCAGACAGACCCAAGGAGTGCTGACCAAACGGACTCTGTCCATCGATTCCGCCCAGCCAACCCATCCCAAGCAGAACGGCTGTCCGTGCAGACTGATCTAAAGGAGTCACAGCTTCCTTTTCGGGCAAGACTTCAGGTGTTGGCTGCGCAGCCATGGCCTCGGCCAAGCTGACTCCTGTGGGCTCTCCGGCCAGCAGCGCACGCACCACAGCGCGTGTTACCACCGCCGCACTTTCCATCGCAGCGGACAGTCCTTGTGTCCGATCGGTCTGTTCGATCAGTCGCTCAAACAGCCTGTCGGTTGTGACGATACGCAGTCGTCTGCCGCGCGATTCCTTGTCCCAATACACCAGACACAGAGCGCTCAGCTGACTGCGTAGCTGCGTCGCGCGAAGCAATCGTTCTGAAGGTGTAGCGCTTGCTTCTTCGCTTCCGATCGACTGAATCCGCACGGACAAGTCCGCAAGCTGTCCGCTCATTCGAGCAGCCAGCTCTGTGTCTTCCGAAGACTGCATCCACAGCACAACCACCGACGGAAAATTCGCCCACGCAGCCAATGGAACCAGGACAGAGCACAGAAGGAGGATCCAGATCCCAGCACGCACAAACACCCAGCGGATTGTAACAGGACTTTGTATGTGAGCCGCAGTGATGGATGCAGAATCGCAGCAGGAATCACGGATTTAGCGACGGCGCGTAAAGTGCGCAGACGTAGTCAGCTGAAGCAGATAGTCGGTCAAGCTGGCTTCATTCGATCCCAGATCAGGACGGACTTTGCGCACCAAACAGCTTGGGAGTCCTTCGCTGATTCCGTAGCTGTACGTCGCCATCATGTCCGCAGCACACGCGCGCACATCTTCACGACTTGCAAGCTGCGAGCTGAGATCTGCTTGTCCTGTGGCCGTCATCAGTAGCTCATCGCTGGCATTCACAATCCGTGCAGAGTCATCGATTGGGAGTCCTTTTTCCGTCGAGCGATAGCGACCTACTTCATCAAAGTGCTCGAACGCAAAGCCGATCGGATCAAACTGCTTGTGACAGAAAACGCAGCCGGACTGAACGTGCTGTTTTTCATATCGCTCTCGCGTGGTCGTCATTCCCGGCATCGTCGTTGGCAGTGCCGGAATGTTGGGTGGAGGATCCGGACGACGCTTGCACAGCAGCTTTTCATACAGCAGAAGTCCGCGCTGCGTGGGCGACGATCCTTGTGCTTGCGCATTCGCCGCCAAGATCGATCCCTGCGACAGCAGTCCAACACCCCACTGCGGCGGTCGCTGCGTACGGACAAATCCACTGCTTGCGCTTCCGTATCCGTAATGCGTCGCCAGGGTTGGATCGACAAAGGTAAAGTCTGCGGTCAAAAGTGACTTCAGTCCTCCTTTGTCTGTCAGCACCACCTGATCGATAAAGCGCTTAGTCTCTTCTACCAGAGAAGTCCGAACGGTAAAGTAGTTGGCCACATCAGGTCGAGTTACCGTCGCTGCGCGCTCATAACGGAACCAGTAACGGAACAGCTGTCGCACCACGTCCTGACCACGCGGACTGGCAAGCAGAGTCTTCGCTTCCGCTTGCAACACATCCGGTGAAGACAGCTCACCGCGATCCGCTCTGTCCAGGAGCTGCACGCTCGGTGTCGTTCCTGAATAGTTGTAGGCCAGCTCTGTTGCCAGCTCGTGCTGCGAGAGCTTGCGCGTGTCTCCTTCTTGCGAGCCCACTTCCGATCGATAGACCGCATGCGGAGACTGGATCATCGCCACCAGCATCCACTTCAGTCCCGTCGCAAAGTTCGACTTGGCCAGCACGCTGTCATAAAGCGCCAAGTACGTTCCTTTTTCGGCTTCCGTGACCGTACGGCGAAACAGTCGTCTTCCTTGCGTACTCACAAACGATGCCGCACAGTCGCGATTGGGAGTCGTCTTTGCGCAGGGCAGAATCGTCTCCAGCGCCGGACTGGTCGTCGCAAGGGTTGCCACATCTTCAGCGGTGTCCAAGATCTCTTGTGCGGTCTGCTGATTCACTTGCAGCACCGATGCATCGTTGGCAAAGCCCGCGTGGGACACCGGATCCACACCCAGCTTTACGCCGCGCCACGCAGTCTTGATCGCTGGAAAGATGTCTCCGATTGTGTTCTCTAGCTCCAGGTTGGTCAGTCTCCGCAGCAGTGGGGGACCGACATCCGTACTCGCACACAGCTCTTCATCACTTGGCGTCGCATCACTTGGTGAAGTGCTTGTGCAGGAAGTCAGCCAGAGCGCGAGCATGCCCATGGGAATTCCCAACTGAATGACAGACTTCGGGCTCATGCCTTCACCTCCGTGATCGACTTGCCAAACTGAGACTGCGGAACACCAGCGATCTCGCTCAGCGTAAACAGCAGATCCCCGTGCGTTCGATTTTCAAAGTCAAAGATTCGTCCAGTCTTGATCGCACCTGCGCCACCCCCAATCGTCAGGAGCGGCAAGTAGCTGACATACGGTTTTCCGTCGAGCCAGACCGTTCCTTTGTTCGCATTGTGATCGGCTCCGTCCGCGATCTCGCTAAAGACATAGATGAGCGTGTTGTCCAACACTTTGCGACCCGGTGCGCTGGTATCAAGCGGATCATCAGTCTGTGCGAGCGTCTTGATCAGCTTGTCTACCAGGTGCTGATAGTAGAAGCGCTGAATCCGCGCATACTCTGCGCGTCCTGCTGCATCCCACGAGTGCGAAGACGGATCATGATGGTTCTTCGAGATTCCCATAAAACCAAAGTTCACATCCGACGTCGCCCACAAGTTCTGGATCGAGAGGATGCGCGCTGCACCACAGATCATCGCTTGCGCGGCCAGCTCTAGCTGACCATCCAGGACTTTGGGAAGGTTGTTGGTTTCCAGCACATTGGCATTGCTTGCCTTCAGTGCAGCCACCGATGGTAAACTTGGCTGTCCCATGCATGCATTCACGCCCGTTGTACCACCCGCTTTGAGCGTACGAATCGCATCCAAGTGAACGCTGAGCTTGCTCTGTTCACGCGACAGATCCTTGTGAGTCTGCGCCAGTGTCTCCAGCTCTTTTTCCGTAAGACCCAGCGCTGCTTTGCGAAACTCTGCATCCGAAGACATCATCGTTCCACTTGGGAACAGACGATCCATCGCAGCCACCGGACTTGCCTCTGGACGAATCCACGTTCCGTCTTTGATCAGATAGTTGTCCGATCCCCAGTACGTTTGATAGGGAACGGCTCCCAGTGCAATCGCTTGCGTTCCCATCGCTTTGGCGATCGCTCGATCAATCGACTGGTTGGCGTTCTCATTTCCCGTCAGAGTCCAGCGAATCGCAGGATGATTGTTGATGCCTTGATACTCCAAGCCGCGCATCACGTTGACGTGTTGCTTATACGGTTCAAGCGGCCCCCATACGCTCTCTCCGGTCATTGTGAAGGTGAAGTTGTCACTGGTTCCTTTGGGGTTGAAGTGTTCGTTGGGAAGACCATGCGGAATGTAGAAAAACAGCATGCGCAGCGGTCTTGCGCTCGGAGCAGCCACCGCAAGCTGTGACATGCGCATCGCGAGCGGAACCGCGATGCCCAAAGACAGCGCTTTGAAGAACGTGCGCCTTTTCATCTCAACCTTCCGATTCATTCGCAGACTCCTACGGCTGTGGACTGAAGCACGCAGCATGCGCGTGTTCTGTGAGTCATGGAGGAAGCCGCGCTCTGTTTCGGGTCACTGCGATCGAAACTTTTTTCGATTCCTACAGTCGAAACAGAGATCTCCTTTGGATTTCACAGAGATCTCTGCACTGCGATCGCTACGCTCAAGTGACAGCCCTGTTCTGCACCCATCGGTCTACGTAGGAATCCGGCGGACAGCGTCGTACTGCGACTCATGTTGCATGACCGCTGCTTACGCGATCGCTGTCCAAACCTGTAGATGAATGTGATCGCTTTGTCGGTTCCGATTACGATGCAGGGAAAGGTCTGGCAGATTGTTTTTCATCAAAGTCAGAACCTGTTGAAGGACTGTCATCATGAACGTGCAATGGTGCGACGGCAGCATCGTGGGAGAGTATCGTCTGGAACGTCTGCTTGGTGAGGGCGGACAAGGCGTTGCGTTCCTGGCTCGGCATCGTCGATTGGGTCATCTGGTCGTGATCAAGATCCTGCGCATCGATCAGAACGACGCACAGCAGCGCGGTCGCTTTCTGCGAGAAGGTCAAGCGCTGGGAATGCTGCAACATCCGAACATCGCGCGGCTGCTCCATGCTGACACGCTACCGGATGGTGCAGAGTACTTGGTCCTGGAACATGTGAGCGGAGGATCACTGCGCGAGTTGCTGAACAGACAGCGCGCACCGCTGCCGATCGATCATGTCTTGCGATTCCTGTTGTCCACAGCGGAAGCGCTGGCCTACGCACATGCACACGGCGTCATCCATCGCGATGTGAAGCCTGAAAACCTGATGCTGACGAGCAGTCCGCTCTGTGCGGAGACTCCTCCTGCGCTCAAGCTCATCGACTTTGGACTCGCGTATGTTCAGTCGGAAAGCGAGCGTGCCGCGCTGCCTTGGCCGGACAATCTCACGCAGCTTGATACGCGGCCTGGAGCCCGACCCGGGACACCTCAGTATCGCGCTCCCGAGCTGGGACTCGATTCCGATCCAGATCAGCGGTCCACGCATCACAGTCCAGCGCTCGATGCCTATGCATTGGGAATCGTCGGTTGGGAGCTGCTCACCGGAGTCCGTCCGCAGCGTGCGGAGCGAGCCGATCCACTTCACACACTGCGACAGCAGCGACCCGATGCGCCGCGCGAGCTGACTTCGCTGATCGCGGCCCTTCTGTCTCTGACTCCTCAATCAAGGCCCGATGTCTGTCAGGTTGCCAAGGTCTGTGCCGCGCTGCTGTCTCGCAGCACGAACCAGCTGTCCGAGCCAACACCACGCGTACAAAAAAAGAGCGCCCTACTTTCCGGCCACCTGCATCTGTCTATCTGGATGTTGGCTGTTTTCATATCGGGTGCAGCGTGTCTTGCGATTGTGAGCCATCGCTCACGACAAGGTGGCGTTTCATCCAGCCGACAGACGCACAATCAAACCAGCACACAGACTCCGTACCTTGCCATCACCCAGCCTGTCTTGGGACTGGTAAGCGATGCAGAGATTGAAGAGTCCATCGGTCCGCAGTCATCCTCGATTCAGCGGATCGACATCGCGCCCGTTCGTCAGCTTGGACCAAAGCTCAGCCATCCAGACTGGCCGCGCTGGGCCGCAGCGCAAGCCGAGCTTGTTCGCACCCAAGTGATTCCTGCGCTCCACCGCAGTCCAACCCCGCGCATTGCCTACTTTGGTCTGGCTCCGGTTCCGCTCGGAGTTCACTTGGGTACACTCCTGAGTGGTCTGGTTCCTGTCTCTGTCTATCAGCGCGATCACAAGCGGGGACGTTGGCTGTTTCCGCAACATCAGCGCACACAGTCTGTCTCGGTTCACGGAATGCCTCTTGATATCAGTCGAGCAGCAGGGCCAGTGGTGCTGCGCGTCTCTTCGTTTGTGCAGATCGATCCAGCACTCACAAAAGAGATCGTAGCTGCGCCATTGGCAGAGCTTGACGTTGCGGTCCAGCAGCCATCCCCCGATGCGCTTCAGTCCGAAGAAGATGTCCACGAAATGGCAGCCGCCGTGCAGCAAGTGCTGAGCGATCTTGTGATTCACCGTCCCAACACCACCGTTGTGCATCTGTTTGCTGCGGTTCCGGGAGCGCTCGCGCTCCGCATCGGAATGCAGATCAATCCCAACATTCATCCACCGATCCAAACGTATCAGTTCGATCGCGAGCTTCGACCAAGCTATCGCCCTGCTCTCTTGCTTGGATCGTCACACACAGCACAAGGAATGGACTTCATGCCATCAAGCGCGCAATCCATCATTGAACGTCGTCTGGAACACTTTGTGGACTGGCTCAAACCAGATGCAGAGTCGGAGTCTGCCATGGCACAGAGAGCGGACGAAATCCGACAGAAAATTCGTAGCCAAGTCGTCGCCGATGGACTCACGGTTCGCTCGACTCCTGCGGCGGGTTCCTTTGCCAAAAACACCGGCCTACGTCGTCATGTCACGGGAGGATCGGCTGTTGAAGGACAAGATGTTGACATTCCGTTTGTGCTTTCACCCATGACAGAACGCGAGCAGCAAATCAGTCGCTTGCTCGATCGCTTTCAAGGCTATGCCGATCGCGCGTATCCACAGCGACCCCCGAACAAGAGTCGCACCAAAAGCTCCATCAAGATCGAGTTCACAGGAGCCAGACTGTCCTTCGATCTGGTTCCCATGATTCAAGCGCCAGAGTATGGACCGGACTATCAGTGGCTGCTGCGTGGCGACGGAACCAAACGCCTGACCGCAGTATCGATGCACAACCAGTTCATCCGAAGTCGCACCCACGCAAGCAATCAGGTTCCCGGTCGCGTCAAGTTCAACGAGTGCGTACGACTCCTAAAGTGGTGGCGAGAGTTCCGTATGAACAACGATCGCCAGAGCATTCCAGGAATCCCCAGTCTGATGCTAGAGATGATGGCTGCGCATGCATTCGATCAAAAGGGAGTCGAAGCCACCTACAGCGCAACGCTGCTGTCTTGGTTCGATCATCTTCATGATGTCGTTTCTCGACGCACTCCGATCCGCTTTCAGGACTATCCGCCACCGCCCGGACGTCGTCATGCCGCGAAGACTCCATGGATGGTGATGGAGCCCGTAGATCCGGAAAACAACCTCACGCACGACTGGAACGATCAACACATTGCAGAGCTGGCGAGCTGGCTTCAGCGTGCGCGTACCGACATGCAGCGTGCAGTGGATCTGGATCGCAGAAACAACCCCCAAGAGTCGCTCCATCACTTGGTTCAGATCTTTGGGACTCCGTTTAAACACAACTGCGGCGACTAAGAACAGCGACCACGCCACGACCTACACTGTCCGTCGGTACATCACCCTGTCATGAGCGATGACTTCGTACTTCCTGTTGAGCTTCCCAAGATCGATCCACATCGCTTACAGCGAGTCCGTACGCTGTGGGTCGGTGCGCTCTGTTCCGTAGAAGAAGTCATCGTGCAAGACACAGGATCGTATGCGGTCCTCAAGCAGATGCATCCAGAGCATCGCAGCGATCCCGGTCTGGCTGCGCGCTGCATCAATGAAGGACTGATCTTGCAGCGGCTCCACATGCATCAGCGCGTCGCAGGAATCCCGCAACTGCTGAAGATGGGAATCCTTCCCAATGGCTGTCCTGCGCTGCTTCTGGAACGGCTCGGGGATGCGTTGGCAGAACAGCTGTCTGCATTTGATGCGCAGACAAAACCGGATGCACAGGCATTCCTGATCGATCTGGGAAGGCAGCTCACCCAGACCTTGTCACTGATTCATAATCAAGGAATCGTTCACAGAGATCTCCGTCCCGACAACATCCTGTTTTCCCATCCTTCTCAGCGATCGAAAGAACAGCGCTTTCCCGACGCCTACGTCATTGACTTTGGGCTTGCGAAGGTCTTTGACCGTGAAGTCTTTCTGCCTGTCTCGACCGGCGAAGAAGACTTGTTGGGAACGGATCTTTATATGGCACCAGAGCAGTGGGAATCCGCCAAGCATGTAACCGGATCCGCAGATGTGTACTCGCTCGGTGTAATCCTTTATCAGCTGGCGAGCGGTCGGACTCCGTTTTCACATCCCAAGCGGAATGTCCTGATGTACCAGCACATGGTCTCTGCGCCTCCGCCGCTGCCTTCGTACATTCCAAGCGCGCTCGGTGCGATCATTTTGGACATGCTGCGGAAGCGTCCCTCGATTCGTCCCAGTGCAAAGGAGTGTACCGAACGACTCCTTGCGCTTTGCTAACCTGCGACCACTACGAAACCAACAGTTTGAGTACGGAGCGTGGGGGCGACCGGAGAGCTTTTTTTCGGGCCGCCTGCGGAACGGAACAAAGTCTCGCAGGGTAGCGGGGCCCCTCGCGAAACATGCGGGTTTGGGAATGGACGGGGTTTAACCGCTTTTTGTGAGCACTCTCTTTGTGACCACTCTCTTTGTGACCACTCTCTTTGCTGCATTTTTTTCGCCCTGTCTGCACAGCCCTCGCGTCTTCCCAATGAGAGGTGATCTTCACCACAACACAGAAAGGGAAGACCGATGTTTCCAAACACCAAGTACGTAGTCGGACTGCTGTTTTCAGGAATGCTCCTATGGAGCGGCTGCGACGGAACAGGGAGCCCCGGACCGGGCGGTGGCACAGGGGGCGGTGGCACAGGAGGCGGCGGCACAGGAGGCGGTGGCACAGTGGGCTGTCCATCTGGATGTAGCAGAGGCTTTATCTGTCAAAGTAGTAGCTGTGTTCTGGATCCAACAGGACGCTGGGTGCTGCGCATTACGTCAGGGGTTGTAGCCAGTCGCAACTCGAGCGGATCCAACTGGGACGCTGATCTGTCTGCACCGGATCCCAAAGTCTGTCTCACCATCAATGGCAATCGAAGCTGCACCCGAACCATTCAGGACAGCTACACGCCACTGTGGAACACAGACTTCCCCGCAGCCACGGCCACCGCACTCCAGTCCGGCGTCAACATCGAGTATGCAGATGCCGATCTCACCGTCGATGATCCGATCTGTTCAGGAATGCTTTCCGCAACCGCATCCGACTTCCAAAGCGGAAGCTGGGGCTTTCTCTGTCAGTCCGGTCAGAGCAGAGTCAACGCACAGCTCATCGCGCAGTAACAGAGACGCAGCATCTTGAATCTGGACACTCCTTTGGGGAAAAGGAGTCCGTCCATCAAGCAGCGTACATCTGTCCTAGCTCCTCTCAGAATCTGCCAGTCGATCCCGAATGTCTTGCAGCCATCCCAGCAGCGGAGCCAGCTCGCGCTCGATCGCTGGGTATTCCTGTAGGAATGCTGGCACCGACGGAGCTTGCCCGAGATCAACGCGACGCAGATAGTCTTGCAGTGCGATATCCAGCTCTTCTTCTGCGCGCCGCTTGATGCGTGGTTTTTGTGGATCGAGTCGCGTCCGCAGCGTCGCGAGTCCACGCTTGAGCAGACTCGCAATCGCTTGCTCTGATTCGTGAAGCTGCGTCGCCATCTCTTCCAGACTCCGCTCTTCCAGAAGACGCAGATACAACACCTCGCGCTGACGAGCCGGAAGTCGCGTGATCTCTGCAACGACCTCTCGATAGCCTTGTCGATTGGACACAAGCTGGCTCAGTCGCAGCGCAGGATTCGCAAGCTGCTCGTCGATCTCTGTCGTCTGTTGATCGGCACGCTTTTCCGCGCGACTGTGACGATGCGTCTGCATGATCGCGGTCTGTAAAATCGCAGAGAGCCACGCGCGCAGCTCTTGGCGACTCTCTCCACGAAAGTCAGATAGAAAACGGAGCGCCAGCACACTCGCTTCCTGCACCACATCTGACGGTCTGCGTCCAGCGGGCTGACGGATTCCCAAGCTGCGACGGACACGACCGAGTAGCCAAGGTCGCCAGCGCTGGAGCAAGAGTCCAAGCGCAGCCACATCTTGCTGCACAACCTTCGCACAGAGCTGTCGCTCCGCATCGTCCGGTTGCATGTCCGCATCGCGACGATGCATCTCGTTGTCTGACGGCATATGAAACCGTCTCTATCACATCTGACAAGGATTCCGATCGTCTGGATCCAGACAGGACTTCACAGAGAAGACAGGAGCGAGCCCCCAACGAGTTTGCAGCGACAGAGAAGGACTACTTGGCCGCTGATGCTGGGGTCCCTTCCGCTGCGGGCGCGGCGTTTGACACACCAGCCGCTGGATCCACCGTGGTCATGGGAACGCCTCCTGCGCCCATCGCGTTGCCGTCGCGATACTCAATCCGAGAGTCCACTTCTCCGGTTTCGCGGAAGAACGTCCATACACCTTCGCGTCGTCCTTCCCGATACATTCCGGCCGACTTTTTGTTTCCGTTTTCCCACCAATCGACAAACTCTCCGTGCTTGACACCGTCGGGACGCTGACACCAAGCAGAGATGTAGGTCTGAAAGGACACACCGCGCGATAGCTCGGTTCCTTTTTGGCAGGTCACGGCCTTGGCCGGATCAGTAATTCGTGCGGGCTCTGTCAACGGAACATGCGAATGAGCACACGCACACAGCAGCGAAAACGCGGTCACAGTCAGGCTGAAAAAGCGCATACCGCAGCCTACCATCGATCGATATCGCGTGCAGGAGCAGTCCTCCGACAGCGACCTTCGCGAAACAGGAAACGGCAACAGCCAAGCTGCACGATCCGCGCTTGTGGACCGGAATCGGTTATCGCTTGTAATCGGTTATCGCTTGTAAGCTGATGGTCTTTTCCGCGACATCATCGCACATCCGACATGGACAAACACAGACGTCACGATCCTCGGCCCGGTCAGAGCAGCGATCTGGTGCGAGAGCAGCTCACTTTTGCAGACAACTCCGTCGCTGTTGCGCTGTACGGACAGAACAACAGCCACCTGCGGATCATCGAGCGGCAGCTTGGACTGTCGCTCCACGCGCGCGGAAATGAGCTGTCCCTCATCGGATCCAAAGACAGCGTCGAGCTGGCGCATCGTCTGATCGAGCAGCTCCGCACCATGCAGCAGCAAGGTCGCACGATAACCACCGACGATGTGGTGCGTGGGCTCCAGATGATTCGACACGACAAAGACGCGGCGGTCAGCGAGGTCTTACGAGACGCCGTCGTCGTCGCCAGTCGCAGCCGTCCCGTCATTCCCAAGAGCGTCGCGCAGCAGCGTTACCTCGATGCCATTCGCAGTGAAGATGTGGTCTTTGGCATCGGTCCCGCAGGCACCGGCAAGACCTATCTGGCGATGGCGATGGCCGTCAAAGCGCTGCTCGACAAGCAAGTGCGACGGATCGTGCTGTGTCGTCCCGCCGTCGAAGCAGGAGAAAAGCTCGGCTTTTTGCCCGGCACGATGCAAGACAAGGTCAATCCCTATCTGCGACCGCTCTACGACGCGCTCAACGACCTGCTCGACATGGAACGCGCGCAAATCTTGATGGAACGCGGCCAGATCGAGGTCGCACCGCTCGCATTTATGCGCGGTCGCACGCTCAATGACTCGTTTGTCATCCTCGACGAAGCCCAAAACACCACCAGCGAGCAGATGAAGATGTTTCTGACGCGCCTGGGCTACGACAGCAAAGCGGTCATCACCGGAGACATCACCCAGATCGACCTGCCGACACGCGGTCAGAGCGGACTGGTCGAAGCGATGCGACTGCTGAGCGGCATCGTCGGCATCGAGTTCGTTCACTTCACCGAGGTCGATGTCGTTCGGCATCCGCTCGTCGCGGCGATCATTCGCGCCTACGATGCACGCGAAACCAGTCGCAGAAATCCCGCGTCCGCCATTGGGCAAGTGTCCAGCGAAACCGGCGCACCGGGCGAAGCCAAGTCTTTCAGCGAAACTGGCGAGCCTCCAGCGAAAAGCCCCGTCGAGCCCTAACGAGTCCACATTTTCGGGAATGTCAGCCCGCAGGCCCGGTGTTATTAGGAACATCATGTTGCCCCACATCACTTTGCGCCGGTTGCTCGTAGCTTGTGCGCTGCTGATTCCGGCGCTGGCTTCGGCGGCTCCGCTGGAAACCGATCTCGGAGAAAAGCTGTCCGCTGCGCTGCACGCGGTCACAGCGCCCGGTGGTTCCATTCGGCTGGCGTACTTGCTCGCATTTTTGGGCGGACTGGCGACCAGCTTGACCCCGTGCGTCTATCCGCTGATTCCCATCACCATCAGCCTGTTCGGAGCCCGCGAAGCGCCGCGTGCCCACGCCCTCGGTCTGGCGGCCTGCTATGTCGGTGGCATTGCGGCGACCTACACCACGCTCGGACTGGCTGTGGGACTGCTTGGCGGGCAGTTTGGCTCGTTTATGAGCAGCCCGTGGGTCATCGTCCCGGTCGCACTGTTCTTTCTGCTGATGGCGGCATCCATGTTTGGCGCGTTCGAGCTATCGCTTCCAAACGAGCTACAAGGCCGACTCTCGCAAGTGGGTGGGCGCGGACCCATCGGCGCATTTCTGATGGGCCTGGTGGCAGGCATTGTGGCTGCGCCGTGTACGGGACCACCGCTGGCTGCGCTGCTGGTGTTTGTCAGCACCCAGCGCTCGGTTGTGCTCGGCGGATCGCTGCTGTTTACCTATGCGCTGGGAATGGGCGTGCTGTTTTTTGTGATCGCAGGCTTCGCGCTCAAGATGCCCAAGTCTGGAGCCTGGATGGACGGCGTAAAAGCCGTCTTCGGCGTGATCATGACCGTCGCAGCGCTCTATTACCTGCGCAACATCATCCCGCTGCTGCGTAGCTTTGGCACAAGCTCGCACACGTTTTTGCTCTCTCAGCTTGCGATCGTTTCCGTCGGTGTCTTGGTGGGCGGTCTGACGCTCAGCTTTTCCGACGGGCTCACGCGTGCGCTGCGCAAAGGTGTCGGCGTCGCGCTGATGGTGATTGGTCTGTACGGCTGTGTGGCCTGGACGCTGGCACCACGCGGCAACCTGACCTGGATGACCGACGAAACACTGGCGCTGGCCAAGGCAAAGAGCGAAGGAAAGCCGCTGCTCATCGACTTTGGCGCCGACTGGTGTCTGCCTTGTAAGCAGATGGAGCTAAAGACCTTCCCAAACGAAGACATCCGTCGCGAACTGAGTCGCTTTGTGCTGCTCCGCGTCGATTGTAGCGAGGAAACCGAGCAGAACACCGCGCTGCAAAACAAGTATCAATCGCAGACGCTGCCGTCGGTGCTGATCTTCGATCGAACGGGCAATCGCACCGCTTGGTTCCGGGAATACACGCCGCCAGAAGCGCTCTTGCCTGCGCTGCAAAAAACGCCCTAACTGTCATGGCTTTGTCGAAAATGTCCAAGCCACCGCTGCGTGGCGCACCGACGCGCGCTTCCAAAGTCGCGCCCAAGTCCGATAAGAAAAAAGACGCCAAAGCCGGTGGAGATCAGCCAGCGACGGGCACAACCAGCGAAGGCTCGCGCACCAAGATTCCCGAGCTGCTCGCAGAGCTGGAAGAAGCCGCCAAGCAGCTTGATGTTCGCGTGACGTACGAAGCGATGACCGGCGAGCTAGGCGGCGGCGGGCTGTGTAAGGTCAAAGGTCAGTGGCGCGTCATCATCGACAAGCGCGCAACGCCGGGAGACCGGCTGTCGATCTTGGCGCTCGCGCTGAGTCGGATTCCTCGTGATGGGCTGACGCTTTCGCCCGCTGCCGACAAGCTGCTGAGCGATGTCCGTCCGCGCGAGGTCACGCTCGAAGACGATGGGCTCGGCGCAGACGCTTCTTGAACCGACGGAAGCGACTTCCCCCAAGCCGCTGCAACTACTGTCCGGTGAGCAGCCCGAAGACCTGCGGTCCATTGCGCGAGATGGCGGGAACAAGACCTCCTTCGCGCTGAAGCGCCAAAATCAGCGGCGTGCTGCCCTTGGCATGGAAGGTCTTGCCGGAACGAACGTGCGTCACGGTGCCGCTCATATCGACGCGCAGCTCGTCGTCTTCCTCGGTTAGCTGATAGAACTCTTCGTCGGAAATGACCAGAAACGGCAGCGCTTCGTTTACCAGGTTGCGCTTGTGAATGAACGCGTAGCTCTTGGCAATCACTGCCGCCACGCCCGCACCTTTGAGCGCCCACACCGCTTGCTCTCGACTCGAACCCGAGCCCCAGCCTTCTTCCGCGACGACGATGTTTTGACCTGCGCGCGCTCGCTCCGCAAAGCCGGGACGCACAAACTCGAAGCAGTGATCGCCCAGCTCTTTGAAGTCGGTCAGGTGACAGAACTGGCCAGGAATGATCGCGTCGGTGTCGATGTGGTTGCCAAAGCGCTGGGTGCGACCGCTGATCGTGCCAGCATCGAGGCTTGCCGCACCGCTCTTTCCGACGCTGGATGCTGATTCCACCGCGACATTGGGCTCGCTCACCTTCACGTCGGGCAGCCGACTGTCTGTGCGATGCAAAATTCGCAGGAAGCGATCCTGATCGATGCCTTGTAGCAGCTCGCGCGGATCGCGAATCGCCATGCCGAGCGACGCTGCTGCCACCGCTGGACCCGACGCCAGCCACGCCAACGAGCCTTCGCCCATTCGGTTTGGATAGTTGCGATTCTGCGACGACAGCCAGGTCTCTCCTTTGCCCGCACGCTGACTTGCGACGCCCAGACACATCGAGCAGCCCGGCGGATCGATCTGAAAGCCCGCCTGCTCATAGAAGCGCCACAGACCCGCTTCGTACAGCCGTCCCTGAATCGACAGATCGCCGGGAACCACCAAGCGCCGACCCGTTCCCGTTGGCTCGATGCCGCGTCGCAGCGCTTGTTCCAGCACCAGCGCGCCCAGCACCAGCTCTTCTTCCGTCGTCGTACAAGCTCCGATGAACACACCGTGAACCGGCATCCCAACGTGCTGCGAAAGGGGAACCACATTGTCCGGCGAAAACGGCTTGGCGACGAGAGGTTCCAGCGTATCGAGTCGAATCGTGTGCCGCGCAATGTACGGCGCATCGTCGTCTGCTCGGAAGAAGTAGCCGCCCGAAGCATCCGGCGATTCCGTTCGCTGCGCGAGCCATGCAGCCGTCACCGCGTCAGGCTCGAAGATGCCGTTGAGCCCACCAAACTCCGCCGTCATGTTGGCGATGGTGAAGCGCATGTCCGTCGAAAACGCAGACACCGCAGAGCCGCGATATTCAACGCTGCGCTCCATCGCCACCGTGTTGCGACCCAGCTCGCCGAGCGTACGCAGGATGATGTCTTTGCCGGTCAAGCCAAAGCCCGGCGTTCCTTCGTATTCCACCGAGATCGCGTCGGGAACTTCGATCCACGACTCTCCCAGCACCATCGCGGCGGTGACATCCGCGCCACCCAGACCAATCGCAAACGCGCCCAGTCCACCGTGTGACGACGAGTGCGAGTCCGCGCCAATCACAACCTGCCCCGGCAGCAGCAAGTCCCGATAGAACTTGGTGTGCAGGATCGTCTGGTTCGCGTCGTAAAAGTGTCGCAGCTTGCGCTCTTTGGCGAAGTTCCGAGAGAGCTGCACCAGCTTCTGCGCCCGCACATCGCTCCGCAGCGTCGTCGGATCGACCGTGTGATCGACCGCTAGAAAGAAGCGCTCGGGATTGTGCAGCGGCGGACGACCCAGTGCGTCGTAGGTCTTGTCCATGCCGTTCCACGCCAGCTCGCTTGCGATGGTCCAATCGACCCGCACGCGCAGGATGTCGCCAGCTTGAACCCACGGCCTCGACAGCCCCATTGCATGAGCTGCCAGAATCTTCTGCGTAAGCGTCATCGCTCGACGCGCTGAAGTCTGCATCGTCATCGTTGTCACCGCCGAGGAAGCGAGCTTCCCCGGTGTCGCTAGGTTTGGAAGGGAAAACGAATAGAAATGCGCGGAGCGACTACACTCCGCCGTCTTTCTTGACCGTGCACGAATCGCCCGAAGACTGCACGCCATAGACGCGGATGTTGTAGTTGTTCATCGAGTACGTCGATGGCTTTTCCGGCGAGTTGGTTCCGCGAACCACGACGTAATACGGACCACCTGCTGGCAAGTTCGGCGCTTCGAGGCAGGCATTGTCCACCGCCGTCAGATCTGCCACCACGCGCTGCGGCTTCATCTCGCCGGTCGTATCGTCCTTGACGATGCGGAACAGCGCCACGTCGAGATCTCCGTAGCTGACCTTGTACGTCAGACGCACCAGCACCTTGGTCGGCTGCGACAGCTTGAACTTGAACACATCGACATCCGGCACGCTCGGAGCGCTCTGATCCGGGCAGATCTCGTACGCGCTTCCCAGCGTCGGCGTCGGATCAATCGGCAGCGGATTGCTCAGGCTCACCGACTGATCCGGCATGTCATTCGGCTCAAACATGCGCTTGATCTCAGCCGCCGGATCCGGGTTCTGATCGTCGCGCTTGCAGCGCCACTTGCCCGTGTCCGGATCTTTGCCCGACAGCAGCGGATCATTGGCGATGCCGGTGTAGTAGCTGCCTTTGACGCCAAAGTCCCAGTACGTAGCCGGTGTCACCGTCAGGTCTTCGGGAGCACGCGGCGGCACGCACGAGCCTTCCAGCGGATTGCCCGATACCGGATCGATCAGCGCATCACCACACAGCGAGCCGACGCAGCACACCAAGCCCCCCGGACAAGCAGGCTTGTCGGTCGCGTAGCAGCGAAAGGCTTTGCCCATGTCTTCGTCGCTGCTGTAGGTCGGCTTATAGCACGCCGCCGACAGGAGCATCACGGCGGTCAGAATTTTCGACAGACGCATCAGAAACCCTCCCACAAGCCCTAGTAGTTAAAGAGCGAAACCACCCCGACGCTACCGGGGCTGACGACAGGAGCGATAAACCACGAGGTCGCGGGCTCCTCGACTTCGATGACCTTTTTGACCTTGCGTGTCTTGGGTGCCGCTGGCTTTTCCTTGCCGTAGCGCTTGATCAGGTCATAGGTCAAAAGCGCACCACCTCCGGCGAGCAGCACGCCGCCCACCGTCGTCATGGCAATGCCAACCTTGTCGTACATCAATCCCTTGGCTTCGTAGTCCGACGTGGCAGGCTTGAGCGTCCGCGACAGCGACGGATCTTCATTGGGGCCAAAGTGCGGACACTGCGCCACACCGTTGACCTTCACCTTCGTCTCGCACGCCGAGTCTGCGCTCACGAGCTGGGCATTCGACGACGCCAGACCCAGGAACGCACCGCCCGCGCCGAGTCCACCGAGTCCAAGAACCGCAGCGACGGCTCCGCCCCAGCCCATCGGACCGAGCAGCGGCTTGCCACCCGACTTGCCACCACCACCACGCGCTTTGTCTCGCATCTGTAGACGCAGCCGAGCCATCGCTTTTTCCTGCGCACCCAGATCGAACGTCGCTTGCTCGTTTTCGATGTCTCGCGTCGGAGCAGCCTTCGTCCGCTTCGCGATCTCATCGTCGTCCGCGCCATCGCCCTGCACTTCCGCACCGATCATCTGCGGACGCGCCGTCGGATCGATCAGCACCAGGTTCGGGCTCAGCTCGTTGCCAATCGACTTGATCACCGTTCCAGCGGGATCTTTGGCTTCGATGTAGTACTGGAACGCCTTGCCCTGCGCGACATCCCCAGGAATGCGCGCGACTTTCTCGTTGCCTCGGCGCTTGAGTTCCAGGTTGTCAAAGTTCGCCTGACCTTCCTTGCGGAAGTAGACCTTCACCTTGACGCCCTTCATCACCGGCATCTGCACCCGAATGTCCACCGGCTGATTCGGCGGGGCTGAATCCACGGGAGTATGTGCCCAGTCGCTCTGCGCTTTGTCCGCCGTCGCAGTCACTTGCTGAGCCGCTTGAGCCGGATCCGCCTTGGCCGCTTCAGCTTCCACCGCAGGCTTGGCTGCTTCCATCGCAGGCTTGGCCGCTTCCACCGCAGGCTTGGCTGCTTCGACCGCAGGCTTGGCCGCTTCCACCGCAGGCTTGGCCGCTTCCACCGCAGGCTTGGCCAGCTCGACCGCAGGCTTGGCCGGAGCAAGCTGCTGAGGCTGACTCGCCGCCGTGCGCTCTTTTTCTACTTCTCCGATCGCCACTTCGATGCTCGGACGCTGCTTGTCGTCCGCCGGAGCGTCGGTCAAAAACTTCTTATAGAAGTAGATGGCCATCTCATAGTCCTTGGTCTTGCGATACGTCATCGCGATGTTGACCAAGATGGCCGGGATGCGCTTGAGCACGTACGCGCGCTTCAGTTCTTTGATCGCCAGGTCGTACTTGCCTTCGGTGTACGCATCCTGGCCGAGCTTGTAGTGCTTCTTCGCCTCGGCAGTGATCTCAGGATCTTCCTCCTGAGCTGAGGCTTGACGACAACCGATCACTTCCAGCCATTCGCTCTGGATGGGAAAGGACATCGCCAGCAGGGCAACCGCAGTGGCTGAGAGGAGAGTTTTCTTGCGCATCTTGCTCCCTTCGGGCTTCCCAAGTGGCTCGTTACTGTGCAAACGGGTCGATCCAGCTCTCGTCTTTCTTCGACTTCGCTGGCGGTTTCTCTGACTTTTCAGGCTTCGCGGCAGGCTCGGCCTTGGCAGCGGGCTCGGCCTTCGCAGGCTTTTCGACCTTCGCGGGCTTTTCCGCCTTTGCTGCGGGCTCCGCCTTCGCGGGTGCGGGCTTTTCGGTCTTTTCTGGCTTGTCGCTCTTTTCTGACTTTTCTGGCTTGGCGACGGACTCGACCTTCGCGGGCTTTTCCGCCTTCGCTGCGGGTTCGGCCTTCGCGGGCTTTTCCGCCTTCGCGGGCTTTTCAGCTTCCGTGTCCTTCGCAGCCACGGGAGCCACCGGAGCAGCCTTGGCAGGCTCTTCCGCCTTCGGCAAGCTGGTCGTCGCTGGCGCTTCAGCAGGCGCTGCACTCTTCGGTGCCGCCGCCGGAACCGCAGGCTGCGTCGCAACAGGCTGTGCCACAACAGGCTGCGTCACAACAGGCGCGGCGGCTGGCTCTGCGGGAACCGTAGCTGCCGGGGGCGGAGCGACTGGAACCGCCGCTGGGGACGGAGCCGGAGCCACAGCCGCCGGTTGTTCTGCTGGGACTTGCACCGCCGGAGGCGGAGTCACCGCTGGTGGAGGCGTAACAGCCGGTGTCGAACCGACTGGACTCGGGGACACGGTGCTGCTCGATCCGTTTCCACTGAAGAAATACATCGCGCCCACCGCCAGACCTGCGGCCACGGCCATTCCACCAAGCAGCGTGCCTTTGGAAACCCCGGATCGCGCTGGCGGCTCGATCGGAACCGGCATCGCACGCGAACGAGACTCACTTCGCGCAGGCGCATCCACCCGGCGTGGCTCGTCTTTTTTGGCTTCTGGCTTGGCTTCTGCAAGCGCTTTTTCAGAAGGTGCAGCCACCGGCTTGGCTGGCTCGGGCTCTGCGGGAGCCGCAGCGTGAGCCGCGATGGTCGCTTCAGCCTCTGCTGCTCTTTGCTGACGGTCGCGGTTCTTCTTTTTGCCTTGATGACCTGCGCGCTGCTGGCTCTGGTTCGCTTCGGGCTTGCGCTCAGCTGGCTTTTCTTCGACGGAAACCGCTTCAGCTTTGCTCTGTTCCGACTGGACTGCTTCAACCGACGGGGCGGCTTCCGCTTGACGTGCTGGCGAAACAGGCTCTTCCACCGTGGCGGAAGTCGTCACAGGCGCAGCATGAGCCGCAATGATCTCTTCCGCAGACGCCGCCGCGTCTACATGTGCAGTGACGGGCTCCAGCGCAGCGACGCTTGCCACATGAGCGGCAGGATCGATCTGCATAGTCGGCTGCATAGTCGGCTGCACAGCCGGTGTCTGTTGCGCAGCTGGCTGAACGACCACTTTGGCTTCGGCAACTGCAACGACTGGGGCCGCATGGACCGCAACCGGCGCATCGTCGATAAACTGCGAAGCATCGACTTCTTCGGGTGGAACCAGCAGATCCCACTGACGACTGCGAATCGAACCCACTCGCTGGTTTGCACGAACGATGAAGTCGTCGAGCAGATCATCCATGCTCTGACGACGCACACCAGGGCGGCTATGCGCGGCCACCGGCGGGGGCGGCGGAGGAACTGAACGGGACTGTTTGCTCTGCGTGGACATCGTTAGCTGCGCCTTCCAATTTCCCGCTCATTTGGCGGGCACGGCCCCACACTGCGAGGGGGTCCAGCCGGGGGTTTTACCTTTCGCCGCGTAACCATTTCAAGCCAAATGTACGCGCGGCCTCACCCGGTCCTACAGGGTCATACCTGCCTCTTGCGAAGGCGACCTTCGGTCCGTATGCTGCGCGCCATGTCAACTTATGGTTCCGGCGACCTCCCCGAAGAGTCGCATCCGCAGCCCCGACGCCGTACCACCACCTTCGTAGCGCCCCCGCCGCGCCTGCGAAAAGGAAGCGTTCGGCTGCCGTTTGATGCAGCGCGTCGTCTCGCTGCCGGTCATCCCTGGGTCTTTCGCGACACCATTGGCCGTCCCCTGTCCAGCGAGTCCGGCGATGTCGTCGATCTGTTCGATCCCGAAGGCAACTTCATCGCACGCGGCATTTACGACACCGAAGGTCCGATTGCGGTTCGAGCGATCTCTCGCGATCCACACGAGCTGATTGATCACGGTGCGCTCGACCGTCGCGTTCGTGCCGCAGCCCGCATGCGCAGAGCGCTTCTTCCGACGGATGAGCTGACCGCCTATCGGCTGATCCACGGCGAAGGGGACTATCTGCCTGGCATCACCGTCGATCGCTACGGCGACTTCTTGGTGATGCACGTCTTTTCCGCGTCACTCTCTAAGCTCAGCGAGCAGCTCGTTCCAGTGCTGCGCGATGTTCACTCGCCGCGATCGATTTACGTGCAGAAGCGCTATCGACCACTCGGTGGAGAAGGCCCGCGCGAGCCAGCCGAGATGGCCTGGGGCGAAGTCGCACCACTGGAGATCGAAGTTCGTGAAGGCCGTATGCGCTTTGGCGTCGATGTCACCGCGCCGCTTGGCACCGGCTTGTTTCCCGATCTGCGCAACGGTCGCACCGCAGTCACAGCGCGCGCTTCGGGACGACGCGTTCTCAACTTGTTTAGCTATACCGGCGCACTGTCGTTGGCCGCAGCGATCGGCGGAGCCAAAGAAGTCGTATCCGTGGACATCGCCGCCAAAGCCCATGCCCGCGCGCGACGCAACCTTCAGCTCTCGGGACTTGGTGAAGAAGGCCACGAGTTCATCGCCGCCGATGCCTTGACCGTGATGGCGCGCATGGCCGATCGCAAGCGGCTGTTTGACATGGTGATCATCGATCCGCCCGCGTTTGCGCACTCTCGCGAGCGATCGTTTTCCGTCGAGCGTGATTACCGCGAGCTGATTACCTCGGCGCTCAAGATCTGTGACTCGGGGGCGCTTCTGTGCTGCGCGGTCAATGCGCATCGCTTCTCGCTGGATTCGCTCATCCACGAGCTGGGCGAAGGTGCCGCGCGCGCCCGCCGCTTGGTCCGCGTGGTCGAGCAGCTTGGACTGCCCGCCGACTTCCCGCTGCCCGCTGGCTTCCCCGACGGAAACTATCTCAAGTTCGTGATCTGTAGCGTGGTCTAGCAAGCCATGTCTGCGCCGTTTGCCCCGCCCTGCCGACTCGCTGAGCTGACCTTTCCCGAAGCCGAGCAGCTTCTGTTACACAATCCCGTGGTGCTGCTTCCGATGGGATCTGTCGAAGCCCACGGTCCACACCTGCCGCTTGGCACCGATTCGTTTCTGTCGGAAAGCCTGGCGGAACGGACCCAAGCTGCGCTGCATCGGCTGGGACAAGTCTCGGTGATTGCGCCGACGCTGTCCTACGCGCTCACGCACTTTGCCAGTGAGTTTGCCGGAACCGTGTCGCTGTCCGCTGAAGCTGCCGTGATGCAGCTACGCGGGGTCGTGCTGGCGCTGCTCGCGGCTGGCTTTCGTCGCATCGGCCTGGTCAACAGTCACCTAGAGCCCGCACACATCGCTGGGATTCGGCAGCTCGTCACCGAGATCACCCAGTCACACGGACCCGTGCTGGCGTTTCCCGATCAGACCGCCAAGCGCTGGGCCCGAACGCTGTCTGCCGAATACAAGAGCGGAAGCTGTCACGCTGGAAGCTATGAGACCTCGCTGCTGCTGCTGGCGCGTCCCGAGCTGTGCCGGACCGAGATTTCCCACGCGCTGCCCCACAATCCGAGCGACTTTCTGGCCCACGTTCGCGCCGGAGCCACAACCTTTGGGCAAGCGGGCGGATCTCGCGCCTACTTCGGTCAGCCCGCAGCCGCCAGTGCCGTCGAGGGAGAGTCTCAGCTTGCGCTGCTGACGACGATGGTGCTTGTCACCTTGCACGAGACGCTGGGAACACCTTACGCACCGTAACGACCCTCGCCAGCGTCGGTTTCGGCCCCGCGTTTCCTACGTGTCGCATCGGCACCGCATCGCGCAATCTCCGATAAGCATCGCGTTCCCAACAGCCCCCGGCTTCGACGAAGCACCCCTGAATTTGCACGCGGGCTCTGCACGGATCTTTGCGCTATGCGCTGCAACATCCTTGCGATGAAGCGGTATGCCGACGAGATATTCCCCGACAACAGCATCG
>JAEUKB010000059.1 GCA_016794365.1 Myxococcales bacterium
GTCGCGATGAATGATCCCCTGGTCGTGGACGGCTTGGAGTCCGTGGGCGATCTGGGCGGCGATCTTGCAGGCTCGCATCGGGTCCATCGCCCCTTCAGAAATCACCGAAGACAGCGTCGGACCGCGCAGTAGCTCCATCACGATGTAGGAGCGGCCATCGGGCAGCACGCCGAAGTCCGACAGAAACACCGTGTTCGGATGGTTGATCTGCGACGCCAGCTGCGCCTCTTGTAGGAAGCGCCGCTGATACTCCTCATTTTGTGCGATGAGCAGCAGCTTCACCGCCAGCAGCTTTTCCAGCGAGATGTGGCGCGCCTGATAGACAACGCCCATGCCGCCTTGGCCGAGAACACGCTGGATCTCGTAGCGCTCGCCGATGATCTTGCCGATCAGCTCTTGCGCGGGGTCCGGGACGCCCGCTTCGGAAATCTCCCCTGGAATTGTCGGGTGATCGCCCGGCCCGAGCGTGCCATCGAGCACAAGCTTCTTCGGAGAGCCTTTGCAGATATGTGGCATGTCCTCTTCGAGGACTTGACCGCAGTCTGCGCAGAGCGCTGCATCCCGAGGGAGCGCTTGGTTCGACATGGGAAGCCTAGCGTCATCTTATCAGATCGACCCGGCTTCCCTTAGGGCGCTTTTGCTTACGGCTGTAGAACGCCGATCCAAGGCAGGTTTCGGTAGCGCTGCTTGTAGTCCAGCCCGTACCCGACCACGAACAGGTCGTCGATCGTGAAGCCGATGTAGTCAATTGGCACCTGCTTCTTGGTGCGACTCGGCTTGTGCAACAGCGAACAGATTCGCATCGACGCCGGATGCCGCGTCCGCAGGTTTTCCAGCAGGTAGCTCATCGTCAGGCCGGTATCCACGATGTCTTCCACGATCAGGATGTCCGAGCCTTCGACCGGGCTGCTCAGGTCCGACGTGATCCGCACCACGCCAGTGGTCACCGTCTCATCGCCGTAGCTCGACAGGCCCAGAAACTCACAGGTGACCGTCGATCCCGGCAGGCCCTGGGCGATCTGCGCGTTGTAGATCGCGCGCGCCAGGTCGGACGCAAAGATGAAGCTGCCCTTGAGCACCGTCACCAGCGTCAGGGGTCGCTTGCCGTAGTCGGCGGCGATCTGCTGGCCCAGCTCGCGAATGCGCAGGGCGATCTGCTGCTCGGTAAAGAGCGGGGTCAGCTTGGGCTCGACAAAGGTTTCAGAATCCGACACAGCGCGCTCCTTACACAAATGAGTTGTTGAGGACTTCACCCAGGCCGCCACCACCCGGCACGATGTACTGGTGGTCCGTCAGGCCCCGCTCGCGCGCCCAGTGCGTACCTGGCACCGTGTCGAGCACATCGGCATCCGACAGCCCGCGATCGAGCCGCAGCGCGTACACCTGCACCTCGGGGTGGTTGGTGGTGACATGGCGCAGATATTCCGGCGTCACGATGAGGTGAACCGCCAGCACCTTGGCCGGGGTGCCCACCACTTCTTGGCGATAGTGATGCAGCACCCGGCTGACCGTCGAGCCCGTCGCCCCCATCGGGTCCGGGATGAGCATCATCGCCCCCTCGACCGGACCGCCGATCTTGCTGGCATACAGGCCCGCCCCCGTCACATGCCCTTCTTTGTCGAGCGTCCGCCCGAGCGCCAGGTGATCCTGCCGCACCCCCTGCGGGGCCAGCACCTGGTTCAGAAAGTCATAGCTTACCTGCGACGGCAGAAGGCCCGCCCGAGCCAGCGCCACCACCACCGCTTGGGTGCGCTCGGCGATGACTTCTCCGTCGTAGATCCCCTGTGGCACGTACTGGATCATCCGGGTCGGGATGCTCGCGCGCTCACGCGGGAACTCCGCCGCGACGACCTCGTGGACCAGCATGCGGTACAGCTCGACGATGAGACGGCTCACCTCGGGCTGCACCACATCGCGGTGACAGAGCTTGGCCAGAAGCGACAGCGCCAGCGGGTCACGCAAGATGTGGACCGACGGGCCGTAGCGATGTTCAAGCTCACTGGGACGATAGCTGACGGACTGGTATTGGCGATCGGCTGTCATGACGGCGCGGACTCTAGCCGACCCGCCCCGCCCCGCGCAATGCTCGCCCAGAGCCTGTTACCGGACTGTCACAAGTCCCCGCCGCTGCTTCCGAAGCGACGCCAGGGACTCTCGACTGTCTCTTTTTTGCTTCCGAACCAGCGCCAGGGACTCTCCACTGTCCCTGTTTTTGCTTCCGAAGCGACGCAGGAGACTCTCCACTGTCCCCGTTTTTGCTTCCGAACCAGCGCAGGAGACTCTCGAGTCTCCCTGTTTTGCTTCCGAACCAACGCAAGGGACTCTCCACTGTCCCGTTCGTTGGGTCTGACCCAGCGCGGGGGTCTTCCCGATGTCTCTTTTTTGGGTCTGACCCAGCGCAGGGGTCTTCCCGATGTCTCATTCGTTGGGTCTGACCCAGCGCAGGGGTCTTCCCGATGTCTCGTTCGTTGGGTCTGACCCAGCGCGGGGGTCTTTCCGATGTCTTCTGCAAGAGGGTGACGCTGACCTTGCATGCTCTCGAAATCACGGTATGGTGCCCAGACCATGGTCGCGTCCAGACAGAAACAGCGCAGTGCCCCTGCCAAGCAGCGTCACGAGCAGGATGTCGTGCCCACGCGGGAACAGTTCAGCGCAGCCGCCAAGCAGCGTCACGAAGCGGCCTTGCAGCTACTGGAGTCTGCGAAGAGCCCCAAGCCGCAGGTGGCCGGGTACCTGAACGTGGTTGCGATGGAGTGTCTGCTCAAAGCCAGGATCTTGGCCCAAGCGGAAAAATCGCGCGTCAGCGAGCTCCGGCCCTTCCTGGGGGATGACACCTACAAGCAGCTGTTCCGCTCGAGCGAAGGACACCGACTCGGTCGCCTTGCTGAGCAGGCCGCCCTGCGACGACTGCTTGCGGCGGCGGGTCTATCCAGCCTCCTCCAGAAGAAAGCCTGGTCGCGCATGTGCAAAGACGAGCGTCCGTACTCCCTGCGGTATGGGACCGAAAAGCTACACACCGAGGAAGCCATCGAGGAAGTCCAGGTCGGTAGTGACCTTCTTGCGGCCATCGAGAACGCACCATGAGAACCCGCTCAGCGTCCAAAGCCAAGGCCTCCGCTGTTCCAGAACCCGAGCATCCGGTGGTCCCAGACATGTTTTCACCAGCCACGTTCTTCGACGTGCTGGAAGCGATCCCAAGCGAGGTCTCGGCTCAGACATCGTCTACAGCCGAGCCCACCGAGCTACTCAAGACCCCTGCGGTGGTCGCCTTCTATGGTTTTCGCGGAGGAGCGGGCCGCACCCTGGCGCTGGCTCACGTCGCCGCGCTGTTAACCAGTCGCGGGGTTCGCGTGGTCGTGGTGGACCTGGATATTGAAGCCCCAGGCGCTGAAGCGGTCTTTGGCATCCCCAAGCTAGAGTCCGGGCAAGGTGCGGTCGCCCTGCTGCGCCAGGCGCTCATCCAGCCCGAAGACGAACCGCTGCCGATCTGGGCAAGCCTACGCTCTTGCGAGGTCAGCGGACGGAAGCTCCACATCCTGCCAGCCGGTCGGATCGATGAAACCTACCTTGCTCAAATCGAAGAGCTTGGCATCGGACTGTGGCACCAAAAGCCCACAAGTCCGCTCTCTCGGCTGGTTCGAGAACTGGCAGAGGCGGTTCCCTATGATGTCGTGCTGCTCGACTGCCGCACCGGCTTCTCTGGGCTCTCTGCATCGGCCCTGTTTCATACCTCCCATCTGGTGGTGACATTTTTGCCAATGTCGAACCAGATCTGGGATGGCTTGGATGTGCTTCTCAAAGCGGCACGGACCGCGCGACGGAGACGACAGCGACCGGCCCTGCTGCTGTGTCCCACCATGGTGCCTCCCGGTGAGACGGGGCGAAGAATGCTCGCCGAGTTTGTCCCCAAGCTCCGCGAAAAGTATGCCGCTGTCTTGGAGCCAGTACCCCCCGACGAAGCCAGCGAAGACCCCGAACAGCCGACGGAGCCCATCTTAGAAGACGGCATTCGCTACGATGCTGCGATTGCAGAAGCAGGCCGTCTGGACCCGGTGCTACAGGCAACTTCGTGGAAGAACTACGAGCGCCTGACAGAAGAAATGGCTGGACTCATCGACTTGGCACCAAGTCCCGTCCTTGCAGTTTCAACGGTCGATTCAAAGAAAATCCTCGAGGAGATCGCGGTCAATGGCTCGTGGGCCTTCGCGGAGCAGCTCGATACCGAGACCCTGGCCAAGCAGTTTGTTGCCCCCAGCAACTTGGCGGCTGCCATCGATAGGTCCACGACGCTGATTTTGGGGGCCAAAGGGGCTGGCAAGACCTGGCTGTGGCGATATCTGGTGGCAGGCGGCAAAGGAGGAAGCTCCGTGCTGCCCAAAGACGTGATCTTCGTGAGCGGACATGGTCCAGACCCAAAGGAAGGTGGCCCCCTTCAGCTCTCGGCGGATGCGCTCAAGGAAATCGAGCGCAGCACCGACATGAACAAAAAGGGGACCTATCAAGCATTCTGGCGACTGTATGTGCTGGCGCGACTCGCCTCGCACTATCCAGCGCTGAAGGATGCAGTCTCCGCACAGATCTCCGAGACCAAGCGTCGCAAACAAATCGCAGCGCTCTTGGCAGCCAAAAACGATTCCATGCTTCAGGCAGCGCTGGGAACTCTGCTGCTGGAAGATGACATCGGCACACAGTCCGAGAGACTCCTCCGGGCCGCAGACGACCATCTGCTCGGTAACGATCTATCCACGACGGTGGTCTTCGATGGGCTGGACACCGGCTTTGAGTCCGGGAGCCCGGAGCAGTGGCTCTCGCGACAGGAGCGATTCGTCACCGCACTGCTGCAAGTGATGATGGACGCACGGACCCGCTTCCGTCGGTTGTCGCTGAAAGTCTTTCTTCGCGAAGACATCTTTTTGCGGCTGTCGATTCAGAACGGCAGCCACCTAGAGCCCGCCAAGCTGGAGCTGCGCTGGCAGCCAGAAGACCTGTGGCGCATCGTCCTCAACCTCGCTTGTACAAGCCCGACCTATCTAAAGCTCGTCCAGGCGCTCCGCCCTGGGATTGATCGTCCCTGGAGCGTCGATGAGGGCACCCTGCGCAAGCTGCTCAATCCGCTGTGGGGAGAGACGGTTGGCAAAGGCAAAGCCAAGACATCGAACTACATTCAGAAGCGTACAGCCGATGCCCAGGGTCGTCTGTTCCCTCGGACGCTGGTCCAGCTCTTGGATGCGGCCATCCAGAAGGAACGAACCCAGGAGCCAGTGCCAAGCGCCACGCGGGTGATTCGCTTTGCCTCACTCAGCGATGGCGTGACCAAGGCCAGTGAAAAGCGAGTGGGCGACCTAAAGAAAGAGTACGTCGAGCTGGCACCCTATCTGGATGCGCTGAGCGGCATGGACGGGACTGGGGTCAAACAAAAGTTTATCAGCCACATGACCAAGCAGCTGTCCGACAAAGGCAAAGGGGCGACTCGCTTGCACCTGGGCGCAGGCGGCTGGGACAAGGTACTCAACCGTCTCGAAGAGGTTGGCGTACTGGGTCCCTATTCGCTCGACAAGAGCAAGCTGGCGGTGGCGCTCTTGTATCGCAAAGGCCTTCGCATCAAAGGCGCAGGCATGATGTAACCGGGGTCCGAACCAACGCAAGGGACTCTCCACTGTCTTGGGCGGCTACATCGGGGGGTAGGCGGAGTCTTTTTGGTCGGGGATGGGGCTCTGGGCTTCGTCGAGGCAGGGTCCGGCGACGCCGGTGGGGCTCAGGCAGGCGGTGGATGCGCAGGGATACAGCGCCGTCTGCTGGGGCCGAGGCTCGATGAACATCGGGTTTACCAGGTAGCGGTTCATGTAGTTGCCGTAGGCGTTGCACATCAGCTCCGCCTTGTTGCGGTTGATGATGAGCTTGAGCACCGTGGCATCGCGGACAAACGTCACGTCGGTGGTGGAGTCCCCGGCGGCGAACAGGTGGCGCTTGTCTTCGGGGCGCTGGTTGATGGCGGTGGGGCTGGCGTCGCCGTAGATGACCTTGTTCACCCAGCAGCGCTTGCCGTCGATGTAGGTCATGATCTCGTTGCCCTCGAAGGTGCCGCCGCCGTCGTTTTTGCCGTCGGGGACATCGCCGCAGCCTTGCAGGTTGTAGGTCTGCTTGCCGCTCGCATCAAGGACCATGCGCACGCCGATGACGCGGTCCGATGTGAGCGACACGCTGGACGCAAAGGCGCGGACGACCGGCTCGCTGGTGGCGGTGACGACCCACACGTCGAAGCCGTTCTGGGTCATCGACTCGATGAGGTCTTTCATCTGGTCGTAGACGCGCAGGTAGGCATTCACTTGGCGGCTGCCGATGGTCTGGGTCGCGCCCTCTTTGGCGGCGAGCGCTTCGACGATGGCATCGCGCGCAAACAGGCTCAGCTCGGCGGGGGAATAGCCAGCCTGAAGCTGCACGGCCCAGGCGTAGGTCGGTTCCATCCGGCGGTGGTTGTAGCCAGAAAAGGCAGTCAGCCCGGTCTTGCCCTTGTTGTCGAGATAGACCGTCAAGATCGCGTCGGCACAGGCCGAGCCTTCGGGCTTGCCGGTCGGCAGCGGCTCACCGGGGTTGGCCAGCGCGTCACAGGCCTTGAGCAGGCTGAGCGCATCGGGGTTCAAGATGAAGCTGGTGCGACGCCAGTTCTTGTCGGGCGGCTGCAAGATCTTGTTCTGCTTGAGCATCCAGAACAGCGCGATGTCGCCCACGTCGTTTTTGATGATGGTGTTGTCCCAGTCAAACAGGGCGATGGGCTTTTTGCTGGCGTCGTAGCTGGGACTGCCCTTGCCGTAGGCGTCCAGAAAGGCGTCGAGCCGCTTGCGGTTGTCGCCCCACCACGACAGGCTCGGGTTGAGTCGTCTCGGGGTGTACATCGCCAGGTCGGGCGAGCCCTCTGCTGGAACCGGCGGATCACACGAGACAAGGGCCTGCGTCCCCACAAAGAGCCCACAAGCAGCAAGCACACCTAGGCGAGAGCGAACCATCAGACACCTCCGTCGAATGCGGGTGAGAGCGCGGAGCATAGCTTCGGCCCGGCAAAGATGCCAACAAACCCGCTGGTCGGCGCGGCGGGCTGCGCGGTATCTTCCCAAGGTGAGTCAGAAAAGGTCGCAGAGCTTTGGCAAGAGCCTGTTTCTAGGCGACTTGCGCGAAGAGCTTGTCTTTCCCTATCCCCAGCCAAGCCACGAGGAGCAGCGGCGTCTTGGCAAGCTGCTCGATGAAGTCCGGGTCTTTGCCAAGCAGCACATCGATCCACGGCGGATCGACCAGCAAGCCCAGATCCCGCCCGAGGTGATTGACGGTCTGCGCAGGCTGAAGCTGTTTGGGCTGCTGGCCGAGGAAGCGGTGGGCGGCGCGGCGATGTCGGTGTCGGCGACCTGTCGCGTGCTCGATCTGCTCGGGTCGTTTGATAGCTCGGTGGCGATGCTGCTGGCGGTTCACCTGGGCTTTGCGGTGCAGGCGATTGCGCGGTTTGGCACGACGGAGCAAAAGAAGCGCTACCTGCCCAGGCTGTGCAGCGGAGAGAGCCTGGGTGCGTTTGCGATGTCCGAGCCGCTCGCCGGAAGTGACGCCGCCGCGATTCGGACGCGGGCGCTGCCCTGTGACGGTGGCTATCGCCTGCGCGGCACCAAGGTGTGGGTTCACAACGGTGACCTGGCCGAGCTGCTGATCGTGTTTGCGCAGACCACGGTGCATCGGGACGGCGCGGACATCGACCGCATCACCGGCTTCCTGGTCGATCGAAGAAGCGATGCCGGGGTGGTGGTGGGCTCGGGAGAACCCAAGCTCGGTCATCGCGGCAGCTCGACGCCTGCTCTGTACCTGGAAGATGTCTTTGTGCCAGCGGATCGGGTGCTTGGCAGCATCGGGGGCGGCTTCAAGGTGGCGATGGAGACGCGACAGCACGGACGACTGCTCGCGGCATCGGCCTGTATCGGCACCGCCTGTGAGCTTCTGCGGCTGCAAGTCCAGCAAGCGACCAGTCGGCGACAGTTTGGCCGGGTGATTGGCACGCTCGGGATGGTCAAGGATCAGGTGGCGCGCACGGCGGTGGATCTGTACGCCAGTGAGTCGGCGCTGTACCTGACCACGGGGCTGTACGATCTGGCGGCGAAGCGACCGGACCTGGGGCTGGATACCTCGCTGGAGGCGGCGTTTTGCAAGGTCACGGCGGCAGAGACGCTGCATGCGGCGGCGGTGGCGTCGATGCGGCTGGCGGGCTCGATGGGCCTGCTCGATGCCTATCCGTATGAGCGACTGCTGCGCGACAGCCAGACCTATCTGGTCTTCCCCGGTACGCACGAGGTGCTGCGCGCCTACATTGCGCTCACCGGCATGCGCGAGCCGGGCGAGCAGGTGGGACGGCTGTCGGATGTGCTCAAGCGCCCGCTGCGTGGCTACGGCATGGTGGTCGATTCGCTGATCGAAAAGGTGCGGACGGCGGCGTACGGACGGGCCAATCTCACGCGGCATCACCCGCAGCTCAAGCGCGAAGCGGTGCTGATCGAAGATGCGGCGGAAGCGTTTGCCAAGGAAGTCGATCGGGTGGTGCGTCGGCACGGTCAGATGCTGCCAGAGATGCAGTACGTCCAGCGGCGGGTGGCCGATGTCGCGATGGACCTGTATGCGATGTGTGCGTGTGTGTCACGGACCTCGCTGGCGCTGGCCGAGCGCGATGCCCGTCATGCACGCGGTCGCGCCGGTCACATCGAAGCCGCCGGTCAGATCGACAGCGCCGAGCGTCAGCTTCGCCTGTGTGCGGCGTTCTGTGGCAAGGCGGCGCAGCGGATCAGCGAGACGCTCCAGCGCTTTGGGCAAAACGATGACGAGCTGATGAAGACGATTGCCGATGACTGTTATCTCGACCGGCCTTATCCACTCGACGCGCTGCTTATCAAAGACGGAGACGACGCCAAGTAAGCGGGGCGGCACAAGTCCCACGCAGCGGCACAGCGCGCAGCACCCAGCACAGAGGGTCGCGACATCCGCTCGAAATGCTCCGTTTGCGGTTACCATACAAAGGAGTTTCCCTTGTCTACACGCGCGTCCCAGATAGCTGTGGTGGAGCCTTCGTCCTCTCAAGATGCGGAAAGCGAGACGGCTTCGCACTGTGCCGAGCTGCCGCTGTTGGCAGTGCTGCGCACCCAAGATGGTGCCCAGCTTCCGGCCTACAAGACCGCCGAAGCGGCTGGGATGGATCTTTCGGCATGCCTTGGGGAAGGGGTGACGATCGAGCTGGCTCCGCTGGAGCGGCGACTGGTCCCGACCGGCCTGCGGGTGGCGATTCCGCGCGGCTATGAAGGTCAGGTGCGGGCTCGCTCGGGCTGGGCGCTGAAGGAAGGGGTGACGGTGCTAAACGGCCCCGGAACCATCGACAGCGACTATCGAGGCGATGTCTCGGTGATCCTCATCAACCTGTCGGCGCAGCCAGTCCAAATCTGTCACGGCGACCGCATCGCGCAGCTGGTGATCTGCCCCGTGGTTCGGGTGCAGCCGGTCGAAGTGTCCACGCTCGATGAAACGGCCCGAGGCACAGGTGGCTTCGGCCACACCGGACGGAGATAACGCATGCCAGCCCCGCTCTTCCGTCGCGGCGACATCGTCAGCCAGAAGTACTACGTGCTCACCAAGAGCGGAGAAGCCGCGCTGTGGGTCGGCTATCTGGCGTGTACGGTCGAAGCGCAGCAAGCGGCGGAAGGACGCGGCGAAGTTCCCGAGCCGGATCTGCTGCTGAAAGTGGTGCGGCCTGAGCTGTTAGAGACATCGGGCGCGGTGGACAAGCTGCTGCGTCACCTTCAGCCCTACAAAGACCTGTCGCATCCGTTTCTGTCACAAGTGGTCGATGTCAAAGCCCTGCCCGAGCAAGGGACGGTGCTGGTGGTGGAAGTGGCGCAGCTTGGCCAGAGCGGTCAGGGTGTGCTGCTCGATCGAATGGCGGCGTTTCGGCAAAAAGAAGGGCTGCCGCTCGCGGATGTGCTGCAAATCGTCGATCAGCTCGCCGAAGCGCTGACGTTTTTGCATGAGCAAGGGCGCTATCACGGCGATCTGCGGCTGGACTCGGTGCTGCTCAAGACCGATGGCGTGCGGCTGTGTGACACCGGCTTGGGCGTGGGACTGCCTCGCGAGCCGTTTCTGCTTCAGCTTGGCAACGTCGGTCAGATGGACCTGGTGGCACCAGAGCTTCACGTCGCGCGTCCACCGGACATTCGGACCGATGTGTTCGGGCTGGCGCGGGTGATGCGCAGCCTGCTGGAGCTGGGCGACAACTGGTCGATCATTCGTGACTCGAACCAAGTGCTGGTGGATGTGATGAACCGCGCGCTGTCGTCCGAGCCTGCCGAGCGACCCGCAACGATTGCGGTGCTGATTGGCGAGCTGGAACGCGCGCTGTCGCCCCCAGGAGAAGCCGTGCCCGCAGAGACCTTGAGCGCACCGGCTGTGATGCCTGCGACCGAGGTGATTCCGAGCGGAGAGTCTGCTGGAACGGGCTCTTCGCGTTCCTCGCTGGGTGGAGACTTTCCGCCCGGATCGGTGCTGGTCAGCTGGCGCGCCTTTGCGGTCACGGTGCTGCTCGCGGCCCTGGTCGGAGCGCTCCTGGCCGTGGCGGTGATGCTGCTGCGGCGCTCGCACGATGATGTGCGACCCAAGTCAGTCCGGCCCAGTACAACCGCTGGGTCCATGCCTTCTCTTTAGACCTAACGAGCGAGTGTCGATGCGATTTTTTGGACTCTTTGCCGTCGTAGTCCAGCTCATGGCTCTGGCAGCGGCCCAGGCGCAAAGCCCGTTTGACCAAGAAGTCAGCGAACGGCAGAAGCGCTTTGCCTCCGAGCTAAAACGTCCAGGCGCAGCGGCGGCGGTGATTCCGGTGCTGGGTCTGTCAGCGCGCTGGGATGAGGTCACGGATCGGGCGCAGCTTCGGGCGACGCTGGCCCTTCTGACCAAGCCGCAGCCTGGGCTGTCCGAGCTGGTGCGGGCCGAAGCGCTGTGGCACGACCAAGTCATCCGTCGTCATGTCGGCGATACGGCGGGTCTGGCGGATGTGCGCAGGCAGCTGGGGCTTCTGACCTCGTTTGCGGTGGTGGGTCCGTTTGACAACGACGGTCGCAAAGGCCACAAGGTGGCGTATCCGCCCGAGCGTGAAGTCAGCGCGCCGAGTGGCTCGATTCGCTATCCAGGCAAGAGCCCGGCGCTGCCGCTGTCGTGGCGGGTGATTCCGAGCGAGCAGGTGCAGAGCGATGGCGCGATTCCGCTTGATGGCTGGCTGCGACCGGAGACAGAAGGCACGGCCTACGCGCAGACCTACGTCAAGAGCCCGAGCAAGCAAGCGGTGGCAGTCCGCGTCGGGTCCACGGGTGCGATCAAGGTGTTTGTGAACCAAGGCGCGGCGGTCATCGACAGCGATGTCTATCGCAAGCTGCACCTGGATCAGGAAGCGGGCCTGGCGCAGCTTCAGCCGGGCTGGAACCGGATCTTGGTGAAGGTGTCGTCACAGAGCGGTCGCTGGGCGTTTGTGCTGCGGCTGACCTCGCCGGACGGACGGACGCTCAGCGGGCTGGAGCAGAGCGCGACGCCACCGCAAGAAGGCTGGCCATATCCCGCTGCGGTGCCGGTGCAAGGACCGAAGCCGCAGAGCCTGTTGCCAGCGCTGCGGGCGATGCTCCCGAGCGGTCCTTCGGCAAACAGTGCGCTGCGCAGTGCCGCGCTGACGAACCTGGGCCTGTTTCTGCATCACGTTCAGCCGGTCGATCCAGAGCAGCGGGAAGCGGAGTCGGTGCTCAAAGAAGCGGTGTCGCTTGTGCCAAGCTGTCGCGGCTATCGGCTGCTGGCGGAAGCGACGGAAGACGACAACCAGCGACGGCTCGCGATGGAACAAGGCCTGGCGCTGCCGGGAACAGACGATCCGGTTGAGCGCGCGCGGCTGCTTGTGGCCCACGGAGAGCTGCTGGAACAAAGCTCGCGCCTGTTGCAAGCCGAGCAGGCCTTTGCCGAAGCGCTGCGCCTGGCACCGAGCCTGTACACGGCGCAGCTGGGACTTGCGCGGATTGCGCAGAGTCGCGGCATGCCGAGCGTGGGTCTTCAGCAGACGGCGGCGCTGATGAAGGGAAGTCCGTCGATGCTGACGATGCAGGCGCACGCCGAGCTGCTCACCCGGATGGGACGGCAGAGCGAAGCGGAGTCGGCGTATGAAGCCATCCTTTTGCATCAGCCCGACGACGATGAAGCGCTGCGCTACTTGATTGCACGCAAGCGGGCGGCGGGCAAGCTCGACGAAGCGCTTGCGCTTTTGGATCGACTTCAGAAGGTGAAGCCCGACGCACATCATCCGCTGCGCGAGCGCCTGGACCTGTTGGAAGGTGCGGGACGCTACGAAGAAGCGCTGACGCTCATCAGTGGGGCGATGGTGCAGCTCGTCGGCGATGCCGAGTGGCACGAGCGACGCGGGCGGGTGCTCCAGCGGCTGGGACGGACCGAGCTTGCAGTGGCCGCGTATCGGCGCTCGCTGGAGCTAAAGCCGCAAAACCCGACGCTGCGTGAGTATGTTCAAGCGATCGATCCGGCGGCGCGCTCGGCGGAAGACTTGCAGCGACAGTTCCAAGTCGATGTCGATGCGCTGCTGAAAAAGAAAAGACCCACGGCCAAAGCGGGCGATACGGCGCGGGTGCTGCTCGATCAGAAGGTGGTGCGGATTCACTCAAACGGTCTGTCCGAGGAATACAACCAGCGCATCGTCGAGATCCTGGACGAAAACGGCAGCCGCGAATACGACGAGGTCGGCGTCAGCTACACACCCGATACGCAGTCGGTGCAGGTCAAGACCGCGAAGGTGATTCGTCCAAACGGGGAAGTGGTCGAGAGCGTCTCACAGAGCGAAAGCGATGCCTCCGAGCCGTGGTACGGGCTGTATTACGATCTGCACGCGCTGTCGATTCGCTTCGACAGCCTGCGTCCGGGTGACGTGGTGGTCGTCGAGTACGTGCGCTCTGATGTGGGACGGCGCAACCTGTTTTCCGACTACTTTGGCGATGTCCAGTATCTGCAAGAAGGGATTCCGGTGCTGGAAGCGCGCTATGTGCTGACCCTGCCGGAAGAAGATCTGCGACGCAGACCGCTGTATTTCAATCAGCCTCGGATGCCAGCCGATGCGACGCTGGAACGAACCGATGAGACGCGCGGCAAAGACCACATCACGTCCTTTGTGGCGCGCAACCTGCCGATGATTCACGACGATGCGGGACGACCGGGCTATGCGGAGCTGTCGGCGTATATCCATGTCTCGACGTACAAGACCTGGGAAGATGTCGCCAACTGGTATCGCGGCCTGATTGCCGAGTCGCTGGCTCCTTCGGCGGATGTCAGTCGCGCGGCGCAGGCGGTGGTGGCCAGCATTCCCGCGTCGGATGAGCTGGGACGGATTCGCGCGCTCTATGACGAAGTGGTAAGGCGGACTCGCTACGTCGGTCTGGAGTTTGGCATCCACGGCTACAAGCCCTACAAGGTCGCGCAGGTCTGGGAGCGCAAGTTCGGCGACTGCAAGGACAAAGCGGCGCTACTTCACGTCATGCTCAAAGAGGTCGGGATCGAAAGCTCGATGGCGCTGGCGCGGACGACCAAGCTGGGCAGCATCGATGCAGAGCCCGCGTCGCTGTCGGTGTTCAATCACGCGATCGTGTTTGTGCCCAAGTACAACCTGTATCTCGATGGCACCGCTGAGTTTTCGGGCTCGATGGAGCTGCCGATGATGGATCAGGACATCTTGGTGCTGGTGGTGTCGGATTCGCGCGCGCCGTGGAATGGCAAAGGTCACATGGCGACGACGCCGGTGCTGCCGTCTCATCAGAGCGTAACGCGCCGGGTGCTGGCGGTGCAGCTCGACGAAGCCGGACGCGCCAAGGTGAGCGAGCAGCTCACGGTGAGCGGTCAAGGTGCTCACCGAATGCGCGATCACTTCCAGAATCCGTCGTCGCAAAAAGAGCGCTACGAAAAGACCTGGAACGACTACTTTCCCGGTGCGCAAGCGCTGTCGGTGGAGCTGCCCGGTGTGCTTGAGCTGGAAAAGCCGGTGACGCTGCGCGGTGAGCTGCAAGTTCCCAAGTGGGCGCGTCCGCCCAGTGGCGCGCAGGGATCGCTGACGATGCGACCGCTCGGACGAGAGCCGGATCTTTTGCGCAGCTACGCGCGGCTGTCGAGTCGTCACTACGATCTGGTGCTCGGCTATGCCTGGCAAAACCAAGACGAAGTGACGGTTCAGCTGCCCGCGCGCTTTGCGGTGCAGCGCCTGCCGGAGCCGAGGACCGTCGATTCACCGTTTGGTCGCTTCACGCTCACCATCGAGCAGCAGCCCGGCAAGACCGGCATCGTCGTCAAGGCCAAGTCCGAGCTGCGCATCGATCGTCATCGCATCCGCGCCAGCGACTATCCGGCGTTTCGCGCGTTCCTTTCCGAAGTCGATAGCGCGCTCTCTCAAGAGCTTTTGGTGGGCCGTGAGTAACAAGATCCTGTCATCCCTTCTGCTGGCGCTCTGCGTCGGCTGTGGTCCATCGTCTCAGGTTGCGGTCGGCGATCGGTATCAGAGCGATCCGCCGCTGTCCGATCAGGTGATCGCGCTGCGCACCAAAGCCAGCCAGGTCAAGCAGCCTCCGGCCTCGCTTGAGCGTGAGCTGGGCCTGCTGCTGCTCGTGTCGGGTGACAGCGAAGAAGCCGAGACGCACCTGCAACGAGCCCTCGCGCTCGGGGAAACAGACAGCCTGACCCAGCTTGGCGCGGCCCTGGCGGCCCAGCAAAACGGTCAGCCACGTCGTGCGCACGAGCAGTTTGTGTCGTTTTTGGAACAGCATGTGAAGGCGCAGCGCACCGAAGATGCCTGGGCACTGGCGGTGGCAGAGCTGGCTGTGCATCGGCTGCTGATTCATGGCGCGCTCGGAACCGGCGCAGCGGACGATCAAGCCCTGCGCGAGCGCCTGTCGGCCATCTGGCAAGCGCGTGGACGACTCCCGGCGGAAAGTCAGCAGCTTCTGGCGGCACTGCTCGGGCAGCTTCTGCGGCTCGGGGGTGATGAAGGGAAGGCCAGTCGCATCGACACAGAGCGCGGCTGTCCAGCGATGTTCTACGTCAGCGGTCCGTACGGGCACTTGCCGATGCTCGATCTGCTGACCGAGTTTCCCGGCGACAGTCCCGCCACCGACAAAGCCCGGCCAAGCTATCGCAAGCTCAGCGGCGCAGGCTGTGGCGTTTCGATTCAAGGCGTCCCAGGACAGCCCGGCGTGTTCTACGCGCACACCTTCTTTCAGTCGTCGAGCCCCGATCCGCTGCCGCTCACGGTCGAGACAGCCGCCGCGCCGTGGGCGCTCTACATCGACGGCAAGCGCCAGTTTCTGGATACCGAGCCGGTCGGACGCAGGCATCTCCAGATCCAGCTACCCAAGGGTGCGCATACGCTGTCGATCAAGCTCGGCGTGGTTGGGAACAATCACCTGCAAGTGTCGCTGCCCGGCGTCCAGTTCTTCGACGGAAGTCCTCAAAACGCGGCGGTTCCCCAAGCCGACCAGGGCACAGCCACCGTGGTGTCCGAGCGCTCGCTGTCGCCGCTGCCCGTGGCAACGACGCGCTGGCAAGGTGCCCTGCGAGCCCTGCTCCTGATGCAGCGTTCCTACCTGGCGGGCCGTCCCGACGAAGGCATTGCGACGGCGACAGAGCAGGTCGAGCAGACCCCGCGCTTTGCGTCCCTGCGCGCACTGTATGCCGGACTGCTTCTCGACGACCGCAGCCGTCCCGAGCGCCTGGCCCGCGATCGCGCCCGCAGCCAGCTCAAGCTCGCGCTTACCCACAGTCCCAAGCTCGGATCGGCGCGTCTTTTGCTCGCCAAGCTGCTGCTCCAAGACGAAAAGGCCGTGCAGGCACAGCAGGTGCTGTCGGAACAGCCCGAGCAGGTCGCGTCCACCTGGCAGACCGAGCTGCTGCGCCATCGCATCTTCAAGACGCGCAGCTTTGTCGTCGAAGCCGATGCCGCACTTCAGCAAGCGCTCCGGCTGGGACCGACGGCGTGCCCGGTGCTGGAAACCCTGCACGACTTTCGCAAAGAGCAGCAAGATGACCACGGAGCGCTCGTCGCGGCAGCGCAAGTGTCCCGCTGCAATCCCTACTCGGATCGCTATGCCGATGCGCTGTTCGACAGTGGCAAGCTGGACGATGCCCAGCGTGAGTTTGAGCGCCTGCGCGAGCTAGAGCCCGACAGTCAGCCGTGGCTGCGTGGTCTTTTGCGTGTGCTCATCGGACGAAAGGATCTGGGCGCAGCGACGAGCACGCTGCTACGGCTCAAAGAGCTGTCGCCGCGCAGCGTCAGCCAGTACATCGACCTGGCCAACCTCTACGTCGAGCGAGGTCAGCCCGAAACCGCGCTTTCCACGATCAATCAAGCCCTGGTTGAGCTGCCCGAGTCAGCAGAGCTGGCCAAGGCGCGACATGCGCTGGGACAGCCCGACGCGATGGAGCCCTATCGCATCGATGGCAAGCGCGTCGTCAAAGAGTTCGAGTCCCGTCACGGCGTCTACAGCGGAGAGTCGGCGGTGCTGCTCCTTGACCGGACCGTGATGCGCGTCTTTCCGTCGGGAGCGCGGCTGTCGCTGACCCACAACATCATCCGGGTGCTGACCAAAGAAGGCATCGAGCGCTTCGGCGAGATCCACATTCCCGACGGCGCCGAAGTGCTGACCCTGCGCACCATCAAGGCCGACGGAACCACCCGCGAGCCCGAAGAGATTCCCGAAAAAGAGACTGTCTCGGCACCATCTCTCGAAGTCGGAGACTACGTCGAATACGAATACCTCGATCGCGACGATCCGACCCCGATTGCGGCCAAAGGATTCCTCGGCGATCGCTTCTACTTTGCCTCGGCGGATGCCCCGATTGACCGCAGCGAGTACCTGCTCATCACACCCAAGGACATGCCGCTTCAGATCGACCTGCGCGGTCCGGTCGGTCCCGACGGCAAAAGACAGCATCCCGTCGCAACGCAGAGCAGCACAGGCGATCTGATCCAGCACTTCTGGCGACGCACCCAGGTCCAGCGCATGCAGCCCGAGCAGCCCATCGACCAAGGACAGATCGATGACTGGTCGCCCTCGGTGCGGGTTGGCTCGGGGGTATCGCTGGAAGGCTACGTCAACCAGATCCGCGAGCGTCGCTATCGATCCCTAAGGCTAACCAACGAGCTGCAAGCACTGGCCCACAAGGTCGCGGGACCGGCGGACGGCTCGCCCGAGACAGCCACCAGCATCTTTGCACGGGCGCAGAAGCTCGATGCCTGGGTGCGCCAGAACATCCACAGCGGCGGCAGCTTCGACGAGTCCGCCAGCTCGATCTTGGCGCGCAAAGAAGGTCGTCGCGATGTCCTGCTGCTGGCGCTGCTCAAGGCGGTCGGGATTCCCGCAGAGACGTGGCTGGCCCGACCCGAAAACAACCCCAAGCTCGAAGGTCCGCTGCCCGATGTCCTGGCCTTTTCCGAGCTGCTGATTGCCGTCGCGCCCGACGAAAAGGGCGTGCCGCTGCTGTGGATCGATCCGTTTTATCGGCACACCCCGACCGGACTGGTCAGGCCGCTTCTGCGCGGAGCCCAAGCCCTGCGCGTCACCGAGTCCAACCGGCAGCCCAAAAACGAAGCGCCCGCCCGCAAGGTCGAGCAGGTCGCCATCGCACTGCCGCCGGTCGGAGGTATGCCGCAGCGACTCAGCCAGCTTGGGCAAGTCCGTCCGATGCTGACCGATCAGCGCCAGATCGCCATGGCCGTCGAGCTAAACCCCCAAGGTGGCGGCCAAGTCACCGTGACCGAGACGCTGACCGGACTGCCCGCCAGCGAGTGGCGCGACCAGGTCGAGCACATCGCCGAAGACAAGCTCCGTCAGTCGCTCGAGCAGCGCGCACTCGGTTACTTCTTCCCAGGGGCCAGCCTAAGCGAGCTGAAATACGGACCGCTCGATAACGATGAAGCGCCGCTCACCATCACCTATCGCTTTACCGCGCCGCACCTCAGCCGCCTGCGGAGCGGCAAAGACGGTCATCGCCAGCTCGTGCTGCCGGTTCCCTATCCGCTGCTGCTCAGCCGTCGCTATGTCACCGCGCCAGAGCGCAAGCTACCGCTCGTCGTCAGCTACATCACCCCGAGCACACTGACCGCCGAAGTGACGCTGCCAAAAGGTGCCAAGGTCGCCCAGCTCGCCGAGCCCGCAGCACTCGAAGGCGCAGGTCGCTACAGTCGCTCGGTCCGCACCGAAGGCAATCGCCTGATCCTGTCGGTCAGTAACAGCCTGCTGCGGCAGCGCGTCCTGCCCGACCGCTATCCCGCCTTTGTCGATTACGCCGCGCGCATTGATATCGCGGAAGAAGCCTACGCGCTCATCGACCTCGCACCGTAACGCCCGCTGCGTCTCAATCCCGCGTGACAGCTCTGCATCGGTCGGATTAGCATGATGGCGTGCGCTGTCGTCGTATTCCCCGAGGTCTAAGTAGGCGCGCGGGCACGCAAAAAAGCGGCGCTGGGCTGTGCCTTGTGCTGCTTGGCCTGACCGCTTGCGATGCCGAGCTGTATCACGACCTCGACGAGCACGCCGTCAACGAGTCGCTTTTGTCGCTGCGCCAGGCGGGACTGTCCGCCGACAAGAAGCCGAGCGGACGCACCACGCGCGGGACCGTCTACACCCTGGTTGTGCCCAAGCGAGACGAAGACCGCGCCCTCTTCATCCTGCGCGAACAGGGCCTACCGACCAAAGCGCCCAGCCTCGACAGCGGCAAGCTGGCCCTTCTGCCCGGTGAGATCAAAGCCGCCCAGCTTCGTGAGCGTGAGCTAAGCCTTGGCGAGACGCTGCTGAGCCTGCCGCAGGTGAGTGCAGCCCGGGTTCACCTGGCTTTTGCCGAAGCCGATCCGCTGCTGCCCACCGCGCAGCTTCGTCCCACCGCATCGGTCCTTTTGCGCCTACGCGGCGAGCTTTCGGTCAAGCCGGAAGGCATCGCCGAGCTTGTCTCTCGCTCGGTCGTCGGACTGGATGCCGCCGATGTCACCGTGCTGCTGACCCATGCGCCCAGCCCAGCCGCCCCTATGCCCAGAGCCGCTGGACCCTCGACAACCTTGGTGGTGCTCGGTGCGCTGTGCGGGCTGCTCGTGGGCGTGGTGGCTGCGCTCGCCTTGGCCCTGTTCCGCCACAGAGCGCGTGACGCCCAGCCCAAAAAGACCGATCATTCCTTGCAAGCGCTAACGGGTTCCTAGGACCCCGTAGGCATCTGTGATACGGAGCGGACCATGAGTGAATCATCCTCTGCGACTGGCAGCCCGGCTGCCATCCATCGAATCTTAGTCCCGACCGACCTGTCGGCCTTTTCCGAGCAAGTGCTCGACTACGCGCTGGAGCTGGCCAGACCCCTCGGTGCCAGCATTCGCCTGTTCCACAGCGCGGTCCAGCCCGACTACGAAGTGCCTTATCTGGTCAGCCCCGGCATGCGCGGCGCAGCGTCCGCCATGATCGCCAAGGCCGCCGAGGTATCCGAGCACATCCGCAGCGAGCTAGAAGCCATCTGCCAGCGCAAGTACATCTTCGGCGTCAGCATCGAATACAGCATGATCGATGGTCGCCCCGCTGAATCCATCGTCGAAGCGGCCCGCGAGCTGCGCGCCGACCTGATCGTCATGGGCAGCCGCAGCCGTCCTGGGGTCCGGCACCTGTTGCTTGGCTCGGTGGCGGAAAAAGTCCTGCGCACCGCCCCCTGCCCCGTGCTGATCGTCCATCCGCGCGCTGAAGCCACCGCCTAACAAAGCAGTAGGTTTTCTTAGGCGTTCTTAGTTCTTGCGATCCACTGTGTAGTTACCGAGCGCGCGCAGTGGCTCGGCGTGCGTCCCAAACGGGGCCAGCGCGGCAATGCCTTCGTCCATCACCTTGCGCGCCTGCGTCATCGCCCCTTCCACACCCAAAAGATCCACGTACGTGGTCTTGCCCGCCTCTCGGTCCGAGCCCGGATCCTTGCCAAGCTGCGCCAGATCCTGCGTCACATCCAGCACGTCATCCACGATCTGGAACGCCAGCCCAAGCGCCTGCGCGTACGTCCGAATCGCCACCAGCTGATCCGCCGTTGCGCCACCGAGCCGCGCTCCCCCACGCAGCGACACATCGAACAGCGCGCCGGTCTTCATCGCGTGCAGACCCCGCAAAAGCGCCAGATCCACCGGCTTGCCCGTCGCTTCGACATCGACCACCTGACCGCCGACCATCCCGGGCGAGCCCGCAGAAAACGACAGCTCCCGCACCAGATCGACCAACACTTCGGCGGGCGCATCGCTCTGGAGCGCCAGCGCAAACGCATCGGTCAGCAGCGCATCCCCAGCCAGGATCGCCATCGCTTCCCCATAGACCTTGTGGTTGGTCGGGCGTCCGCGCCGGAAGTCATCGTTGTCCATCGCGGGCAGATCGTCGTGGATCAGCGAATAGGTGTGGATCATCTCCACCGCGCAGCCAAACCGCAGCGCCCGCTCCGGCTTCTGTCCGAGCGCCTCGCAGCCCGCCATCGCCAGGATCGGTCGCAGCCGCTTGCCGCCCGCCAGCAAGCTGTAGTTCATCGCGTCCGCCAGCGTCTTGGGCACTTGGCCCGTGCTGCCGTGTACCAACGCCGGAAGGCGCGACAGCCGCGCCAGCTCTGCCTCGACAAGGCCACGCCGCTCCGACAGATAATGATTCAGGTCAAAAGACATGGGCGAAGGTTTTACAGCAAAGCACCTGCGGGCACAGCCAAAAAGCCAAGGTGCCTATGGTAGGTTTTGGCCGACATGAAGCACTTGGAGCTCAAGGTCGCCACACTCGTCGTGGTGTCTCTCGGTCTGTTGGCGATGTTCATCGCCATCCTGGGCGGCTTTTCCTTTGGCCCGGTGAGTCGTCTCTATGTGGACTATGACTTTTCCGGCAACATCCACGAGGGTGCGCCGGTCAAGATCTCCGGCATCAAGGTCGGCAAAGTCGAGCAGATCGCGTTTCACGGTGGGGAAGTCGATCCCGATGTGAAGCGCCGCATCCAAGTCCGACTGACCGTTCAGATCGAAGAGCGCGCCCGCAAGGCCATCCACGAGGACGCCGAGTTCTTCGTCAACACCCAAGGCGTGCTCGGCGAGCAGTACCTGGAGATCGCGCCCGGCTCACCCGACAAGCCGCTGCTGCCGCCCGGTAGCAAGGTGCTCGGCATCAACCCGCCACGCAGTGATCTCATCATCGCGCGGCTCTATGAGTTTCTCGATGCAGTGACCAAGCTGCTGCGCGAAGACAAAGAGTCGCTGCGGGATCTGCTGCGCTCTTCGGCCAAGGTGGCGCGCAGCCTGGACAAGCTGCTCGGTGACAACGAGGCAGAGGTCAAAAAGCTCATCGTCAACCTCGACCGCCTGACCGAAGAGACGGCGGTGCTGGTCGGCAAGATTGATCAGGGCATCGGCAGTGGGGAAGAGCTGCACAAGACCCTCGTAAACATTGCCGCGATCTCGACCGAGCTAAAGACCGAGCTGTCGCCGCTTGTGCAAAAGACCAAGCGGGCACTCGATGGCGTGTCCGACCTGGCCTCGGCGGTCGGGCCCGAAGAAAAGAAGAAGCTCGTGCGCTCGCTCGATGAGCTGCTCGCCCTGTCAAACAAGGTGTCGGCGGTGGCCAGCGATGCACAGTCGCTGCTTTCCGATGTCAAGCGCGGCAAAGGCACTGCGGGCGCCCTGCTCACCGACCCGCAGATCTACGACGATCTCAAAGAGCTGACCCGCGATCTCAAGCGCAACCCCTGGAAGTTCTTCTGGAAGGAATAGCGAGTGAGCCTCGGGCCCCCGTTTGATGCGAGCAGTGAGCGGCTGCGACTCCTCATCGGCGGGGTGACGCTGCTGCTGCTGACCTTTGTGGTATCGGTGGCGCTGCTGACGGCAGAGCATCAGCTTGGCAAGTCCCTGACCGTCCACCTGCTGGTCCGGCGCAGCGGCCCGCTCTATACCGGCGCGGAAGTCCTGCTTGCGGGCGAGCGCATCGGCGAGCTGGTTGCCATTCGTCGCCATCGCGTACGCCCTGGCGATCCGGTCGATCTGCCAGTCGGCAGCGAGCGCGTCGAGCTGGAGCTGCGGATTCGCCGCACGGCGGGCCAGCGGCTGCATCGCGCGTCTACCTTTGTGCCCCGCAACCCCACGCTGCTGTCGCCCGCCGTCATCGAAGTCGGTCCGCCCGATCCCGGCCAAGGCAAAGGACCACCGCTGTCGGATGGCGACTACCTGATTGGCATCGATCCGCCTGACCTCGACCTGCTGCTGCGCAACATCTACGTCAGCTTGGAAGCGATCCTGCTGGAAGCGCGCGACCTACAGCCCGACTGGGACGAAGCGGCGGCGGCCTTTTCCGCGCTTTCGGGGCGACTCACACGGGTCAGCGACTCTGGCCAGCTGGTTCGCATCGGCTACCACGGGGCCAAGACCCTCTTGACCCTGCGCGGGCTGGAACAGCGACTTTTGCAAGCCGGTGTCCCCGAAGCGCCCGCCCAGCTTGCCGACCTGTCCGCCACCTTGTCACCGCTCATCAGCGTGACCGGGCAGCTAGGCAGGCAGACCGAGCGCCTGCAAGACCACCTGACCGAGCTGTCCGTGCTGTTTGGTCCGAGCCGTCGCCGCGATGCCCAGACCGCGCTGCACAACTTCCAAGCCGCCGTCCGCAGTGGCGAGCGCCTGACCGATGACGTGGCCTACCTGCTCCACTTGCTCGAGAGCGGCCAAGGCACCTTGGGCGGCTTCCATCGCGATGTGCAGATCTTCGATGAGCTAAAAGACGTTCACCGCATCCTCAAGCAACAGCTCCACCGCGTCATCCTCAAGCCCCGCAAGTAGCCCGCCCAGGGTCTGGACCCTTTCAGAACTCCTCATTGCCCACTTTCCCAAGGGTTCTGACCCTTCCCGAACGCCTCACCGCCCACTTTCCCAAGGGTTCTGACCCTTCCCAAACGCCTCACCGCCCGCTTTCCCAAGGGTTCTGACCCTTCCCAAACGCCTCACCGTCCACTTTCCACTCGGTCTTCACCCTTTCAGGACTCCTCACCGCCCACTTTCCACTCGGTCTGGACCCTGCCAAGAACCCGCTGCGCTGCCCTGGTGCCACCGCAGCGCTGCTGTCCGGGTACGTTTCACTTGGGCCGGTTGCTGCGATGCGCAAGGCATGCTACCGGCAGTTCCGTGGTTGGTTCCGTGTAGCCTACGCGCTGCGACCGATTGCGACATGGAAAAGCGACCCCCAAGCATGCTATCTAGCCGTCGAGGACTCTGCGCGTGACCTACCCCAGCACCAAACCGGAGGACTACCCCATTGGCCTTGTGCAGGAGCTACGCAAGCTGCCAAATGAGACAGAATGGGTCGAGTTCAAACAGGGCGACGCCACCTCACCGGATGACATTGGAGAGTATCTTTCGGCCCTCAGCAATGCAGCAGCGCTGGCCGGTAAAGCGTACGCCTATCTAATCTGGGGACTGGTGGACGGCACGCATGAGGTGGTCGGCACCCGCTTTACGCCCCAAGGCACCAAAAAGGGCAACGAAGACCTCGAAAACTGGCTCGTGCGGCTGCTCAGCCCACGCCTTCACTTTCGCTTCTATGAAGTTCAAGTCGATGGTCGGGCGGTGGTCGTCTTGGAAATTCCACGGGCAACCACCAAGCCCACGCAGTTTCAAGGCACGGAATACATCCGCGTCGGTTCGTATCGGCAAAAGCTCAAAGAGCATCCACAGCTCGAGCGAGAGCTGTGGCGCATCTTCGATGACACGCCCTTTGAAAGGCTTTTGGCCGCAAGTCACCTGGACGCCGCGCAGGTCCTGTCGCTGCTCGATCATCCCAGTTACTTTGACTTGCTATCACTGCCGCAGCCGGAAGGTCGCGAGCAGATCCTGTCGGCCTTACAAGAAGACGGTCTGGTTGGGCGTAACGATGCGGGCGGCTGGGACATCACCAACCTGGGAGCCGTGCTGTTTGCCAAAAACCTGGAGTCATTCAGAGGGCTGGCACGCAAAGCTGTGCGCGTCATTCAGTACCAGAGCACAGGACGGCTGGTGACCATCCGCGAGCACGTTGAGCGAAAAGGCTACGCTGCGGGCTTCACCAGCCTGATCAGCTTCATCCACGCGCTGCTCCCCCGGAACGAGGTGATTGGCCAAGCGCTACGCAAAGACGTGCCGATGTACCCCGACTTGGCCATCCGCGAGCTGGTCGTCAACGCGCTCATCCACCAGGACTTTTCCGTCACAGGAAGCGGGCCAATGGTCGAGCTGTTTTCTGATCGGATGGAGATTACCAATCCGGGCTTCCCGCTGGTAAAGACCGAGCGATTCCTTGATACGCCGCCGCGCTCACGCAATGAAGCCCTGGCGTCCCTGCTGCGGCGGGCAGGCATCTGCGAAGAGCGAGGCAGCGGCGTTGACAAGGTGGTGTTTCAGACCGAGCTGTATCAGCTGCCTGCGCCCCTCTTTGAAACGCCAGAGGGCAGCACCCGCGCTGTGTTGTTCGCACACCGAGCGTTTCAGGCCATGGATCGGGCCGATCGCGTCCGTGCTTGCTACCTGCATGCCTGCCTGCGCCATGTCGAGCGCAACCCGATGACCAACGCCAGCTTGCGCGAGCGCTTTGGGATTGAGGAACACAACGCAGCCATCGCCTCTCGAATCATCCGCGATGCAATTGCAGATGGGCTGGTCAAGCCCTACGACCCCGAGCAAGGCAAAAAGTACGCAAAGTATCTTCCGGTGTGGGCCTAAGGCTGGCACGCAGGATCAGAAAGGGCGATGACGTAGCAGCCGAGGTCAGCCATCGGCTGGGTTCGGGGGGCTCTTATTTGATGGTCATTTGATGGTTGTTTGCGGACAGGGCCCTGCCAGCCGCTTGCCCACCCAGCTCCGGGCCGACTCTTTGGCATCAAATCCGACGGGACAAGCCGCTTACACAGCGCGCATCGCTTTATTTGATGGCAGCGCTCGACTCTGTTGACTGGTGAAAGGGAGCGGACGCATCGTTGCATGTGATGGAAGCATCGGACCTGAACTTGCTCGGTGTGCTGGATGCTCTGCTTCAGGAAGGGAGCGTCACCGCTGCGGCCCGCCGCATGGGCCTGTCCACCCCGGCCATGAGCCATGCCTTGGCCCGCATCCGTGAGCGCCTGGGGGATCCGATCCTGGTGCGCTCGGGACGCGGCATGCTGCTGACCCCGCGCGCTGAGTCCTTAAAGCCCCAGATCCACGCCATCGTGAGCCAGGCCCGTCAGGCGCTTGCCCCGAACAAGCCGTTTGTCGCCAAAGAGCTTGCGCGCAGCTTTGTTGTACACGCCACCGACTACGTGCTCCAGATCCTGGGGCCCACCGTCGATCGAATCCTGCGGCAAGAGTCCCCAGGCGTCTGCATCCGCTTTGTCCCGAACACCCCGGACGACGCCAGCAGCCTGCGGGACGAGGGCTCGGACCTGGCGGTCGGCATCTACGGTGAGCTGCCCCAAGAGATGCGCATCCGGCACCTGCTGACCGAGCGCTTCGTCTGTGTGGTCCGGCGGGGCCACCCGCTCTGCGCGCAGCGGCTCACCCTGGATCAGTTTGTCGCGCATCCGCACATCCAGGTGGCACCACGCGGCAAGCCGGGCGGCTATCTGGACGATGTGCTGCGCGAGCGCGGGCTGTCCCGCACCGTGGCGCGGGCCGTACCCTACTTTGTGACCGCTCTTCAGCTTGTGGCAGAGACGGACTATCTGCTCACGATCTCCGAGCGCATCGCCAAGCTGTACGTCGATCGGCTGGATTTGGTGGCGATGGAAGTGCCGCTGCCGCTGCGACCCTTTGCGCTGAGCCTTTTGTGGCATGCCCGACTCGATGGCGACGCCGAGCATCGCTTCCTGCGCGAGGTCTTTGTCCGGGCCGCCAAGGCCGCCGCTGGTGAGCACTACGAAGACGCCCGCAGCCGCCTCGACCTGTCGGACCCGACCTCTGGGCAGGCCCGCAAGCGCGTCCGCCGCACCCCGTGATCGTTGCAGCGCTTGAAACGATAAGTTGCGCACCGCTGCACTTCTCGCAGCGTGGGCGGCTCCCTATAGTCGGTGATGAGAAACCATCTCATCCCAGGGAGGGAGCTGCCACATGAGCCTGAGAGATCCGAACCCCGCAAGCAAGAACCGTCCAAAGCGCGTTGCCATCGTGATCGCCAACCCCGCCGTGTCCAGCACCACGGGCTGGCCGGTCGGCTTTTGGTGGTCCGAGCTGACCCATCCCTACTACGCCTTTCATGAAGCGGGCTACCAGGTCGAGATCTTCAGCCCCGCCGGTGGGGCCTGCGAAGCCGATGCGATGAGCGATCCACGCGATCCCAGCGGCTACTCCGAGACGGACCTCATCAGCATGGGCTTTGTCTCGACGCCACGGCTGGCCAAGCTGGTGACGCAGACGCGGCCCGTGTCGGACATCCAAGTCGCCGATTTCGACGCCATCGTGGTCGCGGGCGGCCAGGCTCCGATGTTTTCGTTCGAGACGGCCACCGCGCTGACGCAGAAGTTTGTCGAGTTCTATGAAGCAGGCAAGGTCGCCAGCGCGCTGTGCCACGGCGTCGCGGTCCTGCGCTATGCCGTGCTGTCCAGCGGCGAGCCGCTGTGCAAGGGCAAGACCGTCACTGGCTTTGCCAACGTCGAAGAGGACTTCGCCGACAACGCGGTCTGGGGCATGGGCTTTCTGCCTCGGGACAAGCACCTGATGCCGTGGCGGATCGAAGACGAGCTTAAGAAGCTGGGGGCCAACTATGTGTCAGCGGGTCTGTGGCGCGGCTTTGCGGTGCGCGATGGCAACTTGATCACCGGACAGCAGAACTTTTCCGGCACAGAGACGGCCCAGCTCATCATCGAGACGCTCGGACGCTAGCTGCGCGCCCCGTCAAGTGGCCGTCTGCCCCGGTGGGGACGGCCCTTTTGCCCCACAATCGCTCGGGTCTTTTCGACCGACAAGGAGCCTACGCATGCAGCCAGACACGTCTTCCCCCCAGCACATCCTGGCCGCTTACTTTGAGGGCTGGAACCGGCACGACGCCGAGGCGGTGATCGCGACCTTTGCACCGGACGGCACGTTCACCGATCCCACCACCGCTTCGCCCATCCCGGCCCAGGAGGTCGGCGACCTGGTCCGCTCGCTGTGCAGCGCGATGCCTGACCTGCACATGCAGTGGACCGCTGCGCTGGGATCGCTGGGACACTTTGCGGTCGAATGGCGGCTGCGCGGACGCAACCTCGGCACCCTGTTTCCGGGCGTTGGACCGACCGAGCAGACGATCGACCTGGCGGGCATCGATGTGTTCACGCTCGATGACAGCGGGATCCGCAGCGTCCGCCGCTACTACGATCAGAAGTCGCTCGCAGAGCAGCTCGGGCTGATGGCGCTGATCCAGCCGATCGCGCAGGGTCCGGCCCAGTTTGGCTACTCGATGCGGGTGGCGTCCGACAACCGCAAGCCACCGGGCGTCATCGCGCTCACCTGGATTGCGGCGGCCAGCCCGAGCGAAAAAGAGCGCATCCGGGCGCACTCGAAGCAAAACGTCAGGGACTTTCTGGGCGAGCCGGGCTTTTTGTCGATCGTGACGGGCTTTACCGGCCTGCGCGGCTTTACGGTGACGGCGTGGGAAGACGAAGCGTCGATGAAGCGCGCGCTTAGCAAGCATCACACCGTGGCGATGCGCGAGCTGTTTGGCGAGTCCTTTGTGGCCGCTGTCTGGACCAGCGTGTGGACGCCTTCCCGCATCAACCGCATCTGGGTTCGCTGCCCGCACTGCGGATCACTCGAAGATGTGTCCGACGATCACCGCAGCTGTCAGCGCTGCCAGTCCGAGCTGCCCAGCCGTCCCGCCTTCTGGTAGCCAGGCCGCTCAGCCAGCCGAAACCCGCCAAGCCGCAGCGTCCCTCCCCTCGCTTGTCCTGCTGCGGAGCTTTCCGTTCTCAAATCTCTTGAAATTTGTATTCCCAAATACCGATGATCAGATAGATCACCCCACGTCTTTGTGAGGCACCATGACCCAGAGTCGAAAGAGGCTGCTGCTTGTTGATGATGCCGTCACCATCCGCAAGCTGGCGCGCGCCATTTTGGGCAGCGATTACGACTTCTTCGAGGCCGAAAACGGCGAGCAGGGCAACGTCGTAGCCCGTGCAGAGCAGCCCGATCTGATCGTGATGGACCTGAACATGCCGATCAAAGACGGGCTGGCGGCGCTGGCCGAGCTAAAAGCGACAGCCAGCACGACTCGCATCCCTGTCATCATCCTGACATCGGAGACCGAGGCTGGCCTGCGCGATCGCTGCGAGGCGCTGGGCTGTGCGGCCTTTTTGCGCAAGCCGCTCGATCGCGTGCAGCTCCGGGACACGGTTTCACACATCTTGGGAGTCGCATGAAGCACGGCTGTCTCATCGTAAGCTGTGCCCACAGCCAGCTTGCCTTGCCGGTCGAGAGCGTGGTCGAGGTCGCTCGCATGGTCGCCCCGTGCGCCAAGCTGCTGCGTGCGCCGCGCTACGTGATGGGCATCGTGGACTTTCACGGCCAGCTGGTGCCGCTTGTCGATCTGCCCGCACGGCTGGGACTGTGCGCACCGCGTACGCCGACCGCGATGAGCAGCGGCCACATCGTGTTTCTGGAGCTGCCGAGCGGTCTGTGGGGCATGGCGGTCGATGGCGTCCACGATCTCAGCCGCGAGCCGGTCACAGCCCTTTCGCTAGAGCCCAAGCACCTGAGCGGGCTGTTGCTTGGATCGCTGCGGCTTGCCGATGGCGAGCGGGCCCTTGTGCTCAATCCCAGCCAGATCCTGTCGGTGGTGATGCGCGCTCGCATCGGAGCTGAGCTGCTGGCCCTGTCGAAGCCCTCGCAGCCGGATGGAGGCACGGCATGAACGTCCTTGCCGAGCTGCTGGCCGAGCGAACCGGGCTGTGGTTTGGGGCCCACAACATCGACCTGCTGGAGCGCGGGCTGGTGCAGCTCGGGACAACGCTGGGTCAGAGCCCACAGGCGCTCCTTGAGCGGCTGCGTACCGATGATCCCAAGTCGGAGCTGTGGCAGAAGCTGGTCGAGTCGGTCACGGTCGGTGAGACGTATCTGTTCCGTCATCCCGAGCAGCTTGCCCTGCTGAGCCAGCGCCTGGTGCCAGAGCGGCTGGTCAAAGGACAGCGATCGCTACGGGCCTGGAGCGCGGGCTGTGCAACCGGCGAGGAAGCGTACTCGCTGGCGATGGTGTTACACAAAGCGGCGCCGGGCTGTGAGGTGAGCGTGCTCGGTACCGACATCAGCCAGCAGGCCCTGGCCGTGGCGGCGCGGGGCAAGTACGGACCCAATTCCCAGCGAGAGCCGATTCCGAGCGCGGTGCGGAGCCTGCTGCTTTACCACAGCGAAGGCAGCGTCGAGGTCGTCCCGCAGGTGCGGGCCCAGGTCGAGCTGCGTCCGGTCAACTTGGTCGATGAAGAGCAGCTTCAGACCGTTCCCGGCGGCTTCGACTTCATCTTCTGTCGCAACGTCCTTATCTACTTCACCAAGGCGCACAGCCAGCGGGTGCTCCGGGCGCTGCGGGATCGCCTTCAGCCGGGCGGAGTGCTGGTGCTAACGGCGCTTGATCAGCGAGAGCAGGTCGAAGGGCTGATGCCCCAAGTGCTAGACGGCGTCCCGATCCTGCGACGGATGGATGCGGTCAAACATACGCCGACTCCGCGCGCGCTGCCTGCGCTGCCTGCGCTGCCCGCAAAGCCGCTGCGCCTTTTGTCCGCCCATGCGGAAGACATTCGCCAAAGAGCAGCCGAGGTCAAAGCCGCCGCCGATCAAGGGGACTTGCATCGGGCCTCGCACCTGGCGCGTCGGCTGCTTGTGGCCGAGCGAACCCCGGAAGCCCTGCACTTGCTGGCGCTCATCCTGGGCGAGCAAGGCCGTCACAGCGAAGCAGAGCAGCTGCTGACCGAAGCGCTGGCGGTCAATCCGCAGTACGTCCAGGGACACTTAAGCCTCGGCTTGCTAGAGCGACCACCACACCAAAAGTGGCGCAGCGCCGAGCACCTTCATACCGTGATTTCCTTACTCGCACAGCGCCGCGACGATGAGCTGTTACACGGCCCAGAGCCGGTGCAGGTTGCGATGGCGCGCCGACTGGCAAGTGCCGGGCTGGCCAACTTGGAGAGACGCTCGTGAAAAAAGTCCTGATTGTTGATGACTCAGCCACCACGCGCGCCGTCGTAAAAGTGTATCTAAGCGGCCAGTCCCTGGGCTTTTTGGAAGCAGACAACGGCACCGATGCGCTGCGCATGGCTCTTGATGAGCGACCCGATGCCATCATCATCGACCTGAAGATGCCGGGCATGGACGGCTTGACCTTCATCCGTCGCGCCCGCATGAGCGTAGCGCTCCAGCGGACGCCGATCATCCTCATCACCGGACAGAAGTCGCTGGAGATCAAAGCCGAGGCGATGCGCTGCGGGGCCAGTCACTTTATGACCAAGCCGATCGATGTCCCGATGCTGGCGATGCTGATCATGAAGTCGGTCGGGCTGGAGAAGTAAGCGGCCATGGCCGAAGAGGCAGCGAGCGGCACCGAAGAGATCTCGCGACTGCTTTCGGAGCGCGCGGCGCAGCTTGCCCGGCGTGAGCTGGACGATGACCAAGCGACGCTGTTGCCGCATGTCGCGTTCCAAGCCGCCGGTCAGCAGTTCGCGGTGCCGCTGCGCTACGTCGTGCATGCCAGTCGGCTGCGTCACCTGACGCCGATTCCGGGCGGGCCGCCGTATCTGCTCGGGATCTGTGCGCTCGCGGGGCATCTGGTGTCGGTGCTGGACGTGGCGGCGTTTTTGGATCTCCGGCAGCGCGGGCTCAGCGATGTGGCCTGCTGCTTGGTGGTCAGCCTGCAAGGTCGCGAGCTGGGGCTGTGCGCCGAGCGGCTGCTTGGCATCGAAGACATTCCGGCGGGACAGCTTGCGCCATGGCTGAGCGGGTCGGTGATGATCTCGCATGTGGCGACGCTACCGAAGCTACAGCTGCTGATCTTAGATCTGCCGCAGCTATTGTCGGACCCGCGCCTGACCGAGGAGCCGAGCTAAGCCATGGACGAGCTGCTGCGCGAAGTCATCGACATCTTCGTCGCGGAAGCCCGTGAGCAGGCCGATCGCATCACGCAGGCTCTTTTGACGATGGAGCAGCAGCCATCGAGCATTCCCAAAGAGATCGAGGAGCTGTATCGCCAGGCGCACAGCTTGAAGGGCTCGTCGGCTTCGCTGGGGGTGGAAGAGCTGTCGCAGCTGGCGCACCACTTCGAGAGCGCGCTGCTGCCGGTGCGTCGGCAGAAGGGACAGCTTACGGCAGAGCTGGTGGATCTGGGGCTTCAGGCGATGGACGCGGTCAAGCTGCGCGTCGCAGGTCTGCAAGCCGACAACGAGCTGGGACTGCTCGATGTGCAGCGGCTGACGGCGCGGTTTGAGCAGCTCGCCAGCGGTGCAGCGCACGCGAACCCAAGCCATCCCGCAGCGGCCCCAGCCAGCGCCCAGCCAGCGACGCAGCCGATGAAGCCGAGCGAGCCAAGGCCGGTTGGTTTCGCCGAGCAGCCGTCGCCCCGGGACGCTGCGTCACCAGCCGATGAAGAGCCCGGTGAGACCCTCTTTGCCGGGGTCAGCGAGGCGGCGGATACGGTGCGTGTCTCGATCGACAAGCTGGCGGCGCTGGTGCAGCACACCGATGCGCTGCGACGGCTACGCGGTCAGCTTGAGCATCATCAGAGCGAGGTGACGGCGATGCTGCGCGGGCTGGAAAAGCTGGTCCGTGGTGGCAGCAAAAACGGGGACGCTCAGATCAAACGCACCGACGATGAGCTTCAGCACCTGCTGCGCGGGCTGCGCTCACTGCGACGAGACTTGATCGATGACGTGGAAGGGCTGCAATCGACAACGGGCGAGCTAGACGACGGGCTGCGGGCGATGCAGCTTCTACCGGCGGCGCTGCTGTCTCAGCCGCTGCATCGGGCGGTGCGGGAAGCGTGTCGGTCCACGGGCAAGGAAGCGACGCTACGGCTCGATGGAGAAGATGTCTTCCTGGACCGGACGCTGCTCGAAGCGATCAAGACGCCGCTGCTCCATGTGGTGCGAAACGCCGTCGATCACGGGATCGAGTCCGTCGAAGTGCGCGAGGCCATTGGCAAGCCAGCCGCCGGACAGCTGCGCGTACGCATCGAGCAGCGCGGCAGCCAGGTGGAGCTAATTGTCTCGGATGATGGTCGCGGGCTCGACGTGACACGGATTCGCGAGGTGGCCCAGCAGCGCGGACTGCTGAGCGCCAAGGAAGCGTCCCAGCTAGACGAGGCAGAGTCGTATCAGCTGCTGCTGCGACCGGGCTTTTCGACCAAGGAAGAGATCACGGCGCTGTCGGGACGGGGCGTTGGGCTCGATGTGGTCAACACGACGGTGCGCAAGCTGCATGGAACGCTCAGCATCGAGTCCGTACCGGGTGCGGGTACGACCTTTACGATCTCGGTGCCGCTGACGGTCGCAGCGTCGCGGGTGCTGATGCTGGAAGAGCAGGACCACACCTTCGCGCTGCCGCTGCCCGCGATCGCACGAATTGCCCTGCCGCGTCGAGAAGAGCTGGTTTCGCTGGGTGGTCAGATGGTGTTTTACGTCGATGGTCAGCCGCAGACGGTGCTGCGCCTGTCGAAGCTGCTCGGACAGACCCACACGGGAGAAGCGCCCGCCCGTCAGCCACTTTTGATCCTGCGTGGCAGCAGCGGGGCGGTGATTGCGTGTGACCGGCTGCGCGGCGAAGCCGACTTGGTGCTGCGACCCTTGCCGATCGAGCTGCGTCGCTATCCGCTGCTATCGTCGGTGGCGATTGTGCCAAGTGGCCCGGCGCTGTTTGTGCTGTCGCCGCAAGGTCTGCTGTCCGCCGCTGCCAGCCTGCGTCTACAAAAAGAGAGCCGCAGTCGTCGCCGGACGGTGCTGGTCGCAGACGACTCGATCACGACGCGATCGCTTCTGCGCAGTGTGCTGGAAGGTGGCGGTTATCGGGTTCGTACCGCGTCGGATGGCGATGAAGCCCTGCGGATCGCGCGCAGCGAGCGAATCGATCTGGTGGTGTCGGATGTACGCATGCCCAGGCTCGATGGCATTGGGCTCTTGCTACGACTGCGAGGCGATGCCCGCACGAGCAAGCTGCCGCTGGTGCTGTTTTCCGGCGCACAGAGCGATGAAGATCGTCAGCGCGGACTGTCCGCCGGAGCCAGCGCATACCTGGCCAAGAGCGACTTTGAGCGCGGACAGCTCGTCGATGTGGTGACGCAGCTTCTCCACAAAGAGGAAGCGACATGAAAGACGCCGACGAGCAGCGTCCGTGCCGCATCCTGCTGGTCGATGACAGCGAGTCTTATCGAACCGCGCTCAGCAAGCTGCTATCACGCGAAAAAGATGTCTACATCGTCGGAGAAGCAGCCGATGGACGCGCCGCGCTGGAGCTGGTCCGCAAGCTGCGTCCCGATGTGATCATCATGGACGTGATGATGCCGAAGCTGCGAACTGGGCGACGGCATCGACGACAGAAAAAGCATCCGTGTGCCCGCCGTGGTCCATCCAGGTTGCAAGGCGAGCCTCGCGCGGACGCAGCCCACGAACCGACGCTAGAGCTTCAGCTTCCGCACCTGTTGGGCCGCGAAGGAATCGTCGATGTGCGCATAGACCATCGTGGTCTTGATGTCGCTGTGTCCGAGCAGCTTCTGGAGCGTCACGATCGAGCCTCCGCTCTGCACAAACAGCGACGCATACGAGTGCCGCAGACAGTGCCAGGGTGCTGCCGGAACGGAAAGCCCCGCTGCGCGGTACAAGGCTCCCAGCTCGGGTCGCCGTCGAGCGGTCTGATGCCAGCCACTGCGCGCGGTCTTGTCCAGGCTGAGCGGACAGACGACGCCTTCGCGGGTCTTGGGACAGCGCGACTGCCAGCTACGCAGCGCGTCGAGCAGCGCATCAGGCATCGGCACCGAGCGCGCCACCCCCGACTTGGTCTGGCTGCGATAGGACTTTGCCACCGTCAGCACGCCGCGCAGCAGATCCACGTCTTGCCAGCGCAGTCCGAAGATCTCACCGGCCCGCAGTCCCGCCAAAAGTCCCAGTCGCAGCGCCGTCGCCAGCACCGCAGCGCGCAGGCTCTGCTCGGCTTTTTGATCCGCCGAAGCCAGCAGCTTGCGGGCATCTTCCGTCGATAAATACTCGATCCGTGCGACCTTTTTGGGCTTCTTCAGCTCGCTCAGCGGATTGCGGGTCAGAAGACGCTGCTTCGTCGCCCACGCAAACACGCTTCCCAGTGCCGAGAGCTGACCCCGCGCCGAGTTGGCTGCATAGCGCCTCATCAACCGATTGCGCAAGCGCTCGGCCCGACTGACATCGAAGGACGCTGCGCGCTCACCGCCCACTTCGTCGAGCACGGGACGCAAGATGATCCGCTGCTTGGCGGCCCAGCGCGTCACGTCGCGAATCCTCGGTGAGTCGTATTCCGCCAAGAAGCGCTCCGTCAGATCCTGCACGGTCAGCGTCGTCGAGCTGTCGCGTTCCGGGACACCCAGCTTGCCGCGCGCGATCCGCGCTTCGATCTCGATGAGCATCCGCTTGGCCTCGGCAAAAGTCGGCTGTCTGCTCGCACGCTGCTTGCGTTTTCCGTCGAGATCCACAAAGCGCAAGTACCAGCCGATGAACCGATCCCCTTTCATCTTCTTAATGATCTCGCCCATCGAGTGCGCCTTCCGTGGTCCCCAGCGCCGAGCCAGTCCTTCGTCGCTGTGCAAGCTGGCGCTTCTGTAGGCCAAGACCTACAGCAACGGGAACCCTTTAAATTATTACATTTTTTCGTGATTCTAAATACATGGACGTGATGATGCCGAAGATGGATGGCGTCGAAACGGTGCGCGCGCTGACCGTGCAGCATCCGACGCCGGTGGTGCTGACCAGCATCATCGCGCGCTATCCCGATCATCGCGCTCAGCTGGGTGACCTGGATGCCGACTGGGTGGAGCTGTGTGAAAAGCCAGTGCTCACTGGCAAGGATGCGGGCCAAAATGTCGCGGCGCTGCTTCGTCGAGCCCGCGCGCTGGTCAGTCAGCGTCAGCATCGCGTCGCACCGAGCAGGCCCAAGCAGCCGCCCACGTCGGTGTCGCTTGTCGCGATTGCCGCTTCGACCGGAGGAATGCCTGCGCTGTCGTCGGTGCTCGGGCAGCTTCCCGATTCCTTTCCACCGATCTGCATTGCGCAGCATCTCGACGCGGACTTCTTCGATAGCTTCGTGCGGTTTCTGACGCAGAGCACGCATCGGCCCGTGGTGGTCGTCAAAGAGTGCGCCTCGCTGGAACCGAGCCAGATTTACCTGGCGCAAAAGTCACATCACCTGGTCGTGCGCAGCGGTCAGGTCTGTGCGATCGCCGCCGAGCCGGGAGAGCTGTCGCCGCGCGCCGATCGACTACTGCTGTCGCTGGCGGACTACGCGGGCAGAGACGGGCTCGGGATCGTGCTGACAGGGATGGGCCGCGACGGTGCGCTCGGACTACGCAGGCTGCGAGAAGCGGGCGGCTGGACGATTTCCCAAGATCCAAGCAGCGCGCTGGTCAGCGGGATGCCCGACGCTGCCGTCGAGCTGGGCGGAAGCTGCGAGATCCTGCCGCTGTCCCAGATTGCCGCGCGACTGTCGGCAATCAAGTGGAAGCCGTGGAGCAAGCGATGAAACCATCCGACGGAAATCACGCACGCGGTCGATCGAACCTTGCAAAGTCCCAAGACGTGCGCGCCTCGGCACGACAGGTGTTTTGCTCATGAACTTGCTGATTGCTCGCTACCACCCGAAAACGCTGTGGCTTCAGACGCTGCTGCTTCTGATTGGATCGGTGACGATGTCGGCTGCCGTCGTCGGTCCGCTGGTGATTTCGCGCTTTGAAGGCGCGGTGCTGCGCGACATGGAACGCCGAGGCCAAGCACTGTCCAAGACGCTGGCCAAAGACTTCGAGCTGCGGCAGGCCATCGCGCAGCGAGACGCCGTCGTCGCCGATCCGGTGCTGCGCAGCCTGATGCAGAGCGACGAAGACATTCGCTACGTCGCGCTGACCAAAGGCAAAGAGATCATTGCGCTGTCTCCACCATCGCTGACCAAAGATGAAGTCCTGGCGCACATCGAGCACGGACCGAGCAGCCCAGGAGAAAACCTATCTGCGACGGAGACTCTTCGCTTCACGCAGCTTGTCACGACGCAGAATCCAAGCTTTGGCGGCGAATCCCAAGCCAGCAAGTCGAATGACGAAGCCGGTCGCGTCGTGCTCGGCATGGCAGCCAAGCGAATCCAGAGCAAGGTGCTGCCGCTGACCCTGGCTTCCGTCGCTGCTGCGTCGCTGTGTTTGTTTACGCTGGTGGTGCTCTTGTATCTGCGCTGGGTGACGCGACGGATGGACAAGATGGTGGCCTACGCCCAAGCGGTGGCGAGCGGTCAGCTTCAGCAGCAGCTTCACGATCCGCTCGATGATGAGCTGGGACAGCTCGCGCAGGCGCTGCTGGCGATGACGCAGCGAACCCGCGACATCGTGGCCGAGATGATCGAAGCGTCGCGCGCGCTGGCGGCTTCGGCATCTGAGCTGCTCGATTCTTCGACGCGGCAGGCTCAGAACGCGAACCAACAAGCGACCAGCGTGACCCAGATGGGCGCAACCGTCGCAGAGCTACGTCAGACCTTCAGCGAAGCGACGAGCAAAGCAGAGCTGGTGATCGATCTGGCGCGGCGCTCGGAAGAGTCTTCGACGGGCGGAAGCTCAGCCGTAAAGGAAAGCATCGACGGAATGGGCCACCTGCGCGATCAGGTGCTGGCGATTGCACAGACGATCCAAGGACTGCTCGAGCGCACCGATCAAATCAACGCGATCATCGAAGTGGTCAACGACCTCGCGGAACAGTCGAACGTCCTCGCGGTCAACGCGGGCATCGAAGCGGCACGCGCCGGAGAGCATGGTCGAGGCTTCGCCATCGTCGCCCGGGAAGTTCGCTCTCTCGCCGAGCGCAGCAAAGAGTCCACCGCCGAGGTTCGATCCATCCTTCAAGACATCCGACTCGCGGGTCGAGACTCTGCGCGCGTCATCGACGAAGGCAGCCGACGCGCCGATCGCGGCATGCAGCTTGCCAACGCCGCCGGAGACTCGATCCTGCGACTCGGTGACACCATCGTGTCATCTTCGGCTGCGGCCATGCAGATCGCGACGCTGACACGACAGCAGTCCGTCGGTATCGATCAAATCTGGCAAGCCACCAAAGGACTCGATCAAATCTCCCGGGAAACCGCGCGCGGCATTCAGCAGATCGAGACAGCGTCGGGCAACCTCAAAGCGCTATCGAGTCGGCTCACCGAAATCGTCGGACGATACCAAGTCTGAGCGAACGCTTCTGGTCTTTTCCTCGCTGTCGCAGATGTGGTAACGATGGCGACACCACTTTATTTCACGCCTTTGGTCGCGGCACGGTGCTAGATTCGCGGGCCGCACGGTTTACTGCATGTCCAAAACCTCCCTCTCTTCTGCGTCACCGTCGGGCGGCGAGCCCGGCAACTCTTCTTTGTCTCCCGCCTACTGGCGGCTGGCCCGTTACCTGTATGCGGCGGACCTGGTGGCATCCAAGCGCGTTCTCGACCTCGGCTGTGCCGACGGTGAAGGCGCTGCGCTGCTGCTCGATCGAGGCGCGCACAGCGTACTCGGCTTGGACCTGGACGCACCAGCGATTGCGCGAGGTCAGGCTCGTCAGTCCGCGCGACTTCAGCTTCGAGCCGTCACCGCAGATCAGCTCCTTGCCGAAGGTGGCCTGCTGCGACTGTGTGCTGGATCGACGTTCGATGTCATCTTCGTCTCGGGCGATCGCTCGTGGCTGTCGGCACCGGGCTTTCTGTCGGCGCTGCGCTGGCTGCTTCAGCCGGGCGGACAGCTGGTCTGGGCGACGGCAAGTCGTGAAGCGTTCCCGGGTCAGCCAGGTGCCATCGGTTACTTTGAGCTGCTCGATGCGCTCGAAGGTGCGCGACTTGGTCCGGTGACGATGCTCGGTCAGAGCCCGTTTTACGCAGCGGCGCTGGCCCCATTTGGAGCGACGGACCCGGCCTTGATTCTCGACGACAGCTTGGCACAAGGCGAGTCGCCCGATGAATACGTGGCACTGTGCGGCAGTCCCGCGAGTCGTCCGTTTGAAGTCGTTCGTCTGCCGCGCAAGTCGCTTCAGTCGTCGGTGCGCGTCGAAAAGCAGGAAGTTCGCGTTCCCGATCCACAGATCGTGGCCGAGCGCGACAAACTCTCGACGGAGCTGACGCAGCTCAAGCGCGATCGTGACGGTCTACGCGACAAGCTGACAGAGCTGCGCACGCAGCTTGAAAAGCAGACGACGCACGCCGACAGCCTGCAAGTCCACAGCGACAAGATCCAAGCACACGCCGACAAGCTGCAAGCGCAGATCGACAAGGTCCAAGCGCAGATCGACAAGCTGACGGCGGCCAAGCGGGATGCCGATGCGCAGAGCGAGTCGCTGCTCGCGAAGCTGCGTCACAGTGAAGACGCGCAAAAGAAGCTCGAAGCGATCCGCGCAGAGCTGGAAGAGCGCGAGCGTCAGCGGGTTCGTCACGAGAGTGAAGCGACGGAAGCGGCGCTGCTGCACGAAAAGCAGATGCGCGAGCTGCGTACGGCGATTGAAGAGCGCGATGCCTTCGTCGCAGAGCTGGAAGATCAAGCGCGCGAGCTGCCTCGGCTGCAAGAGCGTCTTTTCGACAGCGAAAAGCGCGCGGAGCAAGCGAGTCAGGCCGAGCGTGTGGCTCGTCAGAAGCTCGCCGAGGTTGAAGGGCTGCTGCTGCGCGCTCGCACCGAGATGGCCGAGCAGCTCAAGAAGTCGAGCCTGCCGCAGGATCTGGATGCTCGTCAGCGTGACATCGAAGCGGCTCGTCGAGAGCACTTGGTGGCGCAGGCCGAGCTGGAAGAAAAAGCGCACGCGCTGTCGGTCCGTCAGAGCGAAGTCGCGGATGCCCAAAAAGCGGTCGAGCGTCAGCGCGCCGAGCTTCAGCGTCTGCAAGAAGAGCGCGCAGCGGCGGAAGCAGCGGCGGTGGCCAAGCTCGAGTCCGAGCGAAGCAAGCTGGCGCAAGAGCTACAGACGCTGCGCAGTGACTTGGCGGATCGCGAAGAGCGACTGGCGGACGCGCAAAAGAAGCTGGCTCAAGCAAACGCACCGAGGCCGCGTGAAGATGGCGTGCCGATTGCGGTCGGTGACATTCCGACGGCTCCGGTGGTGATCTCGACGGCACATCCGTCTCGCGTGGAAGAAGTCGAGACGCTGCGCAGTCGCGTGGCAGAGCTGGAAAACGAAGTCTCGCGGCTGAAAGACAAGGTCAGCGAGGCTGAGCGCGAGGCGTGGAAGCAGATCAAAGCGCGCTCGGAAGCCGAGTCGGCAGCGGCGGAAGTCCGAGAAGACACCGTTCGCAAGCTGCGCGACGCACGAAAGCTGGCTTCCGTCGAGATGACGCGCGCGATGGAAGAAGCGACGAAGAAGGCCGTACAGCTTCGCGAGGAGCTGGGACGGACCGAGATCGAGCGCAAAGAAGCGCTGACGCAGATCAAAGAGCTTCGGGCAGAGAGAGACGCGCTCAAAGATCAGCTTGGGACGCTGCGGGCAGAGCTGGAAGCGCTGCGCTGGGCTTCTTCCGATGGAGCCAGTGGCTCGCCGCTCGAAGCAGAAGTGGCGCGGCTTCAGAAAGAAAGTCAGACCGCGCTGGCGACGCTGCGCAGCGAAAATGATCGACTGGCAGCGGCGGAGCGTGCGGCTCACAAGCAAGCGGAAGTGAGCGCGGCGCGCGTGGCCGAGCTGGAGCAAGCGCTGCGTGAGGCGAAAGACAAGGCCGAGCAGGTCAGCCAAGCGTACGATGACTCGCTGCGTCCGAGTGAGCTGGGTCTGGCGCACGATCTCCAAGCGCGCGAGCGAGCAATCATCGATCTGAAGGCAGAGCGCGACGCGCTGGGACGGCTGCTTTCGGAAGTGGAGCGCGAGGCGTTTGCGCGTGGGGAGCGGGCTCGGCAGCTCAAGGTGTCGCTGTCGGAGCGCGAGCGCGAGTTGGAGACGCTGCGCGTCGAGCTGTCCGATCGGGAGCGTCGCATTCAGTCGTTTGAGCAGCAGCTTCCGCAGAGCACCGAAGTCCGTCAGATTCAGCTCGATCTGGCGACGGCGCGAAAGCGCATTGACGAGCTACAGGCCGAGTCAAACCGGCGCACCCAGCAAGACGACGAGGTTGTTGCGACGGCGCTGCGCGAGCGTGCGCGGGTCGAGCGCCTGACCGAAGTGGTGGGCCAGACGACGCGAGAGCGTGACGAAGCCTTCCATCGCGCGTCGGAGCTGGAGCAGCGGCTGGGTCAAGTGCTCGCCGAGAGTGATCGTCTGCGTGGGGAGCTGTCGCGCGTCAGTGGTGAGCTGCCGCCGCAGATTCTGCCGAGTGAGGTCAGCGCCCGCACCGAAGCGCCGAGCCACGGTGATGAAGTTCGTCGGGCTCCGACGCTGCATCCATCGACCGCGCAGCGCGTGCGTCAGGTTCAGGACAGCCTTGGGCTGGAGCCGCTCTACATTCCACACGGCGACGACAGCGACGCAAAGTAAGCGCCGCTAGGTACGCACCTTCCGCTTGGCCCGCTCGGCCAGCTCTTCTATCAGCACTTCAAACGACGGCTTGTCCGCGATGACATCGACTCGGATGTCTGCGTCGCGGAGAGCCTGCGCTGTCGTCTGACCAATCGCTCCGACGAGCGTCTGGGCCAAGACCGCACGCGCATCGTCGCCCAGCGCGCGCAGCAGCACCTGCGCAGTCTTCGGGCTCCCGAGTGGAAGCAGATCGATTTGACCTTGACGCAGCGCCACAACCGCAGGCTGAAGCTGATCCGACGAGGCTTCGACGGTACGATAGGCCGTCACGCGATCGACCCAGACGCCCGCATCGTGCAGCACCGTCACCAGCTCGTCGCGACCTTCTGCCGCTTGTGGAAACAGCACCCGCGCAGCCGCTCGCTCGGGACCCAGCAGACGCAGGATCTGAAGCGCCAGCGCGTGACCACTCGACGACTCAGCGATCAGCGAGGGTGCCATACCGTGGCGTCGCAGCTCGCTTGCGGTCTTTTCCCCGACGACACACAGCGGCGGCCACGACGAATCCGGCTGCGCATAATGGAGCAGCGCTCGCACCGCCGACACGCTGGTCAGCGCAATCGCGGCATAGCGAGACAGACCGGACAGCGCCGACAAAAGCGCCGGATCTGCAACCAGCTCGATGCGCAGACACGGCACGATGAGCGCGCTGAACTTTTGTACAGACAGCCACTTTGCCGTCTCTTCCGACTGCTCGAGCGGCCTGGTCAGCAGCACACGCAGCGACGATGACCCAGGAATCGACGGAGTAGACGCAGCTCGAATCACGTCGGACTAGACCTTCGGCAGCGCGCGCACGGGCGACGAAGAGCGCAGCACCGACAAAAGACCGATGCCCAGCAGCAGCGCCGACAGACCCGCGATCAGCCCACCCCAAAACCAGTACGGACCCCCGAGTGAGCTGGCCACGCCCGCAACGTCCGACTGCGAGAGGCGCCCGCCTGCCTGACCGGACTGCACAAACAGGTAGTCAATGCGAGCGACGAAGTCCATCGCCAGCAGCAGCCCAAGAAGCTGCACGAAAAACAGCCTCAGCCCATCAGAGCCAAAGCGCGCCACCGACGCAATCAGCAGCAGCAGCGCGCTCACCGTCCCAAATCCGACGAGCGTTCGCACCCACAACAGAAGCGACAGCGCCATCGCCGCCGACAGCCCGAGCAGCAGCGCCTTGGGCATCCGTCGTCCCAGCACCAGCAGAAGCGAGCCCACAAGCGGCGGTGCCAGCAGGCCTCCAGCGGACACCAGCCCCGAGCGCCAGCCTTTGATCACCAGCGTGTAGGCAATCCCCGACGCATCGCCAAAGATATCCAGGTGATCGAACTTGCCGCCGCACAGGATCGCCGTCACGCCGTGGCCGACCTCGTGAACCCAGGTGCCAAACAGCGTAAACGGATACAGTAGGAGCGGTCCAAACGGCACAAAGCGCTGGAGCAGCACCACGACGAGCGCTCCAACGATGAGCGCCGCTTTGGGACTGTGGACAGACGGTTTTCCCGAATCCATGTCGCTAAGCATACCTCGCTGCGGTCACTGCACCAGCCGTCCGTATTTGCGCAGCACTTCGCGCAGCCGATCGTGAGGCAGCGCATAGACGGTGGCTCCGCTTGCACCCACCATCGTCTCGGCAGCGATGAGCGCGTTTACGATCGATTCCTCGGTGGCCCAGACCGTGGCTTGCAAGAGCTTGTCGATGCCTTCGTTCGAGATCGCGGTCCAGGTCTGGATTCCCGTCGAGCTTGGCTCGGGCTCAGGTGTACCGAAGCCGATGAAGATGTCTCCCGAGGAGTTATACGACACCGCGCCGAGTCGTCCCAGCCCGACGGAGACTCGTCGCACCAGCCGCGTCATCTGATGAGGCAGCAGCGGTGCATCGGTTCCGACGACGACAATCAGCGATCCATCCCGTCGCTTTTCTTGAAGCTGCGGAAACACGGGCATCAGCTCGGAAAGCTCTTTTCCGACGGGAACACCGGCAATGCGCAGATCACCTCGGCGTCCATAGTTGGCTTGCACCAAGACCCCGACGGTGTATTTTCCCGACGGCAAGCTGACGATGCGCGAGGAAGTGCCGATGCCGCCTTTGAACTCGCTGGTCATCATGCCGGTGCCACCGCCGACGTTGCCTTCTGCGACGGGACCAGTCCGTGCTTCGTCGAGCGCCCGAAAGACATGCTCACGCGTGACGTGCTGCCCCGCGATGTCGTTGAGCAGCGCATCCGAAGTCTCAGCGACGACCGGCAAGCCAAACGCTTCTTCCAGCACCGTCGAAGGCGGAAAGCGTCGATTTCCCCACGCAATCACCGCGTCGCGCACAAGCCCCACCGAGTCGGTGTTGGTGATCATGATCGGCGACTCGAGCAGCCCGGACTCGTTCACCCAGTGACTGCCGGTTAGCTCGCCGTTGCCGTTTAGGCACACCACCGCCGACACACTGCGCGGACGTGGGACTTTGCCGCGCGGCAGGATCGCGGTCACCCCCGTTCGCACCGGACCTTTGCCGACGCTCAGCGGACCTTGTCCCGAGATCAGCGTAACGTGCCCGACTTCGACCTTTGGCACGTCGGTGATGGCGTTGTTCGGTCCCGGCTGTCCCTCAAACGGAATCCCCAGGTCGCGCGCGCGCGGCTTTTTGCGCACCGTCGTACTGACCGGCTGCACTGCGTCGGCGAGCCCTTGCTGCGAAAAAGCCAGCAGCGCCACCAGCGCCACCGCCAGCCTACCTCGTCGCAGTACCGTCCACCTTGTCGTCTGTTTCAGCATCTGCGCAGCATAGCAAATGACCAGGCTGCGCGTCGGCAACTGTGCTCCCACCGGACCTCCAGTCCGCGATAAAATCAGGGCTTATGCTCCCAGCTGCCGAAGAGACCTTGGTGCTGAAGCGAGCCGTCGAAATCGGTGAGCTGTCCGAGGCAGAGATCCCGCCAGAGACTTCTTCCGTCCCACAAGGGACGACGCTGCGCTTTGGCCGACGGCTGGACCGACTGATCACCCGAGGACGCATCAGCGAGCAGCGCGTCTTGCAGCTGCTGCGCGAGATCCGCACCGAGAGCGTGAGCGCAGGCGCAACGATCCTGCCGCAGCGTAAGCAAGTGCGTCGCGAGCTGGGCATTGATGTCACGATGCTGCCCGAGGAACCGCCCGGCTCGACGGAGTCATCCTCCGCGACGATCGATCCCGAAGCCAGCATCGGCGATCAGCTCAGCGCCGAGCGCACCGTCGATGGTTCCTTGGTTGGCTACAAAGGTCCGCCCGCAGGAAACAAGTTCCCCGTCGAGTCCTGGGACCGCTACGAGTTCCACAAGCTGCTCGGTCAAGGCGGCATGGGCGCGGTCTACAAAGCCAAAGACAAGCGGCTCGGACGGCTGGTGGCGCTCAAGTTCATTCGCGGCGGCGACGAGCAAATGACCCATCGCTTCATGCAGGAAGCGCGCGCGCAGTCTCGTCTGGACCATCCCAACATCTGTCACGTCTACGAAGTCGGCGAAGTCGCAGGCAAAGCCTACATTGCCATGCAGCTTGTCGATGGCGACTCGCTGGAAAAAGCCCGGCCCGACCTGAGTCTTTTGAACAAAGTCGCCGTGATGCGCGATGTCTGCCTCGCCATGCACCACGCCCACGAAAAGGGCGTGATCCACCGCGACATCAAGCCGTCCAACATCATGATCGAAAAGCGATCTGATGGATCGGTGGTGCCGGTGGTGATGGACTTCGGACTGGCGCGCGAAGCGGGCGATGGAAAAGGACTCACAGAGTCCGGCGCGGTGATGGGAACACCGGCGTTTATGTCTCCCGAACAGGCACGCGGAGAAGCGCGTCACCTGGATCGTCGATCCGATGTCTACAGCTTGGGAGCGACCCTGTTTGATGTCCTGTGCGGTCATGCTCCGTTTGAAAGTGAGACGGTGATCGATGTCATCTTGAGCGTGATGAACGAGGAAGCACCGCTGCTCCGTTCCATCGATCCACAGCTTCCCGAAGCACTGGAAGTGATCTGTGCGCGCTGTCTGACCAAAGACAAAGAGCAGCGCTATGCGACGGCACTCGCCTTGGCCGAAGATCTGACGCGCTTTCTACACAGCGAAAAGATCGTCGCCAAAAAAATCAGCCTGCTGTATCGGCTCAGGTGGCGCGCCCGACAGAACAAGCCAGCGGCTGCGCTGGTGCTGTCTCTGCTGCTGAGCATGGTGCTGTTTGCGGGCTACGGAATCCGGCAGAGCTATGTCGCGCGCAAACAGAGTGAGCTTCAGCGTCAGATCGCCCAAGACAGCAAAGATCTAGAGTGGATGGTTCGGACTGCGTACGCGCTCCCCCTTCACAACGTAGAGCGCGAGCAGAGCCTGCTCCAAAAGCGCATGCAGCAGGTCGAACAGAAGCTGCGATCCTACGGCGACTTGGCTGCTGGACTCGGTCACTATGCGCTGGGACGCGGACATCTGTCTTTGCATGAATACAAGGCTGCGCGGACTCACTTGGAACAGGCGCAGCGACTGGGAGAACAAGGACCAGAGCTACAGGCTGCGCTCGGTCGGGTGCTGGGAGAGCTGTATCATGAGGCACTGCTCGAAGCACGGCGCTCCGGCGAAAAGTCCTGGGTTGCGCAGCGTCAAAAAGAGCTAGAAAAGCAGCTCCTACAGCCCGCCGCGCGGCTCCTACAGCAGGCACTTTCCCGTCGAGATTCGCTGTCTTTGGACTCTCCCGAATACATTGAAGGACTGCTGGATTTTTACGCGGGACGACTTGTGCAAGCGGATCAAAAAGCCCAGCGTGCGCTTGAGCAGACACCATGGCTGGCCGAAGCAGCGAAGCTGCGTGGAGAGATCGCTCACGAGCAAGGACTTAGCAAGATCAGCGACGGAAAGCACGATGAAGCACGCCAGCTACTAGCGCAAGCGATCGCGCACTATCAGAGCGCTTCAGATATTAGTCGTTCCAATGGCTTCATATACGCAGCGCTGGCTCGCGCCTACATGGATTTGTCCGAAGTCGATCGCTTCCAAGGCAAGTCCCAAGAGCAGTCCTTTGCGCAGGCCAAGATCGCAGCAGAGCACATCGTAACCACCCTGCCCTCCGCCAACATCGGCTACGTAGAGCGCGGTCGCGTCTTGTACTTTCAGGGCAGAGCGCTCCAGCGAACTGGCAAAGATCCGGTGGATCTATTCAATCAGGCCATCAGCGATGCCGAACAATCTGTTGCCAAAAAGCCCACTGATGTCATTGGCTGGGACTTGCTTGGATTGGCATACTTTTCTCGTGGATTACGCGACTCTGGAAAAGGAATAAATCCAACACAATCCTGGAACATCGCAGAAAAGTCTTTTGAGAAAGCGCTGCTAATTGCTCCAAAATTTCCATGGGCATTTAACGATCTTGGCAATTATTACTGGGCAAAAGCAAATTACGATAGAAATCACGGAATCAATGCAAATCACCATTATCAAAAATCAATACAACAATTTCAAACAGCCATCCAGATCGATCCTCGCTATCAATTTGCCAGTGGAAATGCGATTGGTGCCTTGGTTGAGTTTTCTGACTATCTCCAAGAGCATGGCGAAGATTTTTCGTCGCTGGTGAGCACTGCTGAAGCACTCTTTCATGCCTGTGGAAGTGGTTGTTCAGAGCAGATCACCGCGCAACGCAACATGGCCACAGCGTATTTGACACTTGCACAGCATGAAGTCCGAAAAGAAGCCGACCCACGCGAAGCACTTACCAAAGCACGTCATCATCTTGACGAAATGAGACGACTCGTTAAGAGCACATACTGGGAGTGTCTTTTTTCACGATATGCAGATACATTTGAATCAGAATATTTAATACACACAAAAACAGATCCCAGTCATGTATTACAGAGCGCACTGACACAACTTCAAACTTGCAAAGAATTTGATACCCAAGCAGAAGATCCATATATCTTGGAAGCACGCTTATCGATTGCACAAGCGCATTGGATGGAATCCCAAGGGAAGCCTGCGCAGCATGAACTGAGCCTGGCACTTGCGGCAGCACGCAAGGCGGTCGCGCTCAATGGTGAGTCCACAGAAGCTGCGCATGAGCGGGCGCGGGCCTGTCATCGCTTGGCGCGCATCAGCAAGGGAATCGAGCGAACCACACTGCTTTCGGAAGGACTGCAAGCTGTCGAACAAGGTCTGAGTGTGAAGGCGGACTCGGGACCGCTGCTGGCGATGAAGGCAGTCCTTCTGTCCGCACAGGGTCGCAGCGAACCGGATGAAGCGGCTCGCGCACAAAAGGAACGGCTGGCACAAGCAAGCTGGGACAAAGCGCTGTCGATCAATCCGCTGCTTTCCCGAGAATATGGACAGGCGATACACGCGAAGTGATCAGGACTCCGTACGCGATCCTCGCAGCAGCAGTGCGTCGGGTTTAGGAATCTTCAGCGCATGATTGGGAGTCACTCCCAAGCGGAACAGAGTCCGCTCGGAGTGGAATGGGAATGCAAGAAAGGAAGCGACGAAGCAGACTACGGAAGGGCAGATCCGAGGAACACAGAAGCTGCGCCGGAGCCAAGGCTATCGCACGATGGCATGGTCGCGTAGCAGCTTGAAGTAGACCACGGGAGCGACGGAATGCGACGATTTGCATCGTTGACACAGCGAGCGCCGTTGGCATCCCAGAACGCCTCTAGGCGAGCCAGGCTTCCGCTCATCACTTGCGGAGTCAGCGGATCGTTTACATTGATCGCGGTTCCGTAGCGCGTCCATGCCACGCCATCACCGCAGTAGTTTGCGGTCTTCATGTTGACGCAGGCTGCGTGCCAAGTACGAAGGCTGGTGGTGTTACCGCCAAAGTCACGCGCATCCCAGGGACGATATCCCCAGCTCATGCAAGCAGCGATGGCACCCAGCTCACAGGTGACAGTGATGGCGCTGGCATCTTCCGTCCGTGCAAAGGTCTCTGGATGCCAATAGGAGTCCTGATAAAGGAACGTCCGCTGGGGTCCGAGTGGACCTTGGCACAGCGACTGTGGCGCGATGCCAGCGTAGAAGTAACTGAACTTGAAGCCACGCACATCCACAGAGCTGGGACTGACCAGATTCAGAACCTGCGGAGCCGAATCAAACTGCACCGTATAATCGATGCTGCCGCCAGCGGTAATACCCGGTGGCGTCGGAACCTGAAGCTTAATCTGAACACCAGAGAGCAGTGCTCCCGTCGCAATAACATTGATTCCGGCACCACAGCCAGTGGCTCCCGGCGTGCAGTACGTGATCTTGACGTTGCCATTGGTCGCAGCAAAGCCAACGAGCTTCTGCGACACGCCTCCTACCACCAGTCCGGTGACCACTCCATCCGCAGGAATGTGCGTCGGAGACAGCGGATTCTGTTTGACGTGAAAGCCCCGAACAGCAAAGCCCCCTGTCGCAGTCTGATAGAAGCCTGTCAGCTTGTAGCGATAGCTGGTGGTGTTTGGCTCCTTCATCGAAAAGTCAGAGCCGGGCCCCTGATATGGCTGGTTGATGTCGTCACAGTTGGACTCCATGCAGCTTCCATCTGTGCGCGTACACACCTTGATCGGCTCGACGACCTTCGTATCGGAGCCATCCAGACCCTGCTCACAACCTGCAACAGCCAGCAGACATAGACCTGAAAGTAGCGCGCTCTTTTTCATAGAACATTTCACCTTGTTGATCAGCGAATCCATCAGGCTCCTGGAACGGAGCCACACACAGCAGAAACGACTACGGCAAGCCCGAGCTCATCACGTACGGAGAGAACTTGTCGATGAAGTCCTGATCGCACTGCGGAATGCTGGCATCGCACGCAAAATACATATTCTGGTGACGACGATTGGCATCGATCACACAGAGCGCTCCGTGTTCATTCCACAGTGCCTCAAGCCGAGGCTGTACGGACTGATGGCGCACTTTTTCGATCGGAGTATTCACCACGATCTGGGTTCCAAACTGCGTATGAACACGACCAATTCCGCAGTAGTCAGCGGTCTTCATGCGAATGCAGGTCTGCTCGATCGCGACCATGTTCGCGGGCTCACCATTGACCGACATGGTCGCACTCGTCCACGGGGCATAACCCCAGCTGTGACAGGAAGCGATCGCGCCCAGCTCGCAGGTCACAGAGACCGTGCGATCGTCCAGGCTCCCACTCAGCGCAAAGCTCTGCGGATCCCAGCTCTGACCCTGCAAAAACACCGCGCGCTGCGGCGTACCTGCATCGCCTGCACACAGAGGCATCACCCCCGGTCCTCCTTTGGTCTCCCACTGCACAGGATAGCCCCGGATGGGGTCGTCCATCGTCCAGCTCTTGGCCAGATCACTTGGCGGACCAGCGAACGACCACTCAAAGGTCTGCTCACCACGTCGCAGCGGACTGGCAATCGTGAGCGTCAGTCGCAAGTCGATCAGCGCTTTGTCTGCCAGCACCAGTGTTTGACCGTTGCCATCATCCACGCGGATCACCAGCTGGCTGCGCGTGGCTTGCATGTCCACCAGCGTCACCGGACTGCCACTCACACTCGCTGCAACCACGCGTCCTTCCGCGAAGGAATGAACACCAGCGCTCACAAAATAGCCGCGTACAATCCAGCGCTTATCACCCGTGTTCTGCACTTCCAGATCGGTCGGAGGACGGAATCCCACCACCTTGTAGGTGCTTGTTCCCCAGTCGCTGTGCTGCATTCCGAACATACTGCCCGGACCCTGATATGGCTGGTTTAGCTCATCGCAGTTTGACTCCATGCACGAGCCATCTGTACGAGTGCAGACCTTGATCTTCGCATCCACGCTGTCCTGATCGGCAGAGCTTGCAACCCCACAGCCCGCAGAGACAAGCAAACAGACACCGATCACCGAAGAAAACACAGAGCGCTTCATGGACATCCCCCGCTTCAAGCTGTTGGGAGTGGTGGTACGCATCTGTAGCTTGCGAGCGCAACCCGCAGTCGCTTGAGACGAAGCTACATTTTCTGTACATCCACTCATCTACCAAGAGAGTTAGGCAAAGCGCATGCCACTTGACGGACCACCTGCGCGGGATCGATTCCTTTCGGACTCCCAAGCCAGCTGTGGGCGCGATTGTTGTGTAGTTCGGAGCGCTTAGGAGTCCTCTCTACGCACGCGGCGGGGACCGCCCACAAGACACATATCCCACCTCAGGCATTCGCCTGGCACAGCGAAGTGGCACAGCGCTGTGCCACGTTCTGTGCCATCGCCTGTGCCACCCTCCTGTCCCGTATAATGAGCCCATGTCTGACCAGGCCTCGACCTTGAAAGAGGCGGAGACACCACGCTCCGATCAGCTCCAGTCCGCAGAGCGAAGTCCCGGAATTGCTCTGCTTTCTCGCTGCGGTAGTCCGTCCGTGATGGTGATTCCCATCATCAGTGGGTCAGTCGAAGTGGGACGAGGTAGTCATCACATGGAGCCAGATCAGCGAATGTCCAGACGACATGCGCGCATCCAGTACGATGGCCGCCGCTTTTTAACCACAGATCTGGGAAGTCACAACGGAACCGCAGCCGATGGGAAGCCGATCCCCGCACAGCAGCCAGTAGAAGTACAGCGCGTGATTCGGATGGGAGACTCTCTGTTCGCGGTCTATCACGACATCACGCCGCTGTATCAGCGCGGTGTGATCATCAGTTCCGGAAAGGTGCTGGGCCCCGCGCTACAAGATGTGTTTGCCCTGGCCAAGCAGTCCGCGCTGTTTGGTGACACGCTCCACATCACTGGGGAAAGTGGCGCCGGAAAAGAGATGGTCGCGCACGCCTTTCATGACAGCGGACCGCGTGCAAGTGGTCCGTTTGTCGCCGTCAACTGCGCAGCGATTCCGCAGGGAGTGGCAGAGCGGCTCCTGTTTGGGGCACGACGCGGTGCCTATTCCGGGGCAGACAGTCACGCCGAAGGCTACCTTCAAGCCGCCGCTGGAGGCACGCTGTTCCTTGATGAAGTGGGCGATCTGGATCTGCAAGTCCAGGCCAAGCTGCTGCGCGTCATCGAAACCAAAGAGCTGCTACCGCTCGGTGCCAATCGCCCACATCGCGTCGAGATTCACATCTGCTCTGCGACCAACAAAGACCTGAAGCTGCTGGTGGCGCAGGGACGGTTCCGCGAAGATCTGTACTATCGCATCGCGCGTCCGTGCGTTCACATTCCGCCGCTGCGTAAGCGCATTGAAGAGATTCCGTATCTGATCGATGCAGCGATCAAGCGCACGACCACGATGGCGCAGGTGCATCCGTCCTTGGTCGAGACGTGTCTTTTGCGACCATGGCCAGGCAACATCCGCGAGCTGCTGGTGGAAGTCCGCAGCGCAGTCCAAAACGCCGCGATTCAGAGCTGCGCCCGTATTGAGTCTCGTCACCTTCCAGAAGGTGCAGGAACGATTCTGCGAGCGATCAGTGACACGCCTTCCCCGCTATCCGAAGAGTATACTCCACCGTCGGTGAGAGCATCCGATCCAGCGGAACATGCACGCATCGATCAAGCGCTGCGCAGTCATCAAGGAAATGTCGCCAAGACCGCGCGCGCACTGGGTCTGCATCGCACCCAGCTGCGTCGCTTGATCGATCGCTACGGAATCGATCCAACCCGCTACGCGCCCGATTCCCATACCCACAAGCTCGATCTGGACAAATAAGAAGCATAGTATACGCCTCTTATTTGGTTCTGAGCCTGGCTTCTCCGTAACTCCTCGACAAGGGATAAGAAAAACTGATGGATTAGGCTAGGAATCCATCACCTGTACTTATCCTTTTTTCCGTAGCGACTTGTGCTAGGGCACCAGGACAACCTTCAGCGTGCCGCGTGTGCTGGCGTGCCGAAAGGCTTCGATTCCTTGCACAAGCGGATAGCGCGCAGCGATGAGCGGCTGCACACAGACCCGACGCTCAGCCAGAAAGCGTAGCGCCGGAGCGAAGGGACCACAGCGCGAGCCCTGCACGGTGATCTCATCGATCACCACCTGGGTCAGCGCCGACGAAAAGGCGGTCTGGATCGCCAATGACTCGTGCGGATCGCGTCCGGGCGACGGCGGCGCGTAGGTACTCTTGAGCACCAGGGTTCCACGCGGACGTAGCAGCGACAGCGCGTGGGTGAGCCCGTGCGGCGATCCGGTACACTCGACGACCAGATCAAAGCGTCGGGCATCCTGCGGACCGATTTCAGCGAGCAGCCGGGTTGAAATTCCCAGCGTAGACAGCAGCGCCAGCTTGCCAGGATGCTTGCCGATCGCGACGACCTGCGCGGCACTTCCCGACGCCAGCACCTGCGCGCACAGAAGCCCCAGCTTGCCATCGCCCAAGACCGCAGCCTTGTCCGTCGGAGTCAAGCGGCACTGCTCCAGGATCTGAAGGGCGGCAGCGAGCGGCTCGGTAAAGATCGCTTCATCGTCGCTGACAGAGTCCGGTACGCGATGCAGGTTCTCGATCGGCACCGTCAAATGGTCCGCAAAGGCTCCGCTCCGCCGAAAGATCCCGAGCGTGGTACGCAGCGGATCGTGGGCTCGCAGCGCCGGATCCGACGGACCGCCGGGCGGTGAGCAGTTGATCTCTGCGACGACGCGACAGCCGACTTCCAGCGTACGCCCCGAAGGATCCACCGCACGGGCTGGCAGCGATGTGAGCGTACCGACAAACTCGTGACCCAGGATGCCGGAAAAACCCATGTAGCCGCGCACAAGCTCTAGATCGGTGTTGCAGATTCCCGCCTGACGGACCGTGACAAGCGCCTCGCCAGGCTGCGGCTCGGGCGATGGAAAATCGGACAGAAACGACAGCGTGTCAGACAGGTGCAGGGCGCGCATCACGCGATGATGCAGAGCCATAAGCCGGTAAGCAAAAGCAAACTCGCAGCCAAACAGCGTACGATGGCGTCCAACATCCATGTCTGAATCAGCCGCTTTGACTCGACGTGACTTTTTGTTTACCAAGCTCAGCGACGACGGTGCTCCGCTGTGTGAGTGCCGTCTCGACGCCAGCGCGATGGACCTTCCCGCCGACTGGAGCAGTCGCTTTGGCGATTCGCTCGCGCGCGCGCACCAGGCGATGACCCAGCTGGAAGCCGGATCCATTGCCAATCCCGACGAGGGACGCATGGTCGGACACTACTGGCTGCGCGATCCCGATAGGGCTCCGTCGGAAGAGATTCGCACCGCGATCTATGACTGTCAGCGTCAGATCCACGACTTTTGCCGCGCGATCTTCGATGGAACGACTCGCTCTTCGACGGGAGAGCTGTTCCGCAAGCTGCTGGTGATTGGCATCGGTGGCTCGGCGCTGGGTCCGCAGCTTGTCGCTTCGGCGCTGGGTGGCGCAAGCGATCGTCTGACGCCGTACTTCTTCGACAACACCGATCCCGACGGATTCGATCGGGTGCTTAGTCAGCTGGCGCTGCGCGACGGAGGTCTGGGCACGACGCTGGTGCTCATCGTCTCGAAGTCGGGCGGAACCAAAGAAACCCGCAACGGGATGCTGGCGGCGCAGCAGGCGTTTTCACAGGCGGGGCTGTCGTTTGCACAGCACGCGGTCGCGGTGACGCAAGCAGGCAGTGAGCTGGCCAAGACAGCGACGCAGCAAGGCTTTGTGGCACAGTTTCCGATGTGGGACTTCGTCGGAGGTCGCACCTCTGAGCTGTCTGCCGTGGGACTACTGCCCGCCGCGCTGCAAGGTCTGGCCATTGACGAGCTGCTGGCGGGAGCCAAAGCGATGGATAGAGCGACGAGACTGTCCGATCCTGCGCGCAATCCCGCGATGCTGATGGCGGTCTGCTGGTATCAAGCCACCGACGGAAAAGGTCGTCGCGATCTGGTGGTGCTGCCGTACAAAGACCGGCTGGATTTGCTGTCGCGCTACCTTCAGCAGCTCATCATGGAATCGCTCGGAAAAGAGCTGGATCGCGACGGAAACACGGTGAATCAAGGCATCGCGGTCTACGGCAACAAAGGCGCAACGGATCAGCATGCCTACGTTCAGCAGCTCCGCGACGGCGTCGATAACTTCTTTGTGACGTTTATCGAAGTGCTGCGCGATCGCAGCCAGCCGGTTGGGCTCTTGCCCGATGCGCTGCTCGTCGAAGAGTCGGTGACGCCAGGCGATTATCTGCTGGGATTTTTGCTGGGCACCGAGCAGGCGCTGGCGGAAAAAGGTCGTCGCAGCCTGACGCTGACGGTCACGGAGCTATCGGCACGCAGCCTCGGAGCGCTGATCGCACTGTTTGAACGCACCGTCGGATATTACGCAGAGCTTATCAACGTGAACGCCTATCATCAGCCCGGCGTCGAAGCGGGAAAGCGGGCTGCGGCGAGCGTGCTGTCGCTGCAAAAGATGCTGCTCTCGGTGCTGGGTGACAAGCCGCTGACTGCGACAGAGCTGGCCGCACAAGCCAGCGCCAGCGAGCAAGCCTTCGTCGCGTGGAAGATCCTGGAACACCTGGCCGAAAATGGTCGCATTCGTCGTCTACGCAGCGGGGATGAGTCTCCGCTTGCTTGTCGCTATCAGCGTCGCTAGGAATCGCATATGAGCCAAGCTGCTACCGATCCGCATCTGTTTCACAGCGTCGCTGATGTGACGGCTCGTCTACACGAGCAAGGCTACATCGCAAACCCGGCCATCGCGACGAGCGTGCTGCTGGCCGAGCGACTGCACAAACCGCTGCTCATCGAGGGTCCAGCGGGCTGCGGCAAGACCGAGCTGGCCAAGGTGCTGGCACAGACGCTCGGGACCGAGCTGTATCGGCTTCAGTGTTATGAAGGTCTCGACGAGGCCAAGGCGCTGTACGAGTGGGCGTATCCCAAGCAGCTTCTGTATACGCAGATCCTGCGCGACAAAGTTGGAGAGCTGCTCGTCGGAAGTGACTCGCTGAGCGAAGCGGTGGCGCGAATTGCCAGCCACGAAGATGCGTTCTTTTCCGAGCGCTTTTTGCTGGCACGTCCGCTGCTGCGTGCGCTGAGAGCGCCGCGACGGGTGGTGCTGCTGATTGACGAGGTCGATCGCGCGGAGTCGGAGTTTGAGGCGTTTCTCCTCGAAGTGCTGTCGGACTTTCAGGTGTCGATTCCCGAGCTGGGTACGCTGCGCGCGCATCACATTCCGCTCGTGCTGCTCACGTCGAACAGCACCCGAGAGATGACCGATGCGCTCAAGCGTCGCTGTCTGTTTTTGCATGTCACGTTTCCCGACGCTGCGCGTGAGCAAGAGATCGTCAAGAGTCGGCTGCCCGACGTGCCGGAACAGCTCGCGAAAGAAGTCGTCACGGTCGTTCAGTCGCTGCGCAAGCTGGATCTGAAAAAGAGCCCGAGCATCGCCGAGACGATTGAGTGGGTGCGCGCGCTCACGGTGCTCGGTCAAAGCAGCCTCGATCCACAGGTCGCAGAGCAGACGCTCAGCCTGGTGCTCAAGTACCAAGGCGACATCGAGACAGCCATCGAGAACAAAAAGACGCTCTTTTCCGACGCTGCGGCCAAATCGCGATAACATCTTGGCTGATGCGCGCTCTGACCCCGGCGTCACGCTATCAGCCGACCCGCGATCTGTGGGTGATTGCGGCGTACTACAACCCGCACGGTTACAAGACGCGCGCGCACAACTACGCGCTGTTTGCCGACAGCCTGCGACGAAGCGAAATTCCGCTTTTGACCGTCGAGTGCGCGTTTGGAAACGAGCCGTTTGTGCTGCCGAGCGGTCCCGAGGTGTTGTCCTGTCGCTGCTCGTCGGTGTTATGGCAAAAAGAGCGGCTCTTGAATGTGGCAATTGCTCAGCTGCCACCGACGTGTACCAAGGTGGCGTGGCTCGATGCGGACATCCTGTTTGAGCGCGCAGACTGGGCCGAGCAGACATCACGGCTTCTCGACGAGTTCGCGATCGTGCAGGTCTTTACGCAGGTTGTCCGTCTGTCGCAAGGGTTTACCCACTCGCTCGGTGACGAAGAAGCCATCGTAAGCTTCGCGTCCGTCTATGCCAGCGACGAAAAAGTGCATACCAGCGGTCACTATCATCAGCATGGACACACCGGCTTTGGCTGGGCGGCTCGTCGCGATCTCCTCAGTCGAGTCGGCTTGTTCGATACCGCGCTGTCGGGAAGTGGCGATCACCTGATCGCGCACGCTGCCGTCGGAGATCACGAAAGCAAGTGCGTAGACAAAGTGCTGGGCAAGCGCACCGCGCACCGTGAGCAGTTTCGTCGCTACTGTGATCGCTTCTTCGCGCATGCCAAAGGTCAGCTTGCAGCGACGGAAGGAACGATCTTGCACTTGTGGCATGGCGATCATCAGCACCGTCGCTACAGCGATCGCAACCAAGAGCTGATCGCGCTCGGGTTCGATCCACGCACGGATCTGCGACTGTCGGACAGCGGCGCGTGGGACTGGAACAGCGACAAGCCCGAGCTGCATCGCTGGGCGCGGGACTACTTCGCACATCGCAGAGAAGACGGTGAGTAGTCTCGACGACGCAGTGCGCCATAAGGTGTTGTAGCCAAGCTCAGCAGGGAAGCGCTAGTGTGCGGGCATGTCGTCGCAGCCGGAATCGTTTGTCGCGCAGGCGCTCGCAGCGCGGGCTCACATCGTCTCTGCCATCGCTGAAATCCGTGCGTTTTTGGATGACTGCGACGAAGAGGAAGCAGCCAGTTGGCAGCTGCAGCTGACCGAGCTGGCGCACGCGCTGCGGCTGATTGATGAACAAGTGGCCGAGCACACCGCGCCGCCGACCCGCTTGCACGACGATCGCGCGTGAGGACGCCGCTTGCTCGGGTCCAAGTCCGTGATATGAAGGGGCCATGCTGCTTCTTCGCCTGCTCCAAAAGCCGGACCGTGCGCCCCGCTTTGGCCGAGTTCTCGATGACGAACCCGGAGTAGTTGAGCTGCTCGACGGAGATCCGCTGCTTGGTGGCAAGCCCACCGGTGAGCGGCTCGCATTTACGCCCCAGCAGTGGCAGGACGATCCCGACGGAAGCGAGGTCGAGCTGCTGGTTCCGGTGGTTCCCCAAAAGATCATCGGCGTCGGGAGCAACTATCGCAACCACACCAAAGAAATGGGCAAGCCGATTCCGTCGGAGCCGCTCTTGTTTCTCAAGCCTCCGTCGGCGCTGCTGTCGCCGGGACGACCGATTGCGCGTCCCCAAGGCTTTGAGCGCTGCGACTACGAAGGCGAGCTGGCAGTGGTCATTGGCCGTCGCTGTCACCGTCAGCCGGTGTCTACCGCGATGAACTACGTGCTCGGCTATACGCTGTGCAACGACGTGACGGTGCGCGATCTGCAAAAGCGCGACGGTCAGTTTACCCGCGCCAAAGGGTTTGACAGCTTCTGTCCGCTCGGTCCGGTGATTACGACCGACTTTGACATGGGACGAGCTGCCGTTCGCAGCCACCTAAACGGCAAGCTGGTTCAAGACGGAGCGACCGACGAGCTGATCTTCAGCATCGAGGAGCTGGTGTCGTTTATCTCGCATGTCATGACGCTGGAACCGGGAGACGTGATCTCGACGGGAACACCAGCGGGCGTCGGCAACCTTCAGCCCGGCGACGTGATCGAGCTATCCGCCGACGGAATCGGACGACTGAAGAACCCGGTGATCGCGGCCCCAGCTCTGCCGACGCTGTCCAATCGCTCGTAAGCGAACCTTCAGAGGCTGCTTCTCGTTTAGCTTTCAGCTACTTTTCCGACGAAGGCTCATCCGTTTTGTCGGAGCAGATCGGTACAGCGAGCAAGCTCTTCGTCGGAGTCCGAGGCACACCGGAACGATCGCCCGGCTCGGTACCGCGCGCACCGAGCCGCATCGTCGGACGAATCGTCAAGCCGCGATCCAAGAGTGGCACCGTGGACTGCGCTTTGGCCAGCTCGATAAAGCGTGGCTGCGAGCGCAGCGGGATTTCCGACGGACCTGGCGTCACCCGCTCGTAACTTCCGTCTCGTCGCAGAACCCGCGCCCGCTGGTTGTCACACAGCGACACTGGCAGGATTTCATCGACGATGCGTGCTCGCAAGATCGGATCTTCGACGGGAAACATCACCTCAACCCGGCGCTGGAAGTTGCGATTCATCCAGTCTGCCGACGATACGTACACATCCTGCTTGCCGCCTGACTCGAAGTAATAAATCCGACTGTGTTCGAGAAAGCGATCGACGATCGAGATCACCCGAATGTTGTCGGTCAGCCCCGGAACGCCCGGTCGCAGACAGCAGAGCCCGCGAACAATCAGATCGATCTGGACACCGGCTTGCGACGCTCGACACAGCGCCTTCATCACGTCGCGCTCCGACAGAGCATTCATCTTCGCGATGATCCGCGCCGGTTTTCCCGCTCGCGCATTCTGTGCTTCCATCTCGATGTGTTCCAAGATGCGCTCACGCAGTCCGAGCGGTGCGACGACCAAGCGATGCCAGCGCGGTGGCTGCGAGTAGCCCGTCAGCATGTTGAACAGCGCGCTCGCGTCGATGCCAAACTCCTCGCGACAGGTGAAAAACGACAGGTCGGTATAAATCTTCGCCGTCTGAGAGTTGTAATTTCCCGTCGATAAATGAACATAGCGACGAATCCCGCTGCCTTCTCGACGGACAACCAGCGCAACCTTGCCGTGCGTCTTCAGCCCAATCAGACCGTAGACGACGTGAACACCGGCCTCTTCGAGCTTACGCGCCCACACAATGTTGTTTTCTTCGTCGAAGCGCGCCTTTAGCTCGACGAGCGCAGTCACCTGCTTGCCAAGCTCTGCCGCCCGCACCAGCGCAGCGACGATCGGCGAGTTTCCCGAGGTCCGATACAGCGTCGCCTTCATCGCCAGCACATTCGGATCTTCGGCAGCTTCCTCGATGAAATCGACAACGCTCTCGAACGACTCATACGGCTGATGCAGCAAGATGTCGCCCTGCGCGATCGCCTCGAACATCGTGCTCGCATCTTGCAGTCGCGCCGGAACCTTCGGCACAAACGGCTCATCGTAGAGATCGCGCGCCTCGCTGCTCTGACCTTTGGCGTAGATTTCCATCAAGTCGGTCAGGTTGAGCGGTCCCGTCACCGGATAGACAGCCTGACTCTGTAGCTCGAGCGAGCGTTCCAGAAAGCGTCGCACCGTCACATCCATTCCGACGGGACAGTCGAGCCGAATCGCGGGCTGACGATCGCGCCGTCGCACTTCCTTCTGGATCGTCTGAAGCAGATCCATCGACTCTTCTTCGTCGATGGTCATGTCGTAGTTGCGCAGCACCCGAAACGGCCAGCAGCCCAGCACGCGCGTTCCCGGAAAAAGGTCCGCGACATGCAGCGCGATCACATCTTCCAGACAGATGAACACGAGCCGAGGACCAGGCGTCGGAATCTCGATGAAGCGACTGAACACGCTCGGAACCTGCATCACCGCGAAGCTGGCTTCTTGTCCTCGACTGACCGACGCACCACGCTGAAGCAAGATCGCCAGGTTCAGCGTCTTGTTGCGCACGTTCGGAAACGGATGGCCCGGATCGACAGCGAGCGGTGTCAGCGCCGGATACACTTGCGCATGAAAGTACGCATGGACGAACCGTCGCTGCTCTGGATCCAGATCCGTCGCGGACAGCAACTCAATGCCCGCCTGCTGAAGCCGAGGCTGAAGCTCTCTGTGCCACAGCCGATACACGTCGAAGACCATGTTTTGCGCACGCTGCGCGACGCGACTCAGCACATCTTGCGGAAGCAGCCCGTCGGGCCCCGTCTCGATCAATCCCGAGACGATTTGCTGCTTGGTGCCAGCGACGCGAACCATGAAAAATTCGTCGAGGTTCGAGCAGGTGATGCTTAAAAACTTGATCCGTTCAAGCAGCGGCACCGACGGATCGGACGCTTCATCCAGGACGCGCTGATTGAAGTCCAGCCACGACAGCTCACGGTTCAGATACAGGCCTGGATCATCCAGTGCGCTCAGCTCTCCCGAGCTTGACGGAGATCCACTCGACGGAAGTGGCAGAGTGCTCGACATGGGACACGCTCACACAAAGCTGAAAAGAACCACGAGGTTAGCACGCAGTCCGTTCCCCGCACGCCAATTCCTGGTTCATCGCAGCCGCAGCGGCTTACGCAGTCGTCGCAGCGTCGCAGCCCGAAATCGGTACAATGCCTGTCCATGAGCGAGCTGATCGATCGCGTTTCATCGCCCGTTTCCGCCCTAGAAGTTTCGCTGTCCTTCGACGATGTGCTGCTGTTGCCCGGTCAATCGTCGGTGCTGCCGTCGGAGTGTGATGTCTCGACGAACCTGTCACGGCTGAAGCTGCGGATTCCGATGCTGTCGTCTGCGATGGACACAGTGACCGAGGCCCAGACCGCGATCGCGATGGCCCTGATGGGTGGCATCGGTGTCCTTCATCGCAACTGCTCCGCCGAGGAGCAAGCCAAGATGGTCCGTCGCGTCAAAAAGTTTCAGCACGCGGTGATCGCCAGCCCGATTACCGTCAAGCCGTCGCAGACCATCGGCGAAGTTCACGAGCTGATCGAAGAAACTGGCGTCACCGGCTTTCCTGTCGTCGATGAAAATGGTGTCCTCGTCGGAATGTGTACAGGTCGCGACATTCGCTATGTGATCACTCCCTCGACGCGCGTCGGAGAGATCATGAGCACGCCCGCGCTGTCGCTTCCGCTCGGCGCAACGCGGCTCGAAGCGGAAGATTTTTTCCGTCGCTACAAGCTGGAAAAATTGCCACTCGTCGATGCCCAAGGTCGGCTCGGTGGGCTCATCACCTCGCGCGATTGGCGTGAATCCAAGAGCCATCCCGACGCTGTTCGCGACGAACAAGGCAGCCTGATGGTCGCCGCAGCCATTGGGGTTGGCGACGAAGCACTTGAGCGCGCAGCCGCCCAAGTCGAAGCCGGTGTCGATATGCTGGTCATCGACTCTGCCCACGGTCACAGCGACGGAGTCTTGCGAACCATCGCAGCCATCAGAAGCCGCTTCCCCAGCTTGCTTCTATCGGGCGGAAACATCGCCACCGCCGAAGGAGCCCTCGCGCTGGCCGAAGCGGGCGTCGATATCGTCAAAGTCGGCATGGGCCCCGGCTCGATCTGCACCACCCGCGTCGTCAGCGGCGTCGGTGTCGCCCAGTTTTCCGCCGTCTTGGAAGTCACCCACGCACTGCGCAGCGCCTTTCCCCAGGTTGCAATCGTTGCCGACGGAGGCATTCGCTATTCCGGTGACATCACCAAGGCACTTGCCGCCGGAGCCGATGCCGTCATGATCGGCGGATTGTTCGCAGGCACCGACGAAGCGCCCGGTGAGCTGGTGCTGTTCCAAGGCCGTTCCTACAAGACCTATCGCGGCATGGGCTCTCTCGCGGCGATGCGCAAAGGCGGACGCGATCGCTACGGTCAAGCTGGCATCGCAGAAGCCTCCAAGCTCGTCCCAGAAGGCGTCGAAGCCCGTGTGCCCTATCGAGGCCCGCTCGGCAGCGTCGTCTCTCAGCTCATCGGCGGACTGCGCGCCGGCATGGGCTACGTCGGAGCCGCCAGCCTGGATGCGCTGCGCAAGCGCGCCAAGTTCCGTCGCATCACCGCCTTCGGTCTGCGCGAAAGCCACGTCCACGACGTCACGATCACCGCCGAAGCGCCCAACTACTCGGGCACCTTCGAGGACTAGAGGCCATCATGCTCTGCGTTCTCGACTACGGCTCTCAGTACACGCAGCTCATCGCGCGCAGGCTCCGCAGCCAAGGCTTCTTCTCCGAAGTCTTACCTGGCCGCCTCTCTGCATCCGCGATCGCAGCCCGCCGTCCAAGCGGCATCATCCTCTCGGGCTCGCCCCATAGCGTCGGCACCGGCTTCGATCCTGATCCGGCGCTGCTCTCAATCGGCGTTCCGATCCTGGGACTGTGCTTCGGCTATCAGTTTTTGGCGCAGCAGCTCGGCGGACGCGTCGCACAGTCAACCCATCGCGAATACGGCGCGGCGCAGGTCCGCAAGACCCAAGCAGGCAAGCTCGATCCGCTGGTGAATCGGCTGTCCCCGACGACGCAAGTGTGGATGAGCCATGGCGATTCCGTCGTCGAGCTACCGCCGGATGCTCAGCTGGTCTTGGAATCTGCCGGAAAGCCCGCTGGCTTTGCCCTGCCCTCTCGTCGCATTTGGGGTCTTCAGTTTCATCCCGAGGTCTATCACACGCCCGAGGGAAAGCTGCTGCTGGAATCGTTTGCCCGCGACATCTGCAAGCAGACGCCCAACTGGAACCTCCGCGCCGAGCTGACCGAGCTAAAAGACAAGCTCCGCACCGAGCTAGCCGACGTGCGCGAGGTGGTCTGCGCTGTCTCAGGTGGCGTCGATTCGACGGTCCTGGCAGTGCTGCTGTCGCAGGTATGCAAAGTGCGTGCGCTGTTCGTCGATCACGGCTTTCTGCGCGCCTACGATCTGGCGAACCTGCGACGAGTCTTCGCAAACTTTCCCAACATCCAGCTTGAAGTCGTCGATGCCAAAGAGCGCTTTTGGGCAGCTCTCGACGGTGTCAGCGATCCAGAGCAGAAGCGGCTAACCATCGGAAGGCTGTTTGTCAAGACCTTCGCCGACCATGTGGGAGAAGGCCGCTTCACGCACCTTGCGCAAGGCACAATTTATTCCGACGTAATCGAATCTGCTGCCGTCGCTCACGGTGGGGCCGCGCACATCAAAAGCCATCACAATGTCGGCGGTTTTCCCCAGGATGCGCGCGTTCAGCTCGTCGAGCCGCTGCGACCGTTCTTCAAAGACGAAGTGCGAGAGCTGGGCGTTCTCCTCGGGATCGATAGCGACATCCTGCACCTTCATCCGTTTCCCGGCCCCGGCCTGGCGATTCGCTGCATCGGCGAGCTGCGTCGGGATCGCATCGAGATCCTGCGCCGGGCCGATGCCATCTTTTACGAAGAGCTGATCCGTCGCGACATGTACCTGCGCACCTGGCAAGCATTCGTCGCGCTTTTGCCGGTTCGCACCGTCGGAGTCATGGGCGATCAGCGCAGCTATGAGCATGCCCTCGCGATTCGCGCTGTTTCGTCGGTCGATGCCATGACTGCCGATGTCACCGAGTTTTCCATCGCAGAGCTTTTGCCCATCGCCGCGCGGCTCGTCAACGAAGTCAGAGGCATCAATCGCGTCGTCTACGATCTCACCACCAAGCCGCCCGGCACCATCGAGTGGGAGTAAGTCCAAAACGTAGTCAAAAATTTGCCGAACGTACGAAGCGGTGTTACCGAGCGCCATGTCCTCGCGCTCGTCTCAGATTGATATGTTTGTGCCGCAGCTTGCGCTGGAGTCCGTCGCTGAGCCGCGTACCCAAGTGCCTCTCGCGGAGCTGTCGCTGCGTCAGCAAGAGCTGCTTCTTCGACGTCAGCTTGCGAAAAGTCGTCGTCGCGGCGATCTGGTCGAGCAGGCAGCTTGTTATCTGCGACTCGGCGACATTCAGCTCACCCGAGGCGATACCGAGCTGGCCGGCGATCTCTACCGTCAAGCGCTCAAGCTGTCACAGAGCGCGCACGATCAGCGACAAGCCGCCGCGCGCAGCAAGTAGGCTCTTGCTCGGCGACGCGGTCTGCGCTACCCACTTCTGTCCATGTCAAAGCCTCCAACCAAGTGGTCTTTTCCGCGTCGCTCTTCCTTCGGGGTGCTTGAGCGCTTCCTGGGCCAGGAAATCAATGTCTTTGGTCCCCGTCAGAGCGACGAGCACGACAACTGCCTGGGCGGAGGCTACCTGATCAGCATCGAAGACGGGTTCCTGCTTCTCGCTGAGCGTCCGAATGAAGATCCCGATCTTGCAGTGGCACTCAGCGAGGTCGTGGTGATCGCGGTCGTCAAAGATCGTCCAGAGCTAACTGCCGTCGATGGAGGCAAGATCCATCGCTTCCGCCGTCCCGACGCGATCGCGCCAAGCGAAGACGACACAGACGACAACTAGCGACAAAGGAAGCGTCACAGATTCGCGGATCGTTTCTGCGCGGGCCCGACCTGCGCTACAATCAGTGAGTTTTTTACCGTCTGACCACTGCCCAATTTCGTGGTGTCACGTTGCGACGCTTCGGCCCCCGACCTAGGCTGAGAATGTAGGTGCACATTGTCTGAGCCATCGACTTCATCCGCTTCTCGCTCCGCGCTGTCTGGTAACGCCGTTGCCAAGCTTCTTGTGACGCTACTTTGTAGCCTTGCGGCGATCGCGCTGCGACTGAACCACACCCACTTGCCACCGATTGAAGGCCTGCTGGTCTACGGTGGAGCGGTTCTGTCGGCAGCATTTATCCTCGCGTGGGCAGCAGAGGCCTTACAGGTCGATATCGCCAAAGGTCTCGCGATGGCCGTGCTGGCGTTCATCGCGGTGCTGCCCGAATACGCTGTGGACCTGTACTTCGCGTCGATGGCTGCCAAAAAGCCTGAATATGCGCAGTACGCAGCGGCCAACATGACGGGCTCCAACCGGCTGCTCATCGGTGTCGGCTGGTCCGTCGTCGCACTGTGCAGCGTATATGCAGCGCTCCGCAAGCGCGCTCCCGGGGAAGCCAAAGAGCCTTCGCCTGGTGTCTCTCTCAACGACGGCTATGGAATCGATTTGACCATCTTGTGCCTGGCGACGCTGTGGTCGCTGACGATGCCGCTGTTCGAGCACATTGCGCTATGGAACGGAGCGGGCCTGCTGATCCTGTTTGGCTTTTACGTCTGGCGTGTCTCGGGCGGAGCGGACTCAGAGCCAGAGCTAACCGGCGTCGCCAGCGAGATCGGAGCACTTCCCAAAGTCCGTCGTCGATCGACTGTCGCGCTGCTGCTCGCGATTGCGGCTGGAACCTTGCTCGCTGCCGCAGAGCCTTTCGCCGAGTCGCTCATCGGCGCGGGAGAGCACCTGGGCGTCGATCGCTTCTTGCTGGTTCAGTGGCTGGCTCCGCTCGCATCGGAAGCGCCAGAGCTTCTGGTGGCCACGATCTTTGCGCTGCACGGTCATGGCTCGGCAGGCATCGGAGCGCTTTTGTCGTCTAAGGTCAATCAGTGGACGCTGCTGGTGGGAACCTTGCCGATGGCGTACTCCCTGGCGCTCGGCAAGCCAGGTGCGCTGCCACTCGATCCGCGTCAGGTGGAAGAGCTGGTGCTGACCAGCTCGCAGAGCTTGCTTGGCGTCGGTGTGCTGCTCAATGGTCGGCTCGAAGCCTGGGAAGCCGTGGTGCTCCTCCTGCTGTTTTTGGTCCAGCTCCCGTTCCCGCAAGCCAACGTGCGCTACGGACTGTCGCTGCTGTATGTGCTGCTCGCGATCCTGCTGTTCATTCGCTACGCGCGCTACGTGCCCCAGCACCTGCGTCTGACCTTTCGCAAGGACGCAGACAGCAAGGAATAGCGACGCATGGTGACGGTGCCGCCGACGCTGCGAATTCTGCTTGCGCCGATTGCGCACAAAGAAGAATCCGCCAAGGATCTGATCGCGCGCGCACAGACAGCCAGCGACGATGGACAGCGAGGCTCGATGCTGCGTACGTTCGCCGAGCTGCACGCGCTGCTGGTTCCGTCCGTCGATGCACTGATTGAACGGCAATCAACCGTCTCGAGCGCGCTCGGGCTGCTTGGGCTGTGGGACGATCTGCTCGATATCGATGTCGAGCGAGAGAACATCCTGGAGCTTCTGACGGTCTATGCCGCGCAGCTTGAAGCCCCCGCGTCCTGGCCGCTGCCCGACGGACTTTCTACCCAAGCTGACATCTTCGCCGCGCAGCGGACGTGGCTGACCGACGTGCTGACCCATCGCGCACACCCAAAGCGACAGTGGTGGCGACGGCTGACCAGGCGTGCCCGAGGACCGCTCGGGGATCGCGCCAGGCTGACCGTCGAGCGCTCCGCGCTGCGCATCTTTGAACACTTGCCGAGCCTGGATGAAGCAAGCTCTCAGACGGCAACCACGCGCTTGGGTTCTTTTCAGGCAGGCGATCGCATGACGCTGACGGTGCAAGTTCCGCTCCCCGGTCAGCTCGCGATCGTACATGCCAGCGGCGATGAAAGCACAGCCAGCCTCGATGTGGTCTTGCCCGAGACCGTCAGCGAAGCCGATGTCCGTCGCCATCACGAAGTGGTCGAAGTGCATGGCGAGCTCTCTGCTCACACGCTCTCTGCGTCCGCTCCGCTCGACGAGCGCTTTGCCGAACAAGCACTGATCGTCATCTGGGTTCCCGAGCTAATGCCTCCGTCGTGGATCGTCGATATGCAGCTTCGCTACGGAGTCCCACCGGAAGCGCGCGTCTGGCGATATCTCTACCGCGTCCATACGTAGACATCCGTCGCACAAGCAAACCTTTTCCAGCGCGTTCTTAGCGATCGCACCGTGCGCAGTGATCGCGAAAATTTTACGTCGCTGCGAGCCAGTGGTACTTCGTAAGGTCTGCTTCTCATGATGCGCACTCGTCGCCAGTCCGTACGCACCAGCCTTGGTGGAGGAAATCGTTCGCGATCCAAGGCGAGAGGTTCACGCTCATCCCGGTTCTTCAGCTCGGTGGGCGTGCGCAGTGAGCGACGATCCGGTCAGAAGCTGTGGCAAAAGTTCCGAGCGCCGCTCCAGATCCTCGGAGCGCTGACGGTGCTGGTCCTCGTCAACCTGTACGTGCTGTATTACCGTCACGGTACGTCGCTGCCCGCGCTGCTCAAGCAAGCGGAAACCGGACGAGCAATGAGCGCTCGGCTGAGTGGTCCCGTCGGTACGCCGCCGCAGCCAAGCCGGCCCGTGCGCAAGCCCAAGCTGCTGCCGCCCCTTGCGGACTTCCCACGTATCGTCGAGCAGCCGCTTCACGCCACCGACTCTCTCTCGGATGTGCTGACCAAAGTTGCCGTCCCTGCGCGTCAGAAGACAGAGCTTGAAACCGCGCTGCGCAGCGTCCTCGATCCGGGCGGCTTTGGCCCCGGTCAGTCGCTGACGTTCTACTACGATCACGAAGATCGGCTTCAGTCGGTGGATTATCGGCTGACCGACGCACTGGCCTATCACCTAGAGCGCGTTCAGACGGGCAGCGCCGATCGCTTTGTGCCGGTCAAGCAGACCCAGCCTCTCGTCGTAACAACGCAGCGCGTCGAGCTGAAGCTGGAAGCGAAAAATGACCTGCTCACCGCCGTGCAGCGCGTCGGAGAAACCCCAGCCTTGGCCGCGCGGGTGTACGAGATCTTTGCCTGCGAGCTAAACCTATACAGCGACGCTCAGCCCGGTGACAGGCTCCGACTTCTCGTCGAAAAGCAGTTCCTTGGCGAGCGCTTTTATCGCTACGGACGCTTGCTGGCCGTCGAATACGTGCCCGTGCCCAGTGGACCACGCACCCGACGGCTCCGTGCATTTTTGCGCACCGATGGAAGTCCGCCCAACGCAGGGGCCGCGCCCGGATCCAGCCAACACTACTTCACCGACAGCGGCGAGAGCATCGTCCGCAGCGTCTGCAGAGCGCCGATTCAGTGGAGCCGGAGCAGCCAGCCCGCCGCCTCGACCCAGCCGAGCGCGCAGGGTGACAAAGGCCGCTATGCGCTCGACTATTCGGCCCCAGCGCAGACGCCGGTCTTGGCCATCGCCACCGGCAAGGTCAAGCTACAGCCCGGTCGCACGGGCAAACCGCAGACGGTGACGCTCACACACAGCAGCGGTCTGGAGTCGAGCTACGGTCCAATCGGTCGTCTGGCGCGTGGCCTGATCGACGGACAGGTGGTCAAGCAGCGTCAGGTGATCGGCTACGTCGCGACGCCACCGGGGCGGGAAGCGTCACACCTACGCCTTCAGGTCCGTGTCGCTGGCCGCGTCGTCGAGCTGTCCAAGCTAAAGAGCACCCGCGAGCCCGGCATTCCCGAAGCAGAGCGCGCAGCCTTCATCGCGCAGAGCAACGACTGGGCAGAACAGCTCGCGCGCAGCGACGACGCCATCATCGCGACCCTCGGCGGCGCGGCAAGTGAGTCGCGGTAAACAGCAGCGCCACACGCGGCTCTTTGCGAAACAGATACGCGCCACCCAGTCGAGCTTCGGCAATCAGCTCTTGCAGCACCGTCGCTGCTCGGTTGCGTAGCTCTTCTGCCGCTCGCTCTGCATCGGTCTTGGGCTTCTGAGCATTCAGCTTTTCCGTCAGCTTCTTGGCCAGCTCGCGCGCTTTGATCGCCGTCTGCAAACCAAGCCCCAAGCGCTCCAGCTGCACCGAATAGCTCTCGACGACCAGCGCCAGATCGAGCAGATCGCGCGCCAGGTCGGCCAGCCCGTCACCCTCGGCAATTGCATCGAGCGCTTCCAGCGCCTTGCGATCTTTGCGCAGCACCAGTCGTCCCCCGAGCAGAAGCTGACTCCGCAGCTCCGATGCCTGCACGTAGGTCTTTTGCTCGGCCTGGGTGATGTGCTTGCCGCGCAGCAAATCGAGCTGAGCCTGTGCCTCGTGAAGTGCCTGCGCGTAGAGCTGTAGCCCGTCGAGCATCGCTTCCGAAAAGCCGATCTTCCCCAGCTTATCGGCATACCGTCGAGCCACCGCCTGAAGCGCCAGCGCTTCGCTGATTAGGTGCGGAACCGGCTGCTCGGGCGCTGCGATATGTTCCGACGGAACCCGTGCCAGCATCGCCGACACCCGCGACAGGACGCCTGCACCCGTCGAAAGCTCGGGAGCTGCCGTTGGCGTGTGCGCTTCACCCACAGGTGTCACCGCTGTCGCTTTTTCGGCCTTCGCTGTCGCTTTTTCGGCCTTCGCTGTCGCTTTTTTGGCCTTCGCTGTCGCTTTTTCGGCCTTCGCTGTCGCTTTTTTGGCCTTCGCTGTCGCTTTTTTGGCCTTCGCTGTCGCTTTTTTGGCCTTCGGTTTCGCCGCAGGACGGGCTGTGGGCGGGTTGGCCGCTGTTGCCAGCTCTCGCAGCCTGGTCAGGGCAGAAGAGGTCGCAGCAGCACCTGGATGCTTGGGAGAAGAGGGTTTGGCCATAGCTTCAAAAAGTCTCGCAAGGAATGAAAGTGCGCAAGGGTGTTTCTCTCCGAGCGGTCTGACAGCAGCGCTTCCGCCTGTCACTTACACAAGTCCAGTTCGCTTGTGCGGCGCAGACCAGCTACCGTCGGCATTTTGCGCAAACAGCGGAGCCGAGCCCTTTACAGGTTCCGGTCGCTGCTCTACCCTGAAGTTTCGTCGGCGGAGGCAAGATGGCCAAGGGTATTGAGGACATTCAGTCCTACCTGCTCAAGATGGATCTGCGGTATGAGGAGCCTCGCGAAGGAATTTGGGTACTGAGCGGGCTCGACGGCATTGATAAGCTGGTCATTACGCTCGCGGGCCCGGTGCTGGTGTTCCGCGTCAAAGTGATGGAGCTACCGTCGCGCAACCGCGAAGGCTTGTTCCGCACGCTGCTGGAGCTGAACGCGAGCGAGATGATGCACGGTGCCTATGGGGTCGAAGGCGATGCGGTGGTCATCTGCGACGCACTTCAGCTAGAAAACCTCGACTACAACGAGTTTGCGGCCACAATTGATGACATCTCACTAGCGGTCGCGTCACATCACAGTCGGCTGGGAAAGTTCAAAGATCCAGAGACGGCGTAGTCCGCAGCGTGATGTAGGCAAACAAAACCGAAGCAGACTCTTTTTGCACAAGGATTGGCGATGGGATTTTTCTCTCGTTTGGGGTCGCTCATCAAATCGAACCTGAACGACCTGATCTCGAAGGCTGAAGACCCGGAAAAGATGCTCAACCAGGTGCTGGTTGACATGAAGACCCAGCTTGTCGAGGCCAAAAAGCAGGTCGCGGTAGCCATTGGCGACGAAAAACGACTCAAGAAGCAGTGGGACGAGCAGGTCGCGCAGTCGAAAGACTGGGAACGCAAGGCGATGCTGGCGGTTCAGGCGGGCGACGACGAGCTGGCCAAAGAAGCACTGACGCGACAAAAAGAGCACGACGAGCTGGCGCTTCAGTTCGAGCAGCAGTGGGTCAGCCAAAAAGACGCCGTCGATAAGCTCAAGGTTCAGCTTCGCGTCCTCAACAACAAGATTGAAGAGGCCAAGCGCAAGCGCAACATCCTGATCGCCCGTCAGAAGCGCGCTGAAGCCCAAAAAGCGATTCAGAACACGATGGCGGGACTGTCGGACACCTCGGCGTTCGATACGTTTGACCGCATGGCGCAAAAGATCGATCAGCTCGAGGCCGAAACCGAGGCCACCACGGAGCTGGCTGGAGAGCTGGAAGGCGACTCGCTGACGCAGCGGTTCAAGGCGCTGGAAGCCAAGAAGACACCGTCGGACTTGGCGCTGGCAGAGCTGAAGCAAAAGATGGGTCTGCTTCCAGCTTCAGCGACGGCAGCACCGAAAGCACTGCCCCAGAGTGCGACGGCCAAGACCGACAGCGAACCCAAGACCGCTGCGCCCGAAAAAACCGACGATCCTTCCTCGGCAGCGAGCTAGCTGCTAGCGCTTACGAATCACAGTCAGACCGTCGGCAAGTGGCAGCATCGCCACTTCGACGCGCGGATCCGCAGCGACGGCATCATTACAGTCACGTACAGCCACAAGGGACGGATCTTGATCGCTTGTATCGAGCACGCGACCGTCGCGCAGCACGTTGTCTATTAGCAAGAGCCCGCCGCTGCGCAGCCGCAAGAGCACTTCTTCGTAATAGTTTCGCTGGTTTACTTTGTCAGCGTCGATAAAGCCAAGGTCAAACAGCGGCTCCACCGGCAGCGCACGCAGCGTCTGAAGCGCGGGACCAATGCGCAGATCGATCTTGTGCGCGACGCCAGCACGGGCAAAGTAGCGTCGAGCCATCGCAGTCCATTCATCGCTGACATCACAGCAGATGAGCGATCCGTGCTCGGGCAGCGCGCGGGCAATGCAGATCGCGCTGTAACCGGTGAAGGTTCCAATCTCGATGGCGCGCACCGCTGAAATGGATCGAGTCAACAGCGACATCAGCGAGCCTTGCAGCTCTGCAATCTGCATCACCTGGACTTCGCCAAGCTGCGCGGTTTCCGTCGCCAGTTCGTGAAGCAGCGCGTCGCGTCGCGTCGAGTGCGCGGTCAGATACGCTTCCAGCTCTGGGTTCATCGAGACAAAGTGCGTGGACATCTAGACTCCGTTAGTACTGATAGCGTCTCGCCGAGACGTTGTAGACAAGCCCAAGCGCAGCCATCACGGTCAGCACCGACGAGCCTCCGTACGACACGAGTGGCAGCGTCACACCGACGACGGGAGCCATGCCAATCACCATCGCGATGTTGATCGAGACATGCCAAAACAGCAGCGCTGCGCAGCCGAGCACCAAGTAACGGCCAAAGCGATCGCGACACGCCGCCGCAATGTGCAGCGTCCACAGAATCAGAAACAGAAAGCTCGCGAGCAGCAGCAGACAGCCGAGCAGTCCCCACTCTTCGGCCCAGACCGCGAAGGGAAAGTCGGTCCAGTGCTCGGGCAGAAACTGCAAGTGGTTCTGCGTCCCACGCAGGTAGCCTTTTCCCGTCAGCCGCCCCGAGCCAATCGCAAACAGCGCTTGCCGCGCGTGATAGCCGGTTCCCGTCGGATCCAGCTCGGGATGAAGGAACGTCAGCAGCCGCTTCTTTTGGTATTCCTTGAGCCCAAAGCGCACGATCAAAAACGCTCCCGACAGTCCCACCGTCAGAACCCAGCCTTTGATTCGCGCAGGCAGCGGCACCAAAAAAAACACCGACAGCGCGAGCAGCCCACACAGCAGCGCCGTTCCCAAGTCCGGCTGCTTCAAGATGAGCAGCGCCGGAACAATCCACAGTGCGTGCCACAAGAGCGCATAGCGCCAGGGACGCAGGCTCATGTCTTTGGGATCGCTCGAAAACAGCTGCGCCCCGAGCAGGATCAGCGACAGCTTCATCAGCTCGGACGGCTGAATGCCGAACGAACCCCAGCCAAACCAGCGCCGTGAGCCATTGACCACTTTTCCGACGACCAGCACGGCGGCCAAAAGTCCCGTCACGCCCAGATAGCCCGGCCACGCCAGCCGCTTGAGAAGCTGCTGATCCAAAAGCGCCACTCCGACGAGCAGCAGCACACCGATGGCCATCCACAAAAGCTGCGACGAAAACATCCCTTTGGGCGCAACCCTCGTCGCTGAATACAAGTTCACCAGCCCGAGCGCGATCACAAACGCGACCACCGCCGACAGCGGCCCATCAATCAGCGACCAAGTCCGACGCAGCGCCGACATTGCGATTATCTGGCTCCGGCAGAAGCAGGCAGCGTCGTCGATAGCTTCGAGGAGGTCGCTTCAGCAACCGGACGCGGCTTGTGTTCAGGCGAGACGCGATCGAAGTACCCTTGAATGATCTTGGTTGCCGTCGGTGCAGCGACGTGACCACCGAGTCCGCCGTGTTCTACCAGCACAGCGACTGCGATCTTGGCATTTCTCGACGGAGCGTAGCCAACAAACCAAGCGTGATCGTTTTTTTCGTCCCAGCCACTCGATTCGCCACGACGGTTTTTGCGAACCTGCGCGGTTCCCGACTTGCCCGCGATATCAAGTCCTTCGATAAACGCCGTACTGGCTGTGCCTTTGTTGTCCGCGACGACATCGACGAGCGCTCGACGCATCCGCTCCAGAGACGACGGCAAGATCGGAAGCTGCGCCCGAAGCTGCGGGGAAAACTGCTCGACGGGCTCTCCCGATGGCTTTTCCAGCCGATCGACCAGCATCGGCTGATACAGCTTTCCACCGTTGCCCAGCGCCGCATACGCCATCGCAAGCTGGAGCACCGACGCGCGCACCGCACCTTGTCCAAGCGCCGTATTCAGCGCGTAGCCGCCTCGGAAACCACCATGCTGACGGTAATACTCCAGCGTCGGAACAAAACCGCTCGCTTCGCCCAGACCCAGCGCCATCGGCTGTCCGAAGCCAAAGCGCTCCGCCCAGCGCGCCATTCGCTCCAGGCCCACCTTTTCCGCGAGGTGATAAAAATAAACATTGCACGACTGAGCCAGCGCCTCGTGCAGCGACACCGGACCGTGCGCCTTCATGCAGCGAAAGACGTGTCGTCCCAGCTCGTAGCGACCGTGACAGACCTGCTTCTGATCGGGATCAATCAGCCCTTCTTCTAGCGCCGCCAGCGCCGGGATGATCTTAAACGTCGAGCCCGGATAGTACGTCTCGCGCAGCACCTTATCGAGCAGCGGACGAAACGGATCGCTTTCCATTCGCTGCGCCTCGGCCCGCGACAGCCGTCCCCCGAGCAGGTTCGGATCGGGACTTGGATAGGAAGCCATCGCCAGCACTTTGCCGCTCTCGACTTCCACCACCGCCGCTGCTGCTGAAGCATGCCGCGACAGCGCGTCCTCGACGATTCGCTGAAGCTCTAGATCGATCGTGAGAACCGCCGTCAGACCCGGCTGCGGATCGCGTCGCATCTCTTGCGGAGCCAGCTGCGCCATCTCACCCAGCTCGTTTTCGCTCTTGCGACGACCGTGCGCATCGACGAAGAACCGCTCAAAGCCGGGACTGCCACGCAGCTTCGATTCCAGGCGCTGCTCCATTCCCGAGCGTCCGACGGAATCACCGTGCTTGTAGCCGCGCTTCAGATCGTCCGGTCCCGCCAGGTTCAAGTATCCGAGCAGGTGTGCCGCTGTGTTCTTCTGTGGGTACACCCGCCGCGTCCGAGCTTCCATGTCGATGCCCGGAAGCTGATCTTTTTCCGATTCCAGCGCCGCGAGCTGATCCCGACTGATGTCTTCTGCGACCAGCAGCTGCTTGCTCGCATCGGCACCGCGCTTGCTCTGAAGCTTTTTGCCGAGCGCCTCACGCTGCTCCTCCGACAGCTTCAGCAGCCGTCCCAGCCGCAGCAGCGTCGCTTCCGAGACATAACGCGGCGTCGCATAGACATGAAACGTGGGCCGGTTGTCCGCCAGCACCGCACCGCTGCGATCGCGAATCTGACCGCGCACCGCTGCCAGCTCTCGCTCGCGAATGAAGTTGCTGGTGCTTTTTTGTAGGTAATCGTCGCCGCGCAGCGCCTGAAGCTGAATCAGCCGTCCTGCCAGCACCAAAAACGCCGACACCGCGATGAGCGCCGCCACACGCAAAGGCAGCGGAACACGCAGCGAGGCAGTGGTCGGCTCTCCAGCGGCTCCACCCGACGGTGCGAGTGAAGTTTGAAGCCCGATCCGCAGATCAAAGTGCAGCTTGCGTCGGCGAAAAAGTCTCATGTCCACAGACCCGGCCTGGCTACTCTTGATCCAAACCGAGCGTCGATGCGGCTTAGCACAGATATCGTAAGCGGCGCTACCCCCGCAGTCAGGACAAGCTGCATCGGCACGCTGCGCAGACCGCTCCACAACAGGTCACGACTTCCGTCGGAAATGAAGACAATCACCGTCAGCATCAGCCGAAGCACCAAGAGCGCCAGCGCCGCCACCGCACCTTGCGCAGCCCGTCCACCGACCAGAAGCTGCGCCGCCACCCGATGCAAAAACAGCAGCAGCAGCGCAAAGCCGAGCGCACGAAGTCCCGTCGGTGTTCCCTCAATCAAATCCGAGACATAGCCCATCGCCGCTCCCAGCGCGAGCATCCCGAGCGCCGACGCATCTCGCTGCGCAGCCAGACCACCACCGCTGTGACGACTGGTTAGCCCCGCATACAGCGCCACGATCAGCGCAAAGTCCGGCAGCGGCCAGCGCGTCAGCAGCGAAAGTCCCGTCGAAACAATCGAGCCCAGGATCGCCAAAAGCAACAGCAAGACCACCCGCGAGCCGCTCATCGCGGAACTCCGGCACCTCGAGCTGCCTCGAAGCCACGCTTGCCAGCATCGGGATCGGGTGGCGGCGGCGGCGACAGCACGATCAGCACTTCCCGCAAGTGCGCAAACGAGACGCTCGGCTCGACCTCAATCTCTTGGTACAAGCTGGCATCGCTGCGTCGCACAGCAACAATTTTCCCGACGGGAAGATCGCGCGGAAAGCTACCGCCAAGGCCAGAGGTCAGCACATCGGAGCCGATCTCGATCGCTTCTTTTTTCAGCACGTACTCGACGCGACACAGATAACGATTGTCGCTGCCGGTTCCCTTCATCACGCCTCGGCTCTCGCTGCGCGGAATCACCACGTCCACCGCCGAGCGCGCGTCGGTGAGCAGCTGAACGTCGGCATACGGTCCAATCGCGCGTGCGATCCGTCCGACGACACCTTCCGCCGCGATCACCGGCATTCCGGGCTTTACTTCGACGCCATTGCGATCGATGCGAACCCGAACCACTCGGAACTGACGGGAAGTCTCGACGGAAATAACCTGCGCCACCGCCGTATCAGCCAGCACCTGCGCACGCAGATCCAGCAGCCGTTCCAGACGCTGAGCCCGCAGAGCCAGCGCAGACTGACTGGCCAGCTGTGACTTCAGCTCTGCGTTTTGCCTTCGCAGCGTCTGATTTTCTTGCTGCACTCCGACGAGCGCGACATAGCCAGTCCACAGCGACGAGACACGACCGAACAGGCCAGCGACAACACCTTGCACCGGCGCAACCAGACGAACCACCACGCGATCAAGCAGCGTCTGCCGTTCCGGAGCCTTGACGCTAAAGCGCAGGATCACAGAGAGGATCAGCAGCAGCGCCGCACCGACGAGAAGGCTCCTGGCCCGACGGATAAGCGACAAGTGAGATCCTACGAGACGGTCACTTCACGAAGAAGCGCCAGTTCATCCAGCGCTTTGCCCGAACCGAGCACCACCGCAAGCTGCGGCGTCTCTGACACCACCACCGGCAGGCCCGTTTCGTCGCGCAGCAGCAGATCCAGACCTTTTAGCTGCGAGCCGCCACCCGACAGCACGATGCCTTTGTCCACGATATCTGCCGACAGCTCGGGCGGGGTTCGTTCCAGCACGACGCGCACAGCCTCGACGATTGCGTTGACCGGCTCAGCCAGCGCATCGCGAATCTCATCCGAGTGAATCGACAGCGTCTTGGGCACACCAGCGACGAGATCGCGTCCTTTAACATCCATCGTCAGCGCTTCTTCGAGCGGATAGGCTGATCCGATCTGCTTCTTGATGTCCTCGGCGGTGCGTTCCCCGATGAGCAGGTTGTACTTCCGCTTGATGTGCTGAACGATTGCCTCATCCAGCTTGTCTCCACCGACGCGAATCGACTTGCTGACGACGATACCGGCCAGCGAGATCACCGCCACTTCGGACGTACCGCCACCGATGTCCACGATCATATTGCCCGACGGCTCGGTGATCGGAAGTCCCGCCCCGATCGCTGCGGCCATCGGCTCTTCGATCAAGTAGACCTCACGCGCACCGGCTGCCAGCGCCGAATCCCGCACCGCGCGCTTTTCCACTTCGGTAATTCCCGACGGAACGCAGATGATGATGCGAGGCTTTACCAGCGTCCTGCGGTTGTGTGCCTGCATGATGAAGTAGCGAAGCATCGCCTCGGTGACTTCAAAGTCCGCGATGACGCCGTCCTTCATGGGCCGGACTGCAACAATGTTGCCGGGTGTCCGACCGAGCATCTCTTTGGCTTCTTTGCCCACCGCCAGCACGCGCTTGCTGCCTGCCGACGAGCGCTGCACCGCCACCACCGATGGTTCGTTCGATACGATGCCGCGACCCTTCACAAAAGTGAGCGTCGTCGCCGTACCGAGATCGATGGCAAGGTCATTCGAGAACAGCCCGTACACCCAATCAAAGAGCATCTTTGGTACCCCGTATCCACGTCGTCACTGCCAACCTGCCATTTCTGAACGTCCGTCACAGCGCAAGGCCGATGCCGAAACTGCCACCAGAAAGACTACATGTAGGCAGCGAGCGCAGACCCTTCTTAGCACCCCGGCCAGCGGTTCGTAAAGGAGATCCCGACGGCCTTCGGTTGCTGAGAGGCAAGCTTCCCAAGTATGGTCCGCTCAACATGTCGCTTACTTGGTTTGCAACGCGATCGAATCGAAGGCTTGGCTGGGCGCTGCTGTTATCGACGCTGTCGATCCACTGTGGAGACGAACCGCAGCCGCAGCCGGGCTATATGCCGCCGCCGACCTCCACGCTGGTTGAGCAGGGCCAAGTGGCCATCCGTCGCGAGGTCTTTTTGGTGGCTGCTCCGTCGCCGAGCGCCAATCCGCTGCTGGTCGAAAACGCCGCCACGCCGCCGCAGTACAACTTTGTGCGTGTGGTTCGTTATCGCGTCGATACCGGGACGGAAGCGCCACGACCGGCACGCGCGATCATGCTGATGATGCCGGGCTTCCTCGGTGGTGCGGGCAGCTTCGATCCGCTGGCCAGAGCCCTGGTTCGCCGCAGCCAATCCGACGGAGCCATCGAAGCCTGGGCGATCGATCGTCGCAGCAACCTGCTCGAAGATCAGCACGGTCTCGACGTGGCCGAGGTCAAGCAAGATCCCGAGCTGGCCCGTCGCTATTACTTCTCAGCGGAAGAGATCGAAGGCCGTCGCTATGCCGGGGTCAAACCGCAAGATGAGCTGGCGTTTGTTTCCGAGTGGGGATTAAAGACCACCGTCGATGATCTGCGCCAAGTGGTGCGCCTTATTCCCCAAGCCGATCGTCGCGCACGGCTGTTCTTGCTGGGTCACTCGCTTGGTGCATCCATCGTCGAGCAGTACGCCGCGTGGGACTTTGCCGGAACCGCTGGATATTCAGAGCTAGCAGGCCTGGTTCTCGTCGATGGACGCAGCGGCAGCGAAGGAAGCGCCAAGCTGCCATTTGGCGAAGATGAATACGTTCATGGCGTCAGCGCGGGCTCGTTTGGGCGCGTCGGACTGCAACAAATCCGCCAAAACGATCGCTATTTTGTGCTGCCGCTTCTCGGTGGTGATGTCTATCCAGTGACGGCAATTTCCGCGCTGCGAGCGGCCTTTTCCCCGGCAGATATCGTGAGCGATCCCGATCGCGATGTCGCCATGCGTGTGCTGATTGGACGACGTGATCTGCCGCCGATGACCAACCGTGCTGTCGTCGGATTCGCGTTTGATGAGTCGTCTTGTAACCTCTCGTTTGCGTCGGTGTCGTGTGGTCAGTCGAGCGGTGGTCCGCTGGAGGAATACAGTGGCGTCCTCGGTGGAAAGCTGCTGCGACCCGCCGATCCGCGCGCAACCTATGACTGGCAAGAGCCGCTCGACGATGCGCAGGCGACCACGCTTCTCGATCTGGCCAAGTCGTGGTTTTCCGGCCCGTCGCTCGACTTTGCAGAGTGGTATTTTCCAGTCCGTCTGACGCTCGACGCGGTTGCAGCGGGAACACTGACCCTGCGAGAAACCGACTGGCCGGTGGCGCGCTACGGACTGCGAGCGATGCATGGCGCCAAGCTCGATCTGCCGATCTATGGACTGGCGACGCAGCTTGCCGGAAAAGGCGCGGGCGATCCGCAGGCGTTTGACGCGCTGCGCACGCTGCTTGAGACGGTGCCGATCGGTCCGAACCGTCCGCTCGCCGGAACCCCGAGAACGGATGCTGCCGCGTTTACGGTGCGAGCCGACGACAAGCTGACCCACATCGATCCGCTGATGGGCCACGACAAGCCAGGCTCACGCAGTCACAGCTTCTATCAGTCGCTCGTCGAGTTCATGAACAAGAGCAGCCCGTCTGGAGGCATCGTGTTTCAAGTTGCTCCGACGCCACCGCCCGTGACACCCGCGACGAAGCGATCAGTCTTCTAGCCGAAACTTGAGCTGCGTTCCGTCGCCCAGACGCAGCAGATCGCCGTCGTTTACCAGCGCGCGCCCGGCGACACGCTGTTCATTGACAAACGATCCCGACGGAAGTCCATAGTCGATCAAGAAGAAACCGTTTGGCTCGCGTCGGATCTCACAGTGGCTGGGACCCAGGCTGGAATCGCCGGGAACCTGCAAGTTGGTCGATCCAGCGACGGAGCGTCCGACGATAACGGTGTGCTCGATCGCGATCCGCTGTCCCGCCAGCGCCCCAATGCCGATCAGCGTCGCTCCGAGCTGGCGCGCACCACGCATCGTCGGATAGCCCGCAGCCTGCATCGGAACCACCGGCAGCGTCGCCAGCCCCGGCTGTCCGGGCACCTGCGACGGCGAATTTGGCTCTAACGGTGGCATGCCCAGCTTCTGCGCTTTCCGTCGCAGCACAAACAGTGCGCCCTGCGCCGCGCCCCACAGTCCGACGAGCGTCAGCACAATCCCGAGCAGCCACTTCCACCACGTACTCGGCTTCGGCGGCGGAACACCCGGCTGCATCAGCGGACTCGACTTCAATTCCCCACACTGGAGCACAAACTGCGAAGTCCGCAGCGCTTCCAAGTCAAGTTTTTTGGCCGAAAACGTAAAAACGTGGCCTTTCTTTAGCTCTTCGGACAGGTTCTGGAACTGATCTTTGAGGTCCGTGTCTTTCTGTGCCCAGCGAAACGTCCCGCTCGATCGCTTGGCCAGCTCACCCAGGTTGAGCAGCGGGCCTCGGTCATCGCGCGGAGAAAACGCAATCGGAAACAGCGGCACTCCGTTTTGACGCAGCACGTCACCGATTCGCTTGAACGTCTTGCGATCCATGATCTGGTTCATTCCGTCGGACAGAACCACGATCGCTTTGCGCGGCGGCGGCAGCGACTCTCCGCTCTTGTCTTTGCCCGGCTGCACTTTGTTGAGCGCGACGAGCCCCGCCTGAATCGCGTTGATGAGCTGCACATCGCCTTGGTCGTCGGGATTGATGTCATCGATGATCGGCAGCAGCGCAGCGGGTGCCAAAAACACCGGCGTCGGCTCTAGCTCGTAGCCAAACTGGACCAGCTTGACCTTGGTTCGCGGCGGCAGCGACTCCAGAAACTCGCGCAGCGTCTCTTTGATCTTGTCAAACGACGGTGCAAACAGCGCGGAGATCTCGACGGCCAGCACCACGTACAGCTCGTGCCCTGCCCGCTCAAACGGCTCGGCTTTGTCGGGCTTGGCGACGGGCTTTCCGTTCACCAGCAAGCGATACACCGACGCTGGACGCTCGGTGCTTACTTGACCTTCTAGCTCGACGACACCACCGATGACCTTGATCTGGCCACCATCGCCAAACTGCGACAGATCGACACGCTCCAGACGGCAGCGAGGCCTACTCGCCCAAGCGCTCGACGCCAGCCCAAGCAGCCCGACGAGCATCAGCAACCACGTCCATCCTGTGCCCGGCCTGCGGGTCGGATCCTTGAAGTGGTCACTTTTCATCGCATTTCATCGTATCCGATGCGGGCAAGCAGTCTCAACCCACCGCCGCCAAAACTGCGCCAAATCCGTGCAGCTCGACCACGCCGCTCGGTAAGCAGTTCGCTTGTTCGGCGCTTCGGCGCTTCGGTGCTTCGGTGCTTCGGTGCTTCCGAGTGCTGGCGCCGATCGGTCCGTCCAAGTTCGTTTACTGCGTAGCCAGCCTCGGGTATCGTGCGTCCGTGACCACATCATCCAGCGATTTTCTGACGGAGCTATCGAGCCGAGGCCTTCTCCATCAGGTCAGCCACGAAGAAGCGCTTCGGACCCACTTGTCGAGCGGAGTGCGCCGCGCCTATGTCGGCTTTGATCCGACGGCGGACTCGCTGACGATCGGCAACCTCATCGCGATCAAGCTGCTGATGCACTGGCAGCGCGCCGGACATCAGCCGGTGGTCGTGATGGGCGGAGGCACTGGGCTCATCGGTGATCCGTCGGGAAAGTCGGCAGAGCGACAGCTCAACACCAAAGAAACCGTCGAAGCCAACGTCAGCAAGCAGCGCAAAATCTTCGAGAAGATGCTCGATTTTTCGGGACCACGCGGCGCGCTGCTGCAAAACAACCTCGACTGGCTGGGACAGCTTTCGTTTATCGAAGCGCTGCGCGACATCGGAAAGCACTTTTCGGTCAACGCCATGATCCAGCGCGATGCGGTGCGTGACCGTCTGCAACATCGCGAACAAGGCATCAGCTACACCGAGTTTTCCTACATCCTGCTGCAAGCCTACGACTTTCTGCACTTGCGACGGACGCTCGACGTGACGGTTCAGCTCGGCGGCAGCGATCAGTGGGGCAACATCGTGTCGGGAACCGATCTGATCCGCAGGCTAATGCCCGACGGACAGACCGAGAGCTTCGCCGTGACCGCGCCGCTTGTGACGCGCTCCGACGGAGGCAAGTTCGGCAAGACCGAGTCCGGCGCGATCTGGCTGTCTCCCGAGCGGACCAGTCCCTACGCGTTCTATCAGTTTTGGCTCAACACCGACGACAGCGATCTGGTGCGCTACCTGCGGCTGTTTACGTTCCTGTCCCCGACGGAAATCGCGGAACTTCAGACGGCACATGAAAAAGATCCGGGTGCTCGCGTCGCACATCGCGCACTGGCTCGTCACGTCACCGAGCTGGTCCACGGAATCAGTGAGCGCGCCCAGGCGGAAGCAGCGGCCCAAGCGCTGTTTTCCGGCGACATTCGCGAGCTGTCCGAACAGACCCTGCGAGAGGTCTTTGCAGCCGTTCCGACGAGCCAGCACGACAAGCAGCAGCTCACGGCGGAAGGAATGATTCTCGTCGATGTTCTGTCGCTGACTTCGCTGTGCAAGTCGAAGCGGGAAGCGCGCGAGTTCCTTCAGTCCGGCTCGGTCAGCCTGAACGGACGCAAGGTGGGAATCGACGACAAGCTGCTGCCCAGCGATCTGCTCCACGGCAGCTTGGTGGCAATCCGTCGCGGCAAGAAAAACTGGCACCTGCTGCGCTTCGAGTAGCCACCGACGCAATGCCGACGCTGAGCCTGTTTGGAAGTCCGTGGCTGCATCACCCACGCTGCGGCTCGACGAGCGATGAAGCGCGGGCGCTTGGCAGAGCAGGAAAGCCGCACGGCACCGTGGTCACCGCCGACGAACAGTCGAACGGTCGCGGTCGTCAAGGTCGATCCTGGTTTTCTCCGCCGGGGGACAACCTGTATCTGTCACTGCTGCTGCGGCCACAGCTACAGCCTCGGGATGTTCCGCTCTTGACGCTGTGTGCTGGGCTTGCCGTCGAAGCTGCTGCGCTCGACCTTCTGCGCAGTGCGGGCTTGCCAGCGTCGGAAGATCGGCTTGTGCTCAAGTGGCCAAACGATCTGCTGGCCAAGACTTCCGTCGGTCTGCGCAAAGTTGCGGGCATCTTGACCGAGATGACGCTCAGCGGATCGCGCTGTGACTTTGTGATCGTCGGTGTCGGCGTAAACGTCTCTGGCTTGCAGTTTCCCGACGGTGTTCCGGCGACCAGCTTGCGCCAGTTGCTGGGACCACAGACGCCACCGCTGTCCGTCCACGACTTTGCGGTGACGCTGCTCAGCCACTTCGAGCCGCTCTATCAGCGCTTTGTCAGCGACGGAAGTAGCTGGGTGATTGATGCCTTTTCGACCCGCGCCCACCTGACCGCAGCGGGACAGCGACTTCACGTCCAGACCGCGTCGGGGACCATCAGCGGAGACTCGCTGGGGATTGATCGCGACGGCGCGCTGCTGATTCGGCGCGACGATGGCTACGTCGAGCGGCTCTTGTCCGGCGATGTCAGCCTTGGAACCGCGTCGCTGTAGCTTACGGCTGCACCAAGACCTCGATCGGGGCCTCGCGATCCGTCGGTGGAGCCGTGCCCAGCGTCAGCGATGCCGCGCTTTGCACTTCGGTATCAGCCACGGTCACCGTCAGCGATCCCGACGCTGGCTGCTCGGCAGTGATGACCAGTCCGGCATCGGGGCTTAGATCGACGCTGGCAAAGAGCTGACTGCCGCTGAGCAGCGTCTTGAGCGTCCCACCCGCACCGACCCGAAACAGCGAGCCCGGGAGCGGATGACTGCCTTCACTGCGCGGTGCCGTCGCAAACACCACCTGCGAGCGCTCTGGCACCGTGCGAATGGTTGCGCCACTTTGGATCGGCTGACTGCGCGCCACCGATAGAGCCAGCGGCGATCCAGCGTCTTTGACATCTATCGGCTTGCCCAGCCCGAGCACCCGCTTGAGCCCACTTGCTTCTTTTTCCCCGACGGTCAGCGCCACAAGCTGCGTCGCCTGCGCGGTGGCACTCGCTTGCTTTTCACCGCTCAGCGTCCACAGCAGATCGCCTTCCGACGAAAAGCGCACGCTGTGAAGCATCGGCTGACGAGCCAGCGGCAGCACCACGGTTCGTCCTGCTTCTTTGGGCGTAACCTCGGTGCGGCTCGGACGGACATCGATCAGCGCAACCTCATTGGTCGCCGCAAAGCCCGCCGCGAGCAGCGTTCCTGTTGGACTGAGTGCAAAGGTCGTCGCTCCATGGGCTTCCGTCGGTAGCTCTGCCGCTGGCCATGGCGTCGGACGACTGGCTTCGCTGACATCCCACAGCGTCAGCTCGCGATCGCCCACAATGGCCACAGTGCGAGCCGCCGACGCCGCCACGATCGCTTTGGCCCGATGACGGAGCGGACGCTTTTCACGCAGCGACGGGCCTCCCGAGGCTGTGAGATCGACGATGGCCACCTGCTCACGCTCGCCTTCGGACAGAAGCACATACGCCGCTGCACCGTCGCTCGACAAGGCCAGCCCGAGCGCTCGACCGATCGCGATCGGCTTACCAAACGGCTCGACGGAAAGCTGCTGCCCACCGCCTCCGAGCACGCGCAACGTATGAAGCAGCCGTCGCTGTCCATCGAGAACCACTGCCAGTCGATGAATCACGATCGGTGACTCGGATCGCTTGCCCGATGACTCGACGACCACCGACTGATTTCCCGCCGGACCACCGCTGGGAACCTGCACGATCAGACCGCCGCCGCTCACTCGCCAGCGCACTTCCGCTGGACGACCCGCGACGAGCACCGTCGGCTGTTTGCCAAAGCCTGCGCCTTCGATCAGAAGCTGCTCTCCGACGACGACTTGCCCATCGGACGCGGGCTGAAGCGGACCCGCTGCGCCAATGTGCGGCGAGCCAATGTCGGTGATGCGCCGAATGTGCGGGGTTCCTTCTCGCAGCGTCACGATGTCGGACGGATCGATCACCTGCGGCCACGCAGCCACACAGCCAGCGCCGGAAAGGACCGCAAAAAGCAGTGTACACACTGTCGGAGTTTTGGCTGCCATGGGCGACGAGCATCCCTTTTTGGCCACCGACTTGTCAACGCAGCCCGCAAGCCCGTTCCACGACAGAGCGGTTTTCGGTACGGTGCTAGGACATGGCAAACCAGACTCGCAAGGACGTGGTGCTTCTGTGTAACCCGCGCGCCGGAGGTCGCTGGCAAGCGCTGGCTGGAGTGCTCGACAGTCCCGAAGCCAAGGGCGTGCGGCGGATCGTCACCGATCATATCGACGACGTGGGAGCAGCGCTGGCTGGCGTCGGACAGCGCGCCGATCTGGTCTGTATCTACGGTGGCGACGGAACGATCTATCACGTCATCAACGAGCTGCTGCACCTGCCCGCAGTCGAAGGAGCGCAGCTTCCCAAGCTGTTTCTGCTCGGCGGCGGCACGATGAACGTAACTGCGACCAAGCTGGGAATGTCGGGAACTCCGTCGGACAACTTTCGCGCGGTGATCGCTGCGTATCACGCGGGGACGCTCGCCTATCAGGACATTCCGCTGCTGCGCGTGCGTACTGGCGACAAGGTGCGCTACGGATTTACGTTCGGAATGGGACCGCTCGTGCGGATTCTCGATCGCTATGAGCGCGGACAGAAAGGAAAGCTGGCTGCGCTGGGAATCGGCGTGCAGGCCATCGCGGCGGCGCTCAGTCCGATTCAGACATCGTTTGCGTCGCTTCTGGAAGAGCAGCCAGCGACGGTATTTGCTGATGGACTGCCGGTGTCTCATCAGGCATTTTCCGCCGTCTTTGCCAACACCACCGGAGCGGTCCAGCGTCTGGTCGAGCCGTTTTCTTCAGAGCGCCCAAACGGTCAGTTTCACTTTCTGGCGTACGCGATCTCTGCGCGAGAGCTGGCGGCCATGGTTCCGCTGTTGATAAACGGAAAGGTGCCGCTCGACTTTGGCATGCTCAGACGACCGCTGGCGACGATGAAAGCGCTGGCGCGCGCCGTGACAGGACGATCCGAGCTGCCGCGTGATCCGCGCTACGTCAATCATCCAGCCAAGCAGCTTCGCATTGAAACGAGCGAGCCGCTGTTTACGCTCGACGGAGAAGTGCTTCCGATCGAAGGCTCACTGGAAGTCGATCTGGGTCCGACCTTGCGCCTTGCGCTGCATCCGTAACACCACACATCCGCACCAAACAGCCCAATATTAGGCAGACGATACGACTAATATTGGGCGCAGCGCGCTGGGAGATTCCGATCTGGCTACAGCTTAGTTGGCGCTGGTCATGACAAACTCTGGTCGCAGGCTTCGCTCTGCACGCAGACGCGCACTGTCTCCCTTGCTGGAATCGATGGCACGCGCAGCCTCGGGCTCGGTCGCACGGAACTGCTCGACGGCCTTGCCGACTTCAACAGAGGCCCGCCGGAACCAGCCGAGCCCCGGCAGCTTCGCCATCAAGCGATCCATCCGTTCCAGCTCTTCGCGTCCGCGCTCATCGTCGTAGAGCAGCGCACCGATCATTCCGAGCGTATTTTCTTCGCCTACGCCGACTCCGACCGGATTCCAGAACACGCGCATCGCCGTCGCACAGATCGCCTGCGCAAGCGGATGAGCAAGGCGCTTTTCTGCTTGGTGATAGTAGAACGACTGGTGCCGCCGCTCGTCCTTGGCCATCCGCAGAAGCAGCTTCGATAGCTCTTCGTTTTTGGTGTAGTACGCAAGCTGCGTATACGCGGAAGCGGCCATCATTTCATCGACCGCTCCCCACGACATGTGCGTCGCGGCAAAGTGCGGCGTCAGCTTCGGCAAGCTGGTGGTCAGAAAGGCTTCCAGGTGTTCCTGCCAGCCCATGTTGGTCAGCACTTTGGTGTAGCGACCCGACTCTGGAGGATATCCGCACGCAGTCAGGAATCGATCGAGCGCTCGTCCGTGATGCGTCTCTTCATACACCCAGCAGGCCATAAACTGCGTGATCTCGGGATCTCCTGCGGTGTGTCCCGAAAGGATATCGCGCAGATAGATGATCGTGTGACTCTCGACATCGGCCATATAACGCAGGATGCGAGCTTCCACCTTCGTCAGCCCGACGCGCTGAATGTAGTCCCAGTCGAGATCCGATGTCTCAACCGCCTTCGAGAGATCCACGAACCGTTCGATATCGAATGCCATGTTGCTGCTGTCCTCTGTGTGGAACGTGATTTTGCCGCTTAGATCTTTATCACGCAGAACTGTCAAAAGGTGCGCAATGTCACAGTCTGCTCCGCTTGATGCAGTTTTCTACCGTGCATAGTCATCGAACCATTGGGTATTGTTACAAATCCTCATTTTCGATGGTTCTCGACGGAAAACCGACCTGTACGGAGCAGACCCACGCAGGCATTCGACACGCTTATCAGTCATCAGATGTCGGCGAAAAACGGACCCTACAAGCCGCTCACTATGCAAAGAGAACAGCGTGACGAGCTGTATCGATGATCCGTGCTAAGCGCGTTCGCTTCATCCTGATTGCGCCCTTTATCAGCCTAATATCTTCCCCAATGTAAGAAAGCCCAGGCATGACTCCAGGTTGGGTTCGGAGCCCGTGATAGGATGCGAAGCAGCATTCCCAACGCAGTCGAAAACAAGGAGTCTGTCAGACGATGAGCTTGAGCGGAATCGGTCAGCGCGTGATGGTCGCAGCGTTTGCGGAAGATCCTGCGACAGCGATCGAACAGAGTCTGTCTCTCGTCGAGATGACGACTCCCAACGTAGACGAGCTGGGGCCGCGCGATGTCCTGATAGCAGTACGGAGTGCGCAGGTTGGCTGGGTGGATCTGCTGATGACCAGCGGTCAGTACCAGCACATGCCAACGCCTCCGTACACACCAGGACTGGAGTATTCGGGTGAGGTGCTGTGGTGCGGAAGCGAAGCAGCAGATCACGGAATTTCCGTCGGACAGGCTGTGTATGTTGATGGACTCCTTTCCGGTCCGCGATCGCTCGGAGCCTATCAGAAGTGGGGTGGTTTTGCGTTCTATGCAGTGGCTCCGTACGAAGCAGTCTTGCCGATGTGGAGCGGTCTGTCTTTTGATGAAGCCTGCTGTCTGCTAGGCAACTATGAGACGGCGTATCACTGTCTGTGCGCGCGCGGAAACCTGCAAGCAGGGGAAACCGTCCTGATTCACGGAGCCTCGGGCTCGACGGGACTTGCTGCCGTACAGATTGCCAAGCTGCTCGGCGCAACCGTCATCGCAACCGGACGATCGGATGACAAGCTGGCTGTTGTAAAAGCCCAAGGTGCCGATCATGTCCTGAACATCAGCAGCACAGATGGAAGCAAAGGAGTCCGCCGCTTTCGAGAAGATGTCAAAGCGCTCACAAACGGACATGGCGTCGCTGTGGTGTACGATGGGGTTGGCGGCGACATCTCCATTGAAAGCCTACGTTGTATGCAGTTTGGGGGTCGATTCCTGATCGTAGGCTGGGCGGCGACTCCAAGCGTCGCACATGGCAAGGGACAGCGCGGAGCCCCCAATGCCAATCAACTGCCAACCAACCTGATCATGATGAAGGGTCTGTCTGTGCTGGGCTGTCCGACGGTGATTTCCACACATCACAGTCCGTCCATTCGTCCGCCACGGCTTGCGCAGATCACCAAGTGGCTGCGTAGTGGACAGCTTCGTCCATACATCTCTCACCGCTTTCCGTTTGCGCAGGTTCGGGATGCGCTCAGAGCCAAGTGGCACGGTGAAGTGATCGGAAGCTGCGTGCTTCATCTATGATGACAAGTGACGGTCTGCGCAGCGCCATCGCATCGAGCTGAGCGACGAAGAACTTCTCCGATGAGGGAACCCAGCGTGAAGTCTGTCTCTGCTTCCTATCGACTCTGGATCTTGCGATCCCTTCTTTTGCTGCTGCTGCTTGGGAATGCGCGATCGGCGCAGGCTGCGAGTCCGTTGCGCGTGGGATTTTCTGCCAAGTCGATGCCGTGTGCGTTCAATCCCGATGGTCAGTGGCGCGGATCCTTTTACGAGACCTGGAATGAGATTGCAGTGAGCGCGGGTCTTCCTTTTGAGGTGGTGAACGTACCGACGTTTAAGCAGCTCCTACAGGCTGGTGCCGACGGCAAAGTAGACGTTGCGGTGGGCTGTATCAACCTGACGCCAAGCCGACTCGGAACCTATCGCTTCAGCGTTCCGATTCAGGAAGACGGGCTGTCTGTGATGGTTCGCAAGGAGCCGTTTCACATCTGGACGCCAGTGGTCAAGACGCTGTGGTCGCTCGATCTGCTGGAGCTCCTGGGCGGAATCCTCGCCTTCATCTTTGTGATCACAGCGGTGATCTGGAAGCTCGAAGACTATCCAAGCCAAGAGAGCACGAAGAAGACCGGAGCGCTCCGTACCTTCGCCAAGCTGTTTCAGATCCTACTGACCGGACCGGGAACCAACGTCATCGCAGCGACTGCGCGCAGCAACAGCTTGATAGGACTTACGTACTTCATTCGCATGATCGCTGCGTCGGTTCTGTTGAGCTTTGTGTCCGTCAACATCATCAAAAAATCAGGTCAAGATGAAGCCAGCAGAGTTCACACCATCGCCGATCTGGCGGGCAAGACTGTCTCTGTAGGAACCGGCAGCGTGAGCGAGCTGTGGATCACAAGCTGGAATGCAGCCTCGTCGCCCAGCTCACTAAGTGGTCAGATTCAGATGAAGCAGATCGATAGCTTGGATCAGGCCGCCAGTGCGCTGGCATCCGGTCAGGTCGATGCCGTCATCGCAGACAACATCCAGATCCAGTACTACCTGACCAAAGTGAATCCGAAGGCTCCTTTTCAGGTGGCGATTCGCAATGTTCACCGTCAGTCGCAAGGGCTGGTGTTTTCGCCGAGTCTGCCGAAAGAGACAGCGCTTCAGATCGATCAAGCGATCGCGCGACTGAAGGAAAACGGAACGGTGGATGCCATCAAGAAGCGCTGGATTCCTGAGTAGCTACGTAGGCTCTCATTCCTTATTCCGCTGCGCGCTGATGACTTACAGCGACGACGACTTCTTTTCAAAGATCAGCGTCTGGTTGTTGGAAGGCATCGGAACGCGCTCACGCAGCCAAAGTCCGTGCTGCTGCGCAAGGTCTGTCACCGCTTCCAGATCACGCACACCCCAGCGCGGATCGCGTCGCTTCAGATCGGCATCAAACGCTGCATTGCTCTCTGAGGTATCGATACCACCGATGCGAAACGGACCATAGATAACCAGGACTCCGTTTGCTCGCAGCGTCCTCGCCGCTCCGCGTAGGAGTCCCTCTGTACAGTCCCAGGGAGCGATGTGAATCAGGTTGGCATTGAAGATCGCATCAACTGCGGAAACACCCCAGTCACTGTCTGTGACATTGATGCAGCGCGGCGGGAGCAGGTTCGGTCGGGCAGACTCTTTGACGTATTCCGCAATGCTGCGCAAGTGCGCATCTGCAAGATCCGAAGGAATCCAAATCAGCGACGGAAAATGTGAAGAAAAGAACGCTGCATGTTGACCGCTTCCACTTGCGATCTCCAGCACGGTTCCGCTCGCAGGAAGCACGCGCTGTAGGACTTCCAAGATCGGCAGCTTGTTGCGCTCAGGGGCAGGAAAAGTCAGCTTCATGAGCGCTCAGTCTATACAGCTTTGCAGCTCATGGTGATGAAACACGGAACAGCGCTTGCCACCTTCGCAGGTTAGGAGTCCAAGCTGTCCCGTCGATTGTCGAGCACATCCCGAACCATCCGCGCCAGCGTCGGTGACGTGAAAGGTTTTTGCAAAAATGCAGACTGAGAGGACTCGACTCCGTAGCGCGTCAGCGCATCATCGGTATAGCCGCTCATGTACAGCACCTTGATACCAGGGCGCTTCACAGAGACTGCATCCGCGAGCTTTCTGCCACCAAAGTCCGACATCACCACATCGGTCAGCAGCAGATCGATCTCTCCGCTATAACTGGCTTCAACATCCAGCGCTTGCTGACCACTCTCTGCATCCAGCACAGTGTATCCCAAGAGCTCCAGCGTCTGGCGAATCAGCTTCCGAACCACATCCGCGTCTTCGGCGAGCAAGATGGTTTCCTTGCCAACAGGAGCCCCGGAAAGCGCCGTCATGCTACGAACAGAGGGCTCCCGAACTTGCGCCGGAAGCAGCACCCGGAACGTACTCCCTTTGCCAAACACACTGTCAAAGGAGACATGTCCGCCCGCCTGATGAACCACTCCGTAGACCGTCGCCAAGCCCAGACCAGAGCCCTTTCCCACCCCTTTGGTGGTGAAGAACGGCTCAAAGATCCGCTGCTTGACTTCTTCGGTCATTCCGCTTCCGTTGTCTTGCACCGTAAGCTGAACGTAGCGTCCGGGTGCAGGCGCAAGTGCGGACTCTGTGCGCTCGGTCAGGACATCGATCACCGACGTAGCGATCACCAGCCGACCACCCTGCCCCATCGCATCACGCGCATTGAGAGCAAGGTTTAGCAGCACCTGTTCAAGCTGTACCGGATCGATCTTGATCTGCGGAATCCCCGGACGAAGCTGCGTGATGATCGTGATGTTTTCACCAATCAAGCGACGCAGCATCCGCACTTCGGACTGCACCACTTGATTCAGATCCAGCAGCTTGGGCTCGATGATCGCGCGACGACTAAACGCAAGTAGCTGGGCCGTGAGTGCAGCCGCGCGCTCTCCCGCTGCGCGAACATCAGCAGCCGCATCATGAAGCGGATCTCCGGTAGGAATCCGATCCAAGATCCGATCGCTATAGCCATTTATCACGGTCAGCAAGTTGTTAAAGTCATGCGCGATTCCTCCAGCGAGCTGTCCGATCGCTTCCATTTTTTGGGACTGTCGCAGCTGCTCTTCCAGCTTGCGCCGCGCGCTGATGTCGCGAACCACCCGCGTAAAGTGAGGCTCTTGATTGAGCAGAAAGCTCGACATCATCACATCCGCAGGAAACGTACGACCGCTCTTCTGCTTACACAGCAGCGCCTGCGCGGTCACAAACGTAGACGACATCGTACGCTCTGATGCCGAACCTTTCGCACCGGAATGCTCAACAGAAGCCGGAATGAGCAGCGCGATGTTTTGACCGAACAGATCACGCTGCGATGAACAGCTGCGCGCGCTGTTCCCTGCTTCCGTTTGAGCGCAGCGGGGAAGTCTCAGGAGTGCAGCCGCGCAAGCCTTTGAGCACGCTACAGGATCGGCGTGCCCATCTGTTTTTCGCCGCGCTCAAACACGATGTGTGCGCGACCCACAATCAGTGCATCCAGGTTGCCAATCAGCCGCACATCTTTGTTGGCATACGGAAGCTTGTGCAGCACGTAGCGCATCGCGTTCAGGCGCGCACGCTTTTTACAGTCCGACTTGATCACCGTCCACGGCGCGTCTGCGGTGTCGGTATGAAAGAACATCGCTTCCTTCGCTTTGGTGTAGTCCTCCCACTTGTCCAAAGACGCCAGATCGATCGGAGACAGCTTCCACTGCTTGAGCGGATGAACCTTCCGTTCCTTGAAGCGACGACGCTGCTCTTCGCGACTTACAGAGAACCAGAACTTGATAAGATGCGTTCCGTTTCGCGCCAGCATCCGCTCAAACTCTGGAACCTGGCGCATGAACTCGCTGTACTCCGTTTGGGAGCAGAATCCCATCACGCGCTCGACGCCCGCACGGTTATACCAAGAGCGATCGAACATCACGATCTCTCCGCTTGTGGGCAGGTGATTGACGTAGCGCTGAAAGTACCACTGGCCGCGCTCAAACTCGCTCGGCTTTTCCAGGGCAACGACGCGCGCACCACGCGGATTCAGATGCTCCATGAAGCGCTTGATTGCGCCTCCCTTTCCGGCGGCATCGCGTCCTTCAAACAGAATCACAACCTTCTGCTTGGTGTCCTTCACCCACGCTTGCAGCTTGAGCAGCTCGACCTGAAGCTTGTACTTCTGCTCTTCATAGTTGCGACGCAGCATCAGGTTTCGGTACGGATACGCGCCATCGCGCCAGTCGGGATTCAGCTCATCATCGGGATTCCCACGCTTGGCTGTCTTGATCTTGCGAAGCTCTCGCGTGATCACCTTCATCACAGACAGCGCTTCATCAGAGTCCATACCAGACAGCAGATCGCGAACGCTGGCTGTACGCGCGGCGGTCTTGGCGGCCACAGACTCTCCCACCACGAAGTCTGCGATTCCTTGTGGATCCGCACTGGGAGCCACATCACCGCTCACAGTCTGTCGAATTGAGGTCTGTGCAGCCGCTGGATCGGGTTCTGTTGATGTTGTCTGGTGAGTGGTCATGATCTCCTCACAGCTTGCGATGAAGCAGCGAAGTTTTTAGCATACAGAAACTACAACTGATGGATAGTAGGAGCGTTCAGCGTCGCGAATTTCCGACGGAAATCAGTGATGACAGACCGTCCTTCCTACTGTACGCAGGAAAGCTCACGTAACGACAGATTCCTACGAAACAGGCGCACTCTGTCTGCATATACAGAGCGCTTCACAGAGCACTTCACAGAGCGCTTCACAGAGCACTTCACAGAGCGCTTCACAGAGCACTTCACTGCGCACTTCACTGCGCACAAACCATCGAATGAAAAAGGAAAGGGAATCAGACCCAGCAGCGTGTGCGATTCTCGGGGTTAGCGAACGGATGAAGCGCGACGCTTGCGAGACAGCGCACGCGCAATTCCTTGCTGAAGCGTGCTCTGGGTATCGATGCTGCTCAGATCAATTCCGATCGAGACAATCGTCTGTGCCACCGCTGCGGTGATGCCGGTCAGGATCACTTCTGTTCCAAGCAGGCGCGCAGCCTTGGCAGCCTGGACCAGCGCATTTGCCACATGCGTATCGACCGCGCGGACTCCTGTGATGTCCAGGATGGCGGTGTCGGCATGATGATGACCAATTCCGTCCAGCAGTGTCTCTAAGATCTTCCCGGCACGCGTGGTATCGACCAGTCCGATGATCGGCATGATCACCACTCCGTCATGCACCGGAATGAGCGGCGTAGACAGCTCCAAGATCAGCTCTTGCTGAGCGCGAATCATCGCCTGCTGTTCCGATAGACTCTCTTTCAGGGCAGACTCGACTTGGGTGATCCGCGTGACATCTTGCGCCAGCCCAAGCACTGCCCAGATCGATCCATCACTTTGAGCAAGCGGCGTCTTGATCGTATGAAAGACATGAACCGTGCCATCTACCGTCGCTGGATCATGCGGATAGATCATCTGTTTTCCGCTGTCCATGACCTGTCGATCATCGGTCCAGAAGCCTCGGATTCCGCGCGCAGGATCGCCTTTTACTAGCTCTTCCGGAAAGCCCAGATCGAGATCATTTTTGCCAAGAAAATCCTTGGGATCTAGGTGCAGCGCGTCCGCATAGGAGCGACTCACCATGTGATAGCGATGCTGCTGATCTTTGACGAACACCCAAGCCGGTGTGATCTCAAGCAGAGCGCGCAGTGCGCTGCTTGATTGATCGCTTCGCTCAAGCTGCACGCGAAGCTGATGCACCTGCTGTTCCTGTTCGGTACAGCGCTGACGAACGTCGGCGAACTGTCGCTCTAAGTCAGCAATGCGCACAGTCATCTCTGCGACATCTGCGCGTGATTCCATCTGTGTAGCGTGATCGTCTTGCATTCGCACGGTTCCCCAAAGCAACGAAGAGCGAGGGGACGCTCCCTACCATGGTCGGAACAAAGGACAGCCTTGGCAAGCAGGAAATGATGCGGACACCGCTGCGTACAGCGAAGCCGCGAACGGTCTGTGAAACTGTTCGGACAGTCGGAAGATTGATTACCTAGAACGCTTCATCCAGCGTCACTTCACCACTGACTCCCACTTGGTAGGCAGAGACGCGCCGTTCAAAGAAGTTGGTCACTTCCTGAACGTCTTGGAGATCCATAAACGACAGCGGATTCTTGGTTCCGTAGCGCTTGTCCAGACCGAGCGCCAAGAGTCGCTGATCGGCGCAAAACTCCAGATACTGGCGAATGTCTGTCACGGACAGACCGACCACGCCACCCGAGAGCAGATCTTCGGCAAACTGCGTCTCACAAGCGACTGCTTCTTCGATCATCGCAACGATGTCGCGCCGCAGCTGTTCATCCATCAGCGCGGGCTCCTCTGCTTGGACCGTACGAACGACTGCGTAGGCAAAGTCCATGTGTGCGCTCTCATCCCGAAAGACCCAGCTTGTACCAGCAGCCAGTCCGTGTAGCAGCCCGCGTGAGCGCAGGTAGTACACGTACGCAAACGCAGCAAAGAAGAACAGTCCTTCGATGCATGCAGCAAAGCAGATCAGGTTCAGTAGAAAGCGCCTGCGCTCTGCTTGACTCGAAAGCTGCGACAGCTCGGAGGTGTGATGCAGCCAGCGCAGACAGAACGCAGCCTTCTGCTTGATCGAAGGAATGTGTTCGATCGCAGAAAACGCGCGCTCACGCTCGACATGATCAGGAATGTAGGTATCGAGCAGCGTCAGATAAAACTGAACGTGTAGCGCCTCTTCATAGAGCTGACGAGACAGATACATCCGCGCTTCGGGCGCGTTGATGTGACGATACAAGTTCAGCACCAAGTTGTTTGCAACGATCGAGTCTCCGGTTGCGAAGAACGCAACCAGACGCTGCACCAGATGCTTTTCCGCAGCAGTCATCTGTCGCAGATCGTTGACATCGGTTGTGAAGTCTACTTCCTCGACGGTCCAGGTGTTCTTGATCGCGGCACGATAGCGCTCAAAAAAATCGGGATAGCGCATCGGACGCAGCGTCAAGCACAGACCCGGATCCAGCAGGTGCTCAGGTCGCTCGGTTGGACTCACAGAAGACTGCACGGAATCACGCATCGTTTGGCTCGCGAACGGAATCGTGGACGGAATCGTGGACGGAATCGTGGACAGAGTCCCAGACGGAATCGCTGGCTGGCTCATTGGCAGGCCTCACATGACTCGGGATTTTCCAGCGAACAAGACACCGCGCTGCGCTCTGCATGCGACATCTGCGCTACGGAATGTGACGGGTCCGGCTGCTGCAATGGTTCGCTGCTGCGCTCGATGGTTGCTTTGGCAATCCGCGTCGCAGGACGAGAGCGCAGATAGTATGTCGTCTTGAGCTTCCGCTTCCACGCATAAAAGTACATCGAGGAAAGCTGTCCGATGTTGGGACTTTCCATAAACAGGTTGAGCGACTGACTCTGATCGATAAATGGTCCGCGATCCGCAGCCATGTCGATGAGCGATCGCATCGGAAGCTCCCACGCGGTTCGATAGATCGCGCGCAGCGAAGCAGGAATCTGCGCCAGCTGCTGCACCGATCCTTCGGCCAGCTTGAGCTGGGTCCGCGTCGCTTCATTCCACAGTCCCAGCGCCTTCAGCTCGCTCACCAAGTAGCGATTCACTTGCAGGAAGTCTCCCGAAAGCGTCTCACGCTTGAACAGGTTCGATACCTGCGGCTCAATGCACTCTGAGCAGCCTGCAATCGACGCGATCGTTGCCGTCGGTGCAATCGCTAACAGCAGCGAGTTTCGGAGTCCATGTTCCGCGATCTGTTTGCGCAGCTCATTCCAGCGCGCAGGATGCTCTGGCACGACACCCCACACATCAAACTGGAGCACTCCTTGCGCGGTGCGCGTGTCCGCAAACGCTGGATGAGGACCACGCTCTTTGGCCAGCTCGCACGATGCTCGCAGCGCGTGAAAATACATCTGTTCCGAGATCTGTTTCGACAGCGTCCGCGCCTCTTCACTGTCAAACGGAAGGCGAAGCTGAAAGAACACATCTTGCAGTCCCATCAGACCCAGTCCGATCGGACGCCAGCGCTGGTTGGATGATTGCGCAGAAGGAATCGGATACAGGTTCAGATCGATCACACGATCGAGCTGACGAATCGCTGTACGAACCGTGATCGCCAGCTTGTCAAAGTCAAAGCGCAGCGCACCTTGTTCATCACGCAGAAGATGCCGCGCCAGGTTCACAGAGCCCAGGTTACAGACGGCACTTTCCCCTTGCGAGGTCACTTCCAAGATCTCTGTACAGAGGTTGGACAGATGCACCACATGATCAGGTCGTGCGGTCTGATTGCAGGTTCGATTCGAGCTGTCTTTGAAGGTCATCCAGCCGTTTCCGGTCTGCGCGAGTGTTCGCATCATCTGCGCATACAGATCGCGCGCCTTCAGCGTCTTGTGCGCAAGCCCCGCAGCTTCCGCTTCTTCATAGGCTCGCTCAAACGCTTCTCCGTACAGATCTGGAAGGGAAGGAACCACCTTGGGATCGAACAGACTCCAGTGGGAATCAGACTCCACACGCTTCATAAACAGATCAGGAACCCAGTTGGCCAGGTTGAGTCCGTGCGTCCGCTGCGATTCATCACCTGTGTTATCACGCAGCGATAGAAACGCTTCGATGTCGGCGTGCCACGGCTCCAGATAGACGCAGCAGGCCCCCTTTCGTCTTCCGCCTTGATTCACTGCGGACACCGAAGCATCCAAGGTCTTGAGCCAAGGAACGATTCCGCTGGAATGACCGTTCGTGCTCTTGATCAAGGAACCACGCGAGCGCACGCGATGATACGCAAGTCCGATTCCTCCCGAAAACTTCGACAGCATCGCCACATCGGCATAGCGCTGATAGATGCTCTGCAAGTCATCGCAAGGAGAGTCGAGCAGAAAGCAGCTAGAGAGCTGCTCATGCTGCGTTCCTGCGTTAAACAGCGTCGGAGATCCAGGCAGATACTCCAGCTTCGACAGCAGTGCATAGAGCGAAAGCGCTTCGCCGATCTGTTCGGACAGCGCGCACGCAACCCGCAAGAAAAACTGCTGCGGTGTCTCGATCACCAAGCGCGTCATCGGATGCCGAAGCAGATAGCGATCATAGACCGTGCGCAGACCGAAGTACTCAAATTCCTGATCGCGCTGCGGACACAGCGCATCGTTGAGCTTGCGCGCGTGTTTCGATACAAAATCAACCAAGCGCTGATTGACAAGTCCCAGCTTGTGCGCGCTGGTGATCGCTTGCGAAAAGGCGTGAATCTCTTGTCCGCGTACTTCTTTGTCGATGTACGTAGACAGCAGTCGCGCCGCCAGCTTCGAGTACTGCGGCTCCTCTGTGATGAGTGCCGCTGCGGTCTGAATCGATAGCAGGTCCAGCTCGCGCGTGGTTGCTCCGTCATACAGTCCGCTGATCGTCTTGGTTGCAACCCGCAGCGCATCGACATCTGCAAGTCCCGCACAGCAGCGCGAGATGGCACGGACGATCTTGTTCAGATCCATCGGCTCTGTCATTCCGCTGCGCTTGCGAACACGCATGCTGGTCTGCGGAATCAAGTGCTCTGCCACATCGGCACCGGAACCGTTGCTGAAGCCGTCGCTGGAACCGTTAGAAACAGAGCGACTGGATCCACTCTGCGTTACAAAGGATGATCCGCTGGGCTTGGCTGTCTGACTGCGCATCTTGCTTGTCTCTCCGGGTGTAATAGGAAAGAGCCACGAACCACTTCGCGACCCAACAGCCGTGAAGGGAGACTGCACAGTAGCGATGAATCAGCGGGCTGCTTGCATCGCGACCGACCTTCGCCCCCACGGGACTGAACACCTGTGAGTCACTGGTCGGTCAACATCACTGCGCGCATGCACAGATCAGAAAACCTACCCAGCTCTCCCACGGAGCGTTCAGGTCGAACCGACGCGGGTTTTCTCTCCTTTGTCGGGTGCTGACAGGTTTTCGGGCTTGCGAGCACTTGCTTGGTTCCTACTTCCCACCGCTTCCCGACTGAACAGTCAGTGCGTTGTGTGTGGGGTTCGTTCTCGCTTACCGCTGCGGGGCAGCCCCGGAATCACACCGGGTTCCCTCGATGGCTTGGGAATTTCACCCAAGCGCCAGCACGAAGCGAAACCTAGTCAAGACCGGGACCGGCTGTCAAGCAGGATGCAAACAGAACCGTACTGCGTGTCGATCAAATCCGCATCTTCACAGCATCATTTCGCGCGGTCCACACAGCGATCCTGCGCACAGTCCAGTACCTACGGAATCAGATATTAGTCATACAATATGATTCATATTATCGATCTGTACCGCAAGCCCGATCCCGCTGCGCACTCTGCGCGCGTCTTTCTGCATGCCGTGTGTGCATTCCCACCCCACACCCAGCATGCGCGCGGAACTTCCCCATGACTTCCGGCCACGGCTTCTGCACCGCAACACAGCGACGAAGAATCTGTCCCCTGATCCTCTGACCGATAAGCTCTCCCACTTCGTATTCAAACAGCCGGGCGGTGGCTGCGTTGGCAGAGACGATCTGTCCGCTGGCATCGGTTGTGATGATCGCATCGGTGACACTGCTCATGATCGATCGCAGCAGCTCATCCGATCGACGCTGCTCTGTTCTGTCAAGGAGCGCCACCATGATCGCACGCCGACCGCCATCCCAGATCATGGTTGCCACCGACTGCACCGGAACCAGCGTGTCATCACTGCGCACCAGATAGTCATCATCAGAGCTTTGCTGAATCCGTCCTTCCAACAGTGCGCTCATTGTCCGTTCGAGCTCTGAATGCTGTGCTGGCATCACCAGCATGCGGACATCTTGACCGATCAGCTCACTGCGATGTTGATATCCTGCCACTTGCAGCAGCGTCTGATTACAGAACGTGATGCGACCCTCTACGATCACCACGATGGCCGCAGGAACCACTTCCAAGAGCCGACGGTAACGCTCCTCACTCTCTGTGATCCGTCGCATCGCCAGATCGCGCTCGATCGCAACGCCTGCAAGCTGCGCAGCAATCGGTAGGACCGCGTCTTCCTCTTCATCCTGTTCGATGTTGGTGCCGCTGGTTCGATACAGCGCAAAGGTTCCGATCACACTGCGCGGAGAAACGGAACCTGTCCCTGTGTTGTCATGTGCATCGCTGGCGACAATCGGAACCGATAGGCACGCGCGCAGCCCGATTGGGAGAGCCAGGTGACGATAGCTCTCCCACAGTGGATCCGTCGCAATGTCTTTGACATCGACACGCACACCAAGGAATGCGCAGGTTCCACATGATCCTTGCTGCGGTCCGATCGGAATGCGCTGTACAGCTTGGCTATACGACGCAGGCATAGAAGGAGCAGCGACCAAGTTCAGGTGCTTTCCTTCCGCATCTTTGGTCAAGATCGTGCAGATCACGCAGTGAAGCAGGCTCTCTACCAGACCCACCACTTCACGCAGGACCTCCGCAAGCGGCGCTCCCTTCGCGATCAGATCCAAGATCCGATTCTGTCCCAAAAGGAGCAGCTCTGACCGTCGCTGTACGGTCACATCGCGGAGCGTTCCTACCAAGCTCACCGGACGTCCTTCTGCATCTGTACAGAGCTGTCCCAGAAACGACATCCGCCGGATTCGATGATCGTCACCGATCATGCGCAGCTCACAAGACTGCGGCGTGCCATGCTGAAGCGCTTGCTGCACTGTGGTCAGCAGCTTGGGGAGATCTTCGGAATGAATCACTTCATAGATGCGCTGGCGATCCGAGCCCAAGGAAAGGGACGGAAACAGCTCGAGCGCTTCCTTAGACCACGTAATCTGTCCGGTCTGAAGATCTCGCGTACACACCGCCATCTTGGCAGCAGACAGCGCAAGCTGAAGACGATCGCGATGCTCTTTGAGTGAAGCCTCGATCTTGCGTCGCTGCGTGATGTCGGTATGGGAAACCACCACGCCTTTTCCGTGCGACCCAAGCGGAGTCACTGTCATCAGGCAATAGCGCGGTGCCCATGGCAAATCGCACGCATACTCCAGCTCGAAACTCGCGCGCTTGCCAAGCAGAACGTCTTCGATTCCTTGCGCAAAGCGGAACGCCTCTTCCCGCTCTGTTCCGGTGACGCTGCGACACAACGCCAAGTAGTTACAGCCGATCTCAACTGGCTGGTGTACGTGCAAAGCTGGCGACGTCGTTCGGATTCCGAACTCACGCCAAGCCCGATTGATCGAAACGATGTTGCCTTGTTGATCCAGAACCGCAATGCGTGGCGCCATCGAGTCGAGGACGCTGCGAACGAACTCTTCGCGCTCCTTTGCATCGGACTCTATGCGCTTGCGTAGTGAGATGTCATGGAAAATCCCAATGACTCCAATGCAGCGTCCCGCTCGATCAATCAAGCGACGGATTCGCGCCTCTACCCAGATCTGCGTTCCGTCTTTTCTGTGGTCTTGATACTCACCCTCCCAGTCATTGTCACGGAGCGGAGCACACAAAGAAGCATGTTCATGGGAATGCGCTGCATGCGGAAAGCGAACAGGATGCGGCTGGCCAATCATCTCTGCGCGTGACCACCCAAACAGACTCTCTGCACCGGGGTTCCAAACGCTGATCTTTCCGTCGGAATCGACCACAACAACGGCATCCCGAATGTTGTCCAAGATCATGGTATCCCGCAGCACTTCAGAGACCGTGGAATCCAGCTCCTTTTCGCGATCGTGTTTGCTCACGCAGCCCTCCTACGCGACCAGAGCAAGTCAGGACTATCGATCGTTTTTTCACCGGACCAGAGCCAAGCGCAGCGGATGCTCACAGCACTCTCACCAGACTGATCTAGTTATTATTTGATCAGAAATTGTCAGCAATGCGAAAGCGAATGTACGCACGCAAAGTCACAGCGCATTGCAGCGGACATGCAGCGATTGTCCAAGGTCGATCTGGTGATCGTGAAAGCGCACAGAGACAGCTTGGCGTCGAAGTACAGCAGGTAGGAATCAAGTGCGCGGAGAAGTCAGGAAGGCACCTGCGGACGTACACATCCGCAGATCATACGCAGGGTTACGGAGTCGTGCGCGAGACGTTGAAGCGGAATGCACCGCTCGACAGATCGAGCGAGCTCGGAACCAGCGTCCAGTCCGTCGGCTTCGGATCCTTGGCGTTGTACATAATGCCGAGTCCCTCATACAGAGAGTCCGTCACGCTGGCTTTGTCGAGCGCCTTGTTGAAGGCGTCCTTGAGCGGAGTCTCGACCCAGGTCTTCAGGTTCGTCTTGAGGATTCCGTCGATGATTCCGTTACACCAGCCCGAGCCACCGCAGTTCTTGGTCTTCACGCTGAAGTTGGCGCGAACCGCCGCAGCCTTGGCGCGCTCCGTCGCTTTGTCATAGGTAAGGTCGGTGCTCAGGTTCGATGAGCTGATCACGAGATCTGCGGGCAGCTTGCCAAAGACGGGCACCGTGACCTCGACATGAAGCTGACCACGGAACGTCAGCTTCACGGTGGCATTGGTTCCGGCCAGGGTCAGACCGGTGTTGGCAAAGTCCGCTTCCAAGCTGGTGATCACAACAGAAGAGCCGGACGAAGTGATCGGCGGAACCGCAAAGGAGGACTTGTGCGCCGCGCCGTTGGGGTCTCCGTACAGCACCTGCGACAGCTCGGAAGAAGGAGTGAACGTCGCGGTTCCTGCGCTCACCACAAACGAGCAGTTCTTCAGCTTGACTGCGTTGGTGTAACCATCAAAGTCTGCCTGTCCGATTTGACCAGCTTTGGTCTCTGTCAGTCCTTGCTGAAGCTCTGCGATCTCGGCTTCTTCACCACAGCCCACCAAGGTTCCAGTTGCGAGCATGCTGACCAGCAGCGGGACCATCTTGAGCGACAATCGTTTCATCGGGAGGCCTCCAAAGATTCAGGTTTTCGGCTAGAGACAATGTACAGACAACGGACTCGTCGTACCTACATCACGCAGAGCCTGTCAATCCGTTCCAGCGTCCGCCACTCCGCAGCCAGCCCGTGTGACCAGCGGAATCAGGAAGCAGCGTGCGCGTGGGTTCATACAGTTCGCACGTTGCATCGCATGTGCCAGCTGCTCTAAACAGGTTCCGTCCGTCGCTGTCTGCTGATCGTTTCGCTGGGTCTACGCTGCGCGCTGCTGCCGCTTGCAGACAGCAACCTGTAGACTCTTTCCATCAGTCTCCCGGTCGCGCAGTCCACAGTCCGTGCGGATAGCCCGCTTGACGCAGCGCCGCGAGGGTCTGCATTCCGGGTACGCCATCCAGATCGAGCGCGATCCCAAGCTGCTCTGCAAGCTGCTGCTGGCGCTGTTTCCACACCGTCAGATCTTCAAGCTGATCCAGATCAAACGACTCATAGCCTGCGCTGCGCAAACGCAAAAAGACTTCATCTCCGGGATCTCCTGCGCCGCGATCATCGCTGGCTTCGCGGTGTCCGTACACGCCCACCACAGAGCTTCCCCCTTGCGCAATCCGCTGCACTGCCTGGTTCCGATAGGGCCAATGAAACTGACGCTGAATCCCAAAGCGTCGCGTCAGATAATCCACCAAGCGCACCGCCGCATCGAGCTGCACTTCATACAGCTCTGCATCGCTTCCTTGGCAGATCTCAATCCCGATCGACTGATGATTTACCATGCGCACACCGGCATGATAGGTCGTCTCTGTAGCAACATCTGCGACGCAGGCGATCGATCCATCAAAGTCGATGACAAAGTGTGCGCTCGCGCAGACTCCGTCTTCCGCCCAGCCTGACACCACATCCATTTTGTGATCGTGCTCAGGATGCGGAATCGGTCCAGTCAAGATGCGCTGCTTTCGCTGATCCCGACCCCCCGGAATGCCGCGCGTGGTGTGGAGCACGATCGCATGAATCCACTCTGCCTGCGTGCGTGGTTCACGATCGGAATCGATCAAACGGAGTCCGTTTGGATCCAGCCAGCTGCGAATGATCAGACCCGCGACCTCTTCGACGTTTCCGTCCACGATAACGCCCATGACAGCACCCGCTTTGGCAGACTGATTTCAGTATACAAGGATTCGGCACACCGAACACGCTGCGCAAGCTGCGCTGGCCAAAGACCATTTGGGCGCAGCATCCGTGAACGCAGCCCCCGCGCTACACTGTGAGGATGTACAAGTCTCTCTGTTCTGTGGTGGCCCTGTCTCTGTGTGCGATCGTGTCTGCGGCGGGCTGCACAAGCGAGTCTGCTCAAGGGAATCCTCTGCCAGACAGCGGACCGGGCGGAATGCCGCTTCCCCAGAGCCCGGCCTGCGCTGTCGCAAGTGGCGGAGGCAAAGCCCAGGTGAGCGCACCAACGCTGCTGCTGACGCTGAAAGATCGCTATGAAGAAGCATGGCTGGGCTCTGCTGCGGTCGCGGATCTCGATGGAGATGGCAAAAAAGAGATCATCGCAGCACGCGGCGGACTGGTCGTGGTGTGGAAGTCCGATGGAACACTGGCTTGGCGCTACGCAACCGGACAAGGACGGATTTGGTCAAGTCCCGTCGTCGCTGACTTTGTAGGAGACCGCAAGCTAGAAGTCGCAGTGGCCGCGCGCGATCGCATCTTTTTGCTGGATGCAAACGGACAGGTGCTGCCCGGCTTTCCGGTCACTTGGCAAGATGAGCTACGCTCATTGGCAGGCGGGGACATCGACGGAGATGGCAAGCTCGATTTGATCGCTTCAGTAGCGCGCAGCGGTCCCACCGATGTGGTCAACGCATTCCGCAGCGATGGCAGCAAGGTTGCGGGATTTCCTCCCAACATGACGGGAACCAGCGGCTGCGCAACCGACAAGCTCTGTTATCTGGCGGGCTGTTACGATCAAAACCTAGCGGTCGGAGATCTCGACGGTGATAACAAGCTCGATCTGGTGGCTCCGCATGACAATGCCTACGCCAGTTTTCACAAAGGAAGCGGTGTCGCCTTCGATGCCAGCGCGCAGTTTAAGCCGAAGAAGACACCCGGCGTTCGCTACCTACATGATCTCGCCGAAGCCCAGCGCGGCTACGCCACCAACGAAGAAACCGCGCTACAAGCACACTTTACCAACACCGCTCCTGCCATCGCAGATCTGGATGAGGATGGCAAAAATGAAGTGGTGATGCTCGGCTCTGTTCAAAACGCAGCGCAGAGCAATCGACTCCTTGGCGTCGGACTGTGGGCACTACGGAACGATGCCAGTCGCGTCACCGGCTGGGAGTCTCCCTTTCATGCGCCGCAGTATCTGTCCGGTCTGTGGGACTTGGGAAACACCAACATTGTCGCGGCCACCAACCAAGTCAGCATCGCGGACATCAGCGCACAGTCACCCGGCAAAGAGCTGATCTTTGCGGGCTTTGATGGAACGATTCACGCTGTCTCTGCTCAGAAAAAAGAGCTGTGGTCCTTCCGCTACACCAGCGATCCGAATGTCCTGACCGCAGGTGTCGCCGTCGGAGATCTGTCTGGTGATGGCATTCCCGAAGTGGTGTTTTCCAGCTATTCCACCGATGCAGACAAGAGCGCGCTGTACATTCTGGATGCCGGTGGGAACTTGCAGCAGAAGCTGGCCCTGCCACGCCGAGGCGCGATGCCCGTACCAACCCTTGCTGATGTAAACGGAGACGGAACCGTTGAGATCGTGGTGTCGCTCAAAGACGCGCTCGACAAAGTAGAGAGCGTCCTTGTCTATACCGTTGCGGGCTCTGCAACCAACTGTCTGCCATGGCCCACCGGACGCGCAGATCTGCTCCGCAGCGGCACCGCGCCCAAGAAATCCTAACGAAACCCAATTGCGGACTCCGCTTCGCACTCCGTTCGTAGAATTTCTGTCTTTCCTGTCTCTCCTGTCTCTCTGTTCGCTTAGGAACGCGCACCTTCGCGTGCCAGCAGCGCTTGCTTGCGCTCGACGCCCCAGCGATATCCAGACAAGCCGCCATCACTCCGCACCACGCGATGACAAGGAATGGCGATGGCCACCTGATTCTTGGCGCACGCACCCGCCACCGCGCGCACAGCACTCGGCGATCCGATGCGCGCAGCCAGCTCGCGATAGGTAGTTGTGGTTCCCAGCGGAATGTCGCACAGCGCCGCCCAGACCTTGCGCTGAAACGGAGTCCCTTCCAGATCAAGCGGCAGCGGCTTACTTACACTACGGGGCTGCTCGATGCGCTGCACGACTTTTTCTGTCAGCGCAGTGAGTGTGGGATCGGACGCAAACAGCGCGTCTCTGCCCCCCGGAAAGGAGTCTACAAACAGACTCCGCAGCGATGCTGGATCATCACCAATCCAGACTGCACAGACACCGGAGTCTTTCGCAGCAACCAAGACGGAACCTATCGAGCTTCCTGCAATCGCGACACGAATCATGAGAGCGGTTTCTCCCAACCAAGCGGACCCAGCCAAGACAGCGCAGCGCCGATTCCTGCTGTGTACCGGAAGTGATGATGGAGCCGCAACCTAGCAACTTGTCGCGCGATGTTCACGCAAATTGATGCGAGCTCTTCTTTACATCGTGAAGAGATTTTGCCGGGCAGCCTGACAGATTGCAGCGACGGCAGGATGCTTGATTCGTCGCTCTACAGAGATGGCATAAAAGCGCTCAATCACACCATCCAGCGGGCCGATCATCTCGCAGTCGTACTGGGACACGATCGCGCCAGCCATCAGCAGTGGCGCGGCAAAGACCCCGATTCCTACACGTCCAAACGACTTCATGAGCGCGCTGTCTTCAAACTCTCCGACAACGTGTGGACTGAGACCCCGCTCAGCCAGCCACTGCTCGACGCTGCGACGCAGCATGGTGTTTTCGGTCGGAAGCAAAAGAGGGGCCTCTGCAAGCGACTGTGGAAACTGCTTCCGCAGCTTCTTGGCCAGCACGGACGTTCCAAACAGCGCCACCGGACTTTCTCCGAGCAGGTGATTGAACGCGCGCACCTTCACAGTCTGTCCAAGCGGTGCATCGGTCAGCACCACATCCAGCGCATGCAGCGCCAGATCCGCGAGCAGTCGCTCCTGTCGATCTTCGCGACAGATAAGCCGCACCGGCGTCTGGAGCTGATACACCGGCAGCAGGATCTGTTGCGCGATCAGCTTGGGCAGTACATCCGCGATTCCCACTTGCAAGCGGAGTCCCGCATCCCCCTTTCCACTGATCGCTTGCCGTAGGTCTTGTCCCAGCGCAAAGATCTCTTCCGCGTATTGAAACGCGACGCGCCCGATCTCTGTCAGGACCAAGCTGCGGCTGCTGCGATGAAACAGAGCCGCTCCCAAGCTGTCTTCCAAACAGCGAAGCTGCGCGGACAGCGTCGGCTGCGTAAGGTGTAGCTCTTGGGTTGCACGCTTGATGCTGCCGGTGCGGGCAATCACCCAGAAGTAGTACAGGTGATGATAGTTGAGCCAGTCCATAAGCACTCCTTCAGCACTCCTTCAGCACTCCTTAGGCAACTCCTTTGGCACTCCTTTGGCACTCCTTAGGAAGCAATGCCGCCCGCCAGGATTCGCCACAGAAAGCGTGGAGCAAACAGCGAAGTCGGTGGCTGCATCATGTGCATCGCCAGCAGGAACTGCTTGGCCAGCACGCGATCGTGCGCCACCGCGTAATGGAGCCGTCCCATCATCCACGCCAGGATCGGATAACCGAGCGGACGCTCTGCTTCCACCTCTGGATAACGGAAGTCTTCACCTGTTGCCATCATCCACGGAACATCGACCAGCTCGGCCAGCAGCTCTTGATACTTGCGCGATACGCCAAGCAAAGATCCATCGGTCCGCGCCAGGTGATCCGACAGACAGGTTCCCAGCGCTTGCGCTCCCAAAACTGCGGTCGTCATTCCCTGTCCATAGATGGGATTGAAGCTACAGTGTGCATCTCCCAAGATCACCAAGCCATCAGGAAGCTCGCTGAGCCGTTCATAGTGTCTGCGCTGATAGCTTGGGAACTTGTACAGCGCGACATCGCTCTCGGGCTCTGCGTGACGAAGCAGCCTGTACATATCATCGAGCGGAAGCCCTTTGGCATACTCCAGGTATCCTTCTGGATCTGCGGGCGGATGATCACCAAGCATCCCTGCGGTCAGCGTCACCCAGCGGCCTCCTTCGATCGGTGCGATGATTCCCAGCCGCTTTCCTTGCGGTGGCTTGCCAATCACATACAGGCTCTTGTAGCTAGGCAGGTGCTCGGGATCGGGCTGCTTGTAGATGCGCGTGGCATACACCACATCGACGCGGACTTTGCTCTCTTGTGGACCTGACAGACCCAGCGCAGCCAGCCACTTGGGAGTCAGCGAGCCACGACCACTTGCGTCGGCCACCAAGTCCGCAGTCAGCACTTCCGGTTCGCTGCCCACATCGCGTCTGTGAACCGTGACACCCGTGATGCGATGACGATCTGCACTGGCCACAAGTCCCGTGACATCATGCTGCGACAGCACCCGGATGTTCGGGATTTCCACAATGCGGCGTCTTACTTCCTGTTCAAAGAACGGACGCGACATCATCAGCACACAGACTCCGCTTGGGAATCGGATCTTATCGACGCCAAAGTGATGCCAGCGTAGGTCGGCGCTGAAGTCTACTTCGATCGCACCTTTGTCTCTTAGGCTCTGGATGATGCCGGGAAACAGCGCTTCAAAAGCCTGCGCGCCCCGCAACAGGAGTCCATGCAGCTGACGACCCTGCGGCACTCCTTTACGCGGTGTGGCAGAGTCTGTCAGCTCGTCTCTTTCAATCAGCAGCACTTCATCAAAGTGCGAAGCCAGCACACGCGCCGCAGCAAGTCCCGCCATGCTCGCTCCCAAGACAATGGCGCGACGAGGATTTCCAGATCGGATCGGACGATTCATCACAGACTCCTTGCGTTACGGAAAGGACCAGCTAGATCGCAACAGAGATCTCTTCTGGAGACAAAATGCGCAGTACATCTGGCGCAAGCTCTACCAAGAATCCGCGCTTGCCACCGTTGATGAAAATCCGTGGCAGCGTCCAGATCGTTGACTCGACATACACCGGCAGCGTCTGCTTGGTACCAAACGGACTACAGCCGCCGACTTGATAGCCAGTGTAGCGCGTTACATTCTGCGGAGTACACGGCTGAACCGCCTTACAGCCCAAGAATCGCGCCAGGTTTTTCGTCGAGACTTCGCGATCTCCGTGCATCAGGACAAGCAGCGGTTTTTTTTGATCATTTTCAAACACCAAGGTCTTGATGACCTGATGTTCATCGACGGAAAGGCTCTGGGCAGAGTGCTTGGTTCCGCCGTGCTCTTCCCACTCATACAGATGCGGAATGAAGGGCACTTTGTGACTGCGTAGAAAACGAACACCAGTCGTGACAGGAACTTCGCTCATGAAAGGTAATTACTCTGCGCTAAGTCGCTGACATCTCGCAACAACTGTCTCTGTAGGGACGCGCTCGCGCTTGACAGATCCACTGCGCAGCAAGCAGCCTTGTCTCATCAAAGATTAGGAGAAACCAGACTATGCATCGCTTTCGCCTCTCACTTTTGACCGCGTCCTCGCTGCTGGGGATCAGTCTGTGTGTCTTGTCTGCATCATGTGGTGGTACGGACTCTTCGGATATGCAAACCGACATGGGTTCGGACAGTCCGCATCCTGCGCCCACAGTGACAGCAGTGTCTCCTACGCGGGCGGTCAACAATGTCGCGACTCCCATCACCATCACCGGCACCGGATTTCGGACAGGAGCGACCGTAACCGTCGGTGGCGTCGCTTGTGGATCTGTCTCTGTTGTGTCTGCGACATCCATCACCTGCACGGCTCCTGAAAAGGCTGCATCGTGCGGTTTTGCAGACATCGTGGTGACGCATCCTGATGACAAAAAGAGCGCCACCGGATCCAAGCTGTTTGCCTATTCATCGTCGGGACTGGCCTGGGCCACTCCGGTTGATTATCAAGTGGGCAACTATCCTCGTCGCGTGATCGCAGCAGATCTCAACGGAGACGGAAAGCTCGATCTCGCATCAGCCAATCAGACAGGAAGTACGGTTACGGTGCGCTACGGAGCCGGAGACGGAACCTTTCCGATGGACAAGTCTGTCACCGTTGCGATTGGCGCGGCCACGGTTCCGATGGATGTGATTGCGGTCGATCTGAACGCGGACGGAAAGCTCGATCTGGCGACGGTGAATGCGGGCGGAATGGGCTCTGTCTCTGCGCTGATCAATCAAGGTGATAACAGCTTCAAAGCCACCGTGACTGCGACAAACGGAAACGGCTTCACAAACGGCGTAGCACTGGCCAGCGGAGACTATAACGGAGACGGCAAAGTCGATCTCGTGGTGTCTTCTAGCTCCACGCTCTATGTCCTTCCACTTGCGGGAGACGGAACCGGAGCATTCACCGCTGGCACCATTCGTACCGTAGGCGGAAACTCGTCCGACATCGCGCTGTTCGATATGGACGGGGATGGAAAGCTCGATCTGGTGACGGCCAACTTCAGCACCAACAGCGTCACGGTTTCGCTCGGCGCGGGCAACGGAACCTTTAGCAATCCGCTCAACCAGAATGCTTCGACTCGTCCGGGCGGACTGTTTGTGACGGATCTGGATGGCGATAAGAAGCTGGATGTGGTGGTCGCCAACACGGTCGGAAACAACGTCAGCGTGCTGCTCGGAACGGGTGGCGGACTGCTCGCGAATCCGGTCCAGCTTTCACTGGGAACCAACTCTCCCGAAAGCGTGTGGGTGACAGACTGGAACGGAGACGGCAAGCCAGACATCGTGACCGCCAACAGCCAGAGCAACAACTGGAGCTACTTCCAAGGCACAAGTCCAACCCAGTACGCAGCGCCGGTTCATACGATGACCGGAACGACTCCTTCGGGAGTGATCGGTGCCGATCTGAATGCCGATGGCATGCAGGACTTGGTGCTGGCCAACGCCGGAAGCAACAACCTGCAAGTCATCCTGGCCGCTTGTAAGTAATCAGTACGAGCGCAGCACCCGCGCCGGATTTCCCGCCACAATCGTGCGCGGCGCGACAGACTGCGTCACCACCGCCCCCGCTCCCACCTGGGCATTGCGTCCCACGGTCACACCGGGCAGCAGCACGGCTCCTACGCCGATGTCGCAGCCCGCTTCCAGCGTCACTTTTGCAAAGCCAAGCGGTCGATGCAGGATCGGCTCCCACGAATCATCGGGAGCCAGCGGAAGCTCATGCGCAGAGGTCAGGATCATCACACGCGGACCGATTCCTACGTCTTGTCCGATCTCGATTCCGCCTGCTGCGTGAAAAAACACATCCTGACCGATCCACGATCCGGCACCGATACAGAGCTGGTTTTTGTAATAGCCCTTGAGGATCGCGCGATGTCCGACGTAGACGCGCTCGTGAAGGGAGACGTTTTCGGGATGGAAGATGAGTACGCCCGGCTCGATCACCACAGAGTCGGGACAGCAGGCGAGCGCCGATCGATCGAACTCGCCGCTGCCGTGACTGCGGGGCGGCGGTCGCATCAGTACTGGAAGCGCACGCCGAACTGCGCGCGGAAGGGAGTCTGACGGCTGATGACCGTTCCGAACGTGGTCACGATGTCGCGGTTTTCAAAGCCAGCTTGGTTGCTGCCACCCACCGGCGTCGAAAGATCCAGCACGTTAAACAAGTCCACGATCAGAGACAGGTGCTGCTTGATCAGCTCGTGGAAGTCGTACTGAAGTCGGACGTTTAGCTCGACCAAGTCCGGGCTGCGCAGCTCGGTCCACTTGCGGATGTCGTTCGGGTCTGCCGCCGGGTCCAGTCCGCGCCAGCTATAGCGACCCACGTAGCCCGAGCTGTCTGGCTTGCTCTGACGATAGATGCGCGTCGCCGGAGCCCCGGACATATACGTCATGTTCACGCCGCCCGTCAGCCCGTGGAACGTATAGCTCGACTGAACCTTGAGCTGATGACGGTGATCGTCGGCCAGATAGCCGTAAAAGCGCAGGTCGCGCGGGGTGTCGTTGCGCAGCAGCGTGATCTGATCGTCTGATGTGCCTTCCAGAAACGACAGCGTATAGGCGACAAAGACGGTCCAGTTGGCGCTCGGACTGCCCGATACCGCAAAGTCTACGCCGTTGTAGCGACGGAACGCAGCTTCACTCGGACGATACGCAAAGACGTTGCCCTTGGTCGGATCCGCGAAGTTTACGTAGCGACCACCGTCGAGCGAGCTCTGCGCGTTCAGCTCTACGTCTTCCCACTGAAACGAGATCTTGCGATACGAGTAAGTCACACTCCCGATGAGGTTGGCGAACAGCTCGCGCTCCAGCGAAACCGTCACCGAGTCCGAGTGTGGCGGGGTCAGGCTCAGCTTCGCGTTGCCGCACTCTATGCGCAGGCTGCCATCGTCACAGCGACCGCGCAGATCGTAGCCATCGCCGCCGCCCGACGCAGTCACGAAGCGATCAAAGCGTCCCGTCGATCGGGTGTACTGCCATGTGCTGGCCTGCGACGTTGCATCCGCCGAAAACGTCGGCAACAAGCTCACAACTTCGTTGGCGCGACCATACGCCATCTTGAGCAGAGTCTTGCCATCGCGGGTCAGATCGATGTTTACGCCGAGACGCGGACCGAAGCCGAGCAGGTTCTGAACCGTCTCTCCGCGTGAGTTCTGGGTGTAGCCGTAATCAGCGCGCAGACCCGGAACCACTGTCAGCCAGGACAGCGGCTTCCACGTATCTTGCAAGAACAAACCGACCGCGAAGCCGTAGCGAACCTGCGCCAGCGCTGGATCAAACGTATTGAACTGGTAGCAAGGTGTCGCCGCCGAGCCCATCTTCGGGTTCGGATCCACCGGCACGCAGCCATACGGACGCTCTGTCGAGGTCGGATCGCGCGAAAGCACCGTGCCATCCGCCGAGGTATCGTCCAGGTACGTCGAGTTCGCAGGCGTCGCCGTGTAGTAGTAGTGACGGAGAAACTGACCTTGCAAGCCCGCCTTGAACGTGTGCTGACCCAGCCAGCCCTTCTTTACCCACGTCACGTTCGGGTCAAACTGCACGCGGAAGCGCTTGTCATCGACAAAGCGCGACTGTCCAGCGTTGTTCCACGCAATGTTGTTGGCAACGTCAGTATGTCGAGGCGAAACCCGATCGCCAGCAATCGGCTCGACCGCGATGTTGCTGTAGGTGACGCCCGTCTGTAGGTTGAAGATGACGTTGTCGCTGACAAACCAGTCGTAGTTGAGCGAAGCAAAGTTTCCGCCCTGACGCTGGATGGTTTCCGCTTCGTTCGTCGTCGAGTTGGTCTGAATCGTGTTGTAGATCCAGGCCGGGTCGGCGTTAAACGACAGCTCCAGCCGATGACGCGCCGACGGAGCCCACGTCAGCTTGACGCGCGGATAAGCACCATAAAACTCGCGCGTCGCGTGCTGGACGTTGAGCGGAGCGCCCGGTACCAGCGCCTGCGCGGTATAGCGAAGCTCCGTCGAGATATAGAACCACAGCTTCTGCTTTACGATCGGACCGCTCACGTTCAGGTTGAACTGATACGCAGCGTTGGGCGGCCTCGGATCGCTCTGATCAAGCAGTCGTCCTTCATACAGCTGCGTACCCGCTCGCGAGCCCGACGACAGCGCTTGATGGTTGAAGTAAAAGCTCGTATCAACCGCGAACTTGTCCGAGCCACGCTTGGTGACAAGGTTTATGACACCACCGAGCGAGTTGTACTGCGCGTCGATCGCCAGCAAGCTGGTATCGACCTGACCAATCGCATCGAAGTTGAAGTTCGATGAAAAGGTATTGGATACCGGATCGGTGATGTCGAGTCCGTCCACCAAGTAGCGGTTGTGACGGAACGATCCACCGGCCATGACGGGATTGCCGCCGCCCACGACGCCTGGAAGCTGCTGGACGATGTTTTGGTAGCTTCGTCCCGTCGCGATCTTGGCCTGCTGCTCCGCCGTGAGCACCCGCCCCGTCGAGACTTTCTCGCTGTCGATGCGGGTGCGCTCTTCAAAGATCTTGGTCGTTTCGCCCTGCGCAAGCTCTGCCGCAAAGTCGAGCTTGAGCGTGCGCGTCTCACCAAGCTGAAGCTTCACGCGCCGTCGCAGCGGCTGAAGACCTTCATACTCGACGGTGACTTCGTAGTTTCCGTGCGGAATCGACAGAAAGTCAAACCGGCCATCGTCGTCTGTGAGCGCCGACTTGCTGCCGCCAATCATCGCTTCGGAGCGGATCGTCACCTTCGCCCCTGGCATCGGTACGCCCGTTCCTGCTTCGAGGATCGTGCCCGAGAGCCGTGCGTTCTGCTCGCCCACCGCGTACGCCGACTGCGAAACCACGACCGGCGCGGCGCACGCTGCCGCCAAAACAAAGAGTCGCTGTGCAAACAGCCGCCTGCCTCGCATTTAGTTCCCCACCACTTGGCTTGTGGCAAACGGACAGTTCACCTCGGTTGGCGTGCCGCTCGCATCGGTTGCCACCGTCGAGCACGGCAAGCAGCTGGTGAGCGCTCCGCTTGCTTTGGCGTTTTTGTACACCGCATCGTTTACATCCGGCTTCGGTGCCGTCGCTTGACCGGCCAGCACGCGCTCCTCGCAGATCGGCGAGTAGGTTCCCTTGGGAAGCTCCGTCGCGGTCCCTGGCACCACAAGCTGAAGCGGCGTAGTGCTCGCCGTCGGAGACGCTTCCTTATAGACCTTGTACAGCGGCATCGTCACAAACGTCTTGCCGTCTGCGGAAACCGGCACCGGACCCATGTCGATATACGGAACCACCAGCTGGTTAAAGAAGCCGAGCTGCACCGGCAGTCGCGCGGGCGGCGCCGTGTTCGGCGTCAGCGCCGGATCCACGATTTGGTAGAGCCGATACTCACGCGAGACCACCTTCAGATCCTGATCGATTCGTCCCGTCGCCGTCGCAAAGCGCTTCACCGACTGGCAAGGCAGCGTGCTCGGCGCTTGCAGATGGATCACTTCCACCACCGCGCTGTAGCTGCCGCTGCGTCCCGGCTTGCCACCGTTGGCGGACAGAAGCTCTGGGATGTCGGCAAACACCGGATACTGACGGTCTGGGTGAATCAGATCGAGCCGCTCGTCAAACGGCTCGTCGCTCTGCGCCGTACACGGGCTGTCGAAGTAGTACACTTGGCCGGCACTCGTTACGTCCAGCGGGTTGCGCTTGCCGTCCGTCCAAAACGGAGACGTAGCGCTCAGCGAAGACGACACCTTGTTGGTCGTATCCGCCGATCGAGTCGTCGCAAACACCGTATACGGCACCATCGGCCAGTCTCCACGGTTGTTGCCGACTGCACGTAGCCGATCGATGGTCTTTACCCCAGTGATGAAGTTCTGGGCATAGACGACACCGGCCAGAAACTCTCCATCGTCGGGATAAGGGCTACAAGCCGAAGCGAAAGAAGCCAACGCAGCGACGGAAAGCAGTCGAGCGGCGGCGGACAAACGAAACAACTCAGTCGAGACGACAGCTCGCTTGGATGGCATAGCGGCGCGAATACTTACGCGATGGCCTGCCGCTTTCAAGCTTTTCCCACATGCCCCGACTACCTGGGCTCTAGCTTGACGGATACGGCGGAAAGCTGCGCGACATAGATGCCGCCTTGACCGTAGCCTCCGCGCTCGCCGTGGCGCTGCTTGTGCGCGCTGCGAACTTCGTGGTCAGCAAACAAGATGCCGGTCAGTCGCGCCCGGGTGCCGCTCGGCAGCGGAGCCGACAGCCTGCGTCCGAGCAGCTCCAGGCTGCGATCGACCCAGACTCGCCCAAGCTGAAGCGGACCCAGCGGCCCGCGCTGCCAGACAATCGACCCAATCGTGGTCACAAAGCGACCGTGCCAGCGCTCTGGATCCAGCTCCAAGTCCACGACGCTTACCGGCACGGGTCCACCAATCGCACGGCGCAAGTCTCGCTCTGGATCAGACAGACACGGAGCATGGTCCAGCGCCCCATCGCCCCACCCCATCGTCACCAGTCGAGTGCGTCCTTCACTGGGCACTACCGCAAGGACGCGCACTAGCTCTGGTCGCGCAGCCTGTAGCATTCGAGATTGATTCGCTTGGGATCTTAGAATGACTTGGTCCAAATCGAGCGCTGACTTTCGGGCATTTTCGTAAAAGCCGACCAGCCGGTGTACGGTGTGCGTCATGCAAACCCTCACAGTACTCATCACGGGCGCTTCGAGCGGCATCGGCGCAGCCCTCGCGCGTGACTTTGCCAAGCGTGGCACCCGATTGGTCTTGGTTGCCCGTCGCACCGAGCGCCTGGAAACACTGGCCAGCGAGCTACGCCAGGGCGGAAGTGAAGTCCTGGTCGTCGCTGGCGATGTCACCCGTGACGGTGACATGGAACGAGCCACCGAAGCAGCCATCCGCACCTTTGGCGTGCTCGATGTGGTCGTCGCCAACGCTGGCTTTGGCGTGCAGGGACTGTTTACCAAGCTCAAGATCGATGACGTTCGCCGCCAGTTTGAAACGAACGTCTTTGGCGTGCTGCGCACCTTCTACGCAACCTATCCGGCGCTGCGCGACACCAAAGGCCGCTTTGTCATCATCGGAAGCGTGTCGGGTTTCTTCTGCGCACCGGGCACCATTCCGTATGCGATGAGCAAGTTCGCGGTCCGCGCGCTGGCCGAAGGACTGCACCTAGAGCTGGCCAAGGATGGCATCTCGGTGACGCACATCGCGCCGGGCTTTGTCGAATCAGAGATCTCGCTCGTGGACAATCAAGGCGTGCTGCACGACACGCCACCGCGACCAAAAGCGCCGCAGTTTCTGTTTATGAAGACGCCGAAAGCAGCCAAGCAGATCGTCGATGCAATCGTGGCGCGCGAGCCGCTGCGAATCATCACCGGCCACGGCAAAGTCCTGACGGCAGCCAGTCGCTTTACGCCAGAGCTGCTGCAAGGCACCTTCCGGCTGCTGAGCGGACGGCTCGCCAAGTTCACCTTGGAATAGAGACGACGCCATGTCCGACCGCATCTTGAGCGCACGCAGCGAGCCCGGTCTCGACGGCCTGCGCCACACGAGCTTCGATGTCATCGTCGTCGGCAGTGGCGCGGGTGGTGCCATGTTTGCGCAGCAAGCGGCACGGCTTGGGCTGTCGGTGTTGGTGCTGGAAGCGGGCAGCCATCACCTGCCCGGACAGATGACGCAGCGCGAAGGAGACATGCTGCCCAAGCTGTTTTACGACGCGGGCGGACGCTGCTCTGACGACGGCGCGGTAATGATCCTGCACGGCAAAGGCATCGGCGGCTCGACCGTTCACAACACCAACTTGTGTAAGCGTGCTCCCGACGAGGTCTTACAGCGCTGGGTCCACGAACACGGCTGCACCGGCTGGGGACCGTCCGAGCTGGCCGCTGACTATGCCGCCGTCGAAGAAGAGCTACATGTCACCTGGCTCGGCGAAGCGGATGTCAACCGAAACAACGCCATCATGCGCAGCGGTGTCGAGCGACTCGGCTGGAAAGGCAGCTTGCTTCGTCACAATCGCCAAGGCTGTCAGCGCTCTGGCTTTTGCGAGCTGGGCTGCGCCTACAACGCCAAGGAAAACGCAGCCAAAATCGTCATCCCGTCGGCGATCCAGCTTGGGGCCCAGGTCGTCAGCGATGCGCGCGTCATCCAGATCCTGCACGACGGAAAGCGCGTCAAAGGCGTGGTCGCGGCGGCCCTTGGCGAAGACGGACAGCTCGGATCCAAGGTTGCACTTTCGGCGCGCGCGGTCTGTGTGGCAGGCAGTGCGGTGATGTCGCCAGCGCTCCTACGTCACAGCGATGTGCCCGATCCGCACAAGCAGGCCGGTCGGTCGCTGCGGCTTCATCCCGGTGTCGCGGTCGGCGGTCGCTTTTCCGATCCGGTACATGCGTGGAAAGGCATTCCGCAGAGCTATGAGTGTACCGAAAAGCTCCAGTTTCACGACGGAGCCGAAGATCGCTGCTGGCTGATTCCCGCGTTTGCGCACCCCGGTGGCTTTGCCGGACTTCAGCCGGGCTTTGGCAAGGCTCACGCGCAGGCGATGAGAGACTACGCACACACAGCCGTCGTCGCGGCGATGCTGCACGATGAAAGTCGCGGGATCGTCTCGGCCAACCGGGATGGAGACGCGCAGGTTCACTACGAGCTGACGCAGGCCGATGCCAAGTCGCTGCTGCGAGGCATTCACGCCGCCGCTGAGATCCTGCTCGCTGCCGGTGCCGAGCAGGTGATGGTGCCGCTCAGTCGTCCGCTGTTTGCGCGTCGCGTGCAAGATCTGGCGTCGCTGCTGGATCATCGCTATCGCGCGCTGGACCCACTGCTTACGTCGGTGCATCCGATGGGAAGCTTGCCCATGGGCAGCGATCCGCGTCGCTCCGTCGTCGATCCCAGCGGTCGTCATCACCAGCTTCACGGTCTGTATGTGGCCGACGGGAGCATCTTTCCGACCTCGATTGGTGGACCACCGCAGCTTACGATCTATGCCACCGGACGGAAGGTCGCTCGCACGGCCCACAGCGACCTGCGCAGTCAGAGCTAACCACGATGCGCGCGCTGCTCTGTGGACTTGTGCTGACGATGCTGCCGGGCTGTGCAGCATGGTACGACTTGTTTCAGCGCGACAAGCCTCGGCCCAGCTTGTACGCCGAAGCGATGGCGCTGCCGAGGCCTGCACAGACCGATGTAGCGATTGTGCTGGGCTGTCCCGCCGTTTCCGATGGCCGTCCGTCGCCGTGTCTGCGCTGTCGCATCCGGGCAGCTCTTCATGCCTATCAAACCGGGACGGTGCGCGCCGCGATCTTTGCCGGTGGAGCAGCCCACAATCGCTTCGTCGAAGCCGAGGTCATGGCGACGGAGGCGCTACGCCAAGGCATGCCCGCTTCCGTCATCTTCCAAGAAAAAGAGTCGCTGACAACCTGGCAAAACCTGCGCTTCAGTCAGCGGATCATGAAGGAAAACGGGTTTCAGACGGCGCTGCTTATCTCGACCCGCGATCACCTGCCGCGTGCCCGACGGTTTGCCGACTACTATCAGCTTCCGACCGCGCTGTGGGCCTGCGAGGACACGCCGTAGCGACTTCCTCCGCGACGCTGCACGGACAAAGCCGCGACAGCAGCCCGAGCCTGACCGCTTACTCGACGCGATCTTCGGCCAGGTTTTCAAAGCGCGTGTACTGGTTCAAGAAGGCCAGGCGCGCAGTGCCCGTCGGTCCGTTTCGCTGCTTGCCGATGATGATCTCCGCGACGCCTTTGTCCGGTGACTCTTTGTTGTAGTACTCGTCGCGGTAGATAAAGCAGATCACGTCGGCGTCTTGCTCGATGGCGCCGGATTCACGCAGATCGGATGCCATCGGACGCTTGTCGGCGCGCGCTTCCACCGATCGATTGAGCTGCGACAGCGCCAGCACCGGCAGCTTCAGCTCTTTGGCCAGCGCTTTCAGACCGCGTGAGATCTCGCTGATTTCGCGCTCACGGCTCTGATCGCGACCCTGCGGCGAGCCGTGCATGAGCTGAAGGTAGTCGATGACGACCAGACCCAGCTGCTCCAGCCCTTGCGGAAAGATCGACGAGTCCGAGCGCCAGCGCCGACACTTGGTGCGAATTTCCATCAAGCTCGGTGAGCCTCCGTCGTCGATCCACATCGGCGCTTCGGCAATTCGCCCGGCGGCTTTGGTGATGCCAATCCAGTCGCGTGTCTCCAGCATGCCCGAGCGGAGCTTTTGCGATTCGACCCGCGCTTCACTGCACAGAACACGCTCGATGAGCGACTCTTTGGACATTTCCAGCGAAAACACCAGCGTCGGAATGCCGTGATTGAGCGCAGCATTTTGAGCGCAGTTCATCACAAACGCGGTCTTTCCCATCGATGGACGCGCCGCAATGATAATCAGATCACCGGGCTGAAATCCGGCGGTCATGTCGTCGAACTTCACGTAATCGGTGGCCACACCCGTGACGGCCTGCTTGCGCGAAAACCGCAGCTCGAGCGCTTTGATGGCGTTGTGCAGTACGCGACGGACCGGCTCGTAGCTCTGACGGTTGGATCGGTTCGCGATCTCGAACACCGCTTGCTGCGCCTGATCCAGATAGCCATCGACATCGATCTCTTCGGAATAGCCGCGCTCTTGGATCGACGACGCCGCCAAGATGAGTCGCCGAGCGGTGCCTTTTTCGCGAATGATGCGCGCGTGATGCGCGATGTTTTCGACGGTGCCAATCTTGTTGAGCAGCTCTGCCAGATACGCTTCGCTGCCGTTGGCGGCCAGCTTGGCCATCGTGCCGCTCTGACGCATCTGCTCCGCGACGGTGATGAGATCGATGGGCTTGCTGCGCTGATCCAAGTCCACGATCGCCGCATAGATGGCTTCGTGCTTGGCATCGTAAAAGTCATCCGGGTTGATGATGTCCGCCACGAAGGTCATCGCTCGACCGGAAAACAGCAGGCCGCCAATCACTGACTCTTCGGCATCCACGCTATGCGGTAAAATCCGACGCAGGGGTGCGCTGCCAGACGGACTGGACAGAGACGGCGGCGTAGAATGAACGGCAACTCCAGACTGAGCCGTCGCCGAGCGGTCATTGGCAGAAAAGCGCTTTGTTGGCACGGCGGCACTCTAGCACGGCGATTTTTGATGCTGACGCACAGTCAGCCGGGGGAAAGTTCTTGATGCGGGAGATCGCAAGCTTTGCAGGACATCGCATCTGGCGAGAAGGTCCGCTCATCCTGTTCGATCAAGGAAGCCCTTTTACGCTGGAGCATGCCGAGCGCGCCACCGAGCTGTACTCGCAAGTCATCGGTGAAGAAGGAATTGTGCTGATTTTGCTTGACTTTCAGCGCGCAGGATCGATTGACCCCGAGACGCGCAAGCACCTGGCGCACTGGGGCAAGACCAACAGTGGCTGTGTCTGCATCGCCGCCGTCGGAGGCAGCTTCATGGTGCGGACGACGCTCACGCTGGTGGTGACGGCGGTCAAGCTGCTGAGCGGCAATCAGCCCGAAGTCGGCTTCTTCGCAACCCGAGAGCAAGCGACAGACTGGCTCCACAGCAAAGTGCCCCATCTGATTCCAGTCAAACGGGTCAAGCGACGCTCGACGCTCAGCTAACCAAGCGCGATCCTACGGCGACGACAGCAGCGACGGAGCCATCCGCAGCACCGAATACAACAGCGCCGACAGGATCAGCATGCCGAGCGACACCCAGACAAACGGAATTCGCTCATGAAGCCGTCGCTGCCCAAAAAAGCGTCCACGCGATCGACGCTCGATGAGCTGAGGCACTCGCTCTGACAGATCCGACGGAGCAGACACGTTGCCCAGCCCGGAAAGCAGCGAGCGCAGCTCTGTCGCGGTCTGTTCTTCTTCTTTTGGCTCTTTGACAGCCGGTTCTTTTGCAGCCGGTTCTTTTGCAGCCGGTTCTTTGGACGACGGAGCGCCCGCCGCATCACCGGGTTGTTCTTCGCTGTGTTTGGTTCCCGCAGGGTCGCTCATCCTCTACTCCGCACGCACTGCGCCACGCTACTTGGTGTGCCGCGCAATCTCTTCCTTCAGCACAAGCCGCGCCCTGTGGAGCCGTGACTTGACGGTGCCTTCGGCCAGCCCAGTAACCTGCATGATCTCTTCGTACGACAGCTCTTCCACGTCGCGCAAGACCAGCAGCAGTCGGTGTTCTTCATCGAGCTTGGTAATTGCGCGCTGCACGATCGATCCGAGCTGAACACCTTCGAGCGCTTCGACGGGACTTGCCTGCTTCTGTCCCAGCGTGCTCGTCGAAGAGCCCAGCAGCTCGTGCTCTGCCGCGTCGTCCAGCTCGCCGGTCTGTTTGTGCGCGCGACGCTTTAAATACTTGATCCGGTTTTTGCAGTGATTGGCAGCGATGCGATACAGCCACGTTGAAAACTTGGAATCGCCGCGAAAGCTGTCGATGGACTTAAACACGGTGACGAAGACTTCCTGCGAGACATCTTCGGCTTCCGCCTGGCTGCCGAGCATCCGAAAGACGAGGCTGTAGACCTTGTCTTGATAGAGCCGCACGCACTGACGGAACGCCTTTTCGTCGTGCTGCTGGAGCCGACGAATCAGCTCGCCTTCGTCCCGAAGATCCATTACGGACCGCCTTCTCCAGTGGGAATGCCGTCACGAAGGATGCGGAAGCCAATGAGCAGCACCGTCTCTTTGCCTGCGGTCACAGCCTGACGAACCGACACATCGAGCGCAAAGCCCGGATCTTGGCTGATAAAGCCGAGCCCGAAGCTGACGTGATGACGACGCAGGTCGTTGTCGTACAGATAGCCGAGCCGCAGCGGAACCTTGCCCGCAATTGCGTACTCACCACCGGCACCGACTCGCACCGTGGTTCGCCGCACCGTTTCGCCGCAGGTCGCTCCGCTCATGTCGCTGCACGCTTGGTTGCCGGTGAAGTTTATCACGGTGTCGAGCGCGAGCATCAGTCGGTCGGTGAACTGATAGCCGATGCCCAGCCCGAGCAAGGTCGGTAGCTCGTAGCCATGTGGCCACAGGTTCTGCCCGACCACACCGATGTGGAGTCCTCCCACCGGACGAACGGTGGCACCGATATCGAACGTGACAATGTGTCCCGTCGAGCCCAGATCCACGCCTTTTTCTGCGTCGATGCGACCATCGGCAGCCGACAGACCCGGTGGTGCCATGTCCTGACCGAGCTGCGAGCGCAGCGAATAGCTGGCGTACTTGACGGTGGCTCCCAGCGCGACGCGCTCTCCGATGGAAAACGCGATGGCAGAGCCGGTCTCGTGTCCGGTGCGCACGATCTCGGTGCCGTAGATGGTCTGCGTAAACGCATCGCCACCCCCGCGCAGCCGATAGGCAAAGCGCGGCTTTTCGTACACGTAGTTGTAGTACAGGCCCAGCGCGAAATAGCGATTGGTCACCGAGTCCGCGAGCGATGCATGCAGAAAGTGTCCAAACGACGGCAGACGCAGGCTGTAAAAGCCACTCGCTTGAAACTGCTTGGTGATGGCAATGCCGGACGGATTCAGCAGCAGACCTTCGCTCTGGGTGGCCATCGCGCGCAGGGAATCGCCCATCGCAAGCGAGCGCAGACCGACCTGCGGCTCCGCAGCGTGTGCGATGGAAACCAGCAGCAGCGAAGCCGCGCAGCCCACAAATCGGCCCGCGTAGCGAAGTTGAGCATCCATGCGCTTCATCATAGCGCTTGTGCGGCCACGCCGATCTGGGTGAGCCAGCTCTCAATCTCACGCAGCTCTCCGGTCGGCGAAGTCCACAGCTCAGCGGGAGCCAGGTCGCGCAGTCCCCACGGCTGCGGCACCCCGCGCGTCAGCACAAACGCCTCGCTTCCCAGTCGGCCCAGCACGGCGGGACACTGCACCAGCTGCTCCGCGAGATCATCATCCAGGCTCTCAATCGAGTCTTCATCGTACGCGGGCAGCACAAACGGCAGGCGACTGCGCTCGGTGACACGCGGCAGGTTCGACAGATCCACCTCGATGAGCCCGCGCTCACAGGACAGCATCAAGCGACTATCGACGACCCGACGCTCGACCAGCAGGATGTTGCCAAGCTGCGACTGAAACACCGGCAGCCAGCCTTCCAAGTGTCCGGTCCGCGAGATGTCAGAAAACGTCAGCAGATACAGCCGATCATCGTGCATCTTGCGCGCAATCAGACCGCCGGGAACAGGAACCACTTCGACAATCCCAAAGTCATGCAGCGCGACGGTCTGCGGTCCACCAATCAGCCAGCTTCCGGGCTGATGCGGCGTACAGCCAAAGAACACGCTCGACGATCCACAGCTACGGATAAAGCGCGCCATCACGGTGCCGACATCCATCGCGTTGCCCGGATCTTTGAGCCGACGATCTCCGTTGAAGATGTAGAAGTCATCGCGGAGCGCGTGAATGCTGTCGAAGTGATAGAGCCGCTCGGGAACTCCGTCGCCGCGTGACTCGGGCCAGCGCAGCGCCATCTTTTCACCGACGCGCAAGCTTTCCGACGTGAGCTGCTCAGGATGAGACGGAAGCGCCAAAAAAATCCGACCTTGCGACGATAGGGCCAAAAACAAGACGCCGCGTGGGGACAAGCCTTTCTGCTTCAGCGTTCCGAGTGAGCGCAGCAGCGCGACGTGTTCAGAGTAGCTCTCGATATGCATGGGCTACAGCTTGTGTAGCCGGTCGGGGTTGTCAAGCGCAGAGTGTCCTACGGAACAAAAGCCCAAACAGTTCTGCGGCAATGCGCGGTTGTCTGTCGGGAAGCGATTGCCGTAGACTCGCTACACCGTGCAGAGCGCGCAGGAACACGAGCAGGAACACCTTCGCCGTCGGGCAGCTCGACGAGTACGCGCAACGATGCGCTTTCTGCGACTGGTGCTGCAAAAGTTCTGGGCGAGCTTCGTCATCATCTGGATCTTGCTGGGAATCGGAACGCTGGTGATTCACACCTACGCGCGCAAAGACGGACTCCAGCCCGACTACGTAGAGAGTCTGTTTGCGACCTACAGTCTGTTTAGCTTGGAATCGGTCTATCCGATGCCAAAGGAATGGCTCGCGCGAGCGATGTACTTTTCCTATCCGCTCATCGGGCTGTTGGTGGTCGCAGATACGCTGGTGCGCGCTACGCTGCTGCTGTTTTCACGTCAGGAAAATCAAAAGGAGTGGACCCGCGTGCTGGCTTCGACCTATCGCGATCACATCATCTTGTGCGGACTTGGTCACGTCGGATATCGGATTCTGGAACGACTCCTTCACTGGCATCTCGATGTGGTGGTGATCGAAAAAAATACAGAGTCTTCCTTCCTCACGCGAACGCAGCAGATGGGTGTTCCGGTTCTGCTGATGGATGCGCGCCAAGAGGAATCGCTCGAAGCCGCAGGACTTCATCACGCACGAACCCTTGTGATTGCAACCAACGATGATCTGGCCAACGTAGAGATCGCGCTCGATGCACGCAGGCTGAATCCACACATTCGGGTGGTGCTGCGGATGTTCGATGAAAACATCGCGAACAAGCTGCGTGATGCGTTTCGCTTGGAAGTTGCGTTTTCTTCGGCTGCTGCTGCGGCACCGCTCGTCGCTGCATCCGTGCTGGATCTGGATATTTTGGGAAGCTTCACACTGGATGGACGCGAGCTGTTTACCGCCAAGATTTCAATCGGAAAGGGGTCTTCCCTACTGGGTGTGACGATTGCATCGCTGACGGAAACTCATCGCGTGATGGTGCTGTCTCGCAAGTGCGGAGAGACTCCCAGTCATCTGGGTCCAGCGCCCGATGAACAGCTCGCGATCGGAGATGTCCTGGTCCTTCACGGAGAGCTGGATACCTTGCGCAAGCTCGGACGACTGGCTCGATCGAAGTTACAGTCCGCGTAGCTCTGCCAGCGTGCCGTTGTAGATGTCGAGATCGACGTTGCCGCTGATTCCCGACACCGATCCGGTCGCAGAATACTGCCAGAAGCGCAGCCGACCCCAAGCCGGAGGCAGCGACGGACAGCTCACACCCCAGTGCGCGACCCACATATACGGAAGCGGACTCGGAGTCGGATTCCCAAGACCGCTCCAGAATCCCGGTGACGTGTACAGCGCAGGAAGTCGTCCGGTGCGCGACTTGACTCGCTGAAGCCACGTATTGACCCGCGCTGCGATGTTGGCGGAAGAGACTCCACTTGTAACTTCCACATCAATGACCGGAGGAATGTCCCCTGCGCCAAAGCCCACCGCGCTCAGCTGATTGACCAGCAAATCCGCCTGCGCTGTTGCATCTTGACTGGGCCGAAAGAACTGATACGCACCGACGGTCAGACCCGCTGCTTTGGCATTCTTCCAGTTGGTCGCAAACTTCGGATCCAGAAAGCCGGTGCCATCACTTACGCGAATGATCGCAAACTGCTTGCCCGCTGCTTTGACCGCCGCCCAGTTGATCGTCCCTTGATAGTAAGAGACATCGATTCCGTACACCTTGTTACTGCCCGAACAGACCGTTGCTTCGGCGCTGAATTCACCTTCGATCATCGAGCTGCCAGCGGTTGCTTCTTCCAGTCCATCCTTCCCAAGCGGATCGCCACAGCCAATCAGCGTCAGTACAACCGGAAGTGCCAGCACAGAGAGCTTTTTCATCGTCGTTTCCTTTTTCAAGCGGCGCATGCGCTGAAGGATAGGAAGGATCCGAGCGTCCTTCGATGCGCGCTGTTTCCTGCTTCCTATTGCACGACATGTACCAAGCGGACGATGACCAGTGTGCGACGAGCGCGATCCGAAAGAATGACTTCCGCGCTGGGGGTTTAGACCCCACCTGATGGACAGGCACAGCGATTCGACATACAAGCGCTACATGATCGATCCAGCGACCCACGCATCCGATTCCAGTTCCCCTTCAGCCGATTCAGCTTCACAGTCCGCAGCCCCGGACCCTTCGCCAAGTCCCGCGACGGACTCCCAGCTTCCAGAGCGCATCCTTTCGCTCGGTCCACAGATCGCAGGCGGACTGCTGTGCATCAATGCTGCGCTGGTGCTGCTGAGCGCGTTTGTGATTCCTGTCGATCCCGCGCTGGGACCGATGTTTGCGCCAGAGCGAGGCATTGTCCCAGCGATCATCGATGCCCTGATCGGAGTCTCTCTGTTATCGAAAAAGACCAAGTACATCGTGTGGGCGATCGTGCGAACGGTGCTGGGAACGGTGGTTTATACCGCGCTCTCGATCACCAAAGAACCGATGATCGCCGCGTCGCAGGTGATGGTCGGATTGTCCTTGCTGCTGCTGCTCATCGGTCAGGCTGGACGGCTCCGCATCGGAGTCGCCAGCGCGCTGTTCTTTGTGTACTCGCTGCTGAACATCTCTGGACTGAGCGTGACCCTGCTTGGAGTCAATCCGCTCGGTCCCGTCATTCAGCACGTACTCCGCGACATTGAGTCTGCTCCCGACGTGCTGGTTGGACAGCGGACGCACTACCACATCAAGAAGCCCTCTCATCACTGGTATCTGCGCAAAGACAAAGAAGCGAAGAAAACGAACCCACTGGCCGATCTGTGGCTGACGCGTCCTGATCTGGATGCGCACGTACTCATCATCGTGGAAAAAGTACCGGGTCAGCGTCTTTTGCCGGATGCGCTCGTCGAAGCCATGGTCGAAAACACGCGCGGCGCATCATCCGCGCTGACCGAGCTATCGCGTGAGCCAATGCCACGTCATCCCAAAAAAGGTCGCGTGGTTCATCTGCGAGCAACGGTAAACGGACAGAAGCTGGAATACCTAAGCGGTACGCTCGCCGCCTATGAATACGGCTATCAGATCATCACGTTTGCGTCGCAGAAGTCGTTTCCCAAAGTTGAAGCAGAGCTGCGCAGCATCTTCGATTCCTTTGAACTCCCAACCGATGAAGCGCTGGGTGTTCCCGATGATGCAGAGCCCGGTGTGGTCAGCAAAGTCGTCGGTCTGAACCAGCCGTACGAGCTGACAGCACCCGATGGGAATTACTTTTTGCGCAAACAGGAAGCAGCGCACAAAGACAATCCGCTCGCAGATCGCTGGCTGGTTCGTCCCGATCTGGATGCCCACATCCTGGTCATCGCAGAGCGTCTCGAAGGCGCGGATCTAAACCCCGATCACTACGTACGCGCGGTGGCGGACGCTGCACGCGCCAACTTTGGCGCCACAGATGTGTCCACAGAAGTGCTCGACAGTCATCCCAAAGAAGGCCGACTCCTACATGCCAAAGCCACCGTCAACGGACTGGCCATGGAGTACTACTTTGGCTGCTTTGCGCGCGGCGAACAAGCCTTCCAAGTCCTCACCTTTGTCCGCCAAGATGAGTTCCCCGCGCTGGCCCCATCCTTCCGCAAAGCGATCGACTCGTTCGTGCTTCCGCCTCCGCTGAAGATCAAAAAGTAGCTGCGCGCTTCGCGACCCAATTCGTGTTAGCGTGCCGCTGGGAGCGTGTCCGGGACTGGTGCCCGGCCCAGTCTTCAAAATTGGTGGCGCTGGTGTAAAAACCGGCGCGGCGGGTTCGATTCCCGTACGCTCCCGTTTTCGTCGCTGTGGTGGGGTGCAGAAAAGGGGCTAAAGCGGGGGTTTTGGTGGGTTCGGCGTGCGGTTGGTGGTCCAAATGTGGTCCAAGAAATCGGCGCGAAAAGCACTGCTACTCCAGCACCTCCTGCAACTGTTCCGATGCGGTCCGCAACCGCTGACCCCGTTCCTTGAATCGCTCCACTGCCTGGGCAACCAAGGCGAGGTCTTTCTGCGCAACAGCCTGCTGTAGCTCCGATTCAGTACCCTGAAGTTCTTTCAGTACCTCACGAAACGCGACGATTTTCTTCTGGACGGTTTTGAGGTCTGACGTGGCTGCTTCCAGTTGCGCCACGACCGTGCTGACAGTTGTCTTCTTCAAGATTCTCTCCTTTGCTGTTGTCTGGGGGGTTTGGCAACGACCGCCTTTGAACACCAAAGTGCGGCTGCCAATGACACCGACCGCTGGTAGCAGATGGGTCTGACAACGAGGGCAGGAGGGTTCTTCGCAGCGACGAAGCGTGGCTCGACTTTACCGATGGCGGGACCGAGCGTGCTTGCCGAGTTCGTCGAGGTAGCGAGCCACATCGCCCCGCACAAAGTACCTTCGGCGACCATCGTAGCGAGCCAACTTCGCGAGTTCTGGCCGACGGGACAAGAGCTGTTGGAACCGATGCGCGACATCATCCCGCACGGCTTGATGCTTCACCCGCCACGTTCGCCATTCCGGGGTGCCTTGCGGCGGCTGCGGGCCGGGGTCATGTTTCGGCGTCACACCGAGCAGGCCGGCCGCTTGCCATGTATCGAGCAGTGCTTCGGGCTCGCCAGCACTTGCGTCTCCGCGCGGGAGGGCCTTACTCAGCCGCTCGAAGAACACGTCCATCAGCTCCCCAACGGTGAGGTCAATGACGCGGCATTCATCGGTGATGGCCCTGCGTGGGGGCATGAACGAACTACTATCTGAATTTAATAAGTATTTTTAAATACTTATATTCTTCAAATAGCCAGTCCTTCCAGTTCTGTTACGGACACCGTCGAACGACAATCCGGGGATGGGTAGAGAGACGGATGCGGGCTGCGGCACCTTCGCGTTCAAGCGGGCTTGGTTCACCGTCGGCACTTAGCGTTCCTCCCTGTAAATGTCGTCGTTACCGTCCGTCAGAACAGCACAGGCCGGAAGCGGGTCTTCACAAACAAGCGCGGCTTCGGTTCCTCCGGGCATCGTCCGCACCGTTCGCCACGCGGCAGAGAACACCGTTTCCGCGCCGACCTCACGGGCAATGGTGAAGTACCACTGTGCTTCGGGTACGCCCGCTTCCCAGAGAGCTGCCGCCAATCGTTTCATCCTCTGTTCTGTGGGGACCACGCACAGGACTCTCCAGTCCACAACATTCAGGAGTGGCGTTCCGTGCGCCTGAAGGTCGGCATAGGGTTTCCCTTTGTGTCGTGCGACGTATGCCGGGCTTTCGGTCGCCAAGTCTATTTCAATCGCCCACGCGAGGCGCTGACCAGCCTGGTTCCGCAGGACGGCTACGGCGTCTGGTATCTGGGTTGATGCCGCCAGTTTGCGGCTGCGACGAATCGACGATTCAGTCAGAAAGGACTCCAGCACGATGCCTTCGTTCTGGTGAGCGGCCCGATACAGGGACGCAGCCAGATGAGCACCGACATCGTGATGTCGAAGCGGGAGCTTGCCGATGCCGCGTAGAACGTGGAATTCGTCGATGCGACGGTCGAATGTTTCGGCGAGAAGGACCGCTCCGCGCTTCGTCAGTGCAAAGTGAGAAGGCACCTCCTGAGCTGTTACGAAGACATTGACCAACCCGTGATTTCTAAGTTTGCGTAGGGAACGTCTGGCGACTGCGACACTAACCCCCAAGCGTTCTTGGTAGACCGAGGTTGCGACAGGCTGCGCTTCAGCGATGAAGACCAGACCTTCCACTTCCCGTGGCATGAGTCGCGAACGATCGGGGTGCTGCCGCATGGTTCGTTTGCATGACTTCTTCATCCGCGCCTCCGCAAAGGATTTCTGACCGACCGACCGCACGGACACATCAGGTAGCTTCGCTCGCCACACGCCGGGCAGGCGGAGAGGCCGGAGCCCGAAAACACGACGCCGCACGAACAACGCCAGCCACCGTGAAGAACTACGTCATGACCGGCGGGGCATCGGACGGAGGGAGCCATGAGCAGACGGCGTTCACGCAGGCCCCCGATGAGCAAACGGAGTGCATCAACCGCGAGCGTGAACGGCACGATGCTGAGTGCGAGCGCGAGCAGGAGAAGGCGGGTTGAGAAGGACGCCTTCAGAGATAGGACCCAGAAGAAAACGGTACCGGTCATGGCAGCACCAACCGAGGCCGAGCTGACCGTGTTGACGTGATGGGTGGTTCAACACCGACCGGAGCATCTTTTGCCGCCGCTGAGTGGTGCGTGACTCGTTCACTATGTTTCTGAAGTTCCCCAAACGGCACCCCGAATCGTCCCTGGCGGCAGGCTTCACGAACATCGGCAGGAACATCACCCGACCGGCGCTTTGCTTCGGCGTAGGGTACGGCGAGCGTTCGGATGAGGTCAGCTCGTCCGGCTACCAAGTCCGAGAGGAGCGCCTGCCGTGGCGGCAGTTTCGAGAGCCGTTCGATAAGTCGCTTGCGCTCGGCGTCTTTCCCGAGGAGCTGGTCAGGTCGCTCGGGGTCGAGACAGCGACCCGTTACCGGGAGCAGCGGCAGGACGTGCTCGACATCCTTTTCCGTGGGACGGAATGCCCAATGGACGCTGATGTTGGTCAGGAGCGAGCGCAGTAAACTCGTGTCGGCAATCTGCCCGAGCGTCTGGTTTGCCAGGATGAGGCTCACCTGACGAAAGCGCGCTTGGGCGAGTGTGCGTTCCAGTTCCGCCCCCGATTTCGGCGCTATCACCTGCCACTCGTCGATGATGCAGAGGACGGGGTGCGCCGGAACTTTCCGCGAGAATATCGCCATTGTGACGATGGTCATGATGAGCGAGGCCATGACCTCGACGAGCGGCAGAAAGCCCATCGGGATATCGCCACCCAGGTCGATGACCGACAGCGGTGCTTCGAGGATGTCGGCACCGGAGAGCGCTGTCGGAGCATTTAGCATCGCCCGGACTTCGGGGATGAGCAGTAACCATTCGAGGCGGGAGGCGAGCGCATCCTTGCTGGCTCGCGGCTCTCTTGGTAGCACGTCGGTCAGGTAGTGACGCAGTTCCTCATCAGGAACACGACTCGCGAGGCGTGCCGCTGCGGCCTCATCGTGCAGGGCGGAGAGAAGGACGAGGAGTGTGACCCCGGCAAGAATGCCCGCATGGCACAGCTTCGCGAGGAGCGACTTCACTCGCGGTCCGACCGTCCCATCGGCCAGACCTGCCAAAAGAGTCGCCACGATATGGGCCTGGACGCTCGCATCGAGGCCCGGAATGGGGACGAGCGGATTGAGCGGGACGACATACTGCCGCCCAAAAGGTTTGACGATAACAAACTTCGCCGGGTCGAGGCGGGGACACTGGGCGACGAGGGATGGGAGGAACGCCTCGGTCAGCTCATGTGCCGTCTCTCCTTTGCCGTCCGTCAGAACAACCCCGATAGAGGGGAACTTCGTGAGGGCTTGCAGGACCATCGACAGGATGGCCCCGGACTTGCCCCAGCCAGACGAGCCCGTAATCAATTGGTGACGGAGTACCGTTGAAAGAGGCAGCGTCATCAGTCGCTCCTCTCCCGAGGAGAGTGCCCAGCCGACCGGGAAGGCATCATTGTTTTTCATAGGCTGTCTCCGAACAGTTGTAGGTCGTCGGTACTGGCTGAGCGGGGCTCCGCAGGTTGCGTTTGCGGCGCGTGTTCATCGAGTGCCGCAAGCTGCGCCCGGCGGCGAATCGTCGGACGAACGGCGGACGCTGGTTCCGAGCGCCGATTGAACAACCAGCCCACCACCAAACCGGCTACGGCAAGGAAGAGGAGAACTGCTAAGCCACCAGCTGCCGCCCTGATTTCCTGCTGAGCAAAGAACGACCTGAGCGATTCCACGAACCACGACACGACGGCACTGCCAAGGACGAGAGCGAAGGCGATGCGAGCCAGTTGGGCAGCCCCACGCTTCCAACCGACCATGAGGCTCAGACCAGAGAGCGTGAGGCAGAAGACCGCGATAGTAAAAACGAGGCACATCATGGCGTGCCTCCTTCGGGGCCGGTTGGTTTGGTGCGGCGGGGTGTTTTGGGGGCGGTTGTTGTTGTCGACTCGCCGCTTTCTCCGGTCATGGTGCGAGCGAGTTGTTCGGCTTGTTCCAACCGGACGGGAGCAAAGACGGTCTCGAAGCGCTCTAGCTGATGCCGTCGTCCGCGTGGGAGCGGATGAGCGGCGACCAGTTCGCTCGCCTCGTCTGGCAGCGGTGACGGAAGGTTGCACAGAATCGTGTCTTCGGCGTCACAGACGGCGGCTTGCGCTTTGGCGGTTTCTGCGGCAATGGTGTGACGCGCTTGGAGTCGCACGGCCAGAGCAGATTCATCACGCCGAATCTGCCGTAGCGATGCGGCCAGTTCCAGACGGTGAGCGAGCGTCAGTTTGGCGTCGCTCTTCATGGAACACCTCCGGGCTGCTCTTCACTTGGCGGCGAGACGGCGGGGGCGTCCCCATAGGCCGCTTCGGCTGTTGTGGTCATTAGTTCAGCGGTCGCAACCAGGTACTCGGCTTCGACCGTGGCGCGGGCGACCGCTTCGTTGAGGGGCGGTCGCCGACAATCATCTTCGCGCTGAGCCAGGGCACGTCGGCGAATCTCGAAGTCCTGAAGAGCCGCCGCCCGCGCTTGGTCCAGGTCGGCGCGGTGGGCATCTTCTACCGCGACGACACCCTGAGCCGCTCGGTACGCGACGGTTCGTTCGGCGTGGCTCTGGAGTACGTCACCGATGGCGAGGAGCAGCAACGTGTACGAACCTAGCAAGGCCAGCTCGACGAGTGGAACGGCTACGGCGGCGAAACCGCCCCCCTCCGACAGCCTCACGGCAGCGAGGGCGGCGGAGAACACCAGTGCGACCGCTGCGAGTAGCACCTTCGACGCAATGCTCAGTTTCCCCGAACTACCAACGACCGCAAGGGCCTTTCCTCCGAGGAGACAGCTTGCGACCAGCATGACGAGCATTTCGGCCTGACGGGCGCTGACTATGGCTGCATCAGCGACGGCAAGTCCCTCATAGTAGGCGCGGAAGAGCAGCTCATCGAAGCTGGAGCTGAGGAGCGTTTTCAGGGCATATACACCGATGAGCGTGATGACGCAGAGAGCCACGACAAGTGCAGCCCAGGCGCGAGGGCTGAGCGGTGGTATGAGCTGAGCCAGAGCGTGCCGCGCCGCCCAGCATCGTTCATCTGCTTTGACAGTCAGACGTTCCAGTCGCAGCGTTGCGGCTTTCCGCTCGCTGAGGTCGGCGAGAAAATATCCATCGGCATTGGAGGCATCCGCGTCGAGCGGGAGTGGTGTTCCGCCGCGAATCTGCGCGATGGCTCGCTCCGTTTCGACGGCAAGGATGGTTTCGTTGATTTCGGGGAAACCAGCTCGGGCGACATTTCTGGCGATCGAGCTTGACGATGCGGACGGGAACGAGCGGCGCGAGCTTGGCTTTCGCTTTGGCCGCGCCGATGTATCCGGCGTCGTTGCCGTCGTAGAGGATGATGACTTCCTTGGCTTCGGCACAGAGTCTCGCTTGCTCGTCGGAGAGTTCGCAGCCCATGGAGGCGACGACGTTCGGGAGTCCGGCTTCGTAGAGCTTGAGGACCGAAAAGAATCCCTCGACCAGAATCAGGCCGGACTCCTTTTGGTCTTCCTTGGCGCGGTTCAGGTTGTAGAGGACGAGTTCCTTACGAAACCCTTTGGGAAACTTGTATTTCAATCCCGCGTGAGCAGTAGCCGACGCCGAAGCGTTCCGTAGTTGTGAGTTTGAGTCTTCGGTCATCGAGCAAATGCGGGTGGTCGCTCTTCAGCTCAAGCTTGATGTGGCGCGGCTGGTTGGCTTCCGGTTCCTCTTCTTTCTGTTTCGTTTTGGATGACTCCTTTCGCGGCTCAGAACCGTTGTCGGAACGATGAACAGACTCTGCTCGGTGTGTACGTACCGATTCCGTTCGGTCCCCTTCTTCGACGCTGAAGAAGGCCTGAAGTCGCAGTGCTGCGTCACGGATGCTGATGTTTTCCTTCTTTGTAACCAAGTCGAGCTGGTTGCCGCCACCCTGACACTTGCTGAAGCAGTGCCAGATGTTTTTGTCGAGTTCGACGTGAAACGAGCGCGGACTGTCTCCGTCGTGGACCGGACAGGGGCCGGACAGCTTGGTGCCGTCGCGTTT
>JAEUKB010000035.1 GCA_016794365.1 Myxococcales bacterium
GCCTCTTCCCGGTAGTTACGGACTCCAGTTCATCGCCAAGGTTGGTCTGCCAGGGATGCAACACAAGACGTTCTGCATGTTCTCCATCCGTCGCTACGACCCAAGTAGCATGGTGCGCTGTCTACAAAAACTCGACTGGTCGTTGACTGCTCAGCTTCCCTTCCTTGGCGCAACCCGCCCCAGGAGCCTGTTCATGTTCCAAAAGCGCCTGCCGCGCTGATCCCTCGCTCGCTGTTCCTTGCCGTTCCTCACCTCTTCCCACCCATTCCATTCCGTGAAACCATCCGCACGATCAACAGGCCCGATTCCCAACGGAACGGCGGGATTAGGCCGTGAACGCAAAAAGTAGTCCTACAAACATAGAACAGTTGGCAAGAACCACTGATGAGTCTGGTCAAATTAAGACATTTTCAGAGGCTGTGAAAAAAGTCCTTTACACGGACATTTCAAGCAATTTTTTCGCACCGTCGAGCACTCTTAATCCATGGGGCTTTAAAATGGTCATTATTCAGGTCTGCCAGCCTACTGGATGGACCGGGCTGGTGGTTGCTTGGGCAGTGGTCCGGTCACGGGCTGGTCAATTCGTCGCTGGCTCGTCAGACTTGGGCTACCTTGGCAGAAGTTGCCTACTTCTGCGGGGCAGAACGCTCGCTCGGGCAAGCCGTTATGTGAATAGCAGTGTTTGCTTCTGATCATAATGAGCACAGGAGCGGCCCGGTCTTTGCCGATATCCGATCGGATGGACACTAACCTCGCGGACGAGTCCGTTCCCTTCTCGTCGAATGAGCAAGGGACGCAGACTCGCATGTTCACGGGAAAACATGGCGAGGACAGCGACTACCGTTTCGTCTTCCTCTTTGGACAACCGAAGGCAGACGAGACCCCCCCGTCTGAGCCCATGGTCGTTAGGATCTAAGCAACTGAGCCAATCAGGAGAACCCCACCACCTGGGACACCGGACGAAGCCCGATCCGTCGCTGTCGGTCGTGGCCTTGACTGTCCTGTCGGGTAGTCATACCTTGCCCGACTAGAGATGGTGAATTCTCATAATCTCGAATCGGTCAGGAACAAGTAGCGGAGGAAACTATGCGGAAAATCCTGCTCTCTGGTCTCGTTGCGGCATCTCTGGCCACCGTCGGTTGTGGCAATGATGCGGAGGAAAATGCAAAGTATGACTTCACTGGGATGTGGATGGGCGCGCTGTCTTCCGCCTCGGTCACCTGTTCAGACGGGAGCAGCGTCCAAGCGGAGTCTTCACAGGTCTCGTTCACAATCATGACGGCTGGCAACAGTCAAATTTTTTGGCATGCCAAGTGCGGCGACCTGTACTTCGACCAGCATGGAAATATCGCAACGCAGTCTCGGGCTGTGACATGCCCACCAACGACTACACCAACTTCGCTCGTTACTGGAACGATTCGGGACACAGCGCTTGTTCTCAATGGCAACGCACTTCAAGTAGATTTGTTCACCGACTACACCGTCGCAGCATCAGGCAAGACGGGTTCGTGCAAGAACATCCATGCTTCGGGCGTTCTGGTCCGCACTGGCGGTAAGTAGACCAGCCACGGTTCGTCCGACCGAGACAGACTTGCGCACCGGATCGCTGACTGTGAAGAATATCGGCCAAGTGCAGCGCATTGGCTTCTCGCTCGTCGCTCAGTAGCGATTCCGCTCGACCTGGCATGCCGCTGTGCGGCCTTGCTGGCATGATTTCCCTCGGAAGTTGAGTGGCCGTGGCGCGTCGTGGTCCACTCTTGGACCACTTTCGCGATCCAGAACGAGCGAGGGAATGCATACGACACCTGCCACAGATGAGCCGAGGGTTTTCGTGCGGGAGGTGCCGATTCCAATTATTCGACTGCTCGTCGGTGCTGTCGCCAGATGCCGCTGTCCGCTGGCGAAGCGATCTGGCGATCGGTACCTGCCTACTGCGAGCGTCTGGGACGCATCTCCATCTGCTCCATGTCTCTCCCAGTGGTTGGCCGGCTTCGGCGAGCCATCGCTGGGCCCATTCTGTAGGATTCGTCTTTTTTGAGTGCTCCGACGAGAAACGTGGCGTTGTCAGACCTCGGGTCTATCTTGTGGGCCGGAGGATACAAATGAGCAAAACAAGAAACACAAATCGAACCAGCCCCCAACAATCGACATTGAAGACACGGCATCGAAACGGCTATGCGGAGTTTTTCGACGAGAAAACCCAGCGCTGGGAGAGCACTCACCGAAGGACCCTGGCCAAAAGAATCGGAGAGGACAGTCTCGATGGGATGCAGGTTCACCACATTGACGGGAACAAACTCAACAACACCCCCCACAATCTGGTGGCACTGACGCCCAGGATGCATGGACGTGTCGAGTCTGTGCCGACGGCGTGCTTCAAGTGTGGACGCACCAGCCATTGGGCAAAGGACTGTGTTGCGGCAACAGACTACAAGGGCACACCACTGATCAGGCGTCGGCGATAGTGCATCAGTGGACACGACTTGGGACGCGGGAAACCAAGTTCTCTGCTTATGCCAGCGAAGGTGATTTTCAGCAGGTCATCCGCTCGGTTTGCACCGTAGCAATCGACCTCACAATTTGCGATCCGTGTCTAAAATGCGATGCGGTCTCATGGGTATCTGCAAGTAGCTTCCATACCGACTCTTCGCGCACTGCCATCGCAGATCTACCCAGACACGCCTGCTGACGATTCATGGTCGGTTGCATTCCGTCCAGTCCTTGGATCGGTTCGTAGCCAGGCGAGTTGTTCTTTTGTTGCCCGGGCTGCCCCCTCTGCATTTGGATACACCGCAGCAGCATCGACCCCATTGATATGGCAGAGGTAGACAAGACGCAGCGCCTCGGACTTGGGGAGTGTGAGCTTCCAGAGCGGCTTGGGTCTGAATCGGTCCTCGTTTGAACTGGCCAGCGCAGCATCAAGCGATGTGGCACGAACATTTGTGCCTCGAACCTGCTGATCCCTTAGAACCGTAAACAAGGCTCGCTGCGCTCCGAGCCGCTCGCTATGTGCACCTGGCATCTGGACTACCTCGATCGCAGGGTAGATGTGCAGTAGCTCGATGTTCAGTGCCCAAAGTGCGATGCAGCCCGTTGAAGGTTGCTTTTCGTCTAGTACGCCAGCAGCGGCGAAGTATGCAGCAACGATCGCTGAATGCGACCAGTCGAGAAGCCTCGTTGGGATTCCATGATGTTGTGCGAAGGCGAGTGCGGAGAGGTGCGCAGGAAATGGCCACCTCGATGGAAAGCGATAAGCGGAGGATACCTCAGAAATCTGATCGTCCATCCATGCCTTGCGAAACTCGAAGCTATCGCCCGGTACTGGAATCACCGAGCGGTCGCACGCCTCGATAAAGAGCTGAAGCAAGCGGAACTCTGCAAAGACTTGACCGTCCCACGTCGAATCAAGCCCCCGCGGGTCAATCCAACGGATAGCAGTGGTGGTGACATCGTCGCTAGGCTTTCGCCGAAGAGCAGTCGGAACCAAATCCCAACTGGCATCCGATTGTCCTCGGAAAATGAATCGTGGATATGGAGTTCCTGTCTTCAGGACTGGCATTGGAGTCACTGCACGAAGGAGTTCCTCGGCTGTTGTGAAGGGAAGTTCCTGGTAATTTTTTTGTCCCATTTGGATGCTCGTTGAATTGGCCGTTGCAAGCCTAACCGCTCAATTCATCAGTATTGCTTGATGAGCACCAAGCGCTACTGAATCCTTTGCCCCATTGCCGCCAAGCCGAGCCTGATGATGTACTCCCAGGTTCCGGCGATGGTGCGGAAGCCGAGCTGTTTCTTGGCTCTTTTCACGCTCAGGTAGGTGCTGGGTAGCAGGCGTGCGCAGACGTTGACGCGGCCATCCAGCGGAGCGT
>JAEUKB010000002.1 GCA_016794365.1 Myxococcales bacterium
GACGGAAGGAAGGAGCGCACGCGACCAGTCGAGCAGCCGCTCTCCCTCTGCTTGGCACTCTGTAAGAACCGATGCAAGCGAGTCCCCTTCTGGATAGCGCAGCATGGTGGCCAGAAATCGATAGGACTCCGCCCGCTCTAGGAGCTTGTTGGAGTAACCGGAGTTGACACCTAATGAGATCGGCTTTTTTGTAGAAAAGCTTACATTCTGAGATCTCAAAATGTTTTGGAGGCTTGGCTTTTCGATCGGGCTGCTGCGCAATCGCAGCGCGTCGTGACCGAAGCTGCTCTCCAAAAAATTTCATGGAGAGCGGACGCAGACAGACTGCGTGTCTGGGCGGTTACGGAGGCGGCTGACTGGGCGGCTCTGCATCGTTTGGCGCGGATTCCGTACGCGCATACAGGAGCCGAAGGAGCTGCTGATACATCACAGGCAACACGATCAACGTCAGGAGTGCCGCAGACAGCGTTCCACCGACGATTACAACAGCAATCGGACGCTGTGTTTCCGATCCAATCGCTCGTGACAGTGCCGCCGGAATCAGCCCAAGAGCAGCCAATGCAGCCGTCATCAGGACAGCTCGCAAGCGACTGTGGGCTCCTTGATGAATGGCGTCAGCCAAAGGAACTCCGCTCCGCCGGTGTTCTTCCATCGCAGACACCACAAGGACTCCGTTCAGAGCGGCTTGTCCGACGAGTGCAATGAATCCAACCGCAGCCGCAATCGACACTGGCATGTCAACCAGCCACAGACCGATGGCTCCACCGATCAGCGCAAACGGCACGTTTAACAGCACCAAGATCGCAAGCACCAACGAGTCAAATGCTTTGAACAGAATCGCCAGCGTAACAAGGAGTGCGAGCGGAACCACCACTTTCAGACGCTGCATGGAGCGCTCTTTGGACTCAAACTCTCCGCCCCATTCCATGGTCATTCCAGGTCGTAGCGGAACCTTCTGGTTCACGGTGGCTTGCGCATCTTGAACAAAGCTCCCGAGATCTCGTCCGCGTACATTCATCCGAACCCCGATGTAGCGACGACCGTTTTCGCGGTTGAGCGTAGCCCGTCCATAGTCCACGCGCAGCGTCGCCACCGCTGACAACGGAATCAGTGCGCCACTCCGCGTAGGAATCCGAAGCATTCCGATCCTTTCGACCGTATCGCGCGCTGCATCAGGAAGCCGTAACACCACATCAAAGTTGCGCTCTCCTTCCCACAGCGTACCGACCGGACTTCCCCCGATTGCGACGCTGATAAAGTGCTGAACTTCGGCCATGCTGAGCCCAAAGCGCCCCAGCAGCTCACGCTGCGGACGAATCTGAAGCTGTGGAATCGGAGCGCTCTTGACGATTCCTAAGTCTGCCACTCCTTTGACTCCGGACAGGACATCGCGCGTCGCTTCTGCCGTCGATTGCAGCTCTTTGAGATCATGATAAAAAATCTTGAGCGCAATCTGTCCCATCTGTCCGTAGACGCTCTGGTTGACGTTGTCGCGAATCGGCTGGGAAAAGTTCACGTCGAGTCCTGGGACCACAGCCAACCGCCGCTTGATCTGCTCAATCAAGGAACCAAGGCTCTGGGTTTCTTTGGGCCACAGCTCCATCGGTCGCAGCTTGACGAAGAACTCTAGGTTGCTGGGCAGCGCAGCATCGGTTCCATCTTCAGGACGACCAAGCTGGGAAGACAGCGCTTCCACTTGCGGAAACTCGGACAGAACCGCAGTCAGTTCCGGCATGATCCGTCGTCCTTCATCCAGCGAGCTGTTTGATGGAAGGGAAAACGTCAGATAGAGAGAGCCTTCGTTGATCTCAGGAAGGAACTCACTGCCACGCTGAGCCAAGATGTATCCCGATACGATGAGCGCCACCAGCGCGGTTCCCAAGACTGCAACAGGACGACGCAGCGCATTCCGTAGCGCGGGTGTGTACAGGCTCTCTGCAATGCGAAAGACTGGAGACTCTCTGTGATGGACTCCTTTGCGATAGGCGAGCGTCGCCAGCACCGGAACCAGCGTCACTGAAAAGACCAGACTTCCGAGCAGTGCGGCCACCACTGTGTGCGCCATCGGCGAAAAGATCCGTCCTTCTACGCGCTGAAGCATAAAGATCGGAAGGTACGCTGCAATGATGATAAGGAGCGCAAAGATCGTCGGTCTGGCAACTTGTGTCACGGCCCAGCCAATCCGTCCCCGTAGCTCTGATGGTGCGTCTTTGGGTGGATGATGAAGCGTGCTGACAACGTGCTCCACAATCACAACGGCACCATCGACAATGACACCGAAATCCACTGCCCCCATCGACAACAGGTTGGCGGACATTCCGCGCGCGTACAGATAGATAAACGCCACACACAGAGACAGCGGAATCGTTGTCGCTACGATCAGCGCAGCCTTCACATCGAGCAGGAACACAAACAGAACCAAGATCACCAGCACGGCTCCTTCGATCAGGTTCCGTCCAACGGTTTCGAGCGTCTTGTTGATAAGCTCTGTCCGATCATAAAAAGGCCAGACATGAACGGTGTGTGGGAGAGCGCGCGCGTTGATGTCTTCAATCTTGGTACGCACTCTGGATAGTACGGCAGACGGATTTTCACCGCGTCGCATCAAGATGATTCCTTCCACTGCATCCGCATCTGTTCCTCGGCTGTAGATGCCTTGGCGCGGTGTCCAGCCTTCACTGACAGATGCAACATCACGCACCAAGATCGGTGTTCCTCTGCGCGTGGCCACTGCAACTTGACCAATATCAAGCGGTGTTGAAAACAGACCTTCGCTGCGAATCACCATCTGTTCTGCACCACGGGTTAGGACACCTCCTGATGCATTGTGGGAAGCACTCTCTAGCGCGTCTTCCAGCTCGCGCAGAGTCAGTCCTTTGGCTGCAAGCAGCGCGGGATCTGCGCGGACATGAATTTCTCGAATCAGACCGCCATAGCTTACGACATCGGCGACTCCGTCCACTTGCAGAATCCGAGGACGAACCACCCAGTCCTGAAGGGTTCTCAGCAGCATCGGATCACCGTGAGTAGGCTGTCCTTTGTCATCGGTTGCACGCAGAGAATAGCGATAGATCTCACCAATCGGAGTCGATAGCGATCCAAGCTGCGGAGTGACTCCTTCAGGAAGCTCTGCAAGCCGCAGTCGTTCAAGCGTCTGCGCCCGTGCGAACAACAGATCCACGCCATCGGCAAACGTCAGCGTCACAAACGACAGACCAAACAAGTTGGTGCTCCGCACTTTGGTCAGTCCGAACGTTCCGTTCACTGCGCGCTCGATAGGAATCGAGACTTGACGCTCTAGCTCTTCCGCTGGTTGACCGGCATACAGCGTCAGAATGTTGACCTGTGTATCGGTTGGATCAGGAAAAGCTTCAATCGTCAGCTCGCGAAAGGAATACAGACCCCAGAGCGTGCAGATCAGCGTCGCGGTCAATACAGCTGCACGACTCCGCAGCGCCATCGTGATGAGAGATTCAAACACGGCTATCCCTCCACGCTCAGCGAGTTCAGCAGAAGCAGAGCGCCACGCGTTACCACCTTGTCTCCCGCGTTGAGCCCTGCGCGAACTTCTGCATACTTTCGACTCTGTCTTCCCAGCGTCACTTCCTGTCGTTTGAAGTGTCCGGGCTCTGTTTCGACAAACACAACGGCTTGTAATCCGTCGCTGACTACGCTTTCGATGGGAACACGAATCACGCTGTGTTGGACGGTTCCCCCTTCCCCAAAGTGAGCTTCCACAAAGGCATTGGGACGCAGCAGTCGGTCTGGATTCTTGGCGCGGACACGAATCGGAACAGTCTGTCGTTCGGCATCCACCACTTGCGAGATGTTTTCAATCGTTCCGGTGCCAATGCTGTCGTTGTCACCAGGAATGCGGATGTCCACCGGATCTCCCACCCGCAGTCCGCCCAGATCATGCTGTGGGACATCAGCCAGCACCAGCACTTCATCGAGATCCGCCAGCGTCACCACCGGACGATCTCGACCGGGACCGACTTGTTGACCGGGCGCAGCATCGATCTGCGTCACCACACCACCACGCGGTGCCAGCAGCCAGTACAGGTTGTCTCCCGCTGTGGCAATCGACAGAGACTTCAGGCGCGAGTCCGCTGTCTTGGCTTGTAGCTCCGCATCTCGCAGATCATTTTGTGCAACCAACAGATCGTTGGCAGAAGCACCACGCGATTCGACCAGGACGCTCATTCGTTCGGCCAGCGCTTTCTTGGTCTGTGCCATCGCAGCACTGGCTCGTAGATCTTTGAGCATGGTCGCCAAGTCACCACTGCGAACCAGTGCCAGACGAGCCCCCACAGCGACGGTTTCTCCCAGCCGGACTTCTACGTGATCGATGCGACCTTCCAGTGGTGCGTACGCGGGTGAAGTATGTGATTCAATCGTCACAATCCGTGCAGTGATCGGTGGCAGAGGCAGTGGGGCTCCCAGCTTCGCTTCCGCTGTTTCAAACGGAATCGGCTGTGGCACTTGCGCCAGCAGCGTGATGCTCTTTCGTCCTGCGATCCGATATGCGCTGCTGTTTCCGCCCAGTGAATCTGTGTGTGCGCTGGGTCCGATTTTGTGGATCCATCCACCGATGAATACTCCGATACAGAGACTGACCAGCAGCAGCAGCGGAGACTTCCTGGCTCGTGAAAGCAGCGACCAGAACGAAGAATGGGAAGCGGAAGAAGAATCGGATTTAGTCATGTCTGCCACGTAGCTCCACAAGGTCCACAGAGAGCCGAAAGATGTCCGACAGCGCGCTGGCTTCCTGAAGCTGAAGTTCATCCAGCGCACGCTGTGCTTGATTCATGTCTGTCAGCGGAACCGCTCGCGCTTCAAACGCACGACGCACATCGCGCAAGATCGACTGCGCACGCGGGAGCACTTGTTCTTGCAGCACACGCAATCGCTGACGCTGCGAAGCGAGCGCACTGCGAAGCGACTCAGCTCGTGCCTCCAGTGCGCGGATCGTCAGTCGATGTTGTTCTCGGTATCGAAGTACGCGCGCGTTTGCAGCTTGCGCTGCCACTTGTCCGCGATCTGCAAGCACAAGCGGAAGTGTCATGCTCACGTTCATGGAGTGCTGCTGATTCCCAGACACCACAAAGGAATCGTACGTATATCCTACTCGCAGCGTCGGATCAGGAATGCGGACCGCTTGTGAAAGACGCGCTTCAGCGGACGCCACAGACTGCTCCAGAAGCAGTGCTTTCAGATCTGCGCGCTCTTCTGTTTTCAGCGGTTGCTCTTCTGCATTCACAATCCAGCGAGACAAAAGGAGTCGTGCCGCAGACTCATCAGCGAACGCTCCACAGCGCATTCCTACCAGCTCTGCACAGGTCGCTTGCGCCGATAGAATGTCTCCTTGATCGGCGGACACCTGCTGTTCCAAGCGCAGCAATTCGATCTCTGCACGATCTGAATCCAGAGGCGGACCGAAGCCAGTCTTCACTCGCTCTTTGGCCAAGTACAGCGACTGTCTGGCTTGCTGGGTCAGGCGCTGATCCGCAGCCAGTCGCAGCGTTGCAACCGCGAGATCTCCAACTGCGCGCAGCAAGCGAATGGCCTGTCCTTGGATCGCAAAAGCAAGCTGCGCAGCGGACGCTTGGATCGCCAAGTCTGCTCGTTCAATGCGCGCACTTCGTCGGGCCAAGTCCAGATGCATTCCCAACCCAACCGAGTAGTTGGGAATGCTACGCAGCGGCGTCGGCAGATCGGGCGGATTGCTTGGACCGATAGGAATGGTTCCCACCGCTGCATCGAGCACAGGATTGTCAAACAGACGACTCTGCTGTGCATCGAAGCGACGGATGTCTAGCTCCAAGTGATCCGCTTGTAAGGAAGCCGCGCGGTCCCGAACCACTGACATCAGCGTGCGTACATCGGTCGCAGACTCAGGCTGAAACCAAACGTCTTGCGAAGAAGGACTCGCTCGCGCCAACGAGAAATCACAGAACGCAATGCCACAGAAGATCAGCCCTTGGCAGAGCGCAAACAAAACCCACCGTACACAGTCTGTCAGCCGCATCAAATGATCCTTGCAGTGCAAGCGACAGACCACGCGCAGCACGCTGCATTCTCCGTCGCTGGAGCTTGTTCGTACGCGCAACAGCCTGACCAGTTACGCAAATGCACCGTGACAATTTGTGACAGTGCGACACAAAAGTCACTGGCGAACGGTGGCTCAGCTCCGCTGCGAATGATCACTTGAGATCGATCAAATGAACGATCGAATGAACGACCACATGAACGACCACATGAACGATCGAATGAACGTTTGAACGATCACATGAGCGGGGTCATGTGATCGATTGGATGCGCAACAGAGGCCGTCAGTCTTCACCTTGGGCGCGGGTGAACGCGGGCTGGCCGTCCCATAGCTCCAGCTTTTCAACGTGCATCCAGCGCAGCTTGAGCGACACATGCTGAAGCAGCGCCAAGATGGTTGCATCGTCCAGCGTATCGCTCGGCTCACGCAGGATGAAGCGACAGCGCCAGTGATCAACGCACTCGGTCAGCGAGCCTCGGTCGGGATAGACCTTGGCGCCTCGGTTCGAGATCATCTTGAGCTTGAGCGGAGAGGTCTTGCACAGCCACTCCAACAGCGGACCCAGCTCTGCGGGTGTGGTCTGGGCTTCGACGAAGATGTCAACTCCGATGGTCTGTCGCTGGCTGGGACGCGGCACCGGCTTGTCCTTTGCGATGCGCGGGAGCACAAGCGGTGCGGTGCGACGAATCGACGTATGCTGCGGAGCCTGTCCAAGTCGGCGAATCACGGCATCAGCAAAGGCTTGGGTTCCGACGCAGCCATCCCGCCGGACATCTTCGGTATAGACGCCCTCTTCCAAGGCCAGGTAGATCGCTTGCTCGATCTGCGCCGCCGCTGCGTGCTCTTCCAAGTGCCGCAGCATCATCACCGCCGACAAGAGCACCGCGCAGGGATTGGCGCGATCTTGACCGGCGATGGTCGGTGCAGTGCCGTGAACGGCTTCAAAGATGGCCACCTCAGCGCCCAGGTTGGCTCCCGCCGCAAAGCCCAAGCCGCCGCACAGGCCCGACGTGAGATCCGACAAGATGTCGCCGTTCATGTTGGTGGTCAGCAAGACCTCGAACTGCTCGGGCGCGCGGACCAGCTGATGCGCCGCGTTGTCTACCAAGATGTGCGACGCAGCGATGTCGGGATATTCGAGTGAAACCTCCTCGAAGACGCGCTGAAACAAGCCTTCGGTTAGCTTCATGATGTTGGCTTTGGTTACGCAGTGGACACGCTTGCGTCCCTCGGCACGCGCCACCGCGAACGCCAGCCGCGCGACCTTTTCGCAGCCCTGTCGCGAGATCAGCTTGAGACACTGCGCGACGTTGGTCGTCTGCATGTGCTCAATGCCCGCGTACAGATCTTCGACGTTTTCCCGCACCACCACCAAGTCGATGTTGCGGTTTTGATACGGTCCGGGCACCGCAGCCAGCGTGCGCACCGGACGGATGTTTCCGTACGTTTCAAAGACCTTGCGCAGCGTGACATTCGCGCTCTTTTCGCCTTTGCCGACGGGTGTAGCCAGCGGACCTTTGAGCACGACCCGGCTGCGATGAATCGATGCGATGGTCTCTTGCGGTACGCCCGAAGGCTGGCCTCGCAAAAAGACGCGCTCGCCCGCTTCGCAGTGCTCTAGCGCGAGCCTGACGCCGGTGGCTGCAATGACGCGCAGGGTGGCTGCCATGACCTCGGGACCGATGCCATCGCCAGCAATGACGGTGACTCGCTTCTGACCGCTCTCGTCCAGTCTGTACGGTGTGCTGATCGCCATGGGACTCCTCGTAAGAACTAAATACACGAACTATGATGCATGAAACTCATTTCATGTTTCAATGTTCATGTATGAGGACTACCGTAGGAAAGGTCATGACGATGGGAACCAACACAGAGCCGACGCAGTTTCCCGAGTGGACGTTTCTGACCAACCACGCTCATGTCTTGATCTTCTTGTCGCAGTGGCCCGACGCACTGCTGCGTGAGATCGCTGCGGCTGTGGGCATCACCGAGCGCGCCGTGCAGCGCATCATCGGCGAGCTAGAGTCGAGCGGCTACCTTGTGCGCGAGCGTGATGGTCGGCGCAATCGCTATGTCATCCGCAAAGAAGGCATGCTGCGTCACCCGCTGGAACGTCATCGCAGCGTCGAAGCGCTCCTCAACCTCGTTGCGAAAACCGACCCAGAACCGCTCTAACCCGGCACGTTGGCGCAGTCCGACACGGATGGCAACGTCACGAAAACCGTAGCTTCCACCGTCTCGCGGATCGTAGACGCCTACGTATCACGGACCTTGCGCTCGGTTGGCGGCCTGCGCCAGAGCACTCCGCTAGGATGATGCCGTCAGAGACGGATAGACCGGACAGCTTGCAGGATAGGGACGATTGGCTTCGCTGCCAGGCTGGTCCACACTTTGGCCCGCGCTTTGGCGACACGTTTCCCCCGTCGCGCAGTACACCAACCGACCTATCGCTTCGTTGCGCTCTACGGCAACCGTACGGTTCAGATGCGGACAGAACACAGCGACAGTCAGCAAGATGGAGCGACGCATGGGCGCACCCTAACACAGCATTGTCCACAGCATGCGACGCATCCGCTGACTGGGTGTAGACCCTGTCTCTGCTCGCTGACTCACATCGTCAGGTGGCACCGCATTCCCGCCCACTGCCCCAAGCCCCGCGTAGAACAGCTCAGCTGCGACGACGCACAAGACCTGCACGGTGATGACGGACAACGGCTTGGCGTTTAAGAAAGGTCGCGGCTTCTACGAGTTCACCAAGACCGAGACCATCCAGGGCTACAAGGAAATCATCCTTGCGGACCGCAAGACCGGCGACATGTTCGCAGGTGCCGCTGCGCGTGAACTGCTCGGACTGCCCGCCGAGGGAGAAGGCTCTGCGCGCATCAAGCCGACGGCGCTCGACAAGTACATCGTGTTTGTGCAGAGCACGTCGGTCAACCGCAAGCTCATCGGCAAGACCAAGTTCCTCTACGAAGTGGACGACTGGAGCGAGTAACCAGCAAAACCGGCTAGAGTGTCCAAGTGATCGTCTGCCCGCCTGGCTACTACAAGTCTCAGCGTGATGGAGAGTGGCTGCTCGAGCCGCCCGACGCGCTGCGACTTCTGCCGATTCGCTACCGAGAAAAGCGCAAGCCTCTTCAGACGCTGCGACAGCTTGTCCGCGAGCTCTTGGCCGAGCAGCCCGCGCTGACACCGCTGCGTGCCTCGCTGCCTGAGACCTTTGTGACCGCCGAAGGAGAGTTCGCCGCGCAGACCGCGCTGTTCGTTCGTCGCGGCGATCAGCTGGGCTACATCCATGTCGCAGCGGTGTTTGGCGATGACTCGGTGGATGTGCTGGATGCGCCGGTCTATTCGTCGAGCGCATTCGAGAGCACCGCGCTGCTGGTTCGTCAGCTCGCGTATACGCTGCGACTCGGGCTCGGCTATCGCAAACGTCGCTATCTGTATACGCCGCCGCTCGGCTGGAGCCGCATTGCCGCCGGGCTGAGCACGCGCTTTTATCCGCCCGATTTTCCGTCGCACCGCGCCATGTTGGTCATGCATCCAGCGGTGCCCCGCACGGTGTCGCCCGAAGCGCTGTGTACGTCGCTCATCGAGCGCTATCGCCAAAAAGGTCTGTCCTTTGAAAGCGATGGAGGCGTCACACCGATGACCTCGGACCACGGACTGCATGGACTCGCGTTCTGTCTCAGCAGTCAAAAGCCCAAAGCGGCATCGATGCTCACCGAGCCGTCACCGATCAGCGCCGTGTCGAGCGACGCACAGCCGCAGCTGCTGCAAGATCTGCTCGTCTTTGCCGACGCACACTATCTGTATACCTTGGTCTGTGAGAGCACGACGCAAGCCCGTCGCGGTGAGCTGGCTCAAGCGCTGGCTGCTGTCGCGCGCTCGGTTCGTCCGCTGCCCGCACCGCACATCGCACCGACCGCCAAAGACGCAGAGCCGCCCGCATCAGCCATTTACCTGTAACGCGACCTAGCTAGCAGCTGCCACCGCCCGCTGTCACGCAAATGTAACAGTCGAATAAGTTGCGGCTTCCTCTCCGGCGCGCTACCTTGGTGTGCTGTTCGCGTTGTGCAGCTTGCTTCCCCACAATGGTCGAAGAGCCTCTCGTTCTGAGCGGCAGCACTGTCAGACCCATCGCATAGGATGTTCTTCAAGTCGGGGGCGCTCAGCGCGAAACAAGGAGTCGTTTCATGAGCCAGAAGCAGAAAACCCAGTCGTCGCCGCTTCCCAAGGAAGTGCAGAGCGAAGGCACACCTGCTCGCAGCACCAGTCAGGCCGCCATCTTGGGCATCCTGAGCGGAGAGCGAGCACGCAAGCAAGCCAGCGACGCAAATGGGTCCGAAGACAAGCGCTGCGATGCAGAGTGGGCGCTTGGAGTGGAGTGGACGCTGCGCATGATGTCGTAACCACGACATCGCTCAGCGTCAGAACATGTAACCGTTACACGGGGGAGTAACGAAACGGGCGGGGGCCCGGACCAACATCCGGGCGAGCGAGCTTACTCGCGAGCGGCAGCTTCGCCAGCGAGCTTACTCGCGAGCGGCAGCTTGATGACCGCGTCTTTGATACGTCGGCGTATCGAAGTCCTCGTCTTCAAAGTTTAGACGAGTCCCAAGCGCCGATCGCGCGGGCCGAGCCTGCACGGCTGGCATCTGCGTCGTCACCGGAGTAGCAACCCGATCGCGACGAGCCGGACCCGACGCAGCCACTTCGACGCGAGGTGGCGGTGGCGGCGCAGCCACTTCAGGCTTGGCGACAAAGGCTATCGGCACTTGATGCTGCGTCGTCGTCGAGCGTCGATCGTAAATGGTCGGCTCGGCGTCCGCATAGCTTGCGTAGTTTGCATCGAAGCCAGTGGCAATGACGGTGATGCGCAGCTCGTCGCCAATCGAAGGATCGATGACCGATCCGAAGATGATGTTGGCGTCTTCATGCGCTGCTTCTTGAATCAGCGTCGAAGCCTCGTTGACTTCAAACAGCGTCAGATCGGGACCGCCCGTGATGTTGATCAGGATGCCGGTGGCTCCGGTGATCGACACATCCTCGAGAAGTGGCGAGCTAATCGCCTGCTGCGCGGCTTCGATGGCGCGACGCTCACCGCTTGCACGGCCCGTTCCCATCAGCGCGCGGCCCATGTTCGACATGATGGTCTTTACGTCGGCAAAATCGACGTTGATCAGACCCGGAATCGTGATGAGATCCGAGATGCCCTGCACCGCGTTCAGCAGCACATCGTCTGCCTTGCGGAACGCATCCAGCATCGTCGTCTTCTGACCCGCGATCGAGAGCAAGCGCTCGTTCGGAATCGTGATGAGCGTATCAACCGCCGCAGCGAGAGCAGCAATGCCCTCTTCGGCGTGACGACGACGCTTTTTGCCTTCAAAACCAAACGGCTTGGTGACCACGCCGACCGTCAGTGCGCCCAGCTCACGCGCGACTTCCGCAATGATCGGCGCCGCGCCCGTGCCCGTTCCGCCGCCCATGCCCGCCGTCACAAAGACCATGTCCGCGCCTTTGAGCACTTCCGCGATGCGGTCTCGGTCTTCACAGGCTGACTGACGGCCAACCTCCGGGTTTGCGCCTGCACCAAGTCCGCGCGTCACCTTCGTACCGAGCGGGATCTTGATCGGAGCCTGGTTGCTCTCGAGCGCTTGCAAGTCCGTGTTGGCGGCGATGAAGTCTACGCCTTCCAGCCGACCTGCGATCATGGTGCTGACAGCGTTTCCGCCGCCGCCGCCCACACCAATCACTTTGATCTTGGCGTGGTTGTGGTTGTCGTCGAATTCCAGTAGGGCCATACGGTGTTCCTCCCCGTGGAAACGATTCTTTAAGGCGCGGATCTATGGGTCAATTTTTTCCCAATTTTTTCCGAAAAAAATGTGCGAAAAGCGGCTCACTTATGGATCGGCTCCGTCGCCCAGATCGTCAGCGATCGCTTTTGGATCTGGCACCGCGCACAGAGCCTCATGTTCCTGCTTTCTGCGCAAAAACTGCAAAATCGCAACCAGCGCGATCAACAAAACCAGCGCATCCAGCATCAGCAGGCCGGGCAGCGGATCACTCCACTTGTCCATGTTGGTGGTGCGTCCAAAGTACGGAGGCCCACTGCCATACGCCTCGACGAGCGACTGCACATTGATGTACGCGGCAAACGCCACAAGCGCGAGCGCCACCAGCACTCCTGTCCCACGAAACAGCGTCATCGACACTCCTTGGATCATCACACGCGAGAGGCGGCCACGATAGACGAGCCTTGGCGTTTTGTGCCTAGAATGCGCGCCATGCCTCGATGGAAACAGAGGAAACAGGCTCTCACCAGCGCGTGGCAAGCAAATCCACTGCTCTTTTGCGGTCTGCTGCTGACGCTCTGCGCTGCGCTTTTGCCGATTTGGATCGCGCGCTATCTGCCACTCCTCGATTATCCGGGACATCTGGCCAACTTGTTTGTGTGGCGTCATCTGCACGATCCCGCGCTTCGCTACGATTCCTACTATCAAGAAAACTTGGTTCCCCTGCCCTACTGGGTGCAGTACGGAATGGAATATCTGCTCGCGATTCCGTTTGGAGAAGAAGCCGCGCAGAAGCTGTTTCTGTCCCTGGCGATTGCGCTGTTGCCCGCGTCGGTGGCGCTGTTTGGGAGGCAGCTCGGTCGCGATCCGTGGGTTTCCGTTCTGGCGTTTCCGCTCGCGTGGAACATGAATGTCTCACACGGATTTTTGGCCTATGTGGGAGGCCTTCCGCTGCTGTTTTTCGCGCTCTGCTGCGCGCTACGTTTTGCAGACTCTCCATCGATATTCCGAGGCATCCTGACCACGCTTCTCGGTGTCTGTTTGTACTTTTCGCACATCCTGATCTGGGGTGCATTCCTATGCATTGGGAGTGTCCTTTCAATCCTGTCTGTCTCGTCTTGGTCGCTGCGTAGGCTGCTCTGTCTGCCGCTTCCGTTTGTTCCAGTGGGACTTGTCGGAGTCTGGGCACAGCTCTATGGGAATGCCGAAAAGACCAATCTTCCCGTCGCTGGAAAGGGACTCTCTGCGTACGAAGGTGTGTACAATACGTTCTCTGCCAACCTCGGCATGATCTCTGGCTGGACGATGAACACGCTTCCCGGCCTGCGCGATGAACACCTGTATTCCGGCATTCTGCTGGGTGGCTACCTGCTGCTTTTGCTATCAAGTCTGTGGTGTAGGAATCCGTCTTTCGACAATGGACACAGAGCCCAGAATCCGATCGTCTCGATGCTGAGATCCCTTGTCTGTTCGCGCGCACTGTGGGGATTTCTGATCACCGCGATCTTGTACTTTTCCCTTCCGCGCAGCCTGCTGCGTCCGTTTTACTGGTTTGCGATCAATCGCAGGCTCGCAGTGCTTCTGTGTCTGTTTGCGCTGTTTCTGATCTCTGGATCGCTGCTTCGATCGAGGCTGCGACAAGTGACGCTGCTCGCGATGATGGCACTGTCGATTGTGTACACGATCGACATCAGCGCGCACTTTGTTCGCTTCAATCGCAGAAACCACGGCTTTGACGAGCTGATGGCGCAGGTTCCACTTGGCAAGCAGGTGCTGCCGCTGATGTTTGCGCCCGGAGATCGAGATGCGTTGATGAACTGTTTCAATCAGTGGGGAAGCTACATTCAGATTCGCCAAGGTGGCTTTATGACACCGTACTTTCCCGTCGAGTTTCCGCTCAAAGTACACAAGCGCTTGCCGAGTCCTGTGTGGGATGCTCCTGGTGAGTTTCACTTCGCATATCATGCGCCAGGATGGGACTATGTCCTTTTGCACGGCGCGACCCAGCTGCCCATCTTTTCTGGAAGCGATCCGCGACTCCGCTTGGTGGATCGTCGCGGTGCCTGGTCTCTGTTTCAAAAAGAGGAGAACAATCCATGACCTATCGACTACTTGGCTCGCTGACTTCTCCGTACGTCAGACGGTTCCGCATGTACATGGCGGACATTCCCTACGAGCTAGAGATCGTCAACTACTTGGAAACGGATCAGGATGCGCGGCTGTCATCGGTCAATCCGATCAAGCGAATTCCTGTGCTGCTGATCGACGGAAAGCCGCTGTGGGAATCGCGTATGATCGTGCAGTATCTTCAGCGAACGCACGATAAACAGCCGTTTACGATGGATGAAGAAAACATCGTGAGCGCGATCGATGCGCTGCAAGATCTGCTGATTCAGTCGTTTCTGCTTCAGCGCTCAGGTCATCCGATCGATCGACAGAACGGCTTCTTTGTGCGCACGGCGGATCGACAGCGCTTGATCTTGTCGTATCTGGAACAGCAAGTGTCCGCTGGTCTGCTGACGCGCTGGGACTATCCAGCGATGGCGCTCTACGCGACGCTCGACTGGTCGCTGTTTCGCAGTCAGCTAACGCCTACGCAGCTTGGTCCGGTGCTGCTTCAGTTTGTCAAAGAGTCTGCTTCGCAGCGACTGGCAGCAGAGACTGATCCACGCTTGGCCTAACAGACAGCGCCTTTCACATCATCACTGCGCAGTCTTCACGGCGCGGGTCCCCTTTCCCTTTGATTCATTATGGCAGGCGTCCAAGTCCTGGGACAAAGCGTCCGGTGGCTTGCGCATAGCGCCGATAGGAATCGCTGTGCGTGCGCAGAAGATAGGGTTCCTCGACGATACGAACCTGGATCTGAAGCCCAACCCAGAGCGCCAGCACAGACAGCCATGACACCCAGTTGGGAACCAGGATCGCAAGTCCCAACGCCAGCAGCATCATGCAAGTGAAGATCGGGTTGCGAACCCACGCAAACGGACCGTGCGTCACAAGCTGGGTCTTCGCGCTGGGATCGACTCCGATGCGCCACGATGCGCCCATCGTGACCTGCGCCCACAGGGTTCCGAGCAGACCGAATCCGTACAGTCCAAACGCAAGCCGCTGCCACCATGGTGTGGTCAGAAACGAACAGCGCGAAAGGAGGCCCAGCAGATCGAGTGTGCAGGCGATCGGACTGCCAACCGTCGCGACCACAAACAGCAGTCCGCCCCACCACGCTGCCGACAGAGGCTGACCCCTTACGCCCACAAAGCCGGTCTTTCCCGTCGAAAGATACTGCATCACAGAGCGAAGTACGAACGCGAGCAGCAGAAACACAAGCCATCCCACAAGTGCCAAGATCGTCATGGCATCCAAGTGTAGACAGCCGGAAGCGGACTTGTCGAATGAATCCCCAAAACGATCTCCGCAGCCAAAGAATCCAGCATTAGGAATCGGCGTTAGGAATCGGCGTTAGGAATCAGCGTTAGGAATCGGCGCTGGGAATCGGCGTTAGGAATCGGCGTTAGGAATTAGCGCAGCGAGAGCGGACGGGTGGCGAGATATTCGAGCAGGAAGCTGCGGAACGCCGTCACTTTGCGCGGTACGGTGTGACCCTTGGGATAGACAAAGTAGAGCGATCCTGTGCGCACAGTATGTCGCGGCAATAGCTGAACGAGCTGACCGCTCGCGACATCATCTCTCGTCAGAAAGCTGGGCAGCAGACCGATTCCTAAGCCCGCACGTACAGCGTGAAGGACAAACAGCAGATCGTCTCCGGTGACTCCGCTGCGCTTGGTTGCTTTGGGAAACGGCGGCGGCGGCATCGCAGTACGAAAGTAGACCCAGTCATGCTGAAGGGTGTCTTCCGGAGTGCGCACAGGACCGCGCCGCGCCAGATAGGAAGGGGCCGCATAGAGCGCCATTTCCAGCTCGCTCAGCCGTCGCGCAACCAGCGAGCTATCCGTCAGTGGCTTGATGCTGACACGGAGCGCCAGATCAAATCCATCGGCCACCAGATCCACCACACGCGGCGTCAGGCGCGCATCAATGGTAATCGCCGGATAGCGCAGTCGGAATGCAGCCAGGGCTTCGGGAAGGAAGGTCACTCCGATGTCGGTGGGCGCGGTGATCAGCAGCTCTCCTTTGGGCTCCTCTTCGCGCTCAGGAAGACTCCCCAGCGCGCGCCGCAGCTCCACCAGCTGGGGAGACACGCGCTCATACAGTGCGACTCCGGCTGTGCTCAGCGACACCTTGCGCGTGGTTCGGTTAAAGAGCTGCACACCCAGCTCTGATTCAAGCTGCGCAATGCTGCGACTGACCGACGAGCGAGGCAGGCCCAGCTTGGTCCCTGCGGTGGTAAAAGAAGCGGTCTTGGCGACCTCGACAAACAGTGACAACAGGTTCAGATCCATTGTTGCTCGATTTGCAACAGTTTGACGCAAAAAGGACATCTAGTGCAATTCTGAAACCAATCCCAGACTAGCTTTCAACACCGCTCACGTTTTCAAAAAAGGAGTTACGCCATGAAGTTCTCTCACCTACTTTTTGCGGCTGCGCTGTCTGTTCCGGCTTTCGCTCACGCCGCCAGCTATGAAGTCGATCCGGTTCACTCCAGCGCGCAGTTTGCGGTCAAGCACATGATGATCTCGACCGTGCGCGGCGAGTTTACCAAGCTGTCGGGAACCGCTGTGATCGATGACAAGAACCTGGCGAAATCGACGGTAGAAGCATCGATTGAAGCGGGATCGATCAGCACGCGCATGGACAAGCGCGATGAACACCTGCGCAGCCCGGACTTTCTGGACACCGCGAAGTTTGCGACGATTGCGTTCAAGTCCACCGAGGTCAAAAAGGCTGGAGAAGGCAAGTACAAGGTCACAGGAAACCTGACGCTGCACGGTGTCACCAAGCCTGTGGTGCTGGATGTGGAATCGCCTGCAACCGAGCTAAAAGATCCGTACGGAAACACCAAGCGCGGAGCCGTGGCTACGACGACGATCAATCGCAAAGACTTCGGACTGAACTGGAACAAGACGCTGGAAGCGGGTGGAGTTCTCGTCGGTGAGTCGATTCAGATCACGATCGATCTTCAGCTTGTGCGCAAAGACGCAGGCAAGTAGTCCGGCGCGTGAGAGCCGCGATTCCTAATCGATTCCTACGCGATTCCTAATCGATTCCTGATCGATTCCTAATCGGGGCGGAAGCCTTCTTCTTCGGCGATGCGCTTTACGACGGGGAGCACGCGGGAAAACGCAGCGTGATTGCAGCACAAGATGCCGCGCTGGGTCCGTAGCTCTTTGGATCCGTAGACAAACGGCTGACCAAACAGATCGGTAAAGCAGCCGCCCGCAGCGCGCAGGATCGCTTCCGGTCCACAGGCATCCCACAGGCTGGCTTTGTTCGATGCGTGAACATAGACATCGGCGCGCTGCTCGGCGATGAGTCCGATCTTTACACCGACGGAGCCGCTCGGAAATTCCTGATGAATGCCGAGTCGCTGCATCAGCGCTTCGGTGCTGCGTGGACGATGGGAACGCGAAACCACAAGGCGTAGATCGCTCGGCTGCGTGATGTCACTGACGGACAGAGTCTGCATCGATCCACCACAGTGAAGCTGCGCGCCGTGTCCGACGATGCCGCTGTAGAGCTTATCGACGCTGGGCTGATAGACGACGCCAAGCTGTGACTGTCCGTCGATGGCGAGCCCGATCATGACCGCGAACTCTCCGTTTTTGGCGATGAATTCCTTGGTGCCATCGAGTGGATCGACGTACCAGATCCGTCGCTGCGACGGTGCGCACTGATGATCGGGACTCTCTTCGGCCACGATTCCGTCTTGCGGAAACAGCGCGCGCAGCCGAGACACAATCAGCGCATTCGCTTGCTGGTCCGCTGCGGTAACCGGATCGCTTGCGCCTTTGTACTCGACGGAAAAGTCGGTTGCGTAGATCGAAAGAAGCACCTGTCCCGCTTCGCGCGCAATCGCTTGGATAGCCTGTAGTTCCTGCGTCAACATCTGTGACTTCCTTCGCTTCCTTTACATCACCAGCTTGAGCCCGATGACAAACAGCACGCTTGCCAGAATCGGTCGCAGAAACCGATCGGGAATCTTGGCGGACAAAAGGCTTCCGGCCCAAATTCCCGGCAGCGAACCGACGAGCAAGTTCCCCAGCAGCGACACATCTACGTTGCCAAGCTGCAAGTGTCCCAGTCCGGCCAGCAGCGTCAGCGGAATCGCAAACGACAGGTCCGTTCCCACCACTTGTAGCGTCGGCAGACGTGGATACAGCACCAACAGTGCGATCGTTCCGAGCGCTCCGGCTCCGACGGACGATAGCGTCACCAGCACACCAATCAGGCATCCAGTCGTGATCGTCGCGAGTGTACGAAAACCGTCGGTTTGTGGGGACTTCAGCTCGCGCTCGCTCGCCATCCGCGCCAGCCGAGTCCTGACCAGCTGCGCCAGTGCGGTCAGGATCAGCGCCACGCCAAGTGACGTCGAGATGATGCGATTTTGCGCCTGTCCCAGTTTCGCAAAGTGGCGCAGCACAAACAGCGTCAACAGCGAACCAGGAAGGCTGCCCAGCGACAGAAGCCCGACGATACGCCAGTTCACCGACTTGTGCTTGCCATGATGGATCAGCACGCCGCCGCACTTGGTGATCGCCGCGAACAGCAGATCGGTTCCGACGGCGACGACGGGTTTACAGCGAAACAGAAAGACCAAAAGAGGCGTCATCAGCGAGCCGCCACCGACGCCAGTTAAGCCAACCAAGAAGCCAACCAGCAGCCCAGTCACAAGATATCCAAATGCCATGGCGAGGCCTCCACGCGGACAATACACAACCTTGCGCCCAGACGGTGCGCTGTCTGCGATGAAGTGCGGACGCTGTGGGTTAGGCTTTGCGCAGGCCGGTGGCGCTCGCAAGCAGGTGCTCGCGGACGATGTGGGCACGCTCGCGGGCGACGGGAACGGTGAGCTGACGGTGCGATTCGTCTAGCTCTTGTCCGACGATGAGGCTGGATTCACCTTCGTCGCGTTCCAGCCCGCGCACATGGTCCAGCTGCACCAGCCACGAGCGATGGACGCGCAAAAATGCCGGACCGACCGTCGCTTCGATCGCAGACAGAGACAGATCCAGGTCAAAGCGGCCCGAGCGAGTGTGAACGTAGGTCAGTCGCGACTCGGACTCGAAGGCCCAGACTTCTTCGGCGCGCAAAAAGAGCAGGCGCTTGCGATCCCGCGCCACGATCCGATGCGGAATCGCAGGCGGACGGGGAAGCTGCGAAATCCGAGGACAGCGCGCACGCAGTCGCAGCAGACACTGACGGACACGCTCGGCACCAAACGGCTTGACCAGATAGTCGCACACGCCCAGCTCAAACGCGGTCAGCGCATGCTGCGAAGCCGCCGATGCCATCACAAGGAGCGGCGCCGGACTTCGCTTGGCCAGCTCCTCGGCAAGCAGCAGTCCTGCTTCGGAAGAAGACTCGCCAGCCAGATGAATTTCCACAAACACCACGTCGAGCACACTGGTGGCTGCGACGACCTGACGGGCTTGCTCGATGTTCGGCACCGCAGCGACGACTTCGGCCAGTCCGGTCTCGCACACCAGCTCGGTCAGATAGCTCCGCGCCGCCCACTCATCTTCGACGATCATCACTTGCAGCGGCGGACCTGAGATCTCACTGGGATTCATGGCAGCGTCTCCTCGATCGGCAGCGTCACAGGTCGAAGCGGCGTATCCAGCGGCATGCGCATCGTCACCGTTGTTCCCGTCGGGCCTCCGTCTAGGCTCAGCGTCGATCCCGGCCACTCTAGCTGAAGCCGTCGTCGCACCGAGTGAAGCCCAAACGCACCTTGGCGCGTCGGACCGGATCGCAGCCCCGGACCATTGTCTTTGACCGACAGAACCAGCGTGGCACGCTGCGCGGACCGCTCGATCGACGCACTGATCTGGACCCAGCCCGGCTCACTCGCTCGCAGCGCACCGTGGAGCACCGCATTTTCGACGATGGGCTGCAGCAGCGTTCGCGGCACCACCTGCGCCATCGCATCGGGATGAAGCGTCCACACAAACGAAAGCTGACCTTGATGACGGATCTCCAAGATCTCGGCGTAGCGACGGAGCCACGACACTTCTTCGGCCACCGTTTGATGCGTCGCGTTTGATTCCAAGCTGTCGCGCAGCAGATCGCCCAGACAGCCAATCAAGCGACGGGTCTGCTCTGGATCGTCGCGCATCAGCCCGGAAATGGTGTTGAGGGTGTTCAGAAGAAAGTGCGGCTCCAGACGGCTACGAAGCTGCGACAGCTCGGCGACCACGCGCAGGTTTTCGCGCTCAATCGACAGCGGATAGACAAAGCCGAGCACCCACAGCGCAGCCGTCGTGACACCGCGCAGCGCTCCGTGGCCGAGCCGGTGTAGCACGCTCTCCAAAAACGATCCCGCTTCGGGCTGCGGTGGACGAAACAGCTCACCCATCAGCGCCGCAAGCGCAAAGCCAATCACCGCCAGCGACAGCGTCAAGATGAGCAGTCGCGAGGCAAAGCGCCGTCGTCGTCGCGCCAGCACTCCGTCGATCAGCCACGCACAGATCATCAGGACGATAAACTCCAGGCTGATGAGCAGCGGCGGCGGAATCCGTCCAAACGGAGGCGGAACCGCTCCGAACTGCTCGCGCCCGGGCTGTAGCAGCAGCGTCTGCACCACCAAGTACAGAAGGAACGTCAGCGTCAGCAGACCCAGCACCATCCACGAGCGACGAATGCGCGGAGACGAGTGCGCTGGCTGCGTCCACTGACTGTCGGGTTGCGACGGCATCAGCAAAAGAGCCTATCACCAGCAAACCGGCCAGCGAACTGGCCTGCGAACTGGCCAGCAAACCGACCAGCGAACTGGCCTGCGAACCGGCCAGACGACGAGCAAGCCCACACAAGCGCGCAGCTACAGCTTTTGGGTGCAGTCGATCGTGGTCTTGCTGGTGACAAAGCCAAACTTGGGAATCACAACCAGGAGCAGCGGGCTGCGCAAGCCGGATCGATCGCGCACATCGTCGGTGCCAACCGTGTATGCCTTGATCGTAAACAGGCGCAGCGGCTGTCCGGGCGCGGGCTTGGCTCCGTCGGTGCTGGCCACTTCGGGAGCATTCGCGGGCTCATTCGGATCGGCGTAGCGATACAGCAGCGTCAGCTTTTCCTTGTTCACGTCTTTGAGCAGCGACCGAACTTTCGGCACCACGTCGGGCGGCGGATCCGGCTGATACAGCAGCGCGACGGCGAGCTGTTGCCAGTCAATCGGTGGCTCGATCAACCCGAGCACCGCTTCCGGCTTCTTCACCCCGAGTGCGGTGAACTGCTGAAGCAGCTCTTTGGCGTCGGTCACGACCTTGCACTGCTTGTCGAGCCCTCGGTTCGCAAAGACGTTGAACATGCGATATTCCGACGGCGCAACCGGCACATCTTTGGCATGGGCCACCGTCGCACACAGCGAAAGACCTAGCACGACTGCGGAAGCTTTTGTCATGGACGTTTTCACCTTCTGCGACGAAACACGCGATCTACGAACAGGATCTAGGGACAGGCGCTGGGGACCCAAGTGTTCGGACAAAAATCACGGGTCCAGCAGCTTGGGCATGCGATGATCTTCGACGGAAGATGCCGCCGGAGCAGTCACCGCAGCCGGGCGCGCGACAGATGGAGCCGATCCCGATGCAGGCGCAGTCGTCGGTCTTGGCGTTCCGCTCGCAGGACTCGGCGCAGACGAAGGACTTCCCGAGCCAGCCGAGCCCGTCGCAGCAGAGTTTGCCACGCCATTGACGCTGCCCGACGGATCCACCTGCACACCGACCTCCGAGCGACTCGACAAGACCAGCGCCACCAAGAGCGCACCGAGCAGCACCATCAGCAGTCCCGGCGACGAAGAACGCAGCGATACGCTCGGCTGCGGACCCTGGCTGACCGTCAGCTCGTACGCCGAGTCCGCCGAGCGCAGCACATACAGCGCGCCCAAGTACACGACCATAAAGCCCAAAAACAGCGCCGAAGTCTTCGTCACCGCAAAGTCCCACGCCCGAGAGTAAATCAGCACGAGCGATACGATGTCGGCGGTGGCTCCAGCTTGCTCGGCCAGACGGATTCCCGACGCGTAGTTGCGAAACTGAAACCACAAGTTTCCGCCGAGCAGCAGAAGCTGAGCCCCGAGCAGTCCCATCACGATCCGAAACAGCGCTTGGGTAAACATCGGGGCGCGGCTTTGCTCTCGCAGCGGCAGCGTCACAGCCTGCGCTGCTGTCGCTACTGTCGCTGCTGTCGCTGCTGTCGCTGCTGTCGCTGCTGTCGCTGCTGTCGCCGCTGTCGCTGCTGTCGCTGCGGTCGCTTTCGTCGCTGAGCTTGCAGCCACGGCGACATTGCTCGCGGGACTGGATCCGCTGGGATCACTTGTCATCGACGGAGAACTCACCGGCTTCACCACCCCAACCAGCGGCGCGCTGGCCGATGCTGCCGTCGCTACAGAGTCTACTTTTGTGTCGATCTCATTGCTCATGGCTGCCTCGACATCGATACCTTCCACTTGACAAGCTCCTGAAGCTCGTCGGGAGACACCGTCTGATAGCCCTTCCCCGGCCACGGATTGATGATGTGATAGCGCTTGATCGCGACCTTGTGGGTGTAGCGCAGGAGCTGGAAGCGATCGATCACCGCGAAGTCACTGGGCGACACCGTCACATCGACGCCAACCAGCAGCACCGCGTGCGCGCGATCGGCCCCCGCTCCGTACGCCAGGATGTAGACATCGCCGTCGAATAGCTCGGTCGCAAGCTGACGACTGTCGATGTTGTCCGCCGAGCCGGTCGCCCCGAGCGGATTGTAGCCGTCCATCGTCTTCCAGTTTTTGCCACCGTCCGTCGCAGTCTGAAACGTCGTGCCCTGCTTGCCGACATGCTTGTCTTCGACCGCAGAGATCCCGACTTCCTGAATCCGCTTCGCCAGATCCGTCGAGGAGATCCCGCTCGCCTGCTCTCCCATCATCGCTTGCACGATGTCTGCTTGCGGCATCTGTCGTCCCCGCAGCGTCAGGATCATCTGCGCCACCGCAGCCCAGCACCACATCGGATCTCGCTGCGTCGTGTTCTGCGAAAGTGCGGTGATCTTTTCCTTCGATAGCCCGACGTAGTGCAGCTTGCTCGATTCGCGCTCTGCCAGCAGTCGATCGACACAGGCCACCGGTAGTCGCGCATCCGCACTGACCGGCCCAGAGTTCCACCGTCCGGGTCCGTAATAGACCACCACGCTGCCCATCTCGTGCAGGTTGCGGTTGTACTGCCATGCGTCGGACATCCAGATGCTCTGTCCGGGTGGAAACAGCCCCGGCGGAGCGTACGGCATCGCGTGACGGTATTCCGAAAGGCCCGGAACCTTCTTCTTTTGGCTCGCGCAGTAGTCGTCCAGCTCGGCGAAGGTCAGCAGCTTCTGCGAGGGCGGCGAAAAGCACAGCGAACCGAGTCGCGTCCCATCACATGGCGGTCCAGACGGCACGGGCGGACGCGGCGTCCCCGTCGCAGGCTGGCTCGGCGTCGCAGCACTCGCGGAAGGAGACGCACTCGGCACAGTCCGACGCGGCGGTGGAGCCATCGGTGGCGGAGCCATCGGCGGCGGAGCCATCGGCGGTGGCGGCGGAGCCATCGGTGGCGGCGCAGGAAAGCCCGGCGGTACAGCCCACGCCGGAGACAGCGCCAGCAGGCTTTCCAACACGCCACACAGGCTTAGCGCAGTCCGCATGCTCGCGCCCAACGTACTGCTCGTCACGACAGCTTGCCCCCTTTGGCGCTGGCTCGACCTTCCAGGCCGTTTTCATCATGGCAAAGGAGCCAGCGGTCGCGCCATCCAAAAGAAGCCCGCACAAGTAGTGAGCCTGGCAGCGAGCCTGGCAGCGAGCCTGGCAGCGAGCCTGGCAGCGAGCCTGTGAATGGGCAGATCAGCCCGCGCTAGGGTGAAAGCTCCTCCATCGGAGTCAGCACGAGCGAAGGCACCGTCTTCGCCCCTTCCACCACTTTCGGTCCGTCAAAGCGCTCGCTCACCCGGTAATACAGCAGGACATCGGGCCAGTCTGCCCAGGTCGCTTCGACCTTGTCGTCCATCACGATGTGCGAAAAGCGCTTCTCGCGCAGCGCCGCAAACAGGTCTTTGACCGGACCCGCGACCGTTCCACGCACATCCCAGACGCCCATGCGATGCAGATAGGTCCGCTTGCCGACCAGGTGTGGATAAAACGGATGAAACGGCATCAGCACCTCGCCGGGCATCGCGCGCAGTCGATCCAAGAGCGACGCCGCAGCCGAAAAGTGGCCACGGTGAGGAATGTGCTCCGCAACGCGCAGTCGCCCAAGCGGCAGCAGCACGCTCAGCGACAAAAGGAAAAGGACGATCAGCTCTCGCAGCAGCTTGGCACCCGATTCTTGGACGGATCGACCGGGACGCGACCACAGCCGACCGGCGCAGACTCCAATGGCCAGCGAGAGAAAAAACACACCGGGAATGTAGGCGTTCGTGTGCGCCCACTGCGTACCAAAGCCCAGACACGACGTGGCCATCCCACACAGACCCAGCCACAGCGCAAACCACAGACCGCGACCGGACCTTTCTCCGAGCCGTCCTTTCCACTGTCCGATGGCCGCCCACAGACAGAGCAGCAGCGACGGACCGACTATCGCGATCAGCGTCTTCGGCGTTTCCACATAGGCGCGATGCGCAAAGAACGGATGGCTCTGATGCAGTCGGAAAATGTACGTCCAAAACCAGCCGTCGCTCGCGCGGTTGACAAGCCCGCTCACGATCACAAAGCCGAGCACACCGACCAGCCCGAGCACCACCGCCTGACGCCGATCCCACAGCAGCAGCGCGAGCCCGATTCCGACACCGAGCGGTGCCGCCGTCTGCTTGGCAAAAAATCCCGCAACCAGCGCCAGACCCGCAGCCACGGTCACGCGCGTTCGTCCTTCACTGATAGACGCCAGATACGCGCCGAGCACCGTCAGACCAAGCTGTAACGAGTCCGCGCGCGCCAGATCGAAAAAACCGCCCGTTTCAGCAAACGTCACCGCCGGAATCGCCATCGCGAGCAGCCCACAGACGAGCGAGCCTCCTTCGCGACGAATCCACAGCACTCCGATCGTCAGCGCACACAGAAACGACCCAAGCGACAGCAGCCGCGCCGCCAAGTACGTCACGTCACCCGACAGCTTCCCGATGAGCGCCACCAGCGCCGGATACAGCGGCGTGTACAGGTGCGGAATGAAGTCCACCGACGGCGGAACATAGATTCCTTGGCCATTTAACAGCCGCAGCGCGTGACACATCATCCCGCTCTCCATCCACTCCAGATCGAGCGGATAGCGAATGCGTCGCAGCGACACCCACAGGAACACTCCGATTCCCAGCGTCGCGATCAAGATCCCCAGCCCGCGCAGAGCCAGCGGTCCCAGGCTTGGCTTTGCCCGTCGTCTTCCGATTGCGCTCACGTCTGGCGAGTATCGACAACGAAGCGCTGCGTCAAAAAATTTCTGCGGGCTCTCTCGGGACGCTACTCGATCTCGACGGTGGCAACATGGAGCGCGCGCTCTTGCTGCTTGGCCACCTGCGGATCTCCGGACACTGGCATGCGCTCATTGCGTCGGTATAGACCCAGCTGAAGCGTCGCTGGTCCCGGCGGAAAGCTGGCCGGAATCACAACCTTGGTGACATCGCGCAGATACTGACCGGGTCGCAGTCGCTGCGGTGGCAGAAGTCCCGACAGAAAGTCGTGATCTCCGTTTACAAACAGACCATTTTCCATCCGAAGGTGCGCAAACAGCTTGTATCCCGACGGTACGCGCTTGTCGCTGCGCAGCACCACCGCGATCGAAGCGCTCTGTCCGCGACGGACTTTCGGGGTCTGGACATCGACGCCAACCAGCGTCAGCACATCCCCGAGCCGCGCACGCAGCGGCGTCGGTGCTGGGATGGGCTGACTCGACAGGTTGCCCGTGACAAGCTGCGCAAAGCCCGGAGGCACCGCGCTGTCATCCATCCACGCCGCAAGCTGCTCGTGAAGCTTCGCTTCGTCGCTTGGACGCAGTCCTTGTAGATCGTGATCTTCGCTGGGATCCGCTGTCAGGTCGTACAGCTCACGCGTGCCGTCGGGAATCAGGTTTTCAATGTAGTGATATCGGCTGGACACAACGGCTTTGCGCACCGTCGGACCTTCGTACATCACTTCTTGAAACACGACCCGATCGAGCGACGGCGCTTGTCCCAGCAGGATCGGCCACAGCGAGCTTCCCGTCGCATCCGGCGGCAGGGAAAGACCTCCGAGCTGAAGCAGCGTCGGCATGATATCGACGTGACCGACTGGCGCAGACGACCGCGACTTGCCACCGACCGCGACGAGCCCCGGCACATGAACGATCAGCGGAACCTGCGTCTGATTTCGATACAGGTGATAGCCGTGACGACGATCGGGAGGAATGCCGTGCTCACCGAGCCCTTCGCCGTGATCTGCCGTCACAACCACGACGGTACGATTCCACGCTGGGCTCTTTCGCAAGAGCGCCAGCAGTCGGCCAATGTGCTCGTCGGTGTAACGAATCTCTCCGTCGTATAGATCCGTCTCGGAAGTGCCGAAGCTCGCCTGTCCCGGCGGGGGCGGATGCGGCTCGTAGCGAAAGTGCGGATCGTAGTAGTGAAGCCAGGCAAAGATCGGCTGTTCTCCGTCGAGAAGTGGACCCAGCTTCTGCTCCGCAAGGTCGGTCAGCTCTTTGGCTGAGCTTCCGCTCGTCGCCGACGGATCGCCACCGAGTGAGTGCAACGTCTGCAAGTGATAGTCGTAGTCCACAAAGCCGCGCCCAAGGCCCCACGTCGGCTCGAAGTAGTGATACGGCAGCATCGCGACGGTGTGATAGCCCGCTTCCCGATAGACCTCGGACAGCAGACGATTTTGCGGCAGCACCTCGGGCGGCCAGTGCGACCACGGTGAACCCCAGGCAATCTGCGACGGATAGCGTCCCGTCAAGATCGCCGGAACCGAGTAGCGCGTCGAGGGAGCATGCGCCCACGCCTGCTCAAACAGCACACTGTCGGCTTCACTCGCCAAGGCATCGAGCTGCGGCGTCGTCTTGCGCGAATAGCCGTAACAGCTCATGTGATCGGCCCGCAGCGCATCGATCGTGATCAAGATGACGTGCGGTTTTTTGGGCAAGCTCGACGGAAGCGAGCCAAGCTGCGCGCGCGCTCCCTTTGGCTTGGCGTCGTGACCGTTGCAGTTTTGATCAATCCCGTCGTCCGGCCAGTCAAATGCGCCGGGATAGACATCGGGATCGAGGTCGTTACAGTCGGTGCCTCCGATCGCAAAGTGCGAGGCCACCCCGTCGCGATCCCAGTCGAGCAGGTGCGAGATCACATGCAGCAGACGCGCGGACAGCGGAAGCTCACTCTGCGCGGCCTTGCGAACCCGTTCCGACTGACCGAGCTGCACAGCCCCGAGCCACAGCACCAGCGGCAACAGCCACAGCGCAAACCGCACGCGGGACAGAGAAAGCCGCCCAGACAGTCGCAGCCCGACGACAAACAACAAAAACCACAGCGCGACGCCGTACACCACACGCAGATCGATCTGAACCAGCGTCGATCGATACGACAGCCACAGCGCACAGGCAGCGATCGCAACCAGACCCAGCGGCAGCATCACCAGTGCGGTCTTGGTCTGCAAAAACGGCCAGCGACTGCCAACGGACTTCGCCAGCGCCTGTCCTATGAAGTGTCCAATGAGCACACACCCAAGCCACAGAAGCGGTGTCCACAGCGCCAGGTTGAGCGCGCGCAGGCTCGCATCCATTTTTGGATGGGCAAAGAGCTTCCACAGCGCAAGCGACTCACAGCCAGCAAACAGCCCGACGCCGATCAGCCAGCCGAGCGCATACAGACTGCGCGGCCCGAGCGGACGCAGGTTCGGTGGTGTCGCACTTTTGGGCAGCAGCGCGTCCAAGACAAGCGTCACAAGCAGCGCGGGAATCGCCAGCCCCGCAGCCGTCGCGCCGAGCAAAAGCGCCGTCAGTCCCCGATGGTGAAACAGCTGAAGATACAGCCTCGCGAGCGGATGAAGGGACAGCGCCAACAGGAGGCCCGGAAGCCCGACGAGCAGCACCTTGCGCACACGCGAAAGCCGCAGCGGAGCCTGCTCCGACGGGTCTTGCCACAGCCAGCCGAGCAGCGTCGCGTCCGACAGCTTCGACATCAGCAACCAGCCCAGCCAGCCGAGCAGCGAAAACACCGCGCCGTACAGACAGCCGACAAACGCCACAAGCTGCCACGTTCCGTGGGGCAAAAAGCGCTGCCAGCCGACACCACCGCGCAGAAGCTCCCACATGGTCACCAAAAAAGCAGCGATGACGGCGGACAAAAGGACATGCCCGGACTTTCGTATCGCCGGTTGTGCGTCGGTGTGTGTGCTCACAAGGGGTTTAGGTATGTCGCAGCAGCGCGTGTCCGTCAACACCCACAGCCGCGACCCGAAAATCCGTAGGAATCCGAGTTGTCACAACATGCGTGCTGGTACTTGGGCGGGCCAGTGATTTATAGTGATACCGAGGGTCCACTTGCCAACCCTCGAGTGTGGAGAGACAGCCGTTGACTGCGCAGGCCCAACAGGGCGCCGAGCTTTTGGGACGCACGCTGAGCCGCACCTATCATGTGGAGCGAGTGCTCGGTGGTGGCGGCATGGGCGCTGTGTACGCAGCGCGTCATGTTCGGACCGGCGGCCTGTTTGCGGTCAAAGTGCTGCATCGCGAAACCGCAGCCGATGCCGAGATCTACAAGCGCTTCCAAGATGAAGCCAAGACGGTGTCCGCGCTGCGTCATCCGCACATCGTGCAAGTCACCGACTTTGACCAAGACGAAGACGGGACGCCGTTTATCGTCATGGAGCTGCTCGAAGGCGAAGACCTGTATCAGCGTCTGTGCCGCGTTCGCCGCTTGCCGCTCCCGGAAGTCATCGATATCGCGCGTCAAGTTGGATCGGCCCTGCACGCCGCCCACGACAAGGGAATCGTCCACCGAGACGTCAAGCCACAGAACATCTTTCTGGTTCGGCACGACATCGCGGACATCGTGTCGGAAGTGGCCAAGGTCGTAGACTTCGGCATCTCGAAGATTCGCCGCAACGGTGCGCAGATGACGCGCGACATGACGCTGCTGGGAACGCCGCAGTTTATGTCGCCGGAAGCGGCGCTCGGTCAAAACTCGGCGATCGATGGGCGTGCGGATCAGTGGTCGCTGGCGGTGATCATGTACTTGTGTCTATCCGGACGGCTGCCGTTTGACAGCGAAAACCCGGTCGGCGTGCTGTACATGGTCGTTCACGAAAAGCCGGTTCCTCTCAAGCAGCTTGCGCCGGATGTGCCGGATCACGTCGTCGCAGCGATTGAGCGGGCGATGTCCAAGAAGAAGGAAGACCGCTTCCCTCGGATGGTGGACTTCGTCAAAGCGATCTTGGGTCAGTCCGGCCATGCCGCGTCGCGACTGAACCTGAGCCCAGCGCAGCTTCCCGAGCCAGCGCGACCGCAGCCAAGTCCTCCGCCGCAGCTGGCACCGGCTCGACTTCCGGCTGCGATGCCAAGTGTCGGACACATGCCGACCGGACCGGGCGGACTGCCAGTCAAAGGCGGACTGACGGTGGGCGGAACGCCGACACCTAAGTTTGATCCGCCGACGACGCCGCATGCCCAGCCGCCGATTACGCCAGCCCCAACGCGGGTCGAACCGCGTGCGCAGCAGCGAGCCCCGAGCGGAAATACGCCGACCAACATCGTCCTCAATGAAGCGGAGATGCAGGCGCTGCTCAGTCGCTCGGCGGACACGCCGGTGTCACCGGAAGCCATCGCCAGCGAGTTCGCGCAAGGACCGACGCGGCTCACGGGCGCAAACGATCCGACACCCGCCGTCGCTGAGCCTGGACTGCGCGTTCCGACCGAAGAGCGTCCCTTTGATCCCTATCCCAGCACGCTGTCGCGCGCGACCGGACAGCAGGCGGTTTCTGGCGGAGCACTCTCGGAAAGTGCGCTTCGTGCGACGAGCAGCGCTCCCGTTGCCCTGCTGCTATCGACCATTGGCGTTCAGCCTCGATCAAACCTGCGGCTGGGACTGAGCGGCGCGGCCATCGTGCTGGGCATCGCGGGCCTGATTTGGCTGCTCAGCGGCGACGGTACAAGCGACAAGAGCCAGACCGTCAGCAGCCCGCCCGTCACCACCGAGCAGCACGCAAACACCGTCGTGAGCGATGGTGGAAGCAGCGCAAGCGATGACAGCCCGCCGAGCAAGACCACACAGCCGAGCGGTCGCAGTTCCAGCGGAAGCAAGCGCCCCAGCGCCAAGACTCCGAGCGACAGCTCCAAGCGCATCAAAATCGATCCGGGTGTGTGATGAACACGCGCGCTCTGCTCCTTACGCTTTTTTGCTGTCAGTCGGTCGCGTGGGCCGACAAGCACAGCGACGATCCGCACAAAGAAAAAGTCCGACTTCTGGCACGATCGCTGGCGCAGGAAGCGACCCAGTCGTTTGAGCGACGAGACTACGTCAAGACGCAGATGCTGCTCGAAGCGGCGTACACGCTGTATCCGACGGAAAAAATCCAGTACAGCCTGGCGCGCGTCTACGAAGCGGTCGGTCAAAAGCTGTCGGCGATGCGCTCGTATCAGCAGTTTCTGCGCAAGGTGCCGATCTCGGATCGACTGCCGGGACAGACCGAAGATGCGACGGGAGCGATCTCACGGCTGCAAAAAGATCTGGGTCACTTGGTGTTTTCCCATGCGCTGCTATCGCCGCTGCGGATCGATGAAGAAGCGCCAGTGCCCAAAGGAGCGATCGACGCGTGGGTCGAGCCAGGCACACATCGCTTGGTGATGGCCGACGACATCGAGCAAATCAGCGTCGGAGCAGCCGAAACCAAGACCATCCAGGTGGCAGACCACGACGGAGCGTCGATTACCTCCGTCGATGTCGGTGGAAACTATCAGACGCAGCCAGCGCCACGAACCGGACTGCGCGCCGCGAAGTGGACGCTCGGTGTGCTCGGCATTGCGACGCTCGGCGTCGGTGGCACGCTGCTCGGAATCGACGGAATGCGAAGCTGTAGCGACTTCCCGAGCCTGTGTAACGATCCGCTCGCGACCAAGTGGCCCGGAGTCGGACTGCTAGCGACGGGCGGCGTGATGTTTGGGATCTCTGCGGTGCTGTTTGGCGTCGATGCCTATCAGCGCTAGCGTCGCTACAGACCCAGCCGCTTTACATCGTCGCAGCCGTCTTTGTCGCCCGCGCTACAGCCTCGGCGAAGGTATTCCAGGCCTTTGGTGACGCTCGTTTCCAGGCCTTTTTCGCCTTTGATGTACAGTCGCCCAAGGATCGTGCAGGCATCACCGTCGTTGCGACCACACAGCACCGTCAGCAACCGAACCATCTGATCGCAGCTTGCGCGCTGGCCCGAGTCACACGACTTGTTGAGCAGGAGCAGTCCGCCCGGACGATCTGCGGGAATTCCCTCGGCATTTATCATCATCACGCCCAGGTTGTGACAGCCGCGCATGTCGCCTTTTTGACAGGCAAAGCGATAGCTGGCGGCGGCTTTTTCTTTGTTCTGCTCGGCACCGTCGCCTTTGTCGAAGCGCTCACCAACGGTAAAGCACGCGCGCGAGTCGTTCTGTTGTTCGCACGCAGCGATGAGCGACCCAAGCTCACTTCCCGCCGGAGCCGTCAGCAGCCGAGGCGTTCCACCGAGCTTTTTCCACAGCGCACACGAGCGCTCGTCGCGCAGCTCACAGCCGGTCTTGGCATAGGCAAACGCGATGTCGCTGTTCTTGATTCCGACGGAGCCGCTCATGTAGCTCTCGGCGGTTTTGCTACACGCGATGCCGTCGCCCAGCTCGCAGCTATGTCGCCACAGCTCGACGGCGAGCACTTTGTCACGCTCTCCCCCTTCGCCTTTGTCGAGCATCGTTCCGAGTCGCTGACAGCTTGCCGCGTCGTCGCGCTTACAGCCAGCGGTGAAGGCTTGGCGCGCTTTGGCATAGTCCAGATCGATGTGACCGCCGCTTGGATCTTTGCCTTCGTAAAACGAGCTGCCGAGCGACACGCACGACGCGCTGTTTCCTTGTGAACAGCCTCGATCGAGGTTGCGCAGGCTCGACGGAATCGACGCGCAGCCGCTGACCCAAAGAAGCACGCCAAGCCACAGCGCTGTGCGACGGACCCCACACCCGCGCCGAGCGACAATCGCGGTTCCCATGACTTCCTAGGTTATCAACTCTCGGCAGAGAGAGCAGCACCAACCGCGTTTGCGGCGCGATATGATAAGTGCGTGGGACTTTCGCGATCGTCTCGGCTTCTCACCACGCTCTGTGCCGTCTTGGCCGGTGCGATGCTGAGCGTGGCAAGCCCGACCCCGACGCTCGCGACCGTCAAAAAGGGCGGCAAGCTGCTCAAAAAAGAAGCGGTCTTTGCCAAAGCTGCGCCCGCGACGGTGCTCATCGTGATTCCGGGTCAAGGCAAAGGCAGCATCGGCAGCGGAGTCATCATCGACGCCAGCGGCTTGATCCTGACCAATGCGCATGTCGTCGAAAGCTCGACGGACAAAGTTCAGGTCTTTTTGTACAACCCGAAAGAGCGCACGCTGGCATCGTCGATTGGTGAATACGTCCGTACGCACACACCGCTCGTCGGAAAGATCGTAAAGAGCGACGCGCTGCTCGATCTGGCGCTGGTCCAGCTTCCGACGAAAGAATCCAGCTATCCGACGATCGAGCTGGGTGACATTGACTCGCTTCAGATCGGTCAAGATGTCGTCGCGATTGGCAATCCGCTGGGGCTGACGTGGACGTTTACCACCGGGACGGTATCGGCGCTGCGCAACGATCGCATCCAGACCGATACGCCGCTCAATCACGGCAACTCGGGTGGACCGCTGCTGGATCTGCACGCACGGCTCGTCGGAATCAACACATCGATTCGTCGCGACTCGCAAGGTCCGGTGTTTGGCTTCGCGATTCCAGTCACCCAAGCGGCGCGGTTCCTACAGCGCTTTCGTGGACACTCGGTTCCGACGGACAGCGACGGACCGCCTGCGCTGCCACTGACGAAGAACCCGATGCCGCTGCTCGCGATTGTCGTGCGTCAAGACCTGGAGCGGCTGCGCAAGCTGAACAAAGAGCGTCCGAATCGTCAGGCGGAAAGTGCGGTGCAGGGTGCCTTGGCGGAAGTCGAACACCTCAGTGATCGGATCTTGTCCGAGGATCTCACCGTCGGGCAGTTGATTCCGCGCTTCCTGATTCAGCTCGGTCTGATCTCACAGCACAACCGAGGCGCCCGCGACGCTGCCGAGCAGCCGGTGCAGCAGCAGGTCGAAAAAGCCGTCGAGCATCTGAAGCAGATTGCCGACGCTGCGCGCTAGCTTAGCCAAAGATCTGACCCAGGAACTCCAGCAGGGTTTCGCCCGACGCGGGCTGACTGCGGAACGCGACGTAGCCGTCGGGACGGATAAGATACAGGCTCTCGCTGCGCGCACCGAATGCCCGATGCAGCTCGCCGCGAGGATCCAAGATGAGCGATCCGCTGTAGCCCATCAGATCTTCGGGACGCTCGCGACTCGGGACGATGATGTGACAGACAAAGCGCTCGCCGTAGATCGGTGACAGCGACGAGACAATGCCAAGCAGGTTGCGATATCCCTCGGAAGTAGCCGCCGCGCCGTCGAACAGAAGGACGTGATGCTGGCCCCCGTGAAGCAGCGGCAGCAGGCGACGATCTTCGGACTGCTCATCGACGAAGTGAACATCGGGCACGCGCTTTCCCGGTGCAGGTCCGTCGGAAAACGTCAGCAGATCACGCAAACCAGGAGACTCGTGCCCATCGTCGCCGTGTCGATTCCAAGGCGTGGACTGAACCTGACCGACGATCGGGCTATTGTGATACGCGACATCCAGCTCGGACAGCGTTCTCGACGCAGCGCGCTGAATGGGCGACAGGCTGGTCAGAAAGCGCATGACGCTGTTGCGAAGGCTCTGCGCCCAGTCGCTCGACAGCTTGACCAGCTTGTTCATGCCCTTGGTTGCGCCGTCGGTGCTGCGTAGCACTTCGGCAGCGACGGGATGACGCTCCGCATGATACGAATCGAGCAGCCGATCCTGCGCGACGCCGTGATGCACAAGCCCGAGCTTCCAGCCCAGGTTGTATGCATCCTGAACGCCAGTGTTTAGTCCTTGGCCACCGACGGGACTGTGAATGTGCGCGGCATCGCCACAGAGCAGCGCACGACCCGAGCGATAGCGCTCGACCTGCCGACAGTGAATCGTAAACTGAACCATCCAGTGCGGATCGCTCACCCGACAGCCTTGCGGACCGCGCTCGTCCATCAGGCGCTGAAAGGTCTCCAGCGTCGGCTCTTCGGTCGCATCGAAGGCGATCAAGCGATAGCGATGCTCACCCGGCAGAGGAAACGCAGCGAGCGGTCCGTGCGGTGACAGAAACACGATCGCTTCGTCTTTGGGCTGCGCGCTGGACCAGTCGATCCGAATGTCCGCTTGGGTCAGACGCCACTCGTAGGTTTCTCCGACGAAGGGTAAGCCCAGACCTTTGCGTACTGTGCTGTGCGCTCCGTCGCAGCCGATCAGATAGCGCGCCGTCACTGTCTCGGTCTTGCCGCCTTCATGCCCAAGCTGACAGCGAACCAAGTCTTCCGTCTGTTCAAAGGAATGCAGCAGCACCTTGCGCTCGACTGAGCCCCCGAGTCTCACAAGGTGCTGCGCGAGCGCCAGCTCTGTATCGCGCTGCGACAGGTTCAGCATGTACGGAAACGCGGTGTCTTGCTCGCCCACTGCGACGTGAACCAGGCGTTCCCAACTCGGCGTAAACACATTCATCGCACGGGCCGGTCGCGCTTGCTCACACAGCGCTGCCGCGAGCCCCATGTCCTCGAAGACCTCGAGCGTCCGCGAGTGAAGAATCTGCGCCTTCGAGTAAATCGTCGGCCCCGCCGCTTGATCGATGATCCGAAATGGAACCTTGTGGCGACGAAGCTCGCACGCCAAGGTCAAACCGACCGGACCGGCACCGACGATCAGCACCGGAATCTGTGCTTCCGATAACATATCCAAGTCCCCCAGAATCGACGAGACGAGCGCGACGTGAGCTAGAAGCTGCCCGATGCAGCCAGACCACCGCCACCACCAGGCAGCGTGATCGGTGCGACGCCAAACGATGATGACAGCACTTGGTTGTCCCGGACCGGCACGCGACTTCCCGTCAGCGCACCAGCAATCGTCAGCGCCAGACCCGTCGCTTGCGCCAGACCCGACAGGACACAGGGAATGCTCGCCAGCACGCTCCAGCCGTCGTAGTACGGGTTGGTGTTGAGGTAACGCAGCTCGATCCACGGACCAAAGACCGGGACGTACAGCGGCCAGTAGGTTCCGTGCGTTGCCGTGCCGCTCAGGCTGCTGACACCGTTATCCGCCGCGTTCCACAGCGCAGCCGGAACAGCCGTCAGAAAGTAGCTACCGCCCAAGATCGCAATGCCCGCGATCAGCATGCCTCGATTCGGACGACGATACTCGTAGCGCACCGGCGGTGGCGGCGGCATCGGCTGACCATAAGCCTGCGGATACGGCTGCGCCTGATATCCCGGCGGTGGATACGGCTGCGCTTGATATCCCGGCGGTGGCGGAGGAGCTGTGGGCGCGTAGTACGGCTGACCACCTGGATAGACCACCGTTCCCGGCGGCGCATAGTACGGCTGCGGTGCAACCTGAACACCTACGGGCGGCGGCGGGTTCACAATCCGTGATGGCGGAGCGACGGGCTCCGCTTGTGCCAGCGCGTCTCCGGCAGCGCCAAACAAAAGCGACGCTGCGACAAAGCCAGACAGCAAGGCCGGTTGAGTGATCATTCGGGATACTCCTTCCTACTCCTCAGAATGACCCTACGCGCGACGGGAATCAAGACGATGAATCGCGGACCAGCCGCGCATCCGCTCTGCGCGAGCCGTTCAGCCAGCAGCCCAGCAAGACCTCGCGCAGCGCTTTTCATTGACCAATTTTTATGTGATTTTCATAACATGCGAGGCAACCGAAGCGCGCGCATCCTGGGTCCATACCAAGCTCGCGACAAATGGCGACTGGTCATCATCGATGGCGCAAGCCGCAAGAGCATGATCTTTGGCAGCATCGAGCAAGCGGAAGCTGCGCGAGACTCGATCGGCGAACACTTGCAGCAGCACGTCATCTTGATTGGCGAAGCGCTGACCCAGTTTGCCGACGAAAAGCGACGCAGCGGATGTAAGCCGCTGTCGGTCCAAGCGGTCTTCGATCGCCTGAGCAGCTTTCTGCCGATAGAGCGACCGATGGCCAGCCTCTCCACGGACGAAGCGCAGCAGATTTACGACGCGCTGGGCGAGCGCTTTGCGACGGCGACGCACCATGCCGCGCTCAAGCGAGCCAAGGAGCTGTATCGCTGGGCCATCGCGCGCAACCTGGTGTCGGTCAATCCGTTTGCCTCCATCAAGCCGGTCGGGAAGCCGCGACGAGGAAAGCTTCAGCTCTCACTCGATGAAGCCCGCAAGCTCAGTCGTGCGCTGCTCAGCGACGCCGAGCAGGGAGACGAGCTGTCGCTGGCGCTGCTTTTGCAAGTGCTGCTTGGGCTGCGAACCAGTGAAGTGCTGCTGCGTCGCGTGCGTGATGTCGATGACGGCGGTCGTCTGCTGATCATTGCGTCGGGAAAGACCGAAAACGCGCGCCGAAGACTGGAAGTTCCCGACGTGCTGACAGCTCTTTTGCGCGGTCTTGTGACGAACAAAGCGCCCGATGCCTTTTTGTTTGGCGGACCGAGTGGACACCGTCAAGCGTGGATGTGGAAGGGACTGCGACGATACTGTGAAAAGCTCGGGCTTCCGACGGTCTGTCCGCACAGCCTGCGCGGTCTTCATTCATCGCTGGCCGTCGAAGCGGGACGCACCAGCCAAGAAGTTGCGGCGCAGCTCGGTCACGGCAGCTTCGGCGTCACCGCGCTGCACTACGTTCGTCCCGGTGCCATCGAAAACACCCGCATCCGCAAAGTCAGTGGACTGCTTGCTCAAGACCGAGAACCCGCGATGGAATCGGCGTCTCCGATGAAGAGTGCGCTCCTGTCCCAGCTCGCGAGCCTGTCTGAAGCGGACCTGGCCAAGCTGCTCTCGGTGCTCCCGACGCTTACCGACAAATAGCGACGCTGCGCCGAACCTGATCCGCTGCGACTTACCTTGCACGCTACGACACGGCTAAGGCTTCTGCGTCGAAGACTTGGCTGGACTTGGCGCCAGCGTTCGGTTCAAGTCGCGCACCGTCGATTTCGACGGCTCCGGCTGCTTGGGCTTGCCCCAGTCGAGCACTTTGACGCCGCCAAACTCACCCGGATTGCCTGCGCTGCTGCCGGTGGTTGCACTCGATCGATTGGGCGGATTTTCGCCCGGCTGACCACCCGTGAGCGGAAGCTTTTCACGCGCCGTCGGGTTCTTGGGCAGATCTGCACCGGGAAGTCCCGCACGCACCGTTGCTGCCGCTGCTGCCGTCGCTGCCGCTGCTGCCGTCGCTGATGGATCGGTCTTGCGTCGTCTCTGCGCGGGCTCTGAGCCATCGCCCGAAGCCGTCGTAGTGTGCTGCTGTCCCGTCGCTGAACTTGTCGTAGAGCCAGGCGCTGAGCCGGTCGCAGCTCTTGCGCCGTCTTGTGCCACGTTCTGTCCACGCTTCTGCTCTTTGCGCGCCATCAGCACGTCGTACTCATACGAGTGAAGTCCCGCGCGCAGATCGCGCACCGGAACCGTCTCTCGCAGCGCGTTAAACTGCTGCACACCCGACAGCGCCACGTAGTCGAGCCGCTTGGCCGAAAACTCGCCTTCACGCACCACCACATAGGCGGAGTCACTCGGCGCGACCTCGGGCAGGTGAAAGTGCGGAAACGACTTTGCCTCGGGCAGCTTCAGCCGCACCTTCGGACCTAGATATGGCAGAGGCCGCCACGCGACGACTTTTTCTCCGACGCGAAAATCGACCCACGCTGGACCCCACTCACCACCCGGAATCCAGGCCCACGCGCAGTTTTGCAGGCCCGCTTCGACCCAGCGACCGTAGTGATCCGTCACCCAGCTGATCTTGAGATCGCTTGTGAAGGTCCAGCCGTACTCGGTCATCACCCAGTGGCCCCGACGGTATGGCTGAAAGTCTACGCCGACGAGATCTGGATGCGGACAGAACGCCGTTCCGTATCGATCCGTCTCGATGAACGTACCGTGTTCGCGCAGCACTTCATAAAACGCTTCGAGCGGAACCTGTCGAGTGAGCGTCGCGTCGTTCGCCTGCACCGGACTCGCCAGCGAGCCAGCGAGCACACCCAGCAGCAGCCCTGACGTCAGGGAACTTCTGACTGGCCAACCGACCGTGTGAGCGCCGCGCTGCATGTTGAATCTATGATGCCCGGAAAAGCCCGCACCATCCACCCTTTGGCGCAGGCTGCCGCGATCGGGCTCAGTACATGAGCAGCCGATGCTGATGCTGTCGTTCCCAGCGATGAGCCAGCTCGTATTCGTCAAACAGCCGCTCTTCTGCCAAAAACGACGGAGGATGATAACAGCGACGGCCACCCAGCTCGGGAATGCCGTGCTTTTGGTGCAGCATCTCGTGATAGACGATCCAGGCGACGTAGTAGCGCGGCACATCGGGACGATCCAGCGTCGGATGAATCCGAATCAGCCGATCTTCCACCGAATACGAGCCCATCGTCAGCGTCTTGTGCGGTCGCAGCTCGTCGTCGCCACGCTTGCGTCGTCCCCAGGTGATCTTTGCGTCGATCGCTCCGCCGAAATAGCCAGCGTTTAGCTCGTCGAAGATCGCTCGCAGATCGTGATGCTGGCCGCACGGACGCTCGATGATGCGCGTACTTCGTCGCAGCGACTCACGAACTGGCTGAAGCTGCGCCGAGCGCTCTGCAATGAACGCATCCAGCGTCGCCGAAGCTTCTGCTTCGGGATGAATCACATAGCGACCCAGCGCGGCCACCACCTGCGGCGACGCAGCCACAAACATGTGATGAAGTCGCAGCCGATAACGACCCGGCTCGCGCCGAACCGACAGCATCGTCGATCGATTGTTGGTCAGCCGAATATCCAGCGTCGCAGCGTCGCTACAGAGCGCTCCGATGTGCTGGCTCAGCCGTCGCTGCAAGCGCTCAGCCGCTCTCGGTTTCGCGACCGGCTTGGGCGAAGACATGGACATGCAGCCGTTTCTACTTGCCCGGCGACGGAAGTCAAAAAATGCGCACATCACCGACGAGCAGCCCTTCTCTCTTTCCGCAACCGCTGGCACAATATCTGCCATGACTAAAATTAGGCATGGCGAGTGCGTATTTGAGCTAACCAGTGAGACGGTGCTCGAGGGACTGCTTCGGGAAGGCGTTCAGGTTCCCAACTCGTGTCGCAGCGGCGTCTGTCAGTCCTGTCTGCTGCGAGCGACGGAAGGAACGCCGCCAGCGAGTGCGCAGCAAGGGCTCAAAGATTCCTGGCGCGCGCGCGGCTACTTCCTGTCGTGCGTGGCAAGACCGACGGAAGACTTGACGGTGACGATGAGCGACAGCGACGCACTGCTGGTCTCCGGTCAGCTGGTTGCCAAGACCTGGCTGTCACAGACGGTGCGAGAGCTACGCATTCGTCCCGAGTCCGCGTTTCCGTATCAGCCCGGTCAGTATGTCAACCTGGTTGCCGACGGAAGCTTGGTGCGATCGTATTCGCTTGCGTCGGTGCCACAGCTGGATTCCGAGCTGATTCTGCATGTACGAATTCTGCCATCCGGTCGCATGTCGTCGTGGATCGAGTCTGCGCAGGTTGGAACCACGCTTCAGCTTCGCGGTCCGGCGGGTGAGTGCTTCTATGTTCCAGGTCGTCCGACGCAGTCGCTGCTGCTGTGCGGGGTTGGAACCGGGCTTGCGCCGCTGTATGGACTGCTCCGCGACGCGCTGCGACAACAGCACAGCGGACCGATCGCGATCGTTCACGGCGCGCGCTCGCCAAGTGGACTGTATCTGCGTCGAGAGCTGACCGAACTGGCCGCGCAGCATGCGAACGTGACTTATCTGCCCGTCGTGCTCAGCCTCGATCCGATGGATGCCAATGAAGAAGCCGCGACGGAAGCTGCGCAGAACGTGACCGCGCCGCTGGTTTCCCCGATCGACGAGGTGATTCGGACGCGCTTTCCCAAGCTCGGGGGCCAGCGCGTGTTCCTGTGTGGAGACGCGCCGCTTGTGACCGCGCTGCGCAAGCAGGTGTTTTTGCAGGGATGCAGTCGGCGCGAGATCTTGGCCGACCCGTTTTTGATGGCCCATCCGACGAGCCCAACCTAACAGCGGGCTGCTCGTCGAGCGCGTTACTTCACGCTCGCGCGAACCTTTAGGTACTGAGCCGCCGACTCACCGAGGCGCTTGCCGCACTCATTGAGACGCTCGGTGACGCTGACGTTCACCGGCACGCCCATGATGCTCTGGGTTGCATACTTCACCGACGTGGACACTTCATCGACGACGGTGCCCTGGCCATCGACGATGCGCAGCGTCATGCGAACTTCCGATGGAATGTTGACGACAGCAGCCCACACGCCTGGCTCGATGAAGCTCACCATCGGCTTGACCGAATACGGACCCGGAGCCGCCGCCGCGCCCGCCGTCACTTGCAGGCCTTTTCCTTCTTTCACGAGCGTGTCCGCAAAGGCCTGGTTCAGCTTGCCCAGATCTGCGCGCCACGCTTCGACCTGCTCAGGCTTCTTTTCCGCCAGGTAATCGGCTTCGTTTTTGTCACCGACCTTCAGGCCTTCGTATGCGATCGGCTCTACCGCGAAGGCCGACTGCGCGTTAAACGGGCTCGGCTGCGCCTGACGGACCACCGTCCACGCCGGACCACAGCCGCTCACCGTCGCTGCCCCAAGAAGGAGGGCCGCCGACACACTCACCGCACGAAAAAAGCTCTTCACCTTGCTGCTCATGACGATTCCTTTGCACGGATGGAGTGGCAGTTTTCCGCTGTCAAGTAGTCGGTTCGCCTGCCACGGATTGTCGAATCATAAAACGCGAAACGGGTCGTGATCGTCAAGCAAGTCGCGAACATAGCGGCCAATCCGCGCCAGCGCGCCAGCGACGAACCATGAGAACGCCGAAAACAGGCTTCACAAGGGGAAGCGCACCGATCAAAGATGGGGACCATGAGCCAACTGGACGGTGACAAGCAGGACGATCTTGCGAACTTGCCTGGGGTCGGTAGCGCATTTGGCTACGACCCAGGTGCCGAGCTAAAGAAAAAGGGTCTGCCATGGCCCGCGTACATCGCAATCGGCATTGCGGCGGTGGCGCTGATCGGCTTTTTGGCCTTCCGCAGCCACAAAAAGCGCGAAGAGCGAAAAGTTCACGTCGCATTCTTGGAACAGCTCCAAGACTACGAAAAGAACACGGTGAACGCGTTCTGGCGCTGTCTGTTCGGCAAAGAAGGCGATGGTCGTCGCTTCAATCAGCCGGAACAGCTAAACGGTCAGCTCGAAGCGGCGCTCTACGCGGACCCGAAGAACTTTCCGGAAAAAGTCGCCAACGAGTGCGTGAAGAAAGCGCTCGATGCATCGCGCAAGATTCGTGACTTTTCGCCGCCCGCTCCGACGGCGTATGAGCAATCGCTCGATGAGTACGGAAAAGCGCTCGCCGGTCTGGCCAACACGCTCAACACCTGGGCGGAAGGCGCAGGCAAGCGCGTCGAAACCAAGCAGCGCGAAAACAAGATCGTGTCGGCTGGCGATACCTGGAGCACCACCGACAACCCGAACAAGGCCGATCCCGCTGCGTGGCAGTACGACAAGTTCATCCACTGCGCGGTGCCGAACCTCGACAAGATGAAGGACGGTCAGGAGCTGCTGGAGTTTCTCGCCAGCAAGTGTACCGAAAACAAGACCAAGGGCTGGAAGACCGACCCTGAGTTCTTGGCCAAGCTGCGCGACACCTGCATTTCCGAAGCGACGGGCGAAGTGCCAACCAAGACGCCAGCGACCTTCCGCGCCACGTTCAACAAGTTCAGCGCCGACTACGATCGCCTGAGCCAAGCGTGGGGAAGCTGCCTCCGCAAGATGAGCAAAGAGTCGAAGAAAGACGATCTGGAGCAGTTTGACAAAGCGTGGGTCGATTCGGTCAACGCTTCGACCAAGATCCGCAAGATCGCCAAAGACAACCTGCCTGACGAATAGTCGCAGCGACGGCTCGCTCGACGGTCTAGCCTTCCTTTCCAACCTTTCTGTCCCGCCTTCCTTTTCGTCCAGCCGACAGTCCCCATTGCCAAGGTTCGCCCACAAAGGCACCATTTTGCCGCTTGGCACGACTACGGACTCCCATCTGGCTTTCTCCTGAGCTTGTCTTCCCGCCGGTCAGTCTGGCAAACCGCGATGGTCTGCTTGCCGTCGGTGGAGATCTCTCGCAAGAGCGCCTGCTGCTTGCCTACGCATCGGGCATCTTTCCGTGGCCCAGCGAGGGAATGCCGCTTTTGTGGTTTGCTCCGTCGGAGCGCGCGGTGGTGGTGCCGTCAGCGCTTCATGTCGGTCGCAGCCTGCGCAAAGTCGTCGTACGCGGTCCCTTCGAGGTTCGGATGGACACCGCGTTTTCCCAGGTTATCGCAGCCTGCGCCAAGATTCCGCGTCGTCACGAATCAGGAACCTGGATCTTGTCCGATATGATCGAGGCCTACTGTCAGCTTCACGAAGCGGGCTTTGCGCACTCCGTCGAGACGTTTCTCGATGGCGAGCTGGTCGGCGGACTGTACGGCATATCCATCGGCGGCATGTTCTTCGGCGAGTCGATGTTTGCCAAAGTGGACGATGCCAGCAAAGTGGCGATGGTTCGGCTGTGTCAGCAACTGACAGCGTGGGACTTTGATCTCGTCGATGGACAGGTGATGAATCCGCACCTGTCGCGGCTCGGATTTTCGCTGATTCCGCGCAGTGACTACATGACAACGCTTCAGCGCTCGCGGGAAAAGCCGACGCGACAAGGCAAGTGGCAGCTCGATCCGCTGCGTGTCACGGCAAGCGACGAATAGCTGACTCGACGCCAGACAGCGTCAAAACAGCTTCAAGCTTGGTTGGAAGAGGAAACGGGAAGAGACAGCGGAGCAGAGATCACTTGGTCATGATGCCAAGCGTTTTGACACCAGCGCCTCGGCAGATATCCATGGCCTTGACGACATCGCCATACGGTGCCGCATCGTCGGGATTGAAGAAGATGATCTTCTTTGCGCGGTTCTGAAGCAGCGTCCGAACCTTGTCAGCCAGGCCGTCGATCGGAATCGCTTCTCCGTTGATGGCCACGCGACCGTCTTCTGCCACCGTCGCAACCAGCTGATCGGACGAAGGCGGCGGTTCATTCATGCTGGTCGGCGGAGCTTTCGGCGGCACGTCGATCTGCGTCTGATTCAGCAGCTTCGGCACCATCACCATGAACACGATGAGGAGCACGAGCACGACGTCGATAAGCGGCGTGACGTTGATGTCTGAGCGTGGGCCTTTGTTGCCACCTGCTGAAAATGCCATGGCTAGTTGGCCTCCTTGTACTCTTCAGAGCCAAGGTGAACTTGCGGCACACCGACGGCATTGACCAGCTCCATCGCGTGGCGAACGGCGCCGTAAGAAGCCCGCCGATCGCCCTTGATGTGGACTTCGCGCCCACCGGAGCCTTTGCGCATTTCCTTCTGCACCAGATCACCAAGCGTCTCGTCCGTCGCGAGATCCGAGCCAACGAACATCCGCGACTGAGCACACTCCCAGTGGATTGCGCCCATCTTGCCGCCTTCGCAGGTGACCGAAACGACGATCTGCTCGCCGGAGTCGTTCTTCTTGTCGTGGTGACGAGTCACCGGCTGCTCCACAGGCATACCGCGCGTGATCATCGGCGTCACGACCATGAAGATGATGAGGAGCACCAGCACGACGTCAACGAGCGGTGTGACGTTGATCTCTGAACGGATCCCCGCGTTCTTGATCGCATGGCGCGCATGACGTCGGTGCTTCCGAGGAGGCAACCGAGGAGGATTTTTGAGCAGTTCATCCAAGTCGGACATCTTTGGTCCTTCGTCCATGAGCCGACGGTCAAAAAGACCGCACGGTTACTGCTTACGCGGCTCGTCGGCCCTCGCGCAGGATGAACGCAACCAGCTCGCTGCTCGTTTCGTTCATATCCACAACGAACTCGTCAATGGCGTTCGTGAAGAAGTTGAACACCATAACGGCGGGAATTGCGACGAGCAGACCGAATGCAGTGGTCACGAGTGCTTCACCGATACCACCAGCCACGGCAGCGATACCACCAGCGCCCTTCGTTGACATGGTTGCAAACACGGTGATGATACCGACGACGGTTCCCAGCAGACCGACGAACGGAGCAGCAGAAGCGATGGTCGCCAGACCGCCAAGGCCTTTCTTCAGATCAGCCACTTCACGCTCTTTGACACGATCGATGGCGCGGTTGACGGCGTCGAGCAGATCGAAGTCTCCAATCTCGTCGGGACCAATCGACTTCAGCGCTTGCAGACCATCCACGTACTCTTGCAGTGCGGCTTCAATCACGATGGCAATCGGGCCTTGCGGCTTCACCTGGGCGAGGCTCAGAGCGCCCTTGATGTCACGGTCCGCCAGCTTCTTCTGAAGCGCGAAGACAAACTGCAGAGATCGCTGCTTGGCTCGCGAGAAGGTAATCCAGCGCTCAATGCTTACAGCCAGCATGTAAATGCCCATGATGGCCAGCACGATGATGACGGACTTACCGGCGATGGACGTCGAGTCCCATATCGCCTTCGGGCTAAAACTAATTCCTTGTTCCATGTTGTTCCTCGTTTCCCCGGGTAACCGAAAAAACCTGCTGCCATCGGCTTGGTGACTCGCGTCACCCACTTACGAGCACCACCTATCGCCGATGCAGCTCTATTGCTTGCGCGTTTACCAGATCTGCTTACTCGAACACGAACTGTAGGTTCTGAATGAAGCAAACCGGGATCTGTTGTGGCTTATAGCGCCAGGTTCGTAGCACTTCGATGATCGAGTCGTCGGCACCAGCGATGCTGGTCACAATGTCCACATCCGAGATCGATCCGTCGAGCCCGATACACATCTTGTAGGCACCCATCACCATGCCACTGCCTCGACGCTGTGCCTTGACGACCGCAGGAAGGTGCGGATCTTCGCCCGACAGCTTTTCGCTGCGAATGCGAATCGCGGGCACAACCTTCGGCTTGGGAGGCGGCTTCGGCTCTTCCTTCGGCGGCGGCGGTGGCGGCGGCGCACCAGCCACACCACCGGCGACTCCACCTTCTACACCACCCGGCACACCGTCAGAGCTGCCGCCCGTGTCCTTCTCTTCGGGAGGATCGGGCTCTAGCTTCGGCTGAATAAACTTCGGCACTTCCGTCGGCTGCACCACCGGCTTCACCACCTTGGGTGGCGTTTTCGGCTTGCTCGACGCCTTCGGGGGCGGCGGCGGCGGCGGCGGCGGCGGCGTAGTCGCGAAGAACTGAACCGTCAGCGGCGGCGGCTGTACTTCCTCGACGTGAATCAGCGAGTAAATGATGAAAAAGATGAGGACGCCGGCCTCTACCACCGTCGAGACGACGAAGGCTGCATAGAGCAGTGGGCGCTTACGCCGTTTGTCTTGTACGTAGCGATCAAACATCACTGCTTCTCCGTCGCTGCCGGGCTACCTTCCTCTTTCGCGGGAGGAGGTGTGTCCTTCTTTTCAGCGGCTCCGCCCGCAAACGGCGTATCAGCCGGAGGCGGAAGATCAGACTCAGGCTCTGCAGCCTTCTTCTTTTTCTTTGGTGCAGCCGGTGGTGGTGGTGGTGCAGTCGGCTTCGGTGGCACCGGAGGCTTGGCCGCTTCCACTGGCTTGGCCGCTTCCACTGGCTTGGCCGCTTCCACTGGCTTGGCTGCTTCCGCAGGCTTGGCCGCTTCCGCAGGCTTCACTGCATCTGCTGGCTTTGCTGCTTCCGCTGGCTTGGCCGCTTCCGCTGGCTTGGCCGCTTCCGCAGGCTTGGACTCACCCGGCTTTCCATCCGCTGGAGCTGCGTCCGCTGACTTGCCTGCACTTGCTTGCGTCGCAGCCTTTTGCATCGCCAGCGCGAGCTGTAGCAGCTTGCCCGCATCTTCCAGGTCTTGGCGCTTTAGATCGTCGTTTGGCTGCGCGTACGAACGCTCTCGCAGCAGCAGGTTGCCATAAATCACCGGCGTCGGAGCCTGCGGAGCCAGAAGGCGCGCCGTCTCGATCAAATCCAGCGCATGGTTGGCCTTGCCGATCCGATCCGCATACGGCATTTGAAGCTGATTCTTGCGAAGCTCCAGCGCGGTCCGACACTGCGAGTCCGCACACAGCTCGTCCCAGGTCATGATCGCCAGCGACACGTAGCCGTCGGGATCCTTCGGATTCGCTTTGACGCGTCGCTCTAGCCAGCCTCGGCAGGCATCCAGCTTGCCAATGCTCTTCGCGATGTTTCCAAGGATCGTGAGTGCTTCCAGATCCGGATGTTCGCGCTCGACCTGCGGCTTAAAGAAGTCAACGGCTTCGTCGTACTTCTTCGCGTCCACGAAGGTCTGAAGCAGGTAGTCGCGTGCGCGCTGACGCTGCTCCGGCTTGAGCTTGGGCATATCCATGTACTGACGGAACGACTGCACCGCGATGTTGGCCGCTTCTTGACCGTCTTTGCTTCGCGGATTGAGCTGATACAGCGCCAGATGGGTAAAGCCACGGTTGATGAGGATCGGAGGAACCGTCGGGTCGATCTCGGCTGCTTCACGAAAGAGCCGAGCGGCCTCTGCAATATCCCCGTCTCGATACTTTTCCACGCCTTTTTGTGCGCGCGCACGAGCACGCAGCGTGTCGCAGCCTGTGGAGCCAGCCACCAGCGCGACCAAGGCGAGCGAAAAGAGGGTGCGGGACGTGCTCATGATGCGCGAAACGCTACCAATGTGGGCCGACCCATCGCAAGGGTTTCGTGCGCTCAGCTGTCTTTTTCTGGTCTTGCTTGTATAAGGACGCCGTCAGCAAGAAAGCGAGGGCTTAGCGATCACTTCGCGAGGAGCCAGCATCAGGAAGTGCCGCAGGTGCGATCGCGCTGTCTGTCGTCACCGATGAAGCAATCTCGAGTGGTGTCAGATTCGACGCAGTGTCATCGAGATCGCGAAGTCGTGCTGTCGCCTGCTCCACGGGTGCAATCAGCGTCATGGTGTACGCGATCGGTCCGTTCAGAAACAGATACTGGCGAATCACCTGCGCGCGCTCTTTGCCACTTTGTGCCAGCACCGCATCGACTTGCAGACGCAGGTTTCCGGTCCAGCCTGGTGCCCAGCCCAGCGTCGAGAGCATCTGCACCCGCACGTTTTCCACCCGAGGCCAGCGCTTGATCGCATTCGCTTCGGGCAGCAGCTCTCGCACGGTCGTTCCTTGGGTCACGCGCTTGCCCACCAAGCTGATCACCGCGCGCTCTGGACCATCGCTGCGACTTGCCCACGCGATCAGCTGCGGATAGCTCGGACGATCGCGCGGCGTCACTTCCCAGCGCGGCGGCGGCTTAAAGCCATCGATCGCCCACTCTCGGCTGCGCAGCTCTGGTCCGGCCCACAGTTGAGACACGCCAAGCAGCACGCCCACAGTCGCCCACAGCGCATGCCGTGCGAATACTCGTCGGAGCCATGGAAGCAGCCTGCGCGGGCTTTTGCCTGTCTGCTGAATCATCGCTGCGTAGCCTACCAGCTTCACTTGCTGCCCACAGCAGCAGCCATCCGAACCATCCGATCGAACGATGCGACGCCCGACACAAGCCCGAGGCTGCGCGGCGATCACCGCAGCACGTCACTTATTCATAACAATGTTTAAGTAATCTGGAAAACACAAGATGAGCGACAAAGAACTGCCAACTCGGTATAGTGACAAGTAAGAGCCGCAAAGTGTCTCTCGATCGTATCGGTCCATATCAGGTCGTTCGCAAGCTGGGTGAAGGTGGAATGGGAGCGGTGTATGAAGCCGTTCAAGATCCCATTGGCCGTCGGGTCGCCATCAAGATCCTTCATCCCAAGTACGCGCAAGACCCAAGCATCTGCGCTCGCTTCTTTAATGAGGCGCGTGCGGTCAACCTGATCGATCACGCTGGCGTCGTCCAGATCTCGGACTATGGACAGCTTCCCGACGGGACCGCGTATCTCGTCATGGAATATCTGCGGGGCGAGACGCTGAGCCAGCGACAGAAGTCCAAAGGGATGCCGCCGCTGCCCGAGGTGATGCGGCTGGCCCGGCAGATTGCCTCGGCGCTGTCCGCTGCACACGAAAAGAACGTCTATCACCGCGATCTCAAGCCCGACAACATCATGCTGGTGCCCGATCATGACTCGGAAGTTCCGGGTCGCGAGCGGGTCAAGCTGCTCGACTTTGGCATTGCGAAGGTGGCGCAGGCGGACGACGGGGCACCGGGACAAGGACAGCCGAAGACCTCGACGGACGTTGTGATGGGCACGCCGCGCTATATGGCACCGGAGCAGTGCAAAGGCGGCGTTCAGATCGATGACAAAGCGGATGTGTACTCGCTCGGTGTGATGCTGTACGAGATGCTCGCGGGTCGTCCGCCGTTCGTCGGAGGCTCGGGAGAAGTGCTGGCGATGCACATCTATGAGCCGCCACAGCCGCTCAAGACGCTGGCACCGCACGTTCCCGAAGAGATTGTGCAGCTGGTTCACTTGCTCTTGTCGAAGAAGCGCGAAGAGCGTCCGAACATGAAGCAGGTGATGGCGCGTCTGGAAGAGCTGGGACAGCGACATCCGACGTCGATGCTGCCCGCGATCTCGATGGCGGCGCTTCTGCCCCCGTCGATCACGCCACCGGGGACGAATCCGAATCAGACTCCGACGGCGGGAACTTCGGCAGCTTCGACGCTGGGACTGTCGGCGGGACAGGCGCAGAGCGGTCGATCACCGAAGATGCTGCTGCTCGGGCTGCTCGGTGGAGGCACGACGCTGCTTGGGGTGCTGGCGTTTTTGCTGTTTCGCCCGCAGCCACAGCCGGTGGTGAAAGTGCAGCCGGTCAAGACGCTTTCCGTCGATATGGCTACGCCAGCGCCGCCGGTTCCAACCAAGCCGAAGCAGATTCACTGGTCGGTGCAGACGACACCGCCAGGCGCGCAGATCATCCGAGTGTCCGACGGGCAAATCCTGGGCGGCACACCGATGGAGCTGGATCAAAATGCGTCCGACGGAACGTGCGAGGTCAAGCTGAAGCTGCCGGGCTTTGCCGAAAAGGTCATCAAGCTCAGCCTCGCGGAAAGCGAGACGCGCAAAGAAACGCTCGAAAAAGCCCCTGTTGTTCGTCCGGTGCTGCGACCTCGGATCGGCATCGGCAAAACCACTTCGACGCCAAGCAAGGGCAATGATGAACAACCTCGCATCGTGGACTAGACGTCTGGCACTCGGTGTTGTGCTTGTTGCGGGCGCGCCTCACGCAGCGTCGGCGGACGGCGATCCTGGAGCGAATGCGCAGAGCCCGGCCCCGAAGAAAAAGGACGACGGCTGCCTGCGCGACAACCTCTGTCGAACGGCGTATCAAAAGGCGCTGGCGCTGTATGACGAAGGTCGTTACGAAGAAGCGCTGAGCGGCTTTCAAGGTGCGTATGCGCGACGACAGATGCCGTGGCTGCTGCTCAACATCGGACGCACGGTGCAGCGTCTGGGCCGTCCCAAAGAAGCGATCGGCTACTACGAGCGCTACAAAAAGGCCGATCCGAACATCGATCCCGAGACGGAGCGTCGCGTCAACAAGTACATCGAGCAAGCCCAAGCGCTGCTGGAATCCACGCCCGCACAGCCGGATCTGGTGACGCAAAATCCGACGGGGAATCAGCAAAATCCGACGGGGAATCAGCAGAATCCGCCAGGAACACCGGGACTTTTGCAGCAGCCACCGACTACGCCGACCAGTCCGCAGCCGCTCAACCTGACCCCGCCGCCGCCCGCTGAGTCGCAGCCGCTGGCGACGCCGATCTATAAAAAGTGGTGGTTTTGGACGATCATCGGTGGCGTTGTCGTCGCTGGAGCCGTTGGAACTGCCGTTGGTGTGACCGCTGCCAAGAAAGAGCCACTTCCTGCCACGCCAGAGCCCTTTCAGCCCAGCGACACCGTCTTAAATCCTCAATTTTGAGAGAGGCCCATGATTAAGCAGCTCGCCTTCCGCCCTGTTTTGTCGTGTGGTTTGTCAACGTGGCTGTGGGGGGCGCTGCCGCTTCTGGCGCTTCCGCTCGCTCTGTCGAGCTGCGATCCTGGCCAGCTTGAACCGGATGCCAACGCCGTCGCTGTGAATGTGCTCGGGCTGACCTCGGATGCGACCAAGCTGGTGGTCACGACGACGCTCGACGGAAAAGCATCGACCAACAGCAGCCCGCAGGAAGTCACGACGAAGCTCACTCGATTCGGACTGCGACTGGCCAAGACGCTCTCGGGAACGCTGACGGTGGCGATTGATGCCTACGACGCGGATCTGTGCAAGGTCGGAAATGGCACCGTATCGACGCAGATTGGGAATCCGTATCGGTTTGAAGTCACCGCGTCGATGAAGACAGTTTCGCCCAGGCAGTGTCCACCGCCGCCACCGCCGAAGACGTGCGCGCCCAACCTGTTTTGCTGGTCGAATCCGCTGCCGCAAGGAAACACCTTCCAGGGCCTGTGGGCGGTCGCTGCAAACGATGTCTATGCCGTCGGTGACGCTGGAACGATTCATCACTACGATGGCAGCAAGTGGACCGCGCAGACGAGCGGAACCACTGAAAACCTGCTCTCTGTCTGGGCTGCGTCGGCAACGGAAGTCATCGCCGTCGGTACAAACGGCAAGGCCTTCCGCTACGACGGCACCCAGTGGAGCGCCGAGAGCACCGGCAGCACCCGACGTCTTAGCGCCATTTGGGGCAGCGGGACCAACTCGTTTGCCGTCGGTGAAGCTGGAACCATTCTGCGTCGCAGCGGTGGAACCTGGACGCCGATGAACTCGGGCATCACCAGCAACCTAACCGGCGTCTGGGGCCGCGCCGCTTCCGAGGTCTATGCCGTCGGTGATGGCGGTGTCATTCGCAAGTTCGACGGCAACAACTGGATGGCAGTCAGCAGCCCGACGACCGCCAACCTGACAAGCATCTGGGGCGACGCCACCACCGCAGTGGCCGTCGGTGCAAACGGAACCATCGTCGGACTTTCGGGCACCACTTGGTCGATGCAGACGAGCGGCACCACCGAGCAGCTCAGCGGCGTCTTTTCTCCGACGGCTGGCCAGTATCTCGCGGTCGGAACCAACGGTCTGATGCTGCGCGGTAGCGGCGGAACCTGGACGCCACAAGGTGCCAGCACCGGCTTGGCACTCACCGCAGCCCGAGGCACCAGCGCCGGGGACATTTGGGTAAGCGGCGCGAGCGGTCAGCTCACGCACTTCGACGGAACCAAGTGGGCCAGCTCTCGACAAGGGTTTGAGACGAACTTCCGCAACATCGCAGCGCTTTCAGCCAAAGACATCTGGGCCGTGGGCGACGGTGGACTCATCGCGCACTACGACGGAAGCAAGTGGACCCAAGTCGATAGCGGCACCAGCGCGAACCTGACCGGCATCTGGGCTGTCTCTGCAAACGAGATCTACGCCGTCGGAGACAACAACACGTTCCTGCGCTATCTCGGGCAGAACTGGACCGTCGGTGCGTTTCCCACTGTTTCGCAGCACGCGCGCGGCGTCTGGGCTTCGGGTTCCGCCAACATCTGGTCCGTCGCGACTTCAAGCACGCCAAACCAAGCCTGGCTGTTCCAGTACAACGGCGTGTCGTGGTCCGGCTTCACGATGAGCGATCCCGGCGCGCCCGCCAACAATCGCGTCAACAACGTGAACAGCATGTGGGGCACGACGCAAGGTGCCAACAACCTGCTCTACTTCTGCGGCAAGTCTTACGTCGCGTTTAGCAACGTCACAGGCGGCACCGCCAACACCAGCTTTGGCTTCCCAACGAACGGCGCTGAGCTACGCAGCATCTACGGAACCTCGTCCACCGATGTCTGGGCCGTCGGCGATAACGGCCTGGTCTATCAAAACAACGGCGGCGGCTGGCAGATCGTGAGCACCGGGCTCCCGATGGTGAACCTGGGCGGCGTGTGGCGACAAAGCGGCACCAGCGACCTGTGGATCGTCGGAGATCAAGGCACGCTCTGGAAGATGGAAGGAACGATGTGGAGCGCCAAAGAAACCAACACCCGCAACCGCTTGCTCAGCATCTCGGGCCTGAGCCAGGGCGATGTGTGGGTGAGCGGCATGAACGGAACCATCTTGCACACCTTGCCGCAGTAAGCGCCCTGCCCGACCCGCTCGCGAATCGTCCCAGCGTCCGTCACCGAGTCCGTCACCGAGTCCGTCACCGAGTCCGTCACCGAGTCCGTCACTGAATCCGCGACCTTCGCTTTCACGTCAGCCCAGTCAGAAACGCCCGGACGCAGCCCGCGCCTCGGCTGCATTGCATTGGCTGTAGCAAGCAAACATCGTCCGTTATATTGTACGACGTACAAATGAAACGACCGCTTTATCCGCTGTTTCTGGATCTGCAAGATCGTCCGGTCTTGCTCGTCGGTGCAGGTCAAGTGGCGACCCAAAAGCTGACGGCGCTCCTCACAGCGGGAGCCCAAGTGACCGTCGTGGCTCCCGACGCCAGTGATGTCATTGCACAGGCAGCGACAGACGGCGTGCTGCGCTGGCACAGGCGACGCTTTGTCGCAACCGACCTAGACGGCGTGTATCTGGTGATTGCAGCGACGGCGGACTCTGCGGTCAATGCCGAGGTTGCCAAAGCCGCCGCGCTCCGCCAGATCTTTGTCAATGCCGTCGATGATCCGCAAGCGGCCACAGCCTATGCCGCCGCCCAGATCGTTCGCGGAGGTGTCACCGTCGCAATTTCCTCGGGAGGACGGGCTCCAGCGGTGTCTCGACTGCTGCGTGAGACGCTCGAACAGCTCCTGCCCAGCGACGAAGATCTAGCCCGGTGGGTTACGGAAGCCAGCGCGCTGCGGTCCGACTGGCAGCGTCATCACGTCCCGCTCGGACAGCGTTATCGCGAGCTGCTCAGACGAATCCTCGACGGACAAAAGCCGACTGAAAGCGCCAGCGCAAAAGAAGCCAGTGCAAAAGAAGCCAGCGCCAGTTCATCGTCAGCGACGGTCACATCCACGGAGCAAGCGGCATGAGCGGACATGTTTCTCTCGTCGGTGCGGGTCCAGGCGATCCAGAGCTACTGACGCTAAAAGCCATCAAGCGACTGGCGGAAGCCGATGTCGTGCTCTATGACGCGCTGGTGGACCGTCGAGTGCTCGACTTGGCACCGAAAGCGCGCTGCGTCGATGTCGGCAAGCGCTGTGGCAAGCGTCAAGTGGCGCAAGCAGCGACGGAGCGACTCTTGGTTCGGCTGGCGCGACGCGGCTGGAAGGTGGTGCGGCTCAAAGGCGGCGATCCGTTTGTGTTCGGACGCGGCGGAGAAGAAGCGCTGACGCTGTCGCAGGCGGGCATCTCGTGGGACATCGTGCCGGGTCTGTCGAGTGCGCTGGTGGCTCCGGCGCTGTGTGGGATTCCGGTGACGCATCGCGGGCTCAGTACGGCGCTGCTCGTCACAAGTGGCCATGACCTGGACGCAGCGCGTACGCACTTGTCGTCGCTTATACCGCTTAGCACAACGGTTGTGATCTTGATGGCTCGTCAGAATCGCCCAGCGCTCGCGCGGATCCTTCTGTCGTCGGGCTGGCCCGCGCAGACACCCGCGACGGTGATTCAGTCGGCCAGCTTGCCGGATGAAAAGCAGTGGCTCGGGACGCTCGCGGACCTGGAACAGCCGAGTGAGACGCTGGATCTGCTCGATGGTGCGGCGTCGCTGCTGGTGATTGGCAAGGTCGTGGCGCTGTCGGCAGAGCTTGGCGCGCTGCGATCGATGCAGACGGTGCTGCACGCCTCGGTGGGATGACGAAGGCAGCTAGACCTTGGCGGTCTCGACGGGAGGCTTGCGATCGCGCGGATACAGCATCACCAACATGCAGCGCATCGTCTCTTTGCCGGGGTTGAAATAGCGGTGCGGACGATCCGCGCAGAAAAACAGCACATCTCCGACGGAAAGTATCGCCTGACTGCCCGCTGATTCGACCTGAAGCTGACCCTCGATCACCACGATCTGCTCGCGTGTGCCGGGAATGTGGGCCGACGCGCGCTCCTCGGTACCGGGATCGAGCGACAGCTCATACATCTCCGCGACCCGAGGATCTCCCGATGGAAACAGCGCTCGCGAGCGCAGCGCCCGCCCTTCCGAGTACAGCACTTGCATTTGCTCTCGACGCTGAACCACAAAATCACCCGGCATCGGCTCGCCGAGCAGCGCCCCAAATGGCACACCCAGCCCGTTGGCGATCTTCCAGCCGAGCGCAATCGTCGGAGAGCTCTTGCCCATCTCAATCTGATTGAGCATCGCTTTGCTGACTTCGCTGCGCTCGGCCAGCTCGGCCAGCGACATGCCGCGTTCCATCCGCAAGATCCGCAGGTTGTCACCGACGCGAGGCTCGTGCTCTGGCTGCGCCTCTGTGCTGACGGACTTTTCTGGGCTTTCCGACGATGCTGCTGACGATCGAGCCGTGGACTTGGTCTTGGCAATCACGGGCTTGCGCTTGGTCGTGCCGGTCATGAGCGCAGTGTGCCAGAAACCATCGCTGCACGCTCGAGCGGACTACAGACTGTTTCGTTTGACGACGTACGTTATAACGGATATCGTCCGCTTATGTCTGAACTCGCTGCTGCTTCGGGGACGTACTTTCCCGGTCGCCTTGGCTTTGCCACCACCGCTGACATCGAAGAGTTTGTCTCGACGCTGGAGCGCTACGAAAAAGGCGAGCTGAGCGCCGAAGAGTGGCGCGCGTTTCGTCTGCTGCGCGGCGTCTATCACCAGCGACAGAGCGACGTACAGATGCTGCGCGTGAAGGTTCCGCAAGGCATCCTGTCGGCGACGCAGCTTCGCGCCCTGGCCTTGGTGGCTGCGCGCGATGGCGACGGACAGTGCGACGTAACCACTCGTCAGAACTTCCAGTTTCACAACATTCGCTTGGCCCACATCGAGCGCGCCATGTACACGCTGGCCGACGTGGGAATGACAACGCGCGAGGCCTGCGGCAACAGCATCCGCACCGTCACCGCTTGTCCGCTCGCGGGCGTCGATCCCGAGGAAGTCTTCGACGTAACGCCGTATGCCGATGCCTTTACCCGTTACCTGCTGCGTGGGCCGCTTTCTTCGTCTCTGCCGCGCAAGTTCAAGGTCGCGTTTGAGGGCTGCCACAGAGGCTGCGTGCGCGCACCGATCAATGACTTGGCGTTTGTGGCACGCACTTCTCCGTCGGGACAGCCGGGGTTTGTGGTGCTGTGTGGCGGGGGAACTTCGACGCTACCGCGCAGTGGCGGTGTGCTGGTCGATTTCCTACCCGGCGAAGAGCTACTGTCGCTGAGCGAGGCGGTGGTGCGCGTCTTCCATCGCGAAGGCAACCGCAAAAACCGTCACCGCGCACGCATCAAGTGGGTGATTGAAAAGCTCGGCTTCCCCAGCTTCAAAGAGCTGATTCTCGTCGAGTGGCAGAAGGTCAAAGCCGAAGCCATCGCAGCGCTGCCGTTTGATCCGCAGCAGCCTCCCGTTGAGCCAGCGCCTGCGCAGCCAGTCGTCCCCGAGCGGGCAAGCTCAGCGTTGGCGCTGCACGATCCCTCGTTTGTGCGCTGGCAGACCAGCAACGTGCGCAGCCAAAAGCAGCCAGGTTTTTCGGCGGTGACAGTGACGCTTCCGATGGGCGCTCTGACGGCGACGCAGCTTCAGCTTCTGGCCGATCTGACAGAGCGCTTTGGCGACGGGTTTGCCCGAACCACCGTTGAACAGAACATCACGCTGCGCTATGTCCCGACGGAAGCTGTGCCCGCACTGTACGAAGCGCTCGCCGCCAATCACCTAGCCACGACGGGAGCAGGTCATTTTTCCGATGTCGTAAGCTGCCCCGGAGCCCAGACTTGTGCGATCGCAGTGACGACATCTCGACAGATGGGGCGCGTGCTTAGGCAGCATCTTTCGGGGCTGGGCGACGCTCCGGGCCTGCGCGGCGCGAGCATTCACTTGTCGGGCTGCCCCAACGGCTGCGGTCAGCACCACGTCGCGACGATCGGTCTGCAAGGTGGACTACGCAAGCTCGGCGGAAAAGCGCTGCCGGTCTATCACCTCGGGGTGGGCGGTGGCATCGATAACGATCGCGCGCACTTTACCCGGCTCGTCGGTAAGCTTCCGGCGCAGCGAGGTCCGCAAGCGATCGATCGGCTGCTCTCGCTGTGGAAGAGCGAGCGCCAGCATGACGCCGAGACGCTGAGCGCGTTTTATCGCAGCGTGCCGATCGAAAAGGTCAAAGCTGCCGTCGAAGATCTGCTGGACATCGACGAGCAAACCGCTACACCAGCCGACTTCATCGATCACGGACAGAGCGCACCCTACACAAGTGAGTCGAGCGACGCAGAAGCCGCTGGTTAAGCGGTTCGTCCGTTTGAGCAGACGATGATCCAATCAAACAGACGATGTTTCTATCAAACAGACGAATGTCTGTTCAAACAGACAGCACAGCTAGCGCGGCGAGATGATCTTGGTGTCCGGCGGAGGCGTAAACGAAAAGCGCGAGTCATCGACGCCGGACTTGGGATTTGTCTCGATCGAGGAAAAGACCAGATCGTTTGTGCCACCTTGCTGATCAAACAAGATCGTCTCTTTGACCAGGAACGTCTTTGGCTGCACGACGAACAGCAGGTGCCGATACTGCGCGCTCGCAACCTTGGGCACGAGCTTTAGCACCAGGTCGCCAGGCTCGCCGAGCGGCTGGTCGTCGTAGTAGGCGATCTCGAATTCCTCTTGCAGCTTGCCGCGCCCGAACAGAAAGCTGACCTGCGCCGGAAGCTGCGACGAGCTAAGTGGCTGTTTGTAGGCTTGCTCGTCTTCGGGCTCGTAGACCCACAGCGTCGTACCGTCGGCGACAAACAGCTTCTTTTCGGGCTTTTCGTAGTCCCAGCGCATCTTGCCGGGCTTCTTTAACGCGACTCCACCCGAGGCTGATCGCTTCCCCATCGGTCCCGACAGCGTCTGCGCAAAGCGAGCCCGCAGTGCCGAGATGCTTTCATAGCTTTTCTGAAGCTGGCTGACGACTTCAGCGACGGGCGGTCGTGCTTGGGAGTCTGGGCTGGGCGTCGCCTTACGCGGAGGTGCAGCGGGTGTCGTCGCAGACGGCTTGGCTGGCGCGGTCGCAGCCGCAGGCTTGGCTGTCGCTGGACTGGCCGATGGCGCCGGAGCAGACGGAGCCGCAGGACCGGACGCAGCAACCAAGGACAAGAGCGGCAGCGCAATGAGTCGGGGCAGAAGACGCCTCATGGTGTTCTCCACAAGCGGAAGTTCGCACAACGTACTGATGCGGCGCGGCGGCTGTCTATTCACACGCCACCGCAACGTGGTGGGACGAAGCGTAAGCAAGTAGTTGTGGGTGCGATTAGACCGCTCGGCTGAGCGCGTCGTTTACGAAGGCTTCGATCTTGGGAAGCGGCGCGGCCCCGACGAGCTGACCGATCACTTTGCCCTTGTGGAAGACGAGCAGCATCGGAATCGAGCGCACATCGTAGTTGGTGGCAATCTTGGGGTTGTGGTCGATGTCCATCTTGCCGACGTTGAGCCTGCCATTGTACTTCTCGGCGAGCTTTTCGACATGAGGCGCAATGGCGCGGCACGGAGCGCACCACGTTGCCCAAAAATCCACCAAGGTTGGCTTGTCAGCCTGCAACACATCGGCTGCGAAGCTGGCGTCGGACAGAACCTTGATGTTGTGATGCGCGTTCGGTTGAGCGTGAGACATGGGTTCTCCTTCGGGTTTCTAGCCTCAAATCTAAGCTGGCAGGCGCGTTGCGAAAGGGGGCAACTGTTACTTTCAGCTTGCAGCGACGGGAAAAGTTCTAAAACTGGGCATCGAGCGACCGTGGACTTTCGCGCTTTCGACGATGCGTAGGCTGGACTATTGTGGCGGTGCGATGACCTCCGAGATCAGCTCAGCCCAGCAGTCGCTCCTTCCGCTGCCCGCGCCGATGGCGTTTGCGCTCGCGGAAGGTCAAGTCCAGGTTGAAGGCATCGTCGGAAGCTTGGTGTTTGTGTCGCCGGATGCGGACTTTGCGGTGATTCGGCTGGATGTGCCGGGACAGATTCGCCCGGTGGTCACCGTCGGAGCGCTCGCGGGTCTGCGCGTCGGAGAAACGGTCCAGATCATCGGTCGCTACGAGCAGCACGAGCGCTATGGTCAGCGACTGCGCGCGGAACAAGCCCTGCCGCAGCTTCCAGCGTCACGGCTGGGCATCGAGCGCTACATGGCGACGCTGGCAGGGATCGGACCAGAGCTTGCGCGGCGCATCGTCGCAGAGCTGGGAACGAAGGCGCTCACGGCGCTGGAAGAAGAGACGTTTCGCATCGCACAGGTCAAAGGCGTCGGCAAAAAGCGGGCGCAGCGAGCGCTGGCCGATGCGCGGGCTCGACACGAAGAGCGCGCGGTGATGGTGTTCCTGCAAGGGCTCGGGATTTCCGCTGCGTATGCGTCGAGAATTCGCAAGCAGTGGGGCCAAGCAGCGATCACCAAAGTGCGGGAAAATCCGTATGCGCTGGCTCGGGATGTCGCGGGGATCGGCTTTCAGATTGCGGACCGAATTGCCAAAGCGATGGGCGTCGAGCCGCTGTCGCCGCTGCGTCTGCTCGCGGGAGTGCGTCACGCGCTTCAGACGGGCTGTGAATCGGGACACTGTTATCTTCCCGAGAGAGAGCTGACGGCGCGCTCGGTGCTGCTGCTTGCGCCGCCGCTGCCCGACGATGCGCCGCCTAACAGTCCGCCACCGCCGGTGGATGAAAAGCTGACAGAAGGCATTGTGGCGGCGATTGCGTCGCTGCGCTCGCACGGGGAAACCATTCACGAAGGCGATGCAGTGTATCTGGCGTCGCTGTATCAGCAGGAAGAAGAGCTGGCTCGACAGGCGGCACGACTGACCCAAGCGATTCGGACGCGCGTTCCGACGATTCGCGAGCACGACATCCAGCTCACACTGGCCGACGGACAGCGCGCGGCACTTTCGCGGGTGGAAACCTGTCCGCTGAGCATCATCACGGGCGGACCGGGGACGGGAAAGACGACGATCATCGCAGCGCTGGTGCGGGCTTATCTGCGGGCCGGGCTGCGTGTGTGTCTGGTGGCTCCGACGGGACGAGCGGCCAAGCGACTGAGCGATGCGACGGAACATCCAGCGAAGACGATTCATCGTCAGCTCAACCTGATTCCCGGCGAGCGCGCCAAGAGCGCCAAAGATCTGGAAGTGGATCTGCTGGTCTGTGACGAAGCGTCGATGCTGGACTTGCCGCTGGCGGTGACGCTGCTGCGCGCAATTCCGGGTGGTGCGACGGTGGTGCTGGTCGGAGATGTGGATCAGCTTCCGTCGGTGGGCCCAGGTCGTGTGCTGGCTGACTTGATCGATTCCGAGCGGCTCCAGGTGACGCGGCTGCGCGAAATTTTCCGTCAGAAAGAAGGCTCGGGAATCATCGACAACGCGCAGTCGATCCTGCGCGGAGATCTGCCGCAGTCGGCCCCGATTGGAGACAAGCAGGCGGACTTTTACTGGATTGAGACGGACGATGCGCTCAAGGCCAAAGACACGGTGGTTCGGTTGGTGTCCGAGCGGATTCCGCAGCGCTTTGGCTTGGCACCGCTCACCGACGTGCAAGTGCTGACGCCGATGCATCGTGGCGAGGTCGGAACCGAGGAGCTTAATCGCGCGCTGCAAGTTGCGCTGAATCCGACGGCGAAAGCTGCGCTGGGAGACAAGCCTCCGGCTCCGGGCAAGCCGACGTTTTTCGTCGGTGACAAGGTGATGCAGGTCAAAAACAACTACGAGCTGGATGTCTGGAACGGCGACATCGGTGTCATCATCGCTCGCGACGAAGAAGACGATCTGCTCCACGTTCGCTTCGAGGACGAGCGCGAAGTCACCTACGATGCGACGGCGCGTGAGGATCTGGAGCTGGCCTACGCCGTGAGCGTCCACAAGAGCCAAGGCAGCGAGTACAAAGCCGTCGTGGTTCCGCTGCACATTCAGCACTATCCGCTTTTGCGTCGCAACCTGGTCTACACGGCGGTGACGCGCGGCAAAAAGCTGGTGGTACTGGTCGGTGGCCGACGAGCGCTCCGACGCGCAGTGACCCAGACCGGCGACCTGCTTCGCTACACCGGACTGCGCGAGCGGCTTCGCAGTATACTTCCAGGCTGATGGCGCAGCGCAGAGCGAACTCCTCGTCGGGAAAATGGACGCTGATTGGTCTTTGGGGCCTGTCTGTGGCGGTGTCTGCGCTGTGGGCGTGTCTGTCGGCTCCGCTCGAGCTGGGACAGCTGGTGCGCAGCGACGGATCGCTCGATATTGCGCCGGTGTCCGACGATGGCCAAGCGCAAGGCGTGCTCGGGCTGTTCACGATCTCAGGCTGTCAAAAGCTGACGTTCCCGGCGGATGAGCCGCGCTGTCAGGGCAAGGCCCCGCTGACGGTTCAGCTTGTACTTCTTCCCGTCGGTGTGACGATGTATCGCTGGCAAGTTGTGCCTGCATCGGGAAGCAGCGCGGACGGCGGAACCAGCGATGGCGGAACCAGCGACGGTGGCGTTGGATCACTTCTCGATGAAGTCCAGAGCAAGAGCAAGAGCCCGACGCTGACCATCACCCATCCGGGCAGCTATCTGGTGTCGGTTGCCGTCGCAGGACCGGGCGGAACCAGCACCGCCAGCGGAGAGATCATCGTCGGAAGCGGTTCCATCGGTGCAAGCTGCGACAGCGACGATCAGTGCGATGCGGGCCTGCGCTGTCTGTGCGGCAGTGCGATACCGGGACGCGACGGAAAGTGTCCTGGCTCTCTCGCAAGTGGCCTGTGTACCCGAAGCTGCGACGGCATAGCGTGTCCGAGCGGTAGCTCCTGCCTGAACCTTTCGCGCAGCAACATCGTCGGAGACGCTGGAACCGGCGACGCGTACCGACAGCCAATCTGCGTGAGATCCTGCTCGCTCGATACCGACTGCCGGGCCGACCACAGCTGTCGCGAGCTACCGATGAGCGCGCCCGGTGCCGCAGCCAGCGCTCCGCTTCAGTTTGGCAAGGCCTGCTTCGCGTCGATTCCCGGTGGCGTCGGCGCAAGCTGCATCGGTCCCGACGAGCTACCCGATCGCGCTGCCTGCGCAACCGGCCTGTGTGAGACGCTCGGCGCGCGTCACCTGTGTACCGTCGCGTGCGGACCGATTGGCGTAAGCTGCCCGCTCAGTGCGGCGTGTGCGACGTGGCGATCGACGATGGCACCCGCTCCTGCGAGTCCGCGCTGTCTGCTGCGCTGCGATGCCAGCCGTCCGTGTAGCGATCCACTGCTGGAATGTCTTCCCGGCGGTGGCAGCGGCGGTCTTGGCTTTACGCTGAGCGGTGAGCCCATGACCACACAGGTCTGCGCGCCAAAGCGCTGTAGCAAAGCAGCCGACTGTCCCGGCGGTCGCTGTGTCGCGGTCTCTGGCGCATCGTTCTGTCTGCGCAGCTAGCACGCGATCGACAACGGAAACAGGAGTCGCGTAGGAGGACTCCTGACCTCGACTCTGCTCGCGTGGAGAGGTACACCTTCACACAAACGGAATGCGCGCATTCCTACGTCGCGGCCAGTAAGCGGTCAAGCTACGCAAAGCTCCGTGTTATTCTGCCAAGATGAGGAAGCTTCGTTCGTGTACGCAGAGACGCACACGCAGCGCTGACTTTGCCAGGTTGGGAATGCGACCACGAACGGAGTCGATCGTGAACCATTCTTCGTCGCTGCTGGCATCCAAAGTGGCCTAAAGAAGAGTCCTCCCAAAGGAGTCCCTATGGCGGATCCTGTATCCAAGCCCTCACTCCTTACCAAGGAACAGCATCTTCGCGAACAGCCGTGGCCCAGTGAGTATGCGCAGCACAAGCGAATCGATTGGTTTTGGCACGTAGACATCGATCTATCCGTCAGCGAGCTGTGGAAGCTGGTGTCGGATACATCACGGATGAATCGCGCGCTGCAAGTCAGCGAGATGAAGTTTGAAGATCGACAAGGAGTACGCATCGGAACGTCGCGTCCCGCCGGAGTGTTCCACGAGTGGATCGAGGTTCCGTGGAACTGGGTGGCCGAACGGCAGATGAGCTCTGTTCGCATCTACAAGCACGGCTTTTCCAAGGTGCTCTACTCAGCGTTTCGCATGGAGCCAATCGACGATTCCCATACGCGGCTGTATCTGTACTTTGGATCCATCCCAAGAGGAATCTGGAGCACTCCGCTGCTGAAGCTTGGCTTTTCCGGCCTGCGCAAGGACTACGAAAGACTGCTCCCAATCCTGGCGGAGGAAGTTAGGAATCGTCGTCCTTTTTCGACGATACCAGTCGGAAGCTCGCTCACGGAAGGAGCGGAAGAGCGACTGGCTGTCATTGCCACGCAGCTACAGAGCAAGTCGCTTGATGAAGTCTGTATTCGCAAGCTGCTCGATTGGATTCGTTACGGAGATGAACAAGATCTGTTTCGCATCCAAGTCCGCGAGCGCGCACGCGCCTTTGGGGTTGATGAAGATGCGCTCTTGCGAGTCTGTCTGCACGCGACGCGACTGGGACTGCTAGAGCTGACCTGGGATGTGATGTGTCCGCACTGTCGCGGTGTCAGCAAGCAGAACACCAGCTTGGGAGCTGTCTCGACCCAAGGAAGCTGTGATGTCTGTCTGATTCACTTTGGAACGGATGTCGCAGAGTCGATCGAGATCACCTTCCACGTTCATCCTTCGATCCGTGAGATTCCGCATCGAACCTTCTGTAGTGCAGAACCAGCGACGAAAGAACACATCCGATTGCAGCAGCGCGTCTTGCCCCATGAAACGATCGTACATCGCGTTCCGCTGCGCGTAGGACGCTATCGGATGCGCATCCAAGGACAGCAGGAATACGGATATCTCGACATCTCTACGCAGGCAAGTGATCGGACGCTGACGTGGCAAAGTAGTGTGCTTCCCGATCAAGTGACGCTCTGTCCGGATCCCGAGCTTGCGCTCACCAACGATCAGGATGCTGCGCAGACCTTCATCGTGGAAATGTCTACTTGGAGCGATCTGGCGCTGCGTCCGGGCCGACTGCTCAGCCTGCAAGAGTTCCGCGATCTGTTTAGCGAAGAGTATTTAGGACAAGACGTACAGCTTGCGATCGGTGAACAGACGATTCTGTTTACAGACATGGTGGGATCTACCGCGCTGTACGCACAGCAAGGGGACGCCGCCGCCTTTCGAGAAGTGCGACGGCACTTCGCAGATGTGTTTTCGATCATCGGAAGTCATCGCGGCGCGGTGGTCAAGACCATCGGAGACGCAGTAATGGGCGCGTTTACCAATCCGCTTGATGCGGTGATCGCAGCCAAAGAGATTCACGATCGATTCCCACCGGGCAAAGCGGACTCTGTGACACGACTGCGGATCTCGCTCAATACTGGACCGTGTATCGCGGTCAAGCTGAACACAGACATCGATTACTTTGGTCACAGCGTCAACATCGCGGCCAAGCTACAGAGCCTGGCCGGAGCCTGGCAAGTTGCGATGAGCGAGCGCGTCTATCAAGCGCCCGGTGTCAAGGAATGGCTGACGAGTCAACAGGCCGCACTGAGTACACTTCAGTATGAGTCTCCTTCTCTGCGCGCTGCGGTCTCTGTGATGCGCTGGAACGTGTATCCGCAAGATGTCACAGAGAAAGTCTGAGTACTTGCGCTAGTCCTTCTTTCCTTCCGATGTGCTGATGGTGATCTTGCGTGGCTGCGCAGCGACACGCTTGGGAATCTGTAGGCTCAGGACTCCGGCATGTAGCTCTGCTTTGATCTGTTCCACATCAGCGCTTTCTGGAAGCGTGAAGGTACGCTGGAAGCTGCCAAAGTGGCGCTCGAACATGAAGTAGTTTTCACCTTCTTTGCGCTCCTCTGCTTCGCGCTTTCCGACGATGCTCAAGCGATTTCCGTTGTGCGAGATCTCGAGATCGGATTCCTTCACTCCGGGCAGATCTGCTTTGAACAAAAAGGCATCCTTGGTTTCTTTCACATCGAAGCTCGGTGCAAACTCCGCATGACGAAGCGATGCGTCAGCAGTGGGATGCACACGGAACAGTCCTTCGACTACGCGGAACGGATCAAACTCCGCAAACAGCGCCGGGAAAGCAGGACCAGAGACAGGACGACGGATGATGGTAGCCATGGGATTCCTCCTAAAAACGGGATGACCTAGCACTTGCTCACACCACAGGCTCTGCATGTGGCGCACAACTGTCTGGATACGACCGGAAGGACTTCCCTGCTCAGCGTTGAGCGAGTTCCCTTGCGGTCAGAGAAAGAGATAAGTTCGGCTTAGGAACCGAGCAAGGGGGGCTCTGTTATTTTTTTGCAGAGTCCGTACGAATCCGCAGCTTGTCGAGGAGTCCGCGCCGGGTTTCCTTCGTCAGCTCTTCCAGCAGAGAGTCTCTGTTCCAGGAACCAAGCACGCGATTCCCAATGATCACGTAGCTGGCTCCACGCAGATCCAGAAGCTGAAGCTGTGAGCGATCGACGGCGACACGGACTCTGCCTTGCGTGGCTTGCGCTTCGACTCTGGCCAGATCCCCGCGACGACGAAGCACGTTCATTACGTCTTCGTAGCGAAGGAAAAAGCGTCGCGACATCAGATCCACCAGCTCATCCAGAACGCGAAAGAACAAGAGCGAATCGACCGCAGCCACTTGGGCGAGCAGCTCGCTCACCCGACGCGCGGACGGAGTCACGGGAGAGAGCATCACACACATTCGCACCCGATCACGCAGTCGCGACCAGACATCCAGCACCGCGCGCGCTTGGGCCCCGGCATTGAACGTATCGTGATGAAAGACAAACACCAGCGTCGTAGGCGCAATCTGTGGACCTTGACACGGCAAACCAGCGACGGAAACAGAGACGGTTTCAGGAGCCCGAGGCGACTCCCGGAGGCGTCCAAACTGACTGGGCGAAAAGCGACTCAGCGCGCGCCGCTCGTCTTCTCTGTCGCGACGAGGATCCAGCAGATGCGCATGCAGCGCCGAAGGCTTTACGCCATTCCGTAGTGCTTCCGCAGCGCGCTCACGCTGAAGATCCAGCTCGTCAAAGATGCGTGCTTCGGGCTGTCCTCCGATGATTCGCTTTCCGTTCACGCGCACATCCGACACGAGCTGACCTTTGAGCGGACCTTCCCACAGCGCGCGCAGCACGCGACGATGACGATGCACGCGCAGCGCAGTCTGCAAGTCGGAAACATCGATTCCAAGCCGCTGCGCGACACGCCACAGCTCTTCGCTCTGCGCTGGATCGGACACGGACGCAAGCCACGCAGGATGCGCGCACAGCTCGATCAGAAACGGAATGCACGCGCTCGGCTGCTGCTCACACGCGGTCAACAGCAGTTCTTCCCCCCGCTCGGTTGTGCTGCGCAGCGGATAAAAGCGCAGCCGCACATCGCGCACATCCGCAAGTCGCGTAGCCAGACTGCGCAGAAGCGGAGCGGGACAGACTCCACCGAGCGTTCCGGTCACCTCGATCGAAATCGGCGCATGCTCAGGACCAAGCTGCGGAACCAGCGTCGGGGGATTCGCCGACAGCTCGCTCACAGAATCGACTGGCACTGCCTGCACGGCATGAACCGGCGCGGCTTGCGCAGCGCAGCGGAGCGGAACTCCAACCGTCAGCAGACCGAGCAGCCCCAAGGCCACGCTCACCCGCTGTCTGAACCCTCGCTGCGCTGGTCGAACCGCCGTCCGCACCACCATCTCTCTCTCACCTGAAATTACTCCAGTTCGTAGCCTAGCTGCGGGCTTTGTGATACACCGCAAGCTTATGCAAAGACGAGTTGTGGTCACTGGCATCGGGCTCTGTACTCCGCTTGGACTGGGACGCGAGGCATCGTGGAAAGCGTGCCTGGCAGGACAAAGCGGCATCGGACCCATCACCCACTTCGACACGACCCAGTACAGCACGCACTTTGGCGGTGAAGTCAAAGGACTCGATCCGACGACGTTTATCGACAAGCGCGAAGCCAAGCACCTGGACTTGTTTGTGATTTATGCGCTGTACGCGGCGGAAGAAGCGATGGCGCACGCGGGGCTCACGATCAATCCCGAGCCCGCCGACAAGCGAGGTCTGTTTGATCCCAACCTTGCGCTCGAAACCGGCGTTCGTCCCGACGGTAGCTATCCATGCGACCGCATCGGTACGTTCATTGGCGCGGGCCTTGGCGGTGTCAGTCACATCGAATCGACGCACACCACGCTGACCGAGCGCGGACCTGGACGCATCTCTCCCTACTTTGTCCCGCAGATCATCATCAACATGGCGCCGGGCCTTCTGTCGATTCGCAAAGGAATCAAGGGTCCAAACTTCAGCCAAGTGTCAGCCTGCGCGACGGGAGCCCACGCCATCGGAGAAGCCGCACGTACGATCATTGATGGCGCTGCCGATGTCATGATCGCGGGCGGAACCGAAGCGACGGTTTCTCCGCTTGGGGTGGGAGGCTTCAACGCAATGCGCGCGCTTTCGACGCGAAATGATGCGCCGGAAAAGGCCTCGCGTCCGTTTGACATCGATCGAGACGGCTTCGTGATTGCGGAAGGTGCAGGCATCCTGATCTTGGAAGAGAGAGAGTCTGCGCTGCGTCGTGGAGCCCACATCTTGGCCGAGCTGGTTGGCTACGGACGCACGGCGGACGGCTTCCACATGACCTCTCCCAGCGCCGATGGTGAAGGTGCGCAGCGCTGCATGCGAATGGCCCTTCGCGAGGCCCACAAGCACGGCATTGGCCTTTCGGACATCGGCTACATCAACGCGCACGGAACCTCTACCAAGCAAGGTGACATCGCAGAGACGGTCGCGATCAAGACCGTGTTCGGAGACCACGCACGCAAGCTGGCGGTGTCTTCCACCAAGTCGATGACCGGACACATGCTCGGTGCAGCCGGTGGTGTCGAAGCTGCGTTCTCGATCTTGTCGATCCTCGACGGAGCGATTCCGCCCACGATCAACCTGGAAAAGCCCGATCCAGAGTGCGATCTGGACTATGTTCCGCACACCGCGCGCACCATCAAAAACAGCGTTGCTCTGTCGAATAGCTTTGGCTTCGGCGGCACCAACGCCACGCTCATCTTCGCCAAGCACTCCTAACGCGGGCGCTGCGCATGCGCTACCATCTACAGTGTGGAGCTGCGCATTGGATCGCACGAAGTCTGTCGCCAAGGCGATGTGTTCATCGTGCGAGTGCGCGGACCGTTCACACTGCCGGATGCAGAGCAGTACGTACAGCTTCGCAACGCAGTCCAAGCGGAGCTTCTGTACGTGCTCCTGCTGATCGATACGACGTTCGCAACCACCATGCCTCCTGAAGCGCGTCGCTTCATCGTCAACTCCAAAGTCCAGGGAGATCCGCATCTTCACGGCATTGCATTTTTGGGAGTGCGACCGCTGATGCGCGGACTGATTCAGCTTCTGTGTTCAGCGGTGACGCTCATCGGACAGCGTCCAATCTACGCGCACTTTGCGAGCAGTGAAGACGATGCATTTCGCTATCTGCACGAACAGAGACATCGAATTCACAAGCGCACACGACCAAGCTCCTAAGCGCGCGTTTCTATCGTAAACACTGTCACCGTAGCGACGCACCATGAGCGGCTGTGATAAGGTCGGGCACCGATGTCGCTTACGCCTTCACAGACTGACGATGACGCAGCATCCGACGGACAATTGCGCACGTCACGAACCATTTCGATCACGCTGGGAGCGCTGTCTGTTCTTGTCGTGATGCTGTTTTACGCGCTGTATGTGATTCGCAACTTTGACGGTCCCATCGGCGACTACAGCGAGTCCTTTTTGTACGAATACTTGCCGTGGTACGCGTCGCGACATCTGTCACTTTGGCCGATTCCCAAGCTGTCACTTCACACCGATGAAGTGTTGTATCCGTTTGGCGGAAACGTCGCGCTACAGAGCTGGTGCGTCGAGCGTGAGATTCTGTTTTCTTTGCTGAAGTCACGCTTCCCCCAAGCGCCGCTGCTACAGCTTTACTATCTGTTTGGCGTCGCGCTGAGCACGCTGGGAACGTATCTGCTTTTGCTTCCGCGCTTTGGTGCGGCTAGGGCTGCGCTCACGACGGTGACTGCGCATGCACTGAACTTTTACTCGATGCAAAAGTATGCGTATCACTACAACATCGCTTGCTATCACTGGACGACGCTCGGGATTGTCTGTGACTTTGTGATCGCGTGGGATGTCGTGAAAACGCGCGCGGTTAGCCTGCGTCTTGTGCTGGTACGTCTCCTTCTGCTGGTGCTCGCGTTTGGACTGGAGCTGGGTCACGTTCTGGGCTTTTCACTGACCTCGTTTGCGGCGACAAGCATCTACCTTGTGTGGTTCCTCTATCGAGGATCACGTCCCAACATCCTGACGCTGCGTACGCTGTGTGCAGGCTGGTTACGTGAGCTACGCAGCCATCGCGCATTGATCTTCATCCTGCTTGGCGCAGCGCTCTGCACAGCCTGGCTGTACGGATCGATCACCGCAGGAATTGTCTGGGATTCCTTGTCGATGGGACGCTTTCCCGGCAACAGCGGAGAGTGGTGGGCCAGTCCGCTGCGCCTGCTGATTCCCTTCACGCCGTGGCTTCATCCGTCGATGCAGCCGCCGTTTTTGCATGTCACCGGAGACGTTGCGGAAACCGGAATCGGAGGCGGAAGCGCAGGTCTGTTTCTGCTGATTCTGTGCTGCATCGGGATCGTTCAGCGCAGAGCGTATCGCCCGCGATCTCCGTACTTTCCGCTGTTTGTTACGCTGATTCTGTACGTAGCAACCAGTACGTATCTGCCACTTTTGCGCGCCCTGCCCTGGTTTCTGTTCTGTCGGGTGTATTCACGCGCCACGCTGGTCTACAGCACCATCATGGCGCTGCTTGCCGTCGAGATCACGCTTCCCAAAGGCTCTGTAATGAAGCGCTTGGGAGTCCTGTGTTCGCTCTTGGGAATCGCGATCATCGAGCTGTATACCGTGGTTCAGTTAAAGCGCGCGCATCCAACCTATACGTTTGATTCCAACCAGCGCGCGTACTTTGACACGCTGAAGAAGCTGCCTGGTGAAGCGGTCTTGGACTTTCCGTTCTGTCTCACTGGCGGAAACGGTGATCTCGGTGGACTGTGTCCATACTGGCAGCGCGTCAAAGGAGTCTATGCGCTGGCGCGCTTTCACGAAAAGAAGGTGATCGGACAGTATCTCGGACGCATTCATCCGTCGCAGGTTGCTCCGTTTGTGCGTCAAGGCTGGGATGAGCTGTTCGATCCCGATCACTACGACATGACGCGCGCAACCAAGCAGAAGCGCTGCCTGCATGATGCAGAGTGGACGTTCTTTACCGCGTTCTATCAGCGCAATGACTTCGCAGCGATTCAGCTTGCGATCGATCTGCTTCCGCCAGGCTGTGCAGAACAGTTTTACGCTCGCTTCGGTCAGCCCATCGCGCGCATGACGCTCTTGAATGCAGGCACGCTGGTGCTGATTCCCAAGCCAATCGAGCAGCGCGCGCTCGTCGATAAAGAGCTGGGAAAACAGCTCGCGCTTTTGCGATCAGATCCCGGACAGTTTTCGCGTCACTTCACTGCACAGGATCTTCAGCGATCGGATGAACACGCGATCGCGATTCGTTCTGATGATCACGGACAGCCCACGATCTTTGAGTTTCAGCCCGGCTCACACGCGACGATTTATGGTCCGTATGTCACGCTGCCTGCGGGTCTTTATGAAGTCCGTTTCGATCTGGAACTTACGCATCCAGCGACGGGAACGATTGCTCAGCTCGATCTGGTTGGGGGTCTGGGAACCGATCGGTTTGGCCAGCTTCGCTTGGATGCAGCGCAGCTTGCAAACGGACGCACGCAGATTACGTTTCCCGCCAAGATTCCCACCAAGTCTTCACGCATCGAAGTGCGCGTAGAAAACAAAAGAGCCGGTCTGCGCGTCCATCAAGTCACGGTTCACAGACTGGGTCCGCCATAGGTGTTGGGAAGCGCTGTCAGCCTCGGCGCGTCAGCACCATCAGGACCAAGTTTCCAAACGGATTGCGCCAGCTTGTGTGCGGAACCATTCGGGACAGACTGCGCGCAAGCTCATAGGAAAGTCCCGCCAAAAACGGCGTGACAAAGTGCGTGGTGGTCTTCAGATCGAGCGCAAACTCTGCATCAACAGGTGGATACAGCGACGATAGACGCCGTTCCATATTGAAGTATGTAAAGCGCGTAATATGCTGCTCTTCGTAGCTGACTTCGGACAGTCTGTTCAGGATCTGTTCCAGAATCGGCCAGCTACTTGCGTAGTTGGGAGTCGTCAGGACCAGCTTTCCGCCCGGACGAAGGAGCCGCGCCAGCTCGGAAAACAGATCGTAAATCTCCGACGGCTGAAGGTGCTCGATCACTTCGATGAGCGTGATGCAGTCAAAGCTCCCTTCGATCGTTCGCAGGTGTGTGATGCTGGGAACGTGACGAAAGCTGCGAAAGGAAGCGCCGTAGGTGCGGTTGGCGTAATCGATCTGTGCGGGCAGGATATCGACGCCGAGCTGACGATTGAAGCGCTCCTCGGGAAGCAGAGACAGAAACGTCCCGGCAAAGCAGCCAATGTCCAAGATCGACTGACCGGGAGCGCTCGGTAGATAGTCGATCACGCGCTCGAACTTGGACACATGCCACAAGCGCCGAATCGGATTCCCTTGGCGCATCACCTGATCGTAGTAGCCCGCAGGAATGGCCTCATAGTCGAACAGAGTTCCTGCTTCGGACTTGGGCTGCGGATGGGAAGAGCAGCCACTGGGCGGCTCGGCGCTAAGACCAGGCTTGTCGGTTTCGCTGACCATGGAAGAGCCCTGGACAGTGCGATAGCGGCGTCGCTCTTGTCAAGCCAGCCCGCCGGTTTAGGATGCGCGAATGGCGACTCACATCCGCAAACCCACAGTCATTACAGCCGCAGGCAACAAACCCAAGCTCATCGAGGAGTTCATCGGACGGGTCAACTCCAAGACCGACAGCCTCAGCATCGCGCGGATGAAGAGTCCCGGCGGCTGGGTCGAGCCCGGACAGACTCCCGACTTTGATGAATACACGGTGGTGCTCGCGGGCATGCTGCGGGTCACAACCGAAGAGGGAGTCAGCGATGTGCGCGCGGGCGAAGCGATCATCACGCCCAAGCACAAGTGGGTTCAGTACAGCACGCCCGAAGCGTCAGGCGCAGAGTACATCGCGGTCTGTCTGCCCGCGTTTTCCCCAGACACGGTTCATCGCGACGACACAAAGTAGAAGCAAGGGATGAAAGTGCGTGGACCGAGCTCGGCACCGCGCGCGATCCGCACACCGAGGCAGGCCCGTTACTTTTTGCGCAGCACGGGATGACGGATGTCGAACTTGGGCATCCGGGTGGACTCGCAGTTTGGACCAAAGCCCGCTGCGTCGAAGTGATAGGTCAGATCGCCTTTGGACAGGCCGCCGCCGGTTTCGACCTTCAGATCGTGCTCTTGTGCGCGCGCCGGAGAGCAGTACGACAAAAGATAGAAGCTCTTGGTGTAGGCCTCGACGCGGCTCGCGATCGCATCGAAGGCTTTGGCGAGCGCGGCAGGATCGGTGCTGAGAAACGATGCGGTGCGGCCAATGTTGCGCAGCTCGCCGCTGTCGATTTCCTTGCCGACGCCGATGACGTACAGCGCGGTGTCTTTGCTCTGTGCGTCTTCGAGCGCCTTGTCCACCTCGGGACGCAGCACCCGCTTGGCGCGATCGGTTCCGTCGGTAAACACCACCAGCGAGCCGAACTTGAGCGGCGTCTGTGCGTGCTCCAGCGCTTTGTCGAGCACCTTCAGCCCTTCTACCACCGCGCCGTTGAGGTTCGTAGACGGATCGCGACCCTTGAACGAACCGAGCCGCTCGGCTGCTGCGCGAACTCCACCTTCCCCGTCGGTAAAACCGATGATCGGGAAGATCTCTTTGCTGCCGTCGAAGCCGTAGATCGCAACCTTTTGCAGGGTGCCAACGCGATCGGCAAAGCTCTGGACCGCAGGCTTAAGCTGATCCATCGCGCCCGACTGCGTAATGCTTCCCGATAGATCGACGAGCAGCAGCGTGTAGTGAACCGCCGCCACCTCGGGATTGAGGATCGTCTGCTTCGACTCATAGACCGATACAAGTCCCTTGTCTTCGTAGATTCGGAACTTGTCCGCCGTCAGGTTCGGGACCGGATTTCCCCCCGAGTCCGTCACAGAAAAATACACCGCGACCTGGCTCGGCTTCATCACCGCCGCGTTATAGAGCGTCAGCTTCAAGCACCCAGAACCAGCCCACAGCAGCGCCAGTGCCGAGCATCCCCGCAGCCAGCGCAACGTCCTCGTCTTCATGAGTCCTCCCGAGACAAACATGGGCTCGATCGTAGCGAGTTCCCGGCTGCTTGGATAGCCGAAGCTTAGCGCGTCCCTTGCGCCAGCCAGCGCGCCGCGTCTTTGGCGTGATAGGTCAAGATGATGCCAGCGCCCGCGCGACGAATCGAGGTCAGCACTTCCAGCACCGCTTGCTCTTCACCGACGAGTCCTTTTTCGACCGCCGCTTTGAGCATCGCGTATTCACCCGACACGTTGTACGCCGCGAGCGGCAGATCCATCTCGTCCCGCAGCCGCGCAATCACATCCAAGTACGACAGCGCGGGCTTGACCATCAGCACGTCGGCACCTTCGCCCTGATCGAGCATCGCTTCACGCACCGCTTCGTCGCTGTTCGCTGGATCCATCTGATAGCTGCGGCGATGACCAAAGCCCGTAGACGTTCCAGCCGCCTGACGGAACGGACCGTAAAAGCAGCTCGCATACTTGGCCGAATACGCCATGATTCCGACGTGCGAATAGCCTGCTTCGTCGAGCGCTTCTCGGCTCGCGGTGACAAAGCCATCCATCATTCCCGACGGAGCCACCATGTCCGCACCGGCTTTGGCCTGCGACACCACCACACGGCCCAGGTTTTCCAGCGTCGCGTCGTTATCGACATCCGGCCAGCCTGCGTCGGGCATCACCACACCACAGTGTCCGTGCGATGTGTATTCGTCGAAACACGAGTCCAAGATGACCACCATTTCGGGACACGCGCGCTTGATGGCTCGACAGGCTTGCTGAACCAGTCCGTCGCCGTTCCACGCATCACTGCCGACGCGATCTTTTTTCGCATCATCAATGGCGCCAAACAGGATCACCGACGGAATGCCAAGATCCAGACACTGCTTGGCTTCGATCACCGCTTGATCGACAGAGATCTGCGCTTGTCCGGGCATCGTCGCAATCGGCTTGCGAATGTCGCGACCGGGACAAATGAACATCGGATAGACCAGGTTTTCGACGGACAGCCTCGTCTCACGGATCAGCTTGCGAAGTCCTTCGCTGCGTCGCATCCGTCGGGGCCTATATTCAGGAAACTGCATAACTGGGCCTACTCCTTTGAGGTTTCAGAAGGCTTTCGCACCACCGCGATGAAGCCAAGACCGTCGAGCGTTTCGTCCAAGCGCTCCCAGACAAAGCCGTGCTTGTGCAAAAGCTCTCGCAATTCGTCGCGCGCAAACTGGCCAAAGCCCGTCGAAAACACCCGCCACAGCAGCATCGACAGCCGAAACTGAAACGGACCCTTCATGGAAGGAACCACCGTCACGGTTCCGGCTCGGTTCGGTTCGAGCATCACGTAGTGACCGCCGGGCTTGAGCACCCGAAACATCTCGCGCAGTCCCGCGTCGCGATTGCCGAGCAGATACAGAAAGCTGTGATGCGTGATGATGTCGAAGCTTTCGTCGGCAAACGGCAGGTGCGTCACGTCACCGTGAACCAGCGGAAACTGCTGACCCGACAGCGGCAGATAGCGACGCGCGTGACGAAGCATCTCTGCCGAAAAGTCGAGTCCGACGAGCCACAGATCTGGACGCTGCTCCAAGATGCCGATGCCCGACACACCCGGACCGATGCCCAGATCCAGCACCGCCAGCTTGCGTCCCAGCGACGGAGGAAAGTGCTCTGCCAGGCTGCCGCAGTGCTTGCGCCAGACCTCGTGCCAGGTCATCCACGCATAAAAGCGCGCGCCGATCGTAAACAAGACGCGGCTGATGACGTGGCGGATGCGAACCAGCGCGCTCAGGCGGCCACCTTGGCGCTGTGCTTTTCAATCAGCCGAGCAATGCCGGGAATCGCTTCTTCGACATGCTTTTTCGCCGTCGGGCGAAGCTTTTCATAGGTCTTCTTGACCGACTGATTTTGCGCTCTTTGTGCGCGCTGATCGGTGATTCCAAGCAGCGCTTCGGCGATCGTTCCGCTCTGCTCGGCAAAGTAGCTGGGCAGCGATCGGCCCGTCGTCTTGTTCGCTTGATAAAACGGATCGAGCCGCGTCGAAAAGTCATCCAGCATGTGATCCATGGCCTCGGCGATAAAGCCTGGCTTGACCGCTTTGACGATCGCGAACGCACCCTTGATGGCGATGCCCGACAGGCCGCCTTTTTTCGACACTTCTTCCTCGATGAGGATCACACAGTCAGCGACCACGGCTTTGCGTCGCGTCGCTTCGGTCAGGATCTCTGGCAGGGTTAGGGTAGACACGTTAGGTTCTCCTCGAAGTAATCGTCGTCGGACGGTGCCCGATGCGAAGCAGGCAGTGTTACCCTGGCCCCGTCACCAGCGCAAGCGGCGAGTGAACAGCCACAAGACCCCAAGCCAGGCCTCGCCGCAGACGCCAAGCACGTTGCGTCATCGACGACAGAAGCCGAGCTGCGCGACAGCGACCGCGAAAATTTGGGCTTTGCCAAGATGCGGCTAAAGTGGTCGTTATGAAGACCCTTCTGCCCATTGCGCTCCTTCTGGTCACAGCACTCGCCAGTGGCTGTCGTAAGTCAGATCAAGCCGTGCCCGCTGCATCGGGAACTGGTCCGCGTCGCATCGAAGTCACCGTCAGCAACCAAGGCTTTACGCCACCTCGTGTCGTCGGACGTCCCGGCGAAGATCTCACGCTGAGCTTCCGCTACGACAAAAGTGCCGGTGAGTGCGGTCGAGAAGTTGTCCTTCCAGCCCAGAACATCAAAAAGACGCTGACCGAGGACAAACCAACCGAAATCGCGCTGCATCTGCCACAGGAAAAAGGCGAAGTCACCTTCACCTGCGGCATGAACATGCTACGAGGTGCCATCGTCGTCGAGTAAAATCCTCGACGAGCGGCACCGCCAAACTAGACGGTCGTTACGTTGACCGCCGACGGACCTTTCGGACCGTTTTCTACATCAAACTCAACGCGCTGACCTTCCGCGAGCGTGCGGAAGCCTTGGCTGTTGATCGCCGAGAAGTGGACGAACAGATCTTTGCTGCCATCCTCGGGAGTGATGAAGCCAAAACCTTTGGCGTCGTTGAACCACTTCACAGAGCCTTTGCTCCTAGCCATTTTTTCTTAGTCTCCTATCGGTTGTTTGAAACAACTCGCAGGCGTTCATACTCCGCCAAGGCCCACGTCGTAAAGAGGACCGCGCGCCTTGGCGTGGCTAGAAGCACAAAAAAGTGAGGGATCGTTGATCGCCCCGCTGCACAAAGTGCTTGCGAGCGGGGACTTGGGTTCTGCGCGAAGGGCTTACGGCTTGCGACGACGGCGAGACAGCCACAGCAGCGTCGAAGCAATCAGACCGGACCACAGCGTCGGCGCGCTTGCGTCACCGATCGGGCCTCCCATCTGGCAGCCCGTCGCCGCGCCTGTGTTTGACGAGTCCACGGCCTTGACGACCTCGATGGTGACCACGCCTTCGCGGGTCTGATTGCCGCCCTCTACCACGTACTTCAGACGAATCGTCGTCGGCTGATCCGGCGCTTGGAAGTTCACGTTGGCGGTATCGGGTCCCGACAGCTCCACGTTCGGTCCGTCCACCTGCGACCACTGCCAGCGGAGCGCGCCCGGAGCAGCCGTGATGGTTGGATCCAGTCGAACACGGACCCCAGCCGGAATGTTTCGTAGATCCGCTTGGGTCACCGCAAACACAGGAGCCGCTTTGCACACCGCCGTCGCACTGTGGATCACTTGCGACTGGAACGGCGTCGAAGCAGCACCAGCGACGGTCACTTCATCAATGTCCCAGCCGTAGTCGCTCGAAAAGTCGTCGGTGCCGATGCGGAAGCGCACCTTGATCTTCTTGCCCGCGAGCGCGGTGCCAAAGTTGATGCTGCTCGTCACCCAGTTGCCAATCGGAAAGCCAGCGCTCGCAGCGGTAAAGGCCGAACGACCACGCAGCGGATTGAGGCTGGCACCACCGACGAGCGTTCCCGTATAGCCGCCCGTGACCATCACACCGGGAACGTCCTTTATATCGACCCAGGTCTTGTCATCCAGGCTGTATTCGATGACCGCACCGTCGTAGTAATCCGGCGGCGTCTTGGATGTGTCGGTCTCGAAGCTGTAGCGATGCTTGACCGATAGCGAAAAGTTACCTGTGCCGACGTCAATTGGAGGCGAAGTCAGGTAGTGATCCGACGGACTGCCGGTGTCAGGACCGTAGAAGAGTCCCTCGTCTGGACTGACGATCTGCCGCCACGAATCCCCCGCCGTTTCATCAATGCCGTCGCTGACAGTCCAGTTGCTCGGACGACCGCTGAATGCATCCGTGGCCGACGAAGCCGCCTTGAGATCGTAGTTGCCCACGTCGATGAAGCTGGCTTTGGCGCGATCGTTGGGAACCGCGTTGTCACCGACGGCTTCCATGTCCAGTCGCACCGTCGTGATCTTGGTCGCACCCGACATCGAGGCTTTCACCAAGATCGTACGGCTCTCAAACGGTGCCATCGCAGGCAGCGCCACCGTCGCTGAAGTCTGTCCTTCCACCCGGACCGGACTTCCCGCCGGGACCGACACCTTCAGCGTTCCGTTTTGCAGATCTTTGTCGCCACCGTTGCGGATCGTGACCGACAGATAACCGCTCTCTCCGTTGTCAAAAACGCCGTCGCTGTCGCATGAAACCAGCGACTGATCGAGCTTGACTTCGTCGATAAATAGCGCCGCGCCCGTCTCAAAGCTTTCTTTGACACCTGCGTGATCGTTCGATTCGCTCGGCGGTGAGATCGCCCCGGCTCCGAGTCCGCGCTTGGCAAATCCATCGACGCACAGATCGTAGTCTTTGCGATCGCTTGCAAACATCGCGAGCAGCATCGCGTCCCGCGCTTCGGTAAACGTCGGTGCCACCGGGGTCAGCTTCAGCGAAGCCACCAAATACCGTCGCATCCGCTCTTGCGCCTGCTGGAACGTGAGCCGGGTCTTGTCCTTGAGCAGCGCCGCGTAGCACTCCCACAGCGCCGCGTTCCAGACCTCGCCCGAGCTATGTACTTCCGAGTTGCCCGCGCCAGTGGCACCAAAGGCGGGTCTTGGCGTCGCAGGCAGCGCCACACCTTCTTCGATGTGCTTGAAGGTCAGCGGGTTTTTGGCCTTATCGGTCGAATACGGATAGCGCCGGATGCCTTCATAGAAGGCGTTGTTTCCGGTTTCCCATACCGACGGAGCGCCCGTTGGATACGCACCACTCCAGTTGGCGTTGGCCGGTGCCGTTTCGTCTTCTGGCCTGATGGTCATCAGCATCGCGACGAAGTCACTCCAGCCTTCGCCCATGCTGCGACCTTGGTTGTTCACCAGGCCCGAGCCGTTGCCGATCAAGCGGTTGGACAGGATGTGGCCCCACTCATGCGAAACAATCGTTCCGTCGAGAGAACCGTCACGCTCTGTCGATGTCGCGATGAGCTTCACCGTCACCGTTCCCGCTGCCGCAGCGGCACGGACCTTGGCTCCGTCTTCCAGGCTCAGACCTTGCGTCGGGATGGTGATCGTTGCGTCCGTCCCACCAATGCCCGGCGGTCCAGAGCCTGCCGCGTTGTTGGCGATCAGCACACCGATTGCACCGGCAAGCTGAGCGTTCTTCGACTTGACGACGAAGGTACAGTTGCCGCGATCGACGAGCGCAATCTTGCCCGCAACCGCCGCTGCGTTGGTCACCGCATCGCAGCCGTCCGTCGTGGAACCAGCCGGACCCGGCGCATCAGCCAGCGCAACCACACCGCCGGTCAGGTTGTAGGTTGTCGCACCGTACGGCGCACCTGAAGCGACGTATGTTCCTGCGATGCCCGCTGGTGCCAAAGCCTGCATCCCCGCGTACGTCGCATCCCACAGATACATCTGGATACGCGGCATTCCACCGTCGGCAGGAGTGCTCGCGTTGGCGTTGTTTCTTCCGCCCGAGTCCTGCGCTTCGAGACGAATCGGATCGCCTTCGACGCCGCCTCGTCCATAGTTGACACGCTGCGGGTTCTGCGCCGATTCCGTCCAGCCCGCGTCGTAGGCCATGTCGTGCAGGTAATTGACGATGTAAAACAGGTTGGTCGCGACGGCGCGCTTGCTCGTGTCGTTGGCCGATGGCTTGGTGGTCGTCAAGTCAAAGCTGCGATCAAACACGCCCGGAGCCGTTGGCGTGACCAGCAAGTCTCCCGGAGAATATCCGTCGGGAAGCGCCTGATCGACGTAGGCCCAGCCGTTGTTGCCGTTTAGATCCGTCGCTCCCGCTGGAAGCCACGGATCATTGCGACGGAACGGCAGGTTTTCGATCGTAATCAGCGTCGGATTCTGAAACGTCGGAGCCGACGAGTCAGGCGTCGCTTTCGGATACGGCGTATAGGCATTGCCTTGCGCGCCATCCCACGGAACAAATCCGGGTGCGCCGTCGCCGTAGACACGATAGCTGTACGCCAGGTCTTCGGTCAGGTTCTTTTCAAACAGCACCTTTGCGTCAATCGCCGACACAACATACGAGCGCATCACGCTGTCCGTCGAATCGGCTGGTGCGACATCCAGCTCAATGTAGTACGCCGGAATTAGGCCTTGGCTCGTCGGAAAATAGACACGACGACTGCGCGACTTTACGTCGGCCCGCGCGCCCGAACCCGATAGCTGCGCCACCAAGCGACGATTGCTGTAACCGGCAGCCGCTGGAACCGCTTCGCTGATCGACTGCGCTGACCCACGCTCGCCGGACAGGACGCGCAGCGCTGCTTCGACAGCCACTGCTTCATCGATCGCAAAGCGCTCGGACACCCGACGGAGCTTGTTTTCCAAGCGACCGCTCGCCAGCTTCGGCTGAAGCTCTCGATCCATCGCGATGCTGATGCCGCTTAAAAAGACCGGCACCCCATCGACTTCTTGCTCGAAGCGCGCGATGAGCGGTCCGTTGCCCGCGTCGTGGACTTCGCGCAGCTTGGCCGTCGATACTGCTTCCTCGGTCAGCTTGTGACCTGATTCGATCCCGCGCAGCGTCGCCCACGCCACCTGTTCCGCCGAATCGGCCACCACCGGCTGACGCGCCGCCACAAACGACATCGTCGGAGCCGACTGTCTTTCGTGCAGCGCTTGCACCCGCACAGGCAGCGCCTTCTGCGGCTGAACCGACGGAGCAGCGGACGGCTCTACATCGTGCGTCCCGCAGGCTCCCAGCAAGCCGCAAAGAGTGCCCAAGAAGATTCGCGATCCAGCCCACTTTTTCTTCATCATTTGTTCCTTGCCAAGTGGTTTTGGGTATGTGCGATACCCGATGGTGACCGTGTTGCTGTCTCTAATCAGGATTGGCAATACCTGTTTTGCGCGTGCTCACCGTGCATGGTGCTACTGCCGTTATCGTAATCGTAAATCATACCTGGCATTCATTTGTGCGAATGAGATCACATTTTTTTACGGGAATTTCCGCAACATACCGAGTCCGCAGGACGCCAGTTCGCCCAGACCGATTCCAGCGAGGCTGATTGCGTGTGCGTCGTGACGGCATGTCGATCCCCAAGCGATACGGTTGCGTGAACGTCTGATGCCGCCACTTGCTCGGACGAACGGGCGACGGAGTGGTTTTTCCGAACCGCACGCGCCGCAAGCTGTTTGGTTTCGCACGCTTGTCACCGCCCAAGCCGCAGTCGCTCCGAGAGAGCATCCCGATGCAGCCGTTATTTGGGCGTCTCGAGAAGGAGCGTAGTAGACTGGCAAAAGTTCGCATGCGCACGCGCTTTTCTCTTAGAACGCCACGAGGGTCAGCTCACCGAAATGAGCGCTGGTCGTGGGTCTTGTGGCTGGGCCTCGTCGGCTGCGGACACGCGTCTCAAACCGCCAAGGTTTCGCAGCCTACGCCGGTGGTGTCGAGTCCAGCGACGAACAAGCCAACCGTTTTGCCGCAGCCGCCCATCGCTGTGCAAGGAAGCATCCCGAGCAGCGAAGAAGAAGCCGAGCGCGTCCGTCAGCAGCTCGATACGCTGGCCGAAGGCGATCCGACGCGGCTCGGACGACGGCAAGCGCTGATTGAGTATTACTGCGCTGCGACGCAAGAAGCGCTCCGTCGCGAACATGCCGAAGATGCTTTCCGGTTTTTTTCGCGAACGCTGACGCTGTTTGACGCCGAAGAGCTACAAGATCCCAGCCGTCCACCGACGCAGCCCGCGCTCTTGGCGGCGGCGCAGCACATCGATCGCGCGTTTTCTCGACGAGGCTCACATCCCGAAGCGGTGGCTGCACTGATGGTTCAGCAGACGCTGGACCCGAACGCAGAAAAGCCAGCCCAGCGCTATCAGCAGATCGTGGACTGGCTGCATGGAACGGCGGACTCGGCGCAGAACACGCTGCGTGGTCGAGGACGCTCTCTCGCGCAGCTTATCAGCGATCCGCCCGCGACGCTGTCGTCGGATTTAGAGCTTGCCTATCGCCTGTGGCCGGTGCCGCTGATTCGCAAACAGCTCGTCGATATCTATCTGCGCGAAGCCCAAGGCGGAGAGCTGCTGAGCCCGCGTGACTTTCTTCAGTCGCTGTCTCAGACGATGCGACGAAAAGGAATGACCGGAGCGACGGCGTTTCGACTGGCGCGGCTGTATCTGCGGGTCTCGCAGCCCAAAGAAGCGCTGGCGGCGATCGAAAAGATCGGCAAGCTCAGCAGCGAAGAAAGCAAGCTGGCGGATCTGCTGCGCTTGACGCTGGCCAGTGGGGATGATCAGCTCAGCGACGAACAGCTAATGGCGGCGGTCAAGCTGGCGCTTGGGCTGGCGCAAAATGCCGACGACATTGATGTCAGCTTGCAGGTCTGTCGGGATGTCGCCAAGCGCGCCAAAGACTTCGTTCCAGCGTCGGTGTGCATCGGTGAGCTGGCCGCCGTGCAAGAGCGCAAAGGGCTGGCGATCCGCGCGTTTGAGCGAGCCAAAGCGCTGGCTCCGACGGATCGCATGGTGTGGGAAAAGCTGGGTCTGCTCTACGTCGAGCGACTGTCCGATCTGGTCACCGAAGAGCGCACCGCCGAGATGGAAGGCGCGCTCGCCGAGATCGAAGCGTATTACGTGCGAATGAAGCAGCAGTTTCCCGATACCAAGCCGGGGCTTAGCATGGCGCTGGCGCTCGCGGAAGTCGGTCGCGGCTACTTCAACATCGGTGCGATTCCCGAAGCGACGCGCTATCTGACGCGCTCGGTATCGGTGCAGGACAATGCGCAAGCGCTGGAACTTCTTGGGCTGTCGCAGCTTCGCAAAGGAGATGCGGCGCAAGCGGTCACGACGCTGGAACGAGCGCGCGTGGTTCACTCGGCGGCGGCGCAGTACGATCCGCTGAGCAAGGCGTTTTTTTCGGCGCGCATCGGTCGCTTGATGGCTGACGCGCAGGATCTGCAAAAAGAAGGCGCGGGTGCCGAGCAGCGTCGGTCCAGCCTGCGTGCCTACGATCAGCTGTTGGGAAGTGGCAAGCTGCCGCCCGAGCGACGCGCCGAGGCAGAAATCGAGCGCGGACGGCTGTATTACCTGCTGGGCGAGCGTGATCAAGCGCTGCTCGCATTCCGTCTGGCAGCCGATCAGCTTCCGTCGGCGGAAGAGAGTAACAAGAACGCAGGTGCGCTCTACGCCGATGCCATTGCGTTTTTGGTGCAGCGCGGCGAGCTGGATCTCGCGCTGGACATTTACCATCGAGCGCTGTCGTCGCAGCAGCTCGGTGAGCCGCTCAAGGTGTACTGCTCGCTGTGGCTGCTGGACTTGCAAGCGCGCGCGGGACAAGTGCCCGATCCGCTGGCGACCGCATTTCTTCAGTCGGTGCAAGGTGGAAAATGGCATGCCGATCTGGCGCGCTATGGCAGCGGCAAGCTGACCGATGCAGAGCTTGTCCGCCACGCCGACACGCCCGGGAAGCAGGCCGAAGCGAACTTTTACCTGGCTCAAGCGGCGCTGCGACGCGGGGATCGAAACCAAGCGAGCGAGCTGTGGCGCAAGGTGGTCCAGAGCAACATGCTCGGCTTCTTCGAGTACGAGATGTCATCGCTGTATCTACGTCAAGGTGCGCCCAGTCAGCCGCAGATCCGCAGCAAAGCGCCAGCGACGCCTACAACAGCACCTCGGCGCGCCAAGTAGTCGATTTATTTCCGCGTTCCAGAATACAAAATCCTATTGAGTAATCAGCCTTGGCCATCGAAGATGTTGGCATGGGGAGCATCTGGGGCCGTCGTACGACTGCCTTTCTTGGGGCCATGCTGTGTTCTGTGCTGGCGCACGCCGACGAAGGCATGTGGCCGGTGCATCAAGTTCCGCGCGCAGAGTGGCAGAAGGTCCACAACTTCGCACCGACGGATGACTGGCTGATTCATCAGCAGCGCGCCGCCGTCAGGCTGTCCGACGGAGGCTCGGGATCGCTGGTGTCCGACGATGGCTTGCTGCTGACCAACCATCACGTTGCGCGCGGTCAGCTTCACAAGCTCTCGACGGCAACGCGCGATCTGCTTCGGGATGGCTTCTATGCACCGACGCAAAACGATGAGCTGCGCTGTCCCGATCTGGAAGTCCGCATCTTGTGGACCTACGACGATGTGACCGCCAAGATTGCCGCAGCGGTCGATGGCAAAGCGCCGCCGGACAAGCAGAACGCGCAGCGCAAGCAGATCATCGCTGCGATCGAAAAAGAATCGCTCGATCAGACGGGGCTGCGATCGGATGTCGTCGCCTTGCACTCGGGCGGACAGTACATGCTGTCACGCGATCTGCGTCGAGAAACCGGCTGCAAACTTCCCTTGTGGCGAGTGAATCATGCGGGGAATGGTGGGCTCACACGGCAGGCTCAGACGATCGCTGGTGCGGTGAGCGGACAAGATCCCAAGCTGGCTTAGCGCATCGTCACGCGGCCCGTGCTGGCACACTTGCCAAGCGCGGGACTGAGCACGCCGGTGATAGAGACATTTCCGTCTGAGCTGTTTAAGCGAATGCGTCCGACGCCACCGCCGCCTCCTGCGCCTCCGTCGAGCTTCGGACCGATTGCGTCGCCACCTGGATTGATCTGCCCCGCGCCGCCTGCGCCACCAGACGACTGAGAGCCCACGCCACCAAGCGCTGCCACCGAGGACAGCTTCGCGCTCTCACCGCTGTTGGTCGGGGTGCCAACACCGTTGAAGCCGCCGCCGCCACCGCCGCCATTGGCCGCCAAGACCGCACCGCTGAGGATTGAAATGGTGGGGGCTTCAATCAAGATGGCACCGCCGCTGCCACCGCCGCCGCCGCCGTCGTTAAAGTTGACGCCGATGTCGCTCTGACCACCGCCGCCACCAACGTGGATGCCGCTCGGCTTGTTCATGTCGGTGGAGTCCACGATGACCGACTGCTGCGACACGATCTGGATCGCACCGCCGCCGCCGCCGCCGCGCTGACCGGACTCGCCCGTTGTGGTACCGAAGCCGCCCGCGCCACCGCCGCTGCCGCCACAGAGCGGAATCAGCGCATCTTTGAGATACGAGCTGCCCCCGGCCCCGCCGAAATAGGGATCATTCCCCGCGTCGCCGCCTTTGCCACCTTGACCGCACGATCCTGCGCCGCCACCGCCTGCCTCTTCCCCGAGTCCGCCGATGCCGTAGCCTTCCGTGCCGCCGCCTGGGCCTTGTCCTCGCTTGGTTGCGCTCCGAACGTGCCCGCCCTCAAATCCACCGGGAGCGCCACAGCGCGGATCGGTACACCCACCGCCACGCAAGTCGAGCAGTCCATCAATCTGGATCGGTCCCGCAGCGATGAGCGCCACCGCCCGCGACCCGATAAAGCGAACGGTGACGCCGTCAGGAATGTGAATGCGCGTAAATGCAAAGACACCGATTCCCTTGAGCCAGCTCGATCCGCAATCGACCGGCGCGATCTGGTGATAAATCACATCGCTCATCGGGACGGAGCTGCTTGCGCTCTGGACGGTGCCTTGATCGGTGTCGATCACCAGGTTGTCGGTGGGGCGTAGCTCTACCTTGGCCTCTGCAAACCATGCGGGATCGATTCCGTTTGAAGGCACAAGCTGCGGCTGTGGTGGCACCAGATCCGGAGCGCCAGCATCCATCGTCACACACATCGGCATCGCTGGATCGCACGGCTCTAGGTACGAATGCCACAGCGAGTTACACGACGGAATCAGCGCCACAAACAGCACACAAAGCGGCATCCACTTGGACCGCTTCCTACGCAGTCGCGCTGGCATAAAAGAGGAAGACGCCGAAGCAATCTCCGGCGAGAACGACTGTGCGACTCGCAGCTCACTTCGCTTGTCTGCAATCCCCGCGACCGTTTTCATCGGATCCACCTCACCGCGCTCATTGCGTACGCTGCACTCGCGACCTTTCGTCGCCTCAATCGACAGACTCTCTGATTCTATTTTATCAGCGCGACCGCAACTTCTCTGTGTGTGGCAAAAGCTGTAAGAGTTTCGGCGCTCACATCGCGTACGGACAGACAACGGACGCGAGTCTGATCATCACCCTGCACTTCCCTTGACGCTTCCCTTTGATGGATAGGAATACGTCGTTTCCGTCAGAAAATCGGCTGATTTTTTGTACATGCTGTACAGATACAAGACGTATCAAGATGTACGTCTTGTGTTCGCACCGGAAGAGCAAGCGGCCACCTTTGGGGGTGACTTCGACAACTTCACGTATCCTCGCTATGCGCTCGATTTTGCGCTGCTGCGGGTCTACGAAAACGGACAGCCGCTCAAGCCGGAACACTTTCTGCGACTGTCTGATCTGCCCGCAAAGGAAGGAGAGCTGGTGGTCGCAGTTGGACATCCAGCCTCGACGCAGCGCGGACTGACGGTGGCCCAGCGGCAGTATCATCGCGACACCCTGAATCCGCTTCAGATCTCGATTCTGAAAAAACGGATCGCTGCGCTGCACGCCTACATGGCGCAAGGAACAGAGCAAGCGCGACGCGGAAGCACGCTGCTGCGGGGTCTGGAAAATACGATCAAGCGACTCGCGGGACAGCAAGAAGGACTGCGTGATGCGACCCAGATGCAGCGTCTACAAAAAGACGAAGATGCACTGCGCGCTGAAGTACGCAAGCGTCCCGAGCTGTTGCAAAAGTTTGGCGATGCCTGGTTCAAGCTCGCGTCGGTCTACGGAAAGCTCGCGCAGCTGGGCAAACGGAGTGCCTATGTCACGGTGTCTCCGTCGAAGCTGTTGACGATGGCGATCCAGCTTGTGCGTCTTCCCGAAGAGCTAAAAAAGCCAAGCGGTGAGCGCATGGAAGAGTATCGCGACAACCGACTTCCTGCGCTGCGCAGAGAGCTTCTGTCTACGGCTCCGATCTATGCAGATCTGGAAGAGTCCGTGCTTGCTGACTGGCTTACGCAGGTTCAAGCAGCGCTTGGGAATGGCGATCCGTTTGTCCAGACTTTGCTAGGAGGACAGACTCCGCAAGCGGTTGCGCACAAGCTGGCTACGGAAGGAAGGCTGACCGAGCTGGATGATCGCAAGGCACTTCTCGACGGTGGATCTGCGGCAGTTGCGGCATCCACAGATCCGATCATCGTGCTGGCGCGCAAGCTCGATCCGCAGCTTCGCAAGATCCGCGAAGAGTACGAGCTGCAAGTCCAAGCGGTTGAGCTTGTGGCAGGCGCACAGATCGCGCAGGCTCGCTTTGCGGTGTATGGCGCGGGCATCTATCCCGATGCGACGTACACGCTGCGCATGTCAGCGGGACTTATCAAAGGCTATATGAAAGACACGCGTCCGGTTCCGCATCAGACGCTGTTTTACGGACTCCTAGAGCGCGCGCTCAGCCAGGGAGAGCAGGCCCCCTTTGATCTTCCGCCGCGCCTTCGCTTGGGACTATATCGTCTGCCGCTGTGGACTCCGCTCAACTTTGTCTTTACCGGCGATACGATCGGAGGAAACTCTGGCAGCCCGGTGGTGGATCGCGATGGCAAAGTGGTGGGACTCAACTTTGACAGCAACATCGAAAAGCTACCAAACCGCTACTACTACCTTCCTGATGAAACCGGAAGTCGCGCCGTAGCGGTTCACAGCGTCGCAATCTTGGCTGCACTACGCACGCTGTACGGAGCCGCACCGCTCGCTGACAAGCTGACCGGACAGACTCCTTCCAACTGATTCCTTCTGCCAGACAGACTCTCTGTTGTTCTCCCAAACAGACGCTCTGTTGTTCTCCCAAACAGACTCTGTTTGGCATTCCGTTTGGCATTCCCAAGCCCAGAAGGACTGGCATCCCTACGCTCCCTAGCGAAGCGTAAGGATGCCAAAAGGCGCAGAGTCCTCGTCGCAAAAGACTACGGACAGCCGAACAGAGAGTCGATCACAGACTGCGCTTGACCGACGTTCACAGCCGCCGCCGTGGTCGCCTGCGTAGAGCTCTTGAGCTGATCGGCTTTCGCTGGATCAATCGCTCGCGCTGCGCGATCCATGAGTCCACCGATGATGTTCACAAACGTCAGCGCTGCTTCCTGCGCTTCTCCGGTCAGCGTCGGGATCTTGCCAATCCGATCACGCAGGATCAGCGCCATGCCGCGCGTAAACGCCTTGTCTGCTTGATTCGCTGCGCGCTGATAGAACAGGCTGCACGTACTGGGAAGTGCCTGGTCCAGATCCCGCCAGCAGCGCGCCGCCAGCACAGAGTCAAACGCGCGATCGTAGGTTTCCTGATCGAGCTGCTGGAAGTACTGACCCAGACCGATGGGCTTGCTGCGCTCTGTTCCGCTCAGATATCCCCAAAAGGAATCCACATCGGGTGCGTTGTCAAAGCTGGATGTCCAGATCTCTGACAGCGACGACAGATAGAAGAACCACAGCAGCGACGCTTCAATCCGTGCCGACTGCACAATCGGCTTGGTTCCTGCGATTCCTTTGGCAAACGCATCATCGATGATCGGCTTGAGCTTGCCCGGACCTGCGCAGCGATCTGGATACATCGCAGCCACCGTCAGATCGTTGCATGCAAACTTGTTCGATCCCGGAACCTCTGGATAGTGAATGTCTTGGCGTCGTGCAACGCGCGATCCGATTCCGTTTGCCACTGCGTATTCATCGCGCGCAGCCGTCATCTCCGCAGCAGAAGGAGCCGCCGCATTCTTCCACAGCTTGGTTCCCATCGAGACAAACGCGAGCGTTCGCGCCGACGCACCCGGCGTCGAAGTTCCGAGCAGGACGTAGGCATTCCCATCCGAGACACAGCTCGGCCACGTATCGTTTTTGCTGCCGTTAAAGCGCGGTGCGTAGTCATCGTTTGAACACTTGCAGGAAGACAGCGCGCCGGAAAACGGTTGACACATCGCAGACGCAGGCTGTGCTGCTACGCACTGACCGGCAGTCATGTCCGTTCCCATGTCCATCATCGCCTCGGGCGTGCTGTCACAGCCGCCCACTCCCAACAGCAGACAGAGACCCCATCCAGCCAGTGTCTTTTTCATCATGAGCGTATTCCTTTTCTTTTATCGTTCATCGCTTGTGTTCAAGGCAAACAGTCGATCCTTCTCGACGGATCAATCGACTCTCAGAGACAAAATAAAGCCGCGTCCGGGACCGTTCACACTCGATCCGTGATAGCGATACGCAGCGTTTCCTACGTTTTCCAGCACGCCAAGAACTTGGACTCTTTCGTGTAGTCGCACGCTGCTGCGCAGATCGACCACCGCAAAGCCCGGCGTTCCGTACTTGGGAATCCGTGCATCGGCATAGTCCGCGATCGCCAAACGATCTTGTGTCGTCGCCCAGCGCACTCCAGCAGAGATCTCAAACGATGTGTACTGCCAGACCGCTTCTGCGGTTCCGTGCAGCGGAGGAACCCGTGAAAGGGGGACTCTGTCTCCGATCACAACACCGCTCGTTCCGTATCCCAAGATGCCTACGCGCGGACCTTCGCCCCACGTATACGCCAGCGTTCCGCGCACCCGCAGTCCCAGCGGCAAACGGAGTCGCAGCATCGCTTCCACACCACGCAGCTCCGACAGCGCGGGCGCATTCTGAAGCTGAAAGCGAGTCCACGCGCCCACACACTCTGGCGTCGAAGGAGGACACTCTGCATCGGTCTTGGACACCTTCAGCACCGCGTCTTGCAGCAGGGTCTGAAACCCCCAAAGCTGCACCGACACAATCGAGTGATCCAAGACCGCGCCCAGCTCAAACGTCGTGGCTCGCTCTGGACGCAGCGCTGCATTTTCAAACTGAAAGCCCGGTCCCGTCTGCTGTCGCGCCGTCAGATCGTTTAGGTTCGCCGCGCGAAAGGAGTGATCCGCATTGAACCGCAGCGTCAGAATCGACACCGGTTTCCACGACAGACCGACATTCCCAGTCACCGGAAACCAGCGCTGCGACACCGCCTGACTTCCCGACAGAGGCTCTGCATCCGCACTGGCTGCGACATACGACCAGCGCACGCCGCCATACAGCTCGAAGCGACGCGGCAGGCTCAGCGTTCCGTCTACGTACAGTCCGCCCGACAGATACGACGAGCCATTGATGTACTGACCCCGACTGAGCGCCGCCGTCTGTCCCAAGTCCGTAAACGTGCGCGACGCTTCCGACTTCAGCCAGTCCATGTACTGATCGAATCCGTAGCGAAGCTGAAGCTGGGTCTTTTGTGAAAGCGCCAGCGGTCGTGTCTGTCCCACCGCAAGCAGTCCGAGCGTCATCACGTCATCGATCCCGCGTCGCTCGACCAGCACCGACGGATCATCCATGCGCTGGGTTTCGTGCTGCGTTTGTAGCGACACACTCACCCGCAGCGGCCACAGCAGCGCGCCCAGCTTTCCTTCATACGTCAGATAGACCAAGTGCCGAAACTGCTGCTCGTAGGTCAGACACGTTCCCATCGGCGCATACGGAGGCGGACACTGATCCGTACGCGGCACATCGAACTGCAAGTAGTGATACGTCGCAAGCGACAGCCGCGAGCGCTCTCCGATGCGCAGCACCAAGCGACCATCGGCGGTCAGCTCTTTGAAGCCCGTTCCCAGCTGCGTCACTCCGTCTTTTGCGTACGCAGGAACCAGCGGATAGCGTCCCAGCGGCGTGTTCGGGTTCGGATTTTCGACGCGACCGCCGCTCTTGAGCAGCCCGACATCGCGATAACCGACCCCGCCCACAAAGCCCAGCTGTCCCCCTTTGATCGGACCCGACAGATGAACCTGCACGCGCCCACCCAGCTCGTCATCCGCCGAGGTCGATCGCAGCTGAAGCTGAGGCCGAAAGAGCAGCTCTCCATCCGCAAACAGCGGCTCGATCGGATACGCCGCAATCACCCCACCGAGCGCATCCGAGCCATAGCGCGTCGATCCACCGCCGCGAAGCACCTCGATCGAGTCAATCGTCCGCGAGTCGATCGTAAAAAAGTACTGATTCGGTCCCTGTCGATACGTCGAGTTGTTGACGCGAATTCCATCAAACAGAAGCAGCGTCTGCTGTCCGGTCAGTCCGCGCAGAAACGCCGATCCCTGACCGTGCGCAGTCTGCTGCACAAACACGCCGCTTTCGTAGCGCAGCGCATCCGGTGCCGATCGAGGCTGTCGCCGATCCAGCTCGCTCCGTGTGATGGTGCTGTGCGCTCGTTCATCGGGAAGTCCATCGTCGCGACCCGCTCGCACCACCAGGGAATCGCTGTCCGCCACTGCGTGCGTCGTCCACAGCAGCGGCAAAGCCATCGCCCATGTCGAGCTTTTCCGACGACAACTCCGCATTGATCGGCACATTTTTACAGAGCTTCACAAGACCGCAAATCAGGTAATCACCCGAGCCAAGTGCCCGATCATGCAGGTGAACACCTGATCTTTTTGGTCATTTCGCGCAGGTGAATACCTGATCTTTTTGCAAATTTCTTTTGCGCAGACCGGGCGCAGCCGAGCGTAAGCGGAGGGTCAGCGAGACAGCGCGTTACTTACCGAAGCGAGACGCAGCATTACTTGCCAAATGGCAGCTTGGAATCGAGCAAGCGGAAGAACTGCGACGGGCTCTCTCCCAGATCATCATCGGCGGGTCCGTCGAACAAAGGAGCCGTCTCGATCACCTTCGCCGCCGGGGCCGGAGCCGGAGCCGGTTTTTCTGCCACCTTCGCATCGAGCAGACGGAAGAACTGCGATGGCGTTTCCCCCAAGTCCTCGTCGTCCGTCCCAGCAAACAGCGGTGCCGTTTCCACCACCTTCACCGCAGGCTTCGCCGCCACGGCAGGCTTGGCTTCCGCCACTGCCGGTTTCGTTGCCGCAGGAGCCACTTTGACCGCCGCGACCGCGTCTTTGCTCACCGCCGCTTTCGCCGCCACCGGCTTTGCGTCTGCCACTGGCTTTGCGTCTGCCACTGGCTTTGGCTCGACGGGTCTTGCTTCCGCAGGCTTGGTGCTCACCGCTGGCCTACTGTCCACGACGGGCTTTGCTTCCGCAGGCTTGGTGCTCACTGCGGGCCTTGCTTCCGCTTTGACCGCTGCGCTCGCCGCTTTGCCCAGGCCCGGGAGTGCCGCCACTGGCTTTTCGACGGCTGGCTTTTCGACGACGGCTGGCTTTTCGACGACGGCTGGCTTTTCGACGGCTGGCTTTTCGACAACGGCTGGCTTTTCGACAACGGCTGGCTTTTCCGCTGCTTTGGGCGCGCTCTTGTCCGGCACCGCAGCTTTGGCGACCACAGGCTTGGCCGAAGCCACCACTTCCGCAGCAGCCGGAGCCGCCATCGGCTTGCTCTCGCTCTTCGCAGCTTTCGCGTCTTTGACTGGACCTTTCTCTGCCAACGCGGCCTTGGCTGGAGCAGCGGCTTTAGCGACCGTCGCTGGCTTCGCTTCTACCGTCGCTGGCTTCGCTTCGGGGAGTCCCGGCGCGGGCGGAAGAGGTCCTGCGACGGTTCCCACCACAGTCGGAGCCGCCGCTGGCGAGACAGGCTCTGGCGTCGCTGAGATCACCTTGGTTGCGCGCGTGATCGGAGGCAGCTTGATGCCGGTCCGTGGAAGCTCCGCAGCGACGGGAGCAGGAGCTGGCGCAGGAACCGGCGTCGCTGTAACCACCGGAACTGGACTGGCCACCACCGACGGGGCTGTGCGCTTGGTCGCTGGGGCTGGCTCTTCGACAGCAGCTTCTCGCCTGACAGACGCTGGTGGAATCGACTTTCGAGACTCACGCGAGACACCCGGCAGCGGCGCATCCAGCGGACGACGAAGCGGAGCGGCCGGAGCAACTGGAGCAGCCGGAGCAACCGGAGCGGCCGGAGCAACTGGAGCGGCCGGAGCAACCGGAGGAGGCAGCGACGGATCGGTCTGTAGATCGCGATCCGCAATCAGCACATCCGCCAGGCTCAGCTCTCCGGCGATGTCCACCTTCGGCTCGACCTTCGCGGGTGCTTCGGGCGCAGGCGGCGCAAAAGTCCGCACCGGCTCATGACCACGCGGCGGCGTCGCTGGACGTGCAGGCTCCGGTGCGCGCACTGGCTCGGGCCGACGACTGCCCAGCGTCATTCCTGGCGTCGGTGCGGGCGCTCGTGGGATTGGATCGCTCGTCGCAATGCGCTGAATCATCGCCGCTGGAGACACCCGATCGAGGAGCTGGGTTTCGTCGCTGCTGAAGCCAACATCGGGCAGCGGCATCGTTCCCGGCAGTGGCGCAGGACTGGTCGGCGCAGGCGCGGGGGACGAAAAGCCCGCTGGACCCGGCCACGGCGCTGCCGACGCTGGCTGCGGCGCTCCCGCTGGACCAGGCCACGCCGCTGACGCTGGGGCCGACGCTGACTGCGCCATCGCTGGAGCCTGGGCCAGCGCTGGAATCATCTCTCGATCGAGAAACTCGAGCAGGGTCTGAAGCTGCGACACAAACTCCTCGGCGAGAGGCTTGTTTCGACGCAGTGCATCAAACGCGGACCAGTACGGCGAGACATTTGGATTGAATCTAACGCTCGTGGCTTCAAAAAACTGTTTGACGTTGCCCAGGTGCGAGATCAGCTTCGCCCGGAGGGCACGGGGATCAGAGCCTGTGGGAAGCATTGTCTCTTAGGTTCTAACAACTTGTGGAATTCCGCAAGGCTAGAGCTACCGTCGGAAAAAATGGCAAAAGTGCCCACATTTTCAGGGCTTACAAGCACGCGGCGGCAGGATGAAAACAAGCGAGCGCTAGGCAGTCGGAACGGACACAGTCCAAAACAACAGCACGGTATCGCCATAACGACGAACGTCCTCGCAGCACAGCGCGCCACGGCGAGTCCCCAGCCCCACATCACCTTGGTGACGGACATCCGTCTCGATCACGATGCGGCAGTCCGCAGCAAGACACGTCGCACCTTCGCCCGACAGCCAGGCCAGCAGCTTCGGCAGCTCTCCCGCCGCATACGGAGGATCGCAGAGCAGCAGGCTCACCGGCGCGGACTTGTGCGCACGGCTCTGCAAAAATCGCTGTAGCGACGACTCCACCACCTGAGCGCGACCCGATAGCCCGAGCGACGCCAGGTTTTGACGCAGCACACGACAGGCTGACGCATCGCTATCGACGAACACGGCCTGACCGGCGCCTCGTGACAGCGCTTCAATGCCCAGCGCGCCACTGCCCGCACACAGATCCCAGACGGTACAACCCGACGGAAGCTCTCCCAGGATGTTGAACAGGGCCTGCCGCACTCGCTCCGCCGTGGGACGAGTGTGAAGCCCGCTTGGGGTGCGCAGCCGTCGGCCCCCCAGCTCTCCAGCGACGATACGGATCATGAAAAGGACTTGGCGACGACGCGGCTACGAGCCAGCGAGCGCATGGAACGCGATGGCAGGAATCTTCAGCCACGACGGCTCTGCCTCGAAGCGAAGCATGCGCTCGGCGACTTCATGCGAGCGCTTGTGCGTCACAAACCACGGCGGCTTCGGCGACGGAGCGAGCGGTCCACGCAGGATCGCTTTTTCGATGCCTTCAAACATGAACGTGTTGTGGACAAAGCCGATGCCGCTCTGAATGTCGAGCAGCGTTCCCGACGGATGACCACCCCACGGCGGGGTCATCGCACCGTACGCCACCGCTGGCCAGTGATTGATCGCCACCACACCGTAGCGCAGCACGTCGCAGGCCTTTTCGATCGCAGCCTGCACATCCGGCTGCTTTTCCGTCGCAGGAGCCACGTACATGCTACAGCTCAGCGTGCCCCACAGTCGCTCGTTGGCAAAGCGCGCCGCTGCCGTCACAAACTCAGCGGGATCTGACTCGGACAGCGTCACTTCGCTGATGATCGAGCAGAATGGCTCCGTCGAAAACAGCATCTCGTCGGGGTTCTTCGAGCTGACATCGCGAATCAGCGTCCACGGCAGCGTTCCTTCGACCGCTTGCCCGAGCCGCGTCACCGTCTTTCCAGCCGTCAGCTTGGCAAAGCGATCTTGCGCCCCCGGATAGTAGGCGCGTCGCGTCGGAATCTCTTGGAAGATCTCCTGCACCGTCTTGAGCAGCTCTTGTCGCTGCGGCCACGACTCAGACAGCATCAGGATCTTGGCGGCATTGCAGTTGAACGATCCGTTGTTCACAACCTGCGTCACGATGTTTTCCGCCAGCATCCGCAGCTCACTCGCAGAATAGCGACCCGGCACGATCATCACCGGCGTGACGCAGCCCAGCTCACTCGTGATGTTCTTTTTTAGCAGCGGATCGTTGGCAGCCTGACGACGCGAGCGCTCTTCACCCGGCGGACCCCAGACGATCAGATCGTGCGTGCGATCCGAGCCCGTGATGTGAACATCGACGATCTGCGGGTGATACGACAGATAGCTTCCGACCTCCGCACCGCCGTAGACGAAGCGCAGATAGCCTCGCTCGATGAGCGGCTGAAACGCTTGCTCGTAAAACGGACCCAGGTATTCGTTCACCGGGTTCAGCTTGACGATGCAGAGCATTCCTTCGTGGAACATCTTGTACAGCGCATCCGTCGGAGGAATCGATGCCACATTGCCCGCTCCGAGGATGAGCGACACGCCACCGACGGGATCGCGCTTGCTATAGAAGATCGCTTGCTGCTCGCGAACCTTGCGATCGTCCCAGCCTTTTTCCATGCGCAGACGGCACGTAAAGCCCGCCGAGATCGCATGATCGTAGGCTTCTCCCGGCATCACCAGCACTTCGGTCCGTCCGTCCGCCGCCACGCGAATCGCTCCCGACGGTAGCGTCGGCTTGCCCAAGGCTTGGATCTGATCCAGCCCCATGATCAGCTTGCGCAGACAGCGCATCGTCACGTACGGACCGCCCAGCCACTCTTCTCCGGCGGACGACGAGTCCAGACGCAGACCCTTGGCTTTGCACGCGGCAGCCACCCAGTCTTTTGCCACCGCCAGAAGGCGCGGCACGCAGGCTCGCAGCAGCGCTGCTTTTTCGCGAGGAGCCAGCCGTGCAAACGGGGTCGCGTTCTCGCTCAGGATGGCCAGGTATTTGTCCAGCTCCGCTTGGCTCGTGGCGGTACGGCTCTGGGCACTTGCGCTCAATTCCATGGATGCCGATTGCATTCGTTACTCCTAACACAGGCCAACAGGCGGGCACCACACAGACCTTTGGCCAGCTTGCGAAAGCGTGTGTGCGACGGAAACATCCACGGTCTAGCGCTGCGTCTTGTTGCGCAGGATCGAAACATCGCTGCTGTTGTAGTTCGCGGTCACGATGTCTGGCTTGCCGTCTAGGTTCACGTCTTTGACCACCATTCCGTACGGTGTGGCTCCCGTCGAGACATACTGCGCCGCATCAAACCCACCAGAGCCATTGCCCAGATAAATCCCGACGCTGTCCGCACCACCGTTGGCGACCACCAAGTCTAGCTTTCCGTCGCCATCGATGTCTGCGATCGCCACCACACGAGGATCTTTTTCCGTCGCAATGGTTTCTCCTGCATCGAAGGTTCCGTCCGACTTGCCCTTCAGCAGCGTCACCGTTTTGGTTGCAAAGTTGAGCGCCGCCACGTCTTTTTTCTGATCGCCGTTTAGATCGCCCGCAGCCAGCGACAGAACCTGTGCGCCAGCGACGGTGTGCTTCGGACCCGAAAAGACACCGCCGCTGCCACCAAGGAACGTCGAGATTGAACCGTCCGAATAGTTGGCTGTCACCAGCTCGGGATACACGTCGCCGGTGAGATCTTCAAAGAGCAGTCCCGACGGAGAACTTCCCGCCTTGAGCGGATACGTCGCCATGCTGGTAAACGCAAAGCCCGGCGTGACGCTGATGTTGCGCAGCACAAAGACGCTATCTCCGGTCCGAGGCGCGACGATGACATCGTGCTTGCCGTCGCCATCGAGATCACGCGCAATCACTGCCGTCGGATTGCGTCCGATCGCAAACGTCACCGGAGCCATGAAGCCACCGCCGCCGTTTCCGCTCAAGATCGCCAGGTCTTGCGAGCTGGCATTGTTACAAGTCACCGCGATGTCGAGGATCTTGTTGCCATTGAAGTCCGCGACCGCCAGCGCATTCGGTCCAACCGGCGTCGAGTAGCTTACGCCGTTTTTGTAGCCCACATTCCACGCCAGCACCGAGACATCCTGAGATCCATCGTTGGCCGTGATGATCTCTGGACCGCTGTCCCCGTTGGTGTCTTCCGCGATGACTGCGACGGGATGCGTTCCGACAGAAATGCGCTCTGCGTCAAAATCGAGCACCACTCGCACATAGCCAAACAAGCCGCTCGCCACCGCGAAAGAACCGTCGGCATTGCGGACCGTCACCGGAACCGATCCAACCGTTCCGTCGGACGCCGGAACCACCGCTTGCAGCTTCGTCGAAGAAAGCACCGTCACTTCGGTCGCTGGCTTGTTGCCAAACGCCACCGTTGCGCCTTGCACAAAGCCACTTCCGTAGATCGCAACGGCGGTTCCTCCAGCCATACCAGCGACGGCAGGACTGACGCTTGTCACCGAAATCGCGCCCACACCGCCCATGTCATTGGGAACTTGGCTGGTCGAAGACTCGCAGCTTGCCATCGACAATCCGAGCAGCGCGACCAGCGATCCCGCCCCCACAAGCTGCCCCATCCGAGAAAATGAAGCTTTCAGAGTTAACATAGTTTTTTGTCTCCTTGGTAACGCTTTTTGTCGTAAATAAGGCACCTGAGTATGGGATCGCGATCCGTGCTCGACAAGGTCAGCTCGTTGGATAACCAACAAAAAGACGGCTTTTTGTCCGATTTCTTATGACTCGCGCCGTGTCAAGTTCGGCAAAGTCACGAGGACGATCGAGCGCGCTTGCTTTCGCGGGCGTGGATCGCCTAGCGTGGGTCGCTTGAGAGGAAGCCGCTCCGAACCTTACGTGGGAACGGATGCATAGGACAAGCGCAGCATGGCCAACGTGGTGATTGTCGGAGCCCAGTGGGGCGACGAGGGCAAAGGCAAAGTCGTAGACCTCTACACCGAGTTCGCGGACACCGTCGTGCGTTTCGGTGGTGGAGCCAATGCCGGTCATACCTTGGTCGTCGGTGGACAGAAGGTCATCACTCACTTGGTTCCATCGGGTGTCTTGCGCGGTCGGGGCAAGCGCTGCGTGCTCGGCGACGGAATGGTGATCGATCCACAGACGCTGCTCGAAGAAATGAAAGAGCTGCGCGGTCGAGGTCTTCTCAGCGACGATCGGGATCTGATTATCGGCGAGCGAGCACATGTCATTTTGCCGACGCACAAGCAGCTCGATGGACTGCGCGAGCAAGGCAAAGGTGCGCTCGGGACGACTCGACGAGGCATCGGTCCCGCGTATGAATCGAAGATGTCCCGACGCGGCGTGCGCATGCGCGATCTGCTGTCGGTGAATCGCTTGCGTGAACGGATTGCGCATCAGCTCGAAGAGACAGCGCCGATCATTGCGCGGCTTGGCGGAACGGTTCCTGATGTCGATGCACTGACGACGCAGTATCTGGCGTACGGCGAAGCGCTGCGCCCGCACATTCAGGATGCGACCCGCGTGCTCAGCGAAGAAATCCAGCGCGGTCAGCATGTCCTTTTCGAGGGAGCACAAGGCGCACTGCTCGACATCGATCACGGAACGTATCCTTATGTCACGTCTTCGACGACGCTGGCAGCGGGTGCGTGCGTCAGCTGCGGGGTCGGTCCTACGGCCATATCGTCGGTGATTGGCATCGCAAAGGCGTACACAACCCGCGTGGGTGCAGGACCGTTTCCCACCGAACTACACGGTGATCAAGGGGAACACCTTCGTCAAGCCGGTGCCGAGTTCGGAGCCACAACCGGACGTCCTCGTCGCTGCGGCTGGCTGGATATCGCGGCGTTACGGCTCGCGGTGCGGCTCAATGGCATGGCGGGCTTGGCGCTGACCAAGCTGGATGTCTTGGCCGGACAGCGAAAGCTGAAGGTCTGTGTCGGATACAAGCTCACGCCGGAAGCCGGTGGCAGCGGTGTCAGCGAAACCTACGACGAGCTACCGCTGGACCCGGAAGACATTGTGCGCGCGGTGCCGATCTACGAAGAGCTCGATGGCTGGGACGCGGAGCTAAAGAATGTTCGCGAGGTCGAAGATCTTCCGCCCAGTGCCAAGCGTTATGTACGACGCATCGAGACCTTGCTAGGAATTGACTGTTGCTTGATCTCGGTGGGTCCGGGACGGGCGGAAACCATCATGCTCAAGAATCCGTTTAGGTAGACATGCTGCCTACCTTGCCAACAGATTCAGCCAGGATTTCAGGCTGTGTTTTTCGGGGGAGCCCAGGGGTACAGCGTGCTTGCGGCGAAAAGCGCGCATCGTATAAGCTGGGTTCCATTGGTCACCGCTTCGAGTCCGAAGAGGGGATTTTTCCAACATGAAAATCGTCTGCGACAACTGCGCAACCAAGTACCAGATTGCCGACGAAAAAGTCAGCGGCAAAGCGTTCAAGATTCGCTGCAAGAAGTGCGGCCACGTCATCGTCGTTGGTAAAAACGCCGATGGCACAGCGTCCTCTCCTGCAGGCGGCGACGCCCCCGCTGAAGCCCCCGCTCCGGCTCAAGAGCAAGCTGCGGGAGAATCGGTGTGGCACCTCGTAATCGATCGCGAGCAAGTCGGTCCGATGACGGCCGAGGAAGTTCGCGGCAAAGTCAAAGCTGGCCAAGTCGATAGCGAGACATATGGCTGGAAGGAAGGCTTCGAGGACTGGCTCAAGCTGTCCGCGATCGATGACTTCAAAGAGCTCTTTGCAGCGAAGCCGAGCGAGCCCAAGCGTGCCGAGCAGCCAGCCGCGCAACCTGCCGAGACGGCAGCATCGCAGCCAGCAGCCAGCGAGCCCGTGAAGACGGCGGCTCCGACGGCAGCAACGCTCTATTCCGAAAACGGCAGCGATGCAAGAGCAGCCATCGCAGCAGCCCAAGCGCAGCGTGAAGCGCAACAGCAAGCACAGCAAGCGCAGCAACAGCAAGCGCAGCAGCAAGCCGAGCAGTACGCGGCGGCAGCGCAAGCTCCTACGGCTGATGTGGGCGGCGGTGGTATGACAGGCGCACGCAGCGAAAACTCGGTTCTGTTTTCGCTAAACAACCTGTCGGCTCTTGCGGGTGGCGGCGGCGGTGGCGGTGGTGGAGCCAGCGCACAAGCCAATAAGCCAGGTTACGCCAGTGGTCAGTCGGAAGCATCTGGTCTGATCGACATCCGAGCCATGGCTGCGCAGCATCTTGGCGGGCCGATGTCTGGTGCAAACGTCAGCAAAGCCCCTGATCTGTTCGGTAGTGGCGGAGACGCTGCGCCCGTGTTTGCGCCCGTCGCTCCAGCGGTGCTTGTCCCGACAGCTCCGTCAGAAGGCGTTCCGAAGTGGGTCTGGGCACTCGTTGCCGTTGGTGGTGTCTCGATCGTTGGCCTGATCGTCTTCTTGGTGGTGTTCTTGTCTGGACCGTCACAGCCCACCGTGGCGACCAATGGCCCAGCAGGTGGTCCGACAGCAACGGGACCGAGCGCAGCGGGATCGACACCGACGCCCGGCACAACGGTTGGAACCAGTGCTCCGACGGAAACAAAGTCACCCGGAACCAGCACGGCCAAGACCGAGACGGCAGCCAAGACCGAGACGGCGACCAAGGACGCAGGTGGCAAGCCCAGCAAGTCCAGCAAGAGCGAAAAGTCTGGCGACAAGACCAAGCCCGCTGCGACAGCCAAGGAAGCGCCTGCACCGGCGGAAAAAGCGGGCCCAGGCAAGGCTCCAGATGAAGCACCGCCTCCGCCGAAGAAGGCTGCCGACAAGCCAAAGGCTGCCAAGGATGATCTCGACTCGCTGCTCGACAGCGCATCGGGAGGCTCGGGTGGTAAGCCACAGAAGGCCGAAAAGAAGGATCTACCCGAAACCTTGGATCGTGGCGTCATCATGAGCACGCTCAAGGGTGCCAACTTCGCGTCATGCAAGGCTGAAGGTGCATCGGGTGTTGTCAGCGTGAAGCTCACCATCGGACGCAACGGCAAGGTCTCTGACGCATCGGGTCCGAACGACTGCGTGGTTCGCGTCGTCAAGGGCGTGAAGTTCCCCGAGTTCAGCGGCGATCCGATGAGCCTGACTTATCCAGCGCTCATCCGCTAAGTAACGGAACGCATCCGACCACGCGTCGGAACCCAGCAAAAAGCCCAGGCAATGTCCTGGGCTTTTTCATTTTGAGGCCAGCGCTCTTTCTGTTTGGTTTGCGCGCAAGGCTTGCAGGGTCAGCGCAGCGTCGTTTGCAGTGCAGCTTTCGCACGTACTGCGCCGGATCGACTCGCGCAATCCGATTTACGGAATAGATGGCTTGCTGGAGTCTTTCTCAAACAGCGAACCCATCAGCTTGATTCCCCACCCAGCGACGTAGACGGACAGCCCAAAGACAGCAATCAGCAGGACGAGATATCCCCAGCTTGGGCAGCGATCAATGACCGTTTCGAGCGAGATTCCCATGGTGATTCTCCAGACCAACCCACCCAAGTGCTGACAGAGACAGCTTCGCCAGGTCGGCGCATGCACGAAAGCAACGCAAGTTCTGTACCAGCACAGAAAACGAACGCTCCGTCAGAGATTTCATGCGGTTTCGCCGTGACATCCTGCGTCAGTCAAGTGCCAGTGCGAAGCGAATGACGCAGCCCGCATGACACACCCGATTGCATCAATCCGTTGCCCTCATCCGAGCGATGTACACGCACAAACGGGAGACGGAGCAGCCAGGAAAAGCGACGTTTTTTCTATCGGAGAGTTGACGCTAAGGCAAACCACATGCTACTTACTGCGCGTTTTTTGGGTTTGTAGCTCAGTCGGTAGAGCAGCGGCCTTTTAAGCCGTTGGTCGTGGGTTCGAGTCCCACCAAACCCACTCCCTTGAAGCTTCCGCAAGCGTCGTTATTGGCCTTGCGGAAACTCAGGCGGGAGGTTACGCGGTCGCTCTGGCTGCGTAGCACCTGGCTGGTTCAAGTAACCCTGAGCCATCAGGAGCAGGACCACTCCGGCTGCGCAGCACAGCGACGCCCAGGCAAGGCCAAGCACATGCTTGTAAAGGGGTCGCTCTCGCAGCCTAAGCACGAGCAGTCCAGCGCCCATCACGAGCAGCGCCACTCCGTTGACGATTAGGAACCAGCGCGGCATGTGGTCTTCAGATCACTTCTTCGATCGAGCCTGCTCTCGAATGAGTGCATCACGGAACAATAGTCGCTCGGCCCGCTCGCTGGCAATCTCTGTCGATATCATTGACGGACCGGACGAAACATCCCATACTTCCGGCCACTTGGCGGCAGTGTCTGCTCGTCTTGCTCTGCTCACGGGTTTGCGGGCTTCACAGGACATCACTTGTCACCCAGACGAGGAGCAGCGGAACCGGCAAGCCAATCAGACGCTGTTCCGACGAACCGCCACTCCCTGGGACGCAAACAAGCTTGGGCCTGATTCCTCACAGCAAAGTCGCGGAGATTCGCGATCGAACGGACATTGTTGCCGTCATTGGCGAACACGTCCAGCTGCGCCGTGCGGGAGTGAACTACCTCGGGCTGTGTCCGTTTCATCAGGAAAAGACGCCAAGCTTTAACGTGAGCGCCAGCAAGCAGTTCTTCTACTGCTTCGGCTGTCAGAAGTCGGGCGACGTGATTCGCTTTCTGATGGAGCGCGAAGGTCGATCGTTTGCCGACGTGGTACGCGACTTGGCAGCGCGCGCGGGCATCGACATTCCCGAAGACGAAGAGGAAGCTCGTCCAGAACGTCGAGCGCTGCGCCTTCAGCAAGAGAGCGAGCGACTGCGACTGCTCAAGCTCAACGCGCTGGCGTCGAAGTACTACCAAGCCCAGCTTGCTTCCCATGAAAAAGCGCTGCAGTACGTCGCCAGCCGAGGCATTTCCGACGAGATTCGCACAAGCTTTCGACTCGGTTACGCACCGGACAGCTGGGACGGACTGCTCCAGGTTCTGCGTCAGCGTGGTGTTCCGCACGAGCTGGCAGAGCTAGGCGGCTTGCTGATTCGTCGAGAAGGATCCACACCGCTGCCCAAAGGTGCGCCACCGACGCCGCAGACCCACTACGATCGCTTTCGAGATCGCGTGCTCTGTCCGCTTTTGCTGCCCAAAACGGGTCAACAAGCCGACTACGATGTGATTGCGTTTAGCGGACGAGTGCTTCCGACGGATCAGCCTCGGCAAAATGAAGGCGCAAAGTACATCAACTCGCCGGAAACGCCGCTGTATCGCAAAGGTCAGAACCTGTACGGTCTGCACGCAGCCCGCGACGCGATTCGTCAAAAGCGACAAGTGGTGTTGGTGGAAGGCAACTTTGATGTGCTGTCGCTGCATCAAAATGGCTTTCCGAACACGCTGGCACCGATGGGAACCGCGCTGACCGAGACGCAGGTTCGACTGCTGTCGCGGATCGTCGGAGAAGACGGTCACGTTGTGCTGATGCTCGACGGGGATCGCGCGGGACGAGCAGCGACGATGAAAGACATCTCGCTGCTGATGCTCACGGCAACGCAGCTATCTGATGTTGCCGCGCTGTCACAACGGGACATCGACGTTCGAGTCGCCAAGCTTCCCGACGGAGAAGATCCAGACACGCTGGCCAATCGCGATCGCGCGGCGCTCGAGCGATGCATTGCCAAAGCCCAGCCTGCGCTGGATTACGTAATTGACGAAGTGCTGGCGACTGCTGAATCAGACAGCCTAAGTGGACGCGCAAAGATGATTGGTCGCATCTCACCGCTCTTGGCAGCGCTGCGCAACGAAACCCTCCGAGAGCTATACATCGGACGGGTGGCTTCCGCGCTGGCCGTCGATCCCAAGATCTTGTGGCGTCAGATGCAGCAGTCATCCGGGTCCATGCACGCGTCTTCTTCGTCTCCCCTCGCACAGCGAGGAGAGCAGACTACCCACAGCATGCCAGCGTCGCGCAGCCTCGACCATCGATCGTCGGGTGCGTATGGAACTGCTCCGTCGATGCAGCATCGTGGAACTGGCGAAGCGCAGCGGTCACAGACTCGTCCGACGCAGGCTTCGCCGACCCAAGCGAGTGAGCTGGAAGCGGGACTGCGCAATCTGCTCGGTCTGCTGGCAGACAAGCCGGAGCTGTGGGATCGGCTGAGCGACGAGACAATCAAGGCAGTTGCGCATCCGCTGCTGTCCGAGCTTTTGGAAGAGGCGCGCGACCTGTGCCATAGTGGCGAGATTGTTTCCGTCGAAACCTTCGTCAACATGTGTCCCGTCGAGCTACGCGCCCAAGTTGCCTCTGCGATGCTGGTCGGTCGCTTTGTCGCTGCCGAGCATCCCGAAGAGCTGCTTGCCCGCATGTCCGCCGAGCTACGAGCCCAAGCCATCGTCCGGGAGGTCAATGATCTTCAGCGAACGCTGTCGCGAATCAGCCGGACCGGTGAACAAGAAAACAGACTTCAGATACTTTCGCGCATACAAGATCTCACCAAGTTACGCGCGTCCCTCTTACAAAATAGCCACCCGGGCACACCGGCTGTGGCTGGTACTGCTCAAGGAGATACCCCGCGATGAATCGTGACAACGCCGAGCGCCGCAAGCAGCAGCTCATTACGATGGGCAAGGCCAAGGGGTACTTGACCTATGAAGAAGTAAACGATCACATGCCCGACGACGTGGTGTCGTCCGATCAGATTGACGACTGGCTGTCGTCGCTGGGCGATGAAGGCATCGAGGTCGTTGACTCTGCGGCCAGCGTCAAAGTCCGCTCGAACACAGCTCCGAAGGTTCCTGAACTCATCGAGGACGATGAAAAGAAGGAAGAAGAAGAAGAGGAGGAGTTCGACGGCGGATACAGCAAGACCAACGACCCAGTGCGCATGTATCTGCGCAAGATGGGCTCGGTGTCGCTGCTCACTCGAGAAGGCGAAGTCGAAATCGCCAAGCGCATCGAGGAAGGTGAGCGCCGCGTCCTGCAAGTCGTGCTCAACTCGTCGATTGCCGTCGAAGAAATCCTCGATCTGGGCGAGCGGCTGAAGAAGCAGAAGATCCGCGTCAAAGATGTCGTTCGTGATCTCGATGAAGAAGACGCCGACTTCGACGAGGAATGGCACACCGAACGAGTGATCAAGATCATCGACAAGGTGCGTCGGCTTCAGCGCGAAAACGAAAAGATCGTCGAAGAGCTGGAGATTCCGGCCAATCCTGCGGCTCCGTCGTCGGCAACACCGGTTCCAGCGCCGCCAGCGCCGAGCAAAGCCGTCGAAGCCAAGCGCAAGAAGCTGCGCGACAAGATCGAATCGAACAAGCAAGAAATGTTCGAGCTTCTGTCGGAGCTTCGTATCAACAAGAAGGTCATCGAGCGCATCGTCCAGAAGCTGAAGAGCTTGGTCATGCGCATCGAAAAAGGCGAAGCCGAGCTAGAAGAGTTTGAGCGTCGCGTCGGAATGCCGTCGAAAGAACTGGCCAAGACGCTCAAAGAAATGAAAGGCAACGCCACCAAAGCGAAGGCGATTACCAAGAAGCTCGGTGTCACCGCCGAGGAGCTTGAGAGCGCCGCGCTCGGGATGGCGGAAGCCAAAAAGCGCATCAAGAAAGTCGAGGAAGAAGCCAAGCTCTCCGTCGATGATCTGCGCGCGACCTACAAAGAAATCCACGAAGGCGAGCGGATGGCCGAAAAGGCCAAGGCCGAGCTGGTCGAAGCCAACCTTCGTCTCGTCGTCAGCATTGCCAAGAAGTACACCAACCGTGGACTTCAGTTTTTGGACTTAATCCAAGAAGGCAACATCGGCCTCATGAAGGCCGTCGATAAGTTCGAGTACAAGCGCGGCTACAAGTTTTCGACGTACGCAACGTGGTGGATTCGCCAAGCCATCACCCGCGCGATCGCCGATCAGGCACGAACCATCCGCATTCCGGTTCACATGATCGAGACGATCAACAAGCTCATCCGTACGAGCCGCTACCTGGTGCAAGAGCTGGGTCGTGAGCCGACGCCGGAAGAGATCGCCGAGAAGATGGAGCTGCCGCTCGACAAGGTGCGCAAAGTCCTCAAGATCGCCAAAGAGCCGATCTCGCTGGAGACGCCGATTGGCGAAGAGGAAGACAGCCATCTTGGTGACTTCATCGAGGACAAGGGCGTGATTTCTCCGTCGGACGCCGTGATCTCGATGAACCTGGCTGAGCAGACGCGCAAAGTGCTGGCGACGCTGACGCCGCGCGAAGAAAAAGTGCTGCGGATGCGCTTCGGTATCGGGGAACGCTCGGATCACACGCTCGAAGAAGTCGGTCAAGACTTCGAGGTCACCCGCGAGCGCATTCGTCAGATCGAAGCCAAAGCGCTGCGCAAGCTCCGTCATCCCAGCCGCAGCAAGCGACTCAAGAGCTTCGTCGAAAACTAGCGTCCCACCAAAAAGTGCCAGGCGACGGCAGCAGCCGTTCCCCCCAGCGTCGTCGCCAGCGCATTGACCGTATCGTTGTCAATTCCCGCAATGCCTTCGGTCACCAGCGTCGCACCGCCACAGACGTGTCGGGTCTGCTCGGTGGCTTCTCCGCACTTGATGCAGTGACGCTTTTCTTGCACCGTCGCGCCCAGCACAGAGTCCATCCAGCCGCCGAAGATGCCGCCCAACGTGATGAGCAGCGTTCGCAGCAGCGTTCCCTGGGACGGCTCCAGCCAGGTGAGCAGCGCCACAAACAGCGCGCCCGCCACCATGCCCAAGGTTCCCGTCAGCGAAATCGCGCCCGAAGTGCCCGCAGGAACTTCCGCGAGCGTCAAAATATGACGAGGTGGAGACTTCGACAACAGACCGATCTCCGTCGCCCACGTATCTGCATTGGCTGCCGCGAGACTGGCCAGCGCGCCCACCAAGTACATCGTCTTTCCCGTCAGCGAATACAGCACACAGAACAGCGCAGCGGGACCGCCGTTGGACAGCACTTGCAAGCCGTCTCGACGATCCCCTTTTTCGATGATCTTTTCGCTCGCTTCCGCCTTTTCACCACGACGGTACTTGCCAAGCGCAGTGCTGCTTAAGAAAAACGCGATCAGCGCCAGGCCCGCAATTCCATCCCCAAGCCCGAACACCAGCGTGCCCACAATCACCGCCCACAGCGCGCCGGTCTGCGTCAGCGAGCCTCGTCGCTCTGCGCCATAGGCAACAAACAGCGAGATCAGAAAGCCGATAAGTAGCATGCGCGACCATTATCGCACCGTCAGCCACCGCGACGCTCGATTTGTCACCGAACGACTGCGCAACCAGCGGGCCGAATCAGCGAACAAACGAAGCGCTTACATATGCAGCACGGTCATCGCAACGAGCGGTCCGCTGTTGCCATCGTGCGTTCGCAGAAGCAGCGAGCCTTCGCCCTCGCCCACCGGAGCCAGCTCATGATCGCTGTGTGCAGGTCCAGCGCCCAGCAGCAGCCGCTGCGGCAGGCTCGTGTCACGACGCCCCGGAACCAGCGACAGGCCCAGACCAACCAGCTCGGTCTTTTGCGATTCACTGCGCTCTGACACGACGACTTGCAGACGATGCGCTGACGCTGCTGCCCGCAGCCGCTGGACCGAGCCTTCAAAGTACAAACGCCTATCGAGCTTCCAGCCGAGCGACTGCCGATCCATCCCAATAACGCGACCCACCGTGCCATCCACGAGCAGCAGCAGCTCGCCAGCCATCAACAGTTCTCGCGTTTCCACATCGCCGGTAGGCTGCGGCACCGATCCTGTCACCGGCTGACCTTGCGACGGAACTCGCAGCACCTGTCGCCCGAGCAGCAGATAGTCCGAGTCACCGTGGTGAAGCAGCAGCTCGACGGCACCTGCACCATCGACAGCGCGCGACGCTCGCACCGCCAAGCTGGCATCGAGCCGCAGCAGCATCGCTTTGTCTTCCAGCGCGCAGCCCGCCGCCACAAACAGCTCTCTGCCGTCGCTCTGAATCAGCGCTCGCTCGCGCATCGTACACGGACCGGGCAGCGCAACCATCTGCTGCGTCGCTGTCTTGGCATCTTTGTCATACACGAGCAGCGTCAGCACCGACGAAGCATTGGCCGGTGACGCAGGAAGAGGCGCTTCTACGATCCGACCCTCGACAAACGCCAGCTCTCCAGCGCGCGGCACAAAGCCAGTCGGTCCACGCTGTTCCGTCATACCAAGTGGCCGAAACACCGCTGGGAGTCCCGGTCTTTCGCTTGCCCACAGCACATAACGGCCTTCGCTCGCTGGCGCTGGAAACAGCCGCAGCCGCGACGGAGCATAGTTCACCACCACATGCTCTGCCGAAGACTCTTGCTGGCTGGGAACCCGCGCGGGCGGCGGCGCTTTCTGACACGCCGCGAGCGAACAGGCCAAGGTAACGAAACGAAGGATTCGCATCAGTGAAGCTGGCCAGAGCTGGATCGGCCAGACGGAAGCTGAGTGTCTAGCAGGCGCAGCCGCTCGGCGGCAAGCTGTAATCGCGCGAGATCTCCGTGACGCAGATAGATGTTGCGCAGGTTGCCCAGCATTCGCGCCAAGATCGTGTGCTTTCCGACGGGCTCGATGTCACTTTTGTGAATCGCTCGCTGCTTTCCCGTCGATCGCTGCATCAGTGCGTGCAAGTCGCTATGGGAAAGCACATCGCCCGTCGTCGGATCAAAGAGCAGCGGCGGACGACCTTGCGGGCTCTCACCGCGCAGCAAAAAGTGACCGGGAAACGACACGCCCCACAGCGGCACGCTACAGCGACGAGCAACTTCCAGTGACACCACCGACAGCAAGATCGGTAGGCCATGATGCTCGTCGATAACAAAGTTCAAAAAGCTCGCTTGCGGATCGTCGTAGTCGCCCCGCTCGCAAGAAAAGCCTTCTTCGCTCAGCAGCTCCAAAAGCTGCGTCGCGCGCTCTCCCGGCGGGTCTGACGCATCCAGCTGTTGGCCCAGCCGCTCTGCCAGCTCGTCGAGCTTCGCTTGGTAATACGCGATGTCTAGCTCGGGATACTCGGGCTCTGCCACGACGAGCGCCGCTTGTCCGAGGTCAATGTCTGACTCGGGCCGACACACGACATGCGAGAACAGGAGGAGCCGCAGATCGCTTTCAGAAGCCACTAGCGCTGACGAGCCGACGGGCCCTCGGTCTGCCGATAGTTCACCAGCACCGACGGGACAACCACCATCTCGCGGTGACGCTCGATGACATCACCTTGATCGTTGCTGACTTCGACGTGCGACAGCACGATGGTCAGGACTTCGCCCTCGGCGGGACGAACGGTGGCGACGTAACCAGTGATGTGACAGCCGTTTGCGTAGTCGAACGTGACCCGGTGGCTGACCAGATCGCGGAGTTGCTTGCTCAGTGACATGCCGGTCTTATACCACGGTCGCCGAAGCAAAATGAAGCCCGCCCTAGAGGTTCCACTCGCTTGCCGATTGCCTGTACCTTGGTAAGGGTCGAAGCGACTTGTTCGCAACAAGGAGTGCAGGTCGTATGTCCGAGCCCACATCGAAGGTGCGTTGGCCATGGCTCTTGGTCGCCGTCTTGGGTCTGTCAGGAGCCCTGCTGCTGCCGCTTGCCAGGCAGCCTGCTCACCACACCGATTCGCCCAGCGCCAAGCCGATGGGACAAGCCGCAGAGCCCGCGCTGCTGCTGAAGCCCGCGCTGCGTCCCGTCGTACCAGAGTCCGAGCCAGCCGGTCCGCGCAAGCCCGCATCGCTCCCCGGAGAGAATCCGACGAAGACCATTGGGATTGAGGACCAGCACCCGAAGGCCGGACGAATCGGGAAGGGCAAGAACGGCAAGCACAGCGACGACACGACCGGACGGACGGACGGAAACGGAGCATTCGCCGCAGGACCGCTCGGGCCGCCCGCCACACAGGACGAACAAGCGACCGCCACCAAGCCCGCGACAACACCCGATCAGCTTCGCCAGCAGCTTCCCGGTCGCTTCGCGCTGTCGGCCCCCAGTGAGATGCAAGTCGGTCGCAGTGAGCATGTCACCGTCGTTGCTGGCATCGAGCAGCTTCGCGCCATGGTGACTTCCGATCTGCAAGCTGTGACCGGCGAAGCAGCCCAGACCGTCAGCACCAAAGACCTGCCGCTGTCCCGGCTCCTGCGCGTCGAGCTTCGCGCCGATTCCGACGCTGACTTTGAGATTCGAGCCTTTACCCAAGCCGATCAGCGCCTGTCTACCGAGCAGACCACGACGTGGGAATGGTCGGTCACGCCCAAGACCGATGGAGACAAGCACCTGACGGTGGTGATCAGCAACCTCGTCGATGGCCAGGGGCTCCCGATTGCGGTGACGATCGCGCATCGCAAGCTGCATGTCTCGCTGTCCGTCACGCAGCGCATCCGCGAGCTGGCAGGCACCGCATCGTCCGCCGGGAGCGCGCTCGCAGGACTCGTCGGGACATGGCTCGGGCTGCTTAGGCCACTGCTTCAGCGTCGTCGGGAAGAAGAAGGCAAGCTCGCAGCCAAGACCGAGCCCGAAGCCAAGTCGAGCGATCCGCCCAGGACTCCCAGCGAAAAGCCCGCTGCGACGACCACGCCACCGCCTGCCGCCAAGCCCGACCCAGAGCCACCAGCCTAACCAGCTACGGCACGAGCTGACGCAGCTTGTCCGTGGACGGCTTCAGCCTGCCCGTCGAAAGCGCAAAGCGAATCGTATCGCGCAGCGAATCCTCGAGCGAGCGAATGGAATAACCCAGCTCTGCCTTCGCTTTGTCCGACGACACCCACGTACACATGTGCCCCGCTTTGGCCAGCTGTCGCGACAAGCTGGCGTGCTGCTTTTGCAGCCGCGCGGTCCACTCGATAAGCCCCGCCACCGCGTAGGCCAGCGGATACGGCGCTTGCGGCGGCGGCGACACGCCCGTTAGCTCGCGAATCGCCGACAGCAGCTGGGTCAGCGTCACGTTGTTGCCCCCCAGGATGTACGTCTCACCGGGACGACCTTGCGTCAGCGCCGCAACGTGCGCCGCCGCCATCTCGCGGACATCCCCAAAGCTCGGACGACCTTCGACGTAGACCGGCATCTTGCCGCGCACAAACGCCAGGATCGTCGAGGTGCTCGACTGATAGATATCGCCCGGACCCAAGATCACCACCGGACGCAGGATCACGAGCGGGAGCCCTCGCTGCGCCACCTTCTGCGCTTCCCGCTCTCCGTGCAGCTTGCTGCGACTGTAATCCAGCCCGACATCGTCGGCATTGCTCGGCGTGGACTCATCGGCGATCCGCTCCGTCGCGCTACCGCCCATCGCCGCCACCGAAGAAGTCAGCACCGCGCGCTCGACGTTGGCCTGACGCGCCGCTTCCATCACAATCCCAGCGCCCGTCGCATTGACGCGATACATCAGCTCAGGATTTTCGGGGTTAAAGTGCGGCACACCAGCGGTATGAATCACCGCCTGACAGCCATCCAGCGCCGCCCGCACCGACGCGCCGTCCAGCACATCGCCGTACGCTTTGTCTACCTGGGCCCCCAGCAGCTCGCCGATGTTGTCCAGCTTGCTGCTCTTGCGAACCAGCACCCGCGCCGAGTGCCCCGACTCGACCAGCTTGCGCACCACCCAAGAGCCCAAAAAACCAGTCGCACCCGTGACGAGGACTTTCATGATGAGCTAGTTCTCATTTTCAAACGTGACGACGTAGCGCTCGATGACAAACGGGACCGGCTTGCCGTCTTTGCCCATCGCGGGCTTGAAGCGACAGCGCGGATCGAAGCGCATAAAGCCGATCGCGATGTTGTCTACCTCGGGGCTGATGCCCTTGAGCTTTTTGATCGCTCGCACCTTGCCGCGCTCGTCCAGCTCGATCCGCATCACCACCTGACCTTCGACGCCCTGCGCGTGTGTCTCCGAGCGTGACCACTTTTCCTTCATGCTCGGGCCGCACTCGTCAGAGTCCATCTCCGGCAGCTTGGCCAGGTTTTCCTCGGCGACCGGACGATACTCACTGCCGCCCGGCGCACTCGACGGAGGCAGCGGCGGAATCTCCGTCACTTTGGGCCGCTTGCCTGGGTCCGCCATCGTGGTGTTGCCCGTCGCCACTGCGATGCCACTGCCGCCAGTCTGGCTCGGATCGATACCGAACACCGGCTTCGGCGGCTCTTTGGGCGGCTCTGCGGGCGGCGGCGTCGAAGGCTTCGGCGCTTCCGCTGGCTTCGGCTGCCGCTTGGTGATCTTCTTCGGCGGCTCCGGCGGCTTGGGCTCCTCGGGCTTGGGCGGCTCCGGCTTCGTCTCAGGAGGCGGTGGCGGCGGCGGCTCCTTCGGCTTGCGGAACTCGACCTCGACCACCGTCGGACCGATCTTGTCGGGCGGCTTGGCCAGGAACAAATACATCAAGATGCCGCCGTGCAGAACCGCCGCCAGCAGCATCCCAATGCCATCAAACTTGGTGACGATTCCGGTCACGTCCCGTCAGTCGCCATCGCGAACTTGGTGACCCCGAGGGTCTTCACCAGATCGACGATATGCATGACATCACCGTAGGCGATGCCTTTGTCACCGGCAATCACCGCTTGGATGTCTTTGTTTTTGGTCACAATGTCGGTGATCTGCGCCCGCGCTTTCGTCTCATCGACCTTCTCGCCATTGAGGAACAGGTCGTAGCCGCCTTCCCCGTTTGGCTTCTTGGTGAGCGTCAGCGCCAGCGTGGTCTTCTGCGTCTCATCGCCGCTCGCGGCCTTGGGCAGCTCGACCTTGATCGACGGATTGTTCGCGATCATCGGCGCCGCCACCATCATGATGATGAGCAGCACCAGCGTAATATCGACGAGCGGCGTGACGTTGATGTCGGCAATCATGCCGCCGCCATCATCATCTCCGCTCGATAGAGCCCCACCCGCCATTAGGTTGCCTCCGCTGCCTTGACCCGGCTCTTGCCTTTGGATTCGTCCGCGCCGCCATCATGGTGCGCACTCTCGGCCCGCAGCGCCGCCAGGATCACCTGCATCACCGCATCAATGTGAGATGAGATGCCGCGCACCTGGCGATTGTAGAAGTTAAAGAACACGACCGCTGGAATGGCCACCAGCAGACCGACGGCAGTTGCGACCAGCGCTTCCGAGATACCGGCCATGACGATCGCGATACCGCCCGACTGGTTGGCCGCCAGGTCACGGAACGCCTTGATGATGCCAAGGACCGTGCCAAACAGACCGATAAACGGGGCGTTGCTGCCGAGCGTGCCCAGGAAGGCCAGGTTGCGCTCGAGCCGCAGCTTGACCCGCGCCTTGGCACCCAGCATCGCCGCTTCGACGGCATCAGCGCCGCGCTCCGCATCGGTCAGACCGGCGCGCGCCACTTCCGCTTCCAGGCCCTTTTCCGAATCGACCCGCTTTCTCGCTTCGGCGAAGCGATGGTCGAGCAGCATCTTCCGCAGGTCATCGGCCAGACCGGCAAAGTCGGCTCGCAGGCTGAAGTAGTACAGACCGCGCTCAATCGCGATCGCCAGGCTGATCACCGACAGGAAGATCAGCAGCCACAGCACCCACTCGGCACCGAGGAGGGTAAAGGCAAGAAGTTTCTGTGTCAGGTTCATCGGACTGAAAGCTCTCCCGTGGGCGTTTGGACGCTGCGTGCGGTGAAATTGGATGCCTTGCCGTGACACTTGCCGTCAAAGTGGTCGCGTGATGGCCCAGTCCGCGTCGCAGTCGCCGTTTTACATGCGGGTCGTAAATTCTTGGTGGGGAGTGTAACGGCTCAACCCGCAGGCTCGCAACCGGAAGTTGCCGCTGGGCCTCGGGAAAGGGCCTATAAAAATCACATGAAAGACTCTCCACTTGTTGCGCTGGCCCTGCGCGCCACCGGGTTTTTGGAACGCTACCTGCCGGATGCCTTTGTGTTTGCACTCGGAGCGACCGGGCTGTCCCTTCTGGCGGGCTGGCTGTGGACCGGCACGAGCGCGGCGACCCTGCTCGACGGCTGGGGCAAGGGCTTTTTCTCGCTGCTCGGCTTTACGCTCCAGATGTCGCTCATCATCATCTTGGGTCACGTCGTCGCGAGCGCGCCACCCATCGATCGACTGCTGCGACGGCTCGCCGGACTCGCGCAGACCCCTCAAGCAGGCGTGACGCTGGTGGCGCTTTTGGCGATGCTGTCGTCGTGGATCAACTGGGGCTTTTCGCTGACCTTTTCGGCGATGCTGGCGCGGGCGACGGCGCGGCGGTTTGCCGATCGCGGTCAGCCCATCGACTATCGAGCGCTCGCGGCGGCCAGCTTCCTCGGGCTGGGGAGCATCTGGGCGCAGGGGCTGTCGGGCTCGGCGGCGCTGCAAATGGCGACGGCAAACGCGCTGCCCCCAGGACTACACGGTCAGGGCATCCCGCTGTCGCAAACGATCTTTTTGTGGCAGTCGTTTGTGTCGGTGGCGGTCGAGATCGTGGTCGTCACGACCCTGTTTTGGCTGATCGCCCCCCGCGAGTCCACTGCGGTGACAGCGGCGTCGCTCGGCATTGACCTTCACGACCCGCCGCCCTCGCCCGTCGAGCCGTCGTCCTTGCGTCCGGGGGAACGCCCCGAGCACTCGCCGTGGCTGTCGGTGATGTTTGTGGCGATCGCGACGAGCTACCTGACCCACAGCCTGCTGGGCGCACCATCGCGGCTGGAAGCGATAAACCTCAACACGATCAACCTGGCGCTGCTGACCCTGGGGACGGCGCTGCACCGGACCCCGGCGCGGCTTCAGCGGGCGTTTGCGCAGGCGACCCCGGCGGTGTGGGGCGTGATCTTGCAGTTTCCGCTCTACGGGGGGATTGCCGGGGTGCTGGCGAGCGCGCACCTGAACGAACAGATCGCGGGCCTGTTCGTCGGAGCGGCCAGTCAGGCGACGCTGCCGCCGCTGGTGGCGCTCTACTCGCTGCTGCTGGGGATCTTTGTGCCGTCGGGGGGCTCGAAGTGGCTGATCGAGGCACCGTATGTGCTCGACGCGGCTTCGCGGCTGCACGTTCACGCGGGCTGGATGGTCGCCGTCTACGATCTGGGCGAGGCGCTGGCCAACCTGATCCAGCCGTTTTGGATGCTGCCGGTGCTGGGGATCTTCGGGCTGCGCGCCCGCGACGTGATGGGCTACACCGTGATCACGTTCGTGGTGCTCTTGCCGGTGGTGCTCCTGTTGACCTACGGGCTCGGCCTGACGCTGTCGCGCTAACGGCTCGATCGAGACATGCGACGGCTCGATCTTGACGCTTCACGGCTCGATCGAGCAGTGCGACGGCTCGATCTTGACGCTTCACGGCTCGATCGAGCAGTGCGACGGCTCGATCATGACGTTCAACGGCTCGATCGAGGCATGCAACGGCTCTTTTTGACGTTCGATGGCTCTTTTTGACGTGTCACGGCTCTTTTTGACATGCGACGGCTCTTTTTGACGTTTCGCGGCTCGATCGGGCCGCTTTGCGGCTGCATTTGCGCACCAAACTGCACAACCTTGAAACGGTGCTGACCGACGGGGACGACTTGCGCAAGGAGCGATCGCAGCTACGCTCGTGGGCACCTGATTTTCAGGAAAAACAACCAGGAGCCACAGATGCCCAAGTCAGAGAGCAAGAACTCGTCGGTGCTGAACATGCCAATCGCGGAGCTAACCCGTCGGATTCAGAAAGTGGAAGCGCTGCTCACAGAAGCGGAGTCGCTGCTGCCGGGGCTGCGCACGCTGACCGAAGACGATCGCCGCCACACCAACGGCAAGCTGCGAAACGGCGAAAGCGAGATGCTCAAGCGGGTGCTCGACGCGGTGCGCGCGCAGCCGGGCTACTTTACGTCGCTGGCCGATGAAGACGAAGGCAGCGATCCGACCAAGCTGGAAGTGGACCTCATCGCCGATCGGCTGGCGCGGCGCGAGCTGCTGTCGCAGGCGCTGGCTCGCTTTGCGCGGATCGAGCAGCCGCTGTCGGACTCGGTGCTGCACCTGGGGGAACAGACGCGGACGGTGCTGCTCGCGGCGTATCGGATCGCACGGACGCTGGCGCGCAGCGACGCCAAGCTGCGGGACCAGATTGCGCCGGTCATCGACTTCTACAGCACCAGCAGCCGTCGGTCGAAAGCCGGAGAGGACGCGCCCCACAGCCCGTAAGGCTTTTGCTAAGGTGCAGATGTGCAAAGCTCGTCTCGTCCTTCTCACGATGGTGCAAGCGTGACCGACTCGCCGCCCTGGCTGGCAGAGCTTGAGGATCGGCTCGGCTCGGCGCAGGTCTCGACGCAGCCGCAAGACCGAAGTGCGTATCGGCGCGACATGTGGGCGCGCGGTCTGCTTCAGGTGGCGGCGGGTCAGCCAGCGGGGGTGCTGCCAGCAGCGGTGTGCTGGCCGCGCTCGACGGCGGATGTGCAACAGGTGGTGAAGCTGGCGCAGTCGCAACAGATCAAGCTGACGCCGTTTGGGGGCGGATCGGGGGTGACGGGCGGCGCGATGCCGGACCCCGGCGGGCTGGTGGTGGACCTAAAGAAACTGCGCGCGCTGACGGTGGATCGCGATCGGCTGACGGTGACGTGCGGGGCGGGCTGGAACGGCTGGCACCTGGAAGAAGCGCTGAATCGCCAAGGGCTGTCGATGGGGCACTTCCCGTCGTCGATCATGTGCTCGACTGTGGGCGGCTGGCTGGCGACGCGGGGTGCCGGTCAGATGTCCACCAAGTACGGCAAGATCGAAGACATGGTGTCGGGGCTGACGGCGGTGACCGGCACGGGCGAGGAACTGACGGTCGATGGCACGACGCAGGGGCCGGACTGGGTGCAGCTCCTGGTCGGCAGCGAGGGGCGGCTCGGGCTGATCACGGAAGCGACGCTGTCGCTTGTGCCGGTGCCGCAAAAGCGGCTGCTGCGGGGCTACTGGTTTCCCGACGTGCAGAGCGGCTACGGCGCGATTCAGCAGATCCTGTCGCGCGGGCTGCGTCCGGCGGTGGTGCGGCTGTATGACGAGCTGGATACGCTGCTCGCCGGGGTGGGCAAGAGCGGGCCGAGCCTCAACCAGCCGCTCATCACCAACCTGAGCGGGACGGCGGGGCGCTTTTTCGGGCAGCTCTCAGGGCTGCTCGGGAAGTTCGAGCTGGGACGGTCGCAGCGTCCGCTGGAGCTGGGCGATCTGCTGGCGCTGTTGCGACCCGATGCCGAGCGGGCCAAGCATCGCCTGGAGCGCTGGCTGGTGCAGGCGGCGCTTCAGAAGACCGAGCCGGTGGGGCAGCTCCTGGACTCGCTGCTGTCGCGGCTCCACGTCGGCTGTCTGCTCATCATCGGCTGCGAAGGGGAACCGACGACGACGGCGACGGAAGAGCAGCTCATCCGCGATGAGATTGCACGCCTGGGAGGCCGCGACCTGGGCCCCGAGCCGGGCGAGCACTGGCTGCGCCACCGCTACGACGTAAGCTTCAAGTGGCCCAAGGCGTTTGCGGCGGGGGCGATGGCCGACACGATGGAGTTTGCGGCGACGTGGGATCGGCTGCCCGCGCTGTATCAGAAGGTCCGGGCGGCGACGCTGCCGCACGCGCTCATCATGGCGCACTTTAGCCACGCATATCCCGATGGCTGCTCGATCTACTTTACGTTCATGACGCGGGCGCTGTCGGCGGGGGCGGCGGCGGACGGCAGCGAGCGGGGGACGGCGCAGCTTCGCGACGATCAGCGGCGCTACGATGAGATCTGGCAAGGGGCGATCGAAGCGGCGCTGGCGGCGGGGGCCACGATCGGTCATCACCACGGTGTCGGGCGGCTGCGGGCTCCGTTTCTGGTCGATGAGCAAGGCGAAGGGCTGCCGCTTTTGCGGGCGATGGCGAAGGTGTGCGATCCGCAGCAGGTGCTCAATCCGGGGCGGCTGTTTGTCGAAGACCGCTCGGTTCGGCCCAGGCAGTCGCTGCTGCTCGGGCCCAAGACGGTGACGGTGAACAAAGGCTCGCTGCTTGCGACGGTGCCAGCGGACCTGACGCTGCTGGCCATCGAGGAGCGGCTGCAAAAAGACGAGCTGTCGCTCGGTCACTTGCCGCCGTCTGCGTACGCCCGAACGCTGCGAGACGCGCTGTGCAGGCCGCTGCCGCTAGAAGCCAGTGTCTCGACGGGACGACTGCACGATCGGCGGGTTCAGCTCCTGTTTCAGCGCAAAAACGGATCGCTTTTGGCACTGCCGCCACAGCCAGCGCCGCGACGGTCCACCGGGCCGGATCTGGGACAGCTCGTAGGGCTCTTGGACGATCACATGGAGCTTACGGGGGCGACGCTGCGGGTCGAGCGCTACCTGCCGGTCCGTCCGACGCTGACGCTTGGCTTTGATGATCCCGAGGCGGCGCTGCGGGCGATCCTGCTGGCGCGACGCTGGCACGGCGGCTGCGGGGTGCAGAGCGTGCAGCTTGTGTCGCGGGCGCTGTGTGACGCGCTGGGGTCGCTGTCGGCTGAGCCGGGCAGCGCACAGCCGTGGAACGGGCCCAGCGGTCGGCTGCTGGTGGTGATCGAAGGTGCGGGGCCGATCACGGTGGCGCAAGAGTCGATGCGAGAGCTCGGACATCGGCTGGGCGTACAGAATGCCTGGCTGCCGATTCCGGCGCTGCGGGAGCTGCTCGCGGCACCGCTTCTGACGATGTGCGCACGCTGGCAGGCGCTGGGACCGCTTACGCAGCGACATCTCCCGCCGCTGCCCCTTCTTGAGCTGGCGCAGCTTCTTGACCGGCTGCCCGCTCGCTTTGTCGTGGGGGGAGTCCATCGCCATGGGCTGGCGGTGGCAAGCCCGGATGCGACGCTGGGTGAGCTTGTCAAAGAGCCCGTGTCAGCAGCGCTCGATCTAGATGCTGCGCTTGCAAGTGCGCTCGCTGCGGCGGGTGCGGAGTAGCCGATGCCCGATCTGACGACCTCGTTATCGCTGTGCTCGCTGTGTCCGAAGCTGTGTAGCCATGTCTGTCCGGTGTATCGCGCATCGGCCAAAGAGACGCTGTCGCCGCAAGCCAAGATGTCGAGCCTTTTGTCGCTGCGACAAGCCGGGGAACAGGGCTCGCTGGCCGAGGCGCTGCCGCTGTATGGCTGCACGGGCTGCGGGGCGTGTAGCAGTGCGTGTCTGCACAAGGTCGAGCCCGCGCAGCAGTTGGTTCGTGGACGCACGCTGGCCGAGCGCGCCGAGGTCGGTCATCCGGCGCTCGTCGATCTGCCCGAGCGGGTGTTTCAGCGGGCCCAGGATGCGGCGCGAGCGATCTTGCGCGATCCGCAGCTCTCGACGCGACTGGCCCAGCCGGGAGACATTGGGCTGCTGCCTTCGTGCCTGCCGCGTCGTCAGCAACAAGCGGGACCGGAAGAAGAAGCGCGACAGCTTCTGACGGTGCTCGATCGGGTGCGGGCGCATCGCGCGGATCTGCCAAGCTACGGGCTGCTGACGGTGGGAAGCGCGGGCTATGCGCTGTATGCGGCGGGTCTGGAAGAGTCGTTCCGGCTGTACGCAGAGTCGCTGGCGCAGAAAGTGTCCGAGCTGTCGATGCTGGTGACGACGTGCTCGGCGTGTACCTACCTGCTGAAGGTGGTCTATCCGCAGCATGGCGTGCCGCTTGTGCCCAAGGTGCTGCACTTTGGCGAGCTGATCCTGCCGTATGTGAGCGCGCTGCCGATCGCGCGCAAGCTGCCGCAGGTGACCTATCACGCGCCGTGTCACCTGTCGCGACGGCTGAAGATCGATGCGCCTCGGCAGGTGCTGGCGCGGCTGGCGGAACAGGTCGATGACATCGCGGGGGAAGAGCCGCTGTGCTGCGGAGCGGGCGGGCTGCTGCCGCAGACCGATCCCGACCTGGCGCAGCAGATGGCGCACGAGGCGATGGCGCAAGGAGCCGGGCAGCCGATTGTGAGCGGCTGTCCGACGTGCAGCTATCATCTCAGCAAGAGTGGGCACAAGACCCGCGACCTGCTCGATGTGCTGTGTGAGTCGCTGTAGCGTCCCAAAAGACCACGCATCCCGAAAGACCTGCCTGCCCCGCTGCCGCAGCGGGCTGTGGTCGCGGCTCTCCCCCGAGGGCTTCGCCTGGGCTTGCTTCCGCACAGCGCCATCGCAAGGGCAATACAGATCCTAGAATTTGTGGTTTTCCTTGGTCATTTCATGGATATGTGTGCGGGTGGTTGCATAAAACTCGTGCTACGATTACTCCGACCTTTTCTATTTGGTCGGTTTACCCATGGCCCTTGCATCTACTCCTTCGTCGCAGCTCGGACCCGAGCAACCCCCGACGGCGCGCATCGGAATGGTCCTTTCGGGCACCTATCGTCTCGATGCGTACCTAGGCCAAGGCATGACCGGCCTGACCTATAACGCCTGGCATCTGCGTCAGAAACAGCCCTTTGCCGTCAAGCTGCTGCATCGCGAGCTGGCACCGAGCCATGAGCGCGTCTCGAAGCTGCGGCAAGACCTGCGGGCGCTGAGCAGCCTGCGACGGTTTGGCTTTTTGCCGGTGGACCTGAGCTTTGGGCCCGATGGCTCGCCGTTTTTGGCCGCAGAGCTGCTGGTCGGAGAGACGCTGCGGGTTCGGCTTACGCGGGGACCGCTGCCGGTGCTGGCGGCGGGGATTGTGACGGCGGCGCTGGCGCGGGCGCTCGGGGAAGCGCACAAGCAGGGCGTGGTCCACGGTGATCTGCGACCGGAAAACGTGATCCTGCCAAGCGAAGCGGGTCGCGAAATTGAAGCGGGGCAGCCGGTGCTTCTAGACGGAGCACTGCATCACCTGCGCAAGCGTGCGATCGGTCTGGATGAGTCGCTGCCGCTCGGGAAGCTGGCCTATCTGGCACCGGAGCAAGCGAGTGGGGAACAAGGCACTGCCGACGTGGCGGGTGACATCTTTGCACTCGGCGCGATCTTGTATGAGTGCCTGATGGGAAAGCAGGCGTTTTTGGGTCCCGAGCTGGAGGTGGTGCTGGAGCGCTTGTCGTCGCCGCCTCCCGCTTTGCAGCTACCGCGAGAGCTGGGCGCACCGCCGGGACTGTCGGAAGCGCTGGATGCGGTGATCCGTCGGGCGTGCATGCGCGATCCAAGTGAGCGCTTCGAGTCGATGGGGGAGCTGCTGACGGCGCTCGGGGAAGGGTTTGAAAAGTCGGGGCTGCCGCTGCCTCCGCCGGACGAGCGAGTGCCGATTGATACGCTGCTGTCGCAGAACAAAGGGCTGCGCAAGCGAACCGTGGCGGTGAAGCGAATTGCGGCGCTACCGACGGCAGCAGCGGACGATGACGAAGACGTAAGCGATCCGTCGCGGGTGCTGACGGCGGCGGCGATGCCCTCGATGGAGCCAGAGTCGCCGACGGAGCTGTCGATGCGACCGGCGAGCAAGAGCAACACCGCCAAGCAGCGGGTGATCCGGCGGACGGTGCGGGCGCGCGATCTGTCAAAGATGCTGGCCGAGGTCGAAGCGGGACGGCTGAGCCCCGAGCAAGCGATGGCGATGTCGTCGGATGCCGATGAAGACGCAGCGCCCGAGAGCACGAAGTCGCAGCCGCTCACCGAAGAGCAGCGCCTGATGGAAGAAGGTCGCGCGGCGGTGCTGGCGCGAGCGGAAGCGGCGAAAAAGAACCGCGAGGTGGAAATCCAAAAGCGGGCCGAGCGCGAGCGCAACGAAGCGGCGCAGATGCAAAAGCGACTGCTCGAACAGGCGCGGGCCGAGACGCTGGGACGGATGCGGGCCGAGTGGGAACAGAGTCAGCGTCACAAGCTCGGCAAGGAAGTGGGCGACAGCGGGAAGCTGCCCAAAGAGATGTTTGGTCCGAAGCCGACGGAAGCGGAGCAAAAAGAGCTGCTCGAGGAAGCGGCTCGGCAGGCGAAGCGACTGGAGGCCGAGCGACTGGAGGCCGAAAAGCGCGCGGCGGAAGACGCAGAGCGCGAGCGAAACGAAGCGCAGGCAGCGGAAGCGGCGCGGGTGGCGGCGGACAAGCTGCAAGCGGAGCTGCGCGAAAAAGAGCGACTAGAGGCCGAGCGGGCCGAGCGGGTCCGTCAGAAAGCCGAAAAAGAAGCGGAAGCGCGACGGAAGGCGGAAGAGGTCGAGCAGCATCGCCTGGCCAAGCAAAAAGAGGTCGAAGCGGCGCAGCGCGCGGCTGAGCAAGCCAAGCAGCAGGCCGAGGAAGCGGCCCGAAAAGCGCAGCAGGCGCAGCAAGAAGCCGAGCCAGAGCTGCTGGAAGACGAAATCGACGAAATCTTCGAGGAAACGAAGAAACCACCGCCCGTTCCAGAGTCCGTGAAGCAAGCAGCAGCGGCGGCACAGCGGGCACAGCAAGAAGCGGCAGAGGCGGAAGCAGCGGCGCAGCAGGCGCAAGCCGACGCGGAAGCCGCAGCGAAAGCGGCGCAAGAAGCACAGCAAGCGGCGCAGGCAGCGGAAGAGTCGCGGATGCGATCCGCTTCGGAGTTTGAGGAGATCATCCGCGCGGCGCAGGAAGCACGCGACCGGGACGAAGCGCTGGCCAAGCAGATCCGAGAAGCGGAAGATCGCGCTCGTGCCGCACAAGCTGCCCGCGCTGCCAACCTGGCTCGTGCGACGCGAGCAACCCGCGCGCTGGCGGTGATTCAGCAGGTTCAGCACATCGCGCAGAACGAACCGACGATGGAAGATGCGCCGAGCGGTCGCAGTCAAGATCCGTCGGTTCCGTCGCTGCCTCCGCTTAGTGGGGCACCAAAGAGCGCGATTTCCGATAGCACATCGACGCCGGTACGGAAGCCGAGCGCGGTCAGCAGTCCCGATTCAGCGATCAGCCACGGAGCCCCCAAGCCAGTGCCGCCGCCGCGTGATCCGAGCGGCGTGTTTGTGCCGGGTCAGCTTCATCCGTCGGCGCTACGACCGGAGCTGATGGGTACGTTTTCCAATCCGCAGATGGCTCCGGCGGCGATCCGTCCCGAGTCGAGCGGTCCGTATACCAACCCGCAGATGGCTCCGGTTGGCATGCGGCAAGACATGAGCGGCGTGTACACCAACCCGCAGATGGCTCCGGCGATGATTCCGATGCAGTCCACATCGATGCCGGTGCTGGTGACGCCGGTGATGCAGCCGCCGCGTGCTCCGGGTGACTACACGCTGTCGAAAGGCCAGATGGCCACGGCGCTGGGTCTGACGGCGATCTTGTCGGGGCTGATTGGCTCGCTGGGAACGCTACTGATCTTGCGTCACCAGCAGCAAGGTCCGGTCGCGCAGCAGATCGCAGCGCCGGTGGTGGTGGGCACGATGGGTCAGCCAGGCAGCGGGACCGTCAGCGATGGCAAGACCGTCACAGCACCGAGCACGCCGGATCAGACACAGTCAAACAAGACGGACTCACGCGTGGCAGACACGGTGCCGGTGCTAAAGCCAGCGGTGCGCGACAGCAAGACGGTCTATCCACCGCTGCGACTGATGACCGATGCAGCGACGATGCCGCCCAAGCAGAGCATCTGGACGCGACCGGCTGCCGCCGTAGCAGCGACAGCGACAGCGACGGACGCAGCGGGAGCAAAGGCTGGCGATGTCAAACCGGCGCTCGGGGCCGATGGAAAGCCGATCGCGGGTGATGCCAAGAGCGCAACCGAGGTCAAAGCGGGAGACGCCAAACCGCAAGCGCCCATCGCCAAGCCTGTACCCGACGCCAAGCCTGTCGCAAAGCCTGTCAAGACAGACGACGGACTCCGCAATCCATTTGCAATGTAAGCGGCTTGGGAAAGCGGCGTCGCCGTCGCACTGGTGAAGGGTGCGGCCACTGGGCGAGTCGCGGCTCAGGTAGCCGGGGACGCTACAGCGGCACAACCATGCGTCCGTCTTCCGACGGAACCAAGCGGACCTGACCGTTGGCGGACATGCGGTTTAGGTGATCGGACAGGTTGTCGATCGAGACGCCCAGCTCTTCGGCAAGCTGCCACTCGGGCATCGAGCTGCGACCTTCGAGCAGCGCCAAGATCCGCTGCGGGCTGATGGTTCCACCGCTGGGCACTGGCACCGCCGCAATGCGCGCCTGGGTGGATCGCGGACCGCGAGACGCAGCGACGGGACCACCGACGCCTTGGCTGGCCGCTTTGGCCGCCGCAGGCTTGACCACGACGACACCCATGGCTGCTGTACCGCGAACGGGACGGGCCGTAGGCTTTGCGGGGGCCGGATCACTGCTGCCAAACGGATTCTCTTCAGCGGCCATGGCCAGCCACGACACCGACGGAGAATCAGCGCTGGGTGCGGTGGTCATCTCGGTCTTCGATGGCTCTACGACTGCGGAAAAGTCCGGAAAGCCACCTTTTTCACCGACGGGAACCACGATCTGACGGGTCGGCTCAAAGTCCGTTGGGATCAGCTTGGCGGCACCTTTGGGGATCGGCTCGACGGGACGCGCTTTGATCGGCTTGGCTGCATCGGAAGACAGGCTGGCTCCCAGCTCCGCACGGGCAGCAGCGATGGCATCGGCGAGTGGATCGTTGTCTCCGGCCATGTCCAGCCAAGCTCGCGATGGAGTGTCAGCGCTGGGGGCGCGGGCAGGCTCGGGCTTGGCGACGGGCTCAGACTTTTTGACCGGGGCAGCGGCTGGCTTTTGGGCGGGAGCCGCTTTGGCCGCCGGAGTCACCGTCGCAGCGGGCTTGGCGGGCGCTGGCGTGGCTTTGGCAGGCTCGGGCTGCGCGGGCTTGACCGACGGAACCACCGCCTTGGCTGGAGCCGAAACGGGCGTCTTGGCTGGGGTGGGCTCGGGCGTCTTGGCGGGACCGGCTTTGAGCACTGCGTCTCTGGTCTTGGCGAGCAGGGACTCGTCGGGAACGCGACGAACGGTGTCACCGGAGTCGGCACGACTGACCGGCGCAGAGGCATCGCGCTGTTTGCTGGCAGCACTCGACGCAGAACCCGGCTTGCCTTCACGCTGGACATTGGGTCCAGACTTGTCGATGTGCGTCAGCGAGCGCTGATTCTCGACGGTGATGGCTCCGGCTTGGGCTTCTGCCATGGCGACGGCGAGGGCATCGTTGCCCTCGGTAGCAGCTTGACGAACTGGCGTCGTGGCACTGTCAGACGACTTGACGGCGGGCGACTTCGCGACGGGTGACTTGGCGATGGGCGACTTCGCGACGGGCGCGGCCTTGGCATCGGCAGCAGGCTTAGCGTCGGCGGTAGCCTTGGCCGCACTGGCCGGACTGCTCGCAGGCTTCATAACGACCGGCTTGGTTGCGTCGGTGGACTTGGATACTGCTTCGACTTTGGCCGCAGCCGGTTTGCTGGCGGTCGGATTCTTTGCTGTCGTCGCTGCTTTGGCATCTGCGACAGGCTTGGCTGCGCTCTGTGGTGCTGCGGTGGCGCTGCGCTCGCTGTAGACGCTGGCCAGTCGAGAAAGCGCGGCCCTTGGCGTATCGACTTCGTGCAAAAAGCCCAAGTCTGACTCGGAAAGTGGAGCCAGCCCGCTCGTCGCACTGCCCGACACCGACTTGAGCCTGGCCGTCACAACCTCACGCAGCAGCGGCGGATTGACGCGCGCCAGCGAGATCAGCTCCATGCTCTGCTTGATCTGGCTGGGACCGGGACGCGCTTGCTTTTCGGAAAACTGCCCGAACGTATCGGGCCGACAGGACAGGATGATCAGCGTCGCCGCACCAAGTCCATGCAGCGACCCGAGCACATCCGCCAGCGCATGCAGTCCCGGCTGTCCAAGCTGCTCTAGGATCTGATCGGCCTGATCGAACAGGATCGACACGCTCGCCGGACGTCGCACGCTGGCCAGTCGAATCAGCGAACAGAGCACATAGCGCGCCGTCGCTTCTTGGTTGATGGTCTGCTTGGCACCGATGCGCTCTCGGTCTTTTTGCGCCAGATCTTCGCCCGCCAGCCACGCCGTGACGAGTGAGCGACGGTCAGCATACGGAAACTGGACAATCACCTGACGCGCCGTCGCATCCAGCGAGTTTTCCGTCGGCAGCGTGAGCAGATAAGAGCGCAAGCCGGGCTCGATCTGCGGCCACACTTTCTGCGCCGCTTCGGCAAAGTCCGCGAGCGCACGCTTACGGCCTCCGTCGAGACACAGCGGACCCAGCTGCTTGAGCACCGCCGTCGGACCTTGATACATGCCCACGCGCGCTGCGTCGAGCAGGTCGTACGTCTGTGCGTAGATCACGTCCCACAGCAGCCGGTCGATCGGACGCTCCAGCACCGAGCCTTTTTTATCGATGCGACACAGGCCCGACACCAGCTGCTTGAGCGTGAACCGAAACGGCTGCGCCAGGTCAGGCAGCGCCGGAATCGACACCACCAGCGACTCGGGACGATGCTGACGCTTGAGCCACCACAGCAGATGGCTCTTGCCGCTGCCTGGATCTCCGACGAGCGCCATCAGCTGACCAAAGCCTCGCCCCGCTTGCCGAAGCCCACGAAGCAGAAGCTGTCGCGCGTCGCTGTGAAGGGCAGCTACATCGACCACATCGTCGTGATCCAGATCATGAACCGCCGTTTGAGCAAAAGGATTGGCCGCCTGAGCCTTGGGAGCGCCTGTGGTGGACATGAGCGATGACGAGCCTTTTTTCGGTCGTAGTCATCATATCACGACGAGCCAGACGCTGATTCGCCCAAAAATGCCTAAAAAATGGCGGACTTGGACTTGGCCCACGCAAGGTCACAGTCACACAGCGAAACCTCAGCAGCCGCACGATTATGGCCGTCGCACGCTTGTGGCCGTCGCACGTTTATGACCGTCGCACAGCGAGGAGTTGGGCGGCTTGGACTTATCCGAGTGCGATGCGCCAGTTTTTTAGCGAATACAGCGGCACAAACGGAAACAGCACCGGCACCGTCTGCACGTAGCGCTGATAGTCGGGATCGCTACCGTAGCGCTCGTCTTGCTTGCGTTCCAGTCGCTTCGTCGAGCCAATCATCACCAGCGTGATGCACAGCCAGCCAGTCACGCTCGCCGCCCAGTGCCACAGCGACGAATACGCCGACAGACCACAGACGAAGTTGCCCAGCCAAAACAGCGTCTCTCCCAAGTAGTTCGGACAGCGCACTACGCGATAGAGCTTTACGTCGCAGAATCGACTCGGAAACTGTCGCTTAAACGCTGCTTTCTGACGGTCCGCCCACGCTTCTAGCGACAGCCCAAGAAACATCACCGTCACACCGACAAACAGCGAGGCGGACGGCGCAGGGATCGAGTTGTGCGTCTCGTGCGTCAGATAGCGTCCGATGTTGAGCGTCGCCGGACTACACATCAGCACGTACAGCACCGATACGCCGATCCAAATCGCCACCTTGCGCAGCGGTCCCATGTGTCCCGAGCGAGACTCGACGTCGGCCAGTTCTTTGCGATACGACGGCTCACGCTCGCGCAGAAGCAAAAAACTACCCAGCCGCAGACCGTAGAGCAAAAGCAGCAGCGCTTGTGCCGTCACGACGAGGGGAAGCTGCAAGCCCGAGCGATACAGCGCCTGACCCATAAGCAGCGCCACCGATCCGGCATAGCCGAGGCTGATGAAGTACACGACACGCTGAAAGCCAATCAGCGTCACAAACAGGGCAATCCCAAGCTGAAGCAACAGCTCAGACGAAGGACTCATCAGGGAAGAAAGCCAGCTCATCGCGAGCTAGTTTAGCCACTTTTTCATCGGATCTTTGCGCGCTCCGCCGTCGAGCACTTCCAGCTTGGGCCCCGACTTTTTGCCAAAGCGCGCCCGCAGCCCGGTCAGACTGCGTCGCCAAAGCCGCCACGGCGACTGGCCTCCGTGATCCGACAGCAGCACAAAGGTCACAAGCAGCGTCGCGAGGTTGGCAAACAGCAGCTCCCACTCCGCGCGAAACACGTCGGCCAGCAGCCCGATGCCGATGAAGAACCAAGCCAGCGTCCGTCCCGAGGTCTGCTGATCCACGCCCCACATCCGCACCTGCAAGCCGCCGTAGAGCTGCCCGAAGCTGAGCAGCACCATCGCAAACAGCGGCGACGCTTCGATCGGAATCGGCAAAAGTCCCGTCGCCGGTGCAACCAGCGCATGCAGCCGACCACTCAGTGCCACGACGAGCGATGAACAGAGCAGCACCAGCGCGCTCCATACGATGATGCGACGACGGCCAATGCGCTGCTCAATCGCGCTGCCAATCGACCACAGCAGCAGGCCCAAAAACAGCAGCGCAAACGGGCTCAGCACGAAAAACGGCGCAGTCAGCAGTCGCCACGGCTGTCGTCCGAGCGCCTGCGACGGCACCAGCAGAAGCTGCGAGCGCACAAAGTCGCCGACACCCGGCACAATCGACAGCACAAACGACAGCGCCAGCACGCCAAAGACCGTCAGACAGCCGGGCGTAAGCTGGCCGCCCAAGCGAACCTGTACAAATCGCGACGACGGAGGCTGCGGCATGACACAACGCGGCTAGAAGCCAAGCAGCCGCTTCACGTCTTTGGCGACGAGCAGCAGCATCAGACCGAGCAAGATCACCATGCCCACCATGTGGACGATCTGCTCGATGCGGTGGTTGACACGACGACGGGTAATGACCTCGATGCTCAAAAACACCAGACGACCCCCGTCGAGAGCAGGCAGCGGCAGCAGGTTAAAGAAGCCGAGCAGCGCGCTGATCTTGGCTGCCAGCTCCAGCCCTTCGACGAAACGCTGACCCAGCTGCTGCGCGATCATCTGTGTGATGCCGATGATGCTGACAAAGTCATCCATCTTCGCTTTGTGACGGCCCGTGATCATGTTCGTCAGCGCCGCCACCTGCGCAACCGTCAGACGCCACGGCTCGATCGCTGCCAGCTTGGCCGCCGCGCCTAGCCCGAGTCGCTCCCGATCGGGACTGACGGACATCTGGATGCCGATGCTGAAGCCGCCAGCGGGATTTTGTGCGGGCTTGACGACGACGGTCTTTAGCTCACTGCCGCGACGGACCTGGATTTCCAGTGGCTGACCACCCGAGCCTGCGATGCGAGGCCGAACCTCGTCAATCATTCCGACAGCATGACCGTTGATTCGCGTGATGACATCGCCCGCTTGCAGTCCAGCAGCCTCGGCGGGTTGGCCTGGAATCAGCTTCTGCACCATCGTACCCGGCACGCCAGCAAAGAAGTTGATCAGGAAGAAGACAGCGACGGCGAAGACATAGTTTACGACGGGACCAGCGGCGATGGTCAAAAAGCGCTGCCACGCGGGCCGGTTTGGATACGAGCGCGGATCATCTGCCGCGATGCCTTCGTCGTCGGGATTGAGTCCGGCGATCTGCACATAACCACCGAGAGGAATCGCACCGACCTGGAAGGTGGTCTCGCCGCTCACCTTGCTAAACAGTGCGGGTCCGAAGCCAATTGCGAAGCGGTCCACCCGCATGTTGCACAGCTTGGCGACGATGTAGTGGCCCCACTCATGAACGATGATGAGGACGCCGAGCGCCAAAATCGCCATTGCGACATAAAACACGGTAAGCATGGGCGTAAGATTAGCCTGAATGATTCGTCGGTGCCAAGCGCACCCAGTCGCAGCCGCACAACGACGAGCCTTGGCGACCACGTAGCCGTGTCTGGCGCTTGCTGCTGCCCCGTGCCGCGTGCGATGCTGGCTGGGTAGCCGTGCGAAGCGCTTATCGTCAGACTCATTGTTTCAACCGCTTCGATTCGCAGCCCATCGCCGGTCGAGAAAGTTCGCCTCGGCTTGCGGGGACTGAGCATCGAACGCAGGCCCAGCTGCGCACACCGTCGAGCTGGCCGCTGCTGCTTGTGGGATCGCTCTTGCTCGGCTGTCCTCAGCCCCAGGCAGAGCTTCGCAGTCCCACGACGCTGCCGCCAGAGGAAGTCACGGTTTCGCTCGTCGGAACCAGCGATCTTCACGGCTACGTCGAGCCGCGACAGCTCTCCGTGACCGATGACGCTGGGACGGCACGAACCATCGATCGCGGCGGGCTCGCGCTGCTTGGCGGCTATCTGCGCAACCTGCGACAGCGTCATCCGGTGCTGCTCCTCGACGGAGGCGATCTGTTCCAAGGCACGATGGTGTCAAACCTGGGCGAAGGACGCGCGGTCATCGACGGATACAACGCGCTCGGCTACACGGCAGCGGCGATCGGCAATCACGAGTTTGACTATGGCCCCGACGGACCCAAGTCGGTGCCCAGCTCGCCCGCCGACGATCCAACCGGAGCGCTCAAAGCGCGAATTGCCTCGGCGCGCTTTCCGTTTCTGTCCGCCAACTTGATCGACAAACAGACGAATCAGCCGGTGAGCTGGCCGAACATCGCTCCGTCGAAGATCGTCCAGGTTGCCGGGATTCCGATCGGTCTGATTGGCGCAGTTACCGAGGACACGCCGCGAACCACCAACGTGCTGAACCTGCGCGATGTCCAGATTGCCAGCATCATTCCGGCGGTGCGCGCACAGGCCGAGCAGCTTCGTCGCAGTGGCGTCGCAGCGGTGGTGCTGACGATTCATGAAGGCGCCAACTGTAGCGACTTCCACGACGCGAAAAACATCAAGCCGTGTGACAACGAAGACGGGCGTGTGCTGCCGATTGCGAGAGCGCTGCGCGACGTGGTCGATGCGGTGGTGGCTGGACACTCGCACGCGGGAATCTCGCACTTTGTCGATGGAGTTCCCGTCATTCAAGCCTTTGCCTACGGACAAGCGTTCGCGCGCAGCGATCTGGTGTTCCGTCGCAGTCAGTCGGGCTTTGTGCTGGACAAGACACGGACCTTGATTCATCCGCCGCAAGAGCTGTGCTCCGTCGAGATGCCGAGTCCTATCGAGCCACCGGCGAGCCCGCTGGCTCAGACGGAAGGCGCTGCGGTCAAGCCTGCCTCGTCGCAGCGAATCTGGCGCTGTGACAGCAAGCTGCTGCAGGGCAAGCCGCTGCGGCCCGCGATGTACGAAGGTCTGCCGGTGAAGCCGTCGGAAGAAGTGACAAGTGCGCTGGCTCCACACATTGCCAAGGCGGCTGAAAAGCGCGGATCGTCGCTCGGTGTCACAATGGCGACGAAGCTTCATCGAAACTTCAAAGCAGAGTCCCCGCTTGGACAGTTTTTGGCGGATCTGACCCGAGGCGCAGCCGAGCAAGCAACCGGACAGACCGTTGATCTGGCGCTTCAAAATGGCGGCGGCATTCGCAACGAGCTTCCGGCGGGCAAGCTGACCTACGGCGACGTGTTCGAGGTGCTGCCGTTTGACAACCGCCTGGCGCTCGTCAAGATGCCGGGCTCGGCGCTGACTGAGCTGTTCCGACGCAATCTGCTCGGCAGTCACGGCATCCTGATCCCGAGCAGCGGCTTGCGGGTCGTGTCTCGCTGCGATGGAGAAGAGCTAAAAGTCGAGCTGCTCCAGGCAAGCGGTCAGCCGATTGATCCAGCCCGCAAGTATACCGTCGCAACCAGTGACTTTTTGGCGCTTGGCGGTGACAACTTTGGCGTGATCGTTCCGACGCTGGGCGAAGGTGCAGTCAAGGTCTACGACGACACCACGCTGCGCGAGATCATCGTCGAAGAGCTTCGGCGCTATCAGGGTCCATTCCTAAGCGGAACTGCCAGTCCAAGTCGCTTGAGCATGCCGATGCCACGTCCCGTGCGCTGTCAGACGAAGTCCGGCGCTCCCGCTGCAATCCCCAGCGACGTTCACTAGCGTCTGCGATCAAAACACCGTTGCATGCTTCGGCTTCCGCGCGGGAGCACTGACGGGATCGCCCTGCCCGGCTCGTCGCGGCTTCTTGGCACGTTCGCGCTCTCGCACCGACGAGCTAGCCGACGAGCTGCCCGATGGACTTGGACTGGCTGCCTCTTTTTTCGTCGCATCGGGCTCGGACGAAGGAGCCTCGGACTGGGCCACGGCGGTTCCGTCAGTGCGCGCCGGATTCACCTGCTCTGCCACCTGCCGCGACGCCACAGGCGATGAAGACAGCCGCGTGCCAAGCCCAGCCGAGACGAGCATGAGTAGCGCCATCCCGGCTCCGCCCAGCGCAACAAAGCGCCAGCGCCGTCGCACAATCTGCATCAGCGAAGTGTTCACCAACTGAACTGGCTGATGTTCTGGCTGATGTTCTGGCTGATGTTCTGGCTGACCTTCTGGCTGACCTTCTGGCTGATGTTCTGGCTGACCTTCAAAGCCAAGCGATGGATCTGTCTCGCGAATCGGCTCTCGACTACCAGGCACGCGCGACGGCAGCATCGACAGCTGCGCGGCCAGAATCGACTGCCGAGGCTGCGCTGTCCCCGGCATCTGCGGATCCGGTCGCACCACCGTTTGAAACGAACAGCGATCACGGACTTCGCTCAGCACCGTCAGCACTTGGTCCATGTTGGGCCGCGCCGTGCGATCTTTGTGCAGCATCGCTTCGATCAAGTCCGCAAGCTCGACTCCGATGTGCGCAGCCATCGTGTTCAGACGCGCAGGCGTATGGTGAAGCTGCTTCCACATCAGCTCAAACGCCGTCTCTGCATCAAAGGGAGGCGCACCACTTGCGCACTCATACAAGATGCAGCCCAGCGAATAGACATCAGCCTTTTCATCGACGGAAGCAGGACTCTGGATCTGTTCTGGAGAGGCATACTTCGGCGTTCCCAAAAAGTCCGCTACGGTCTTGCCTCCGCCGAGCGCAAGCGTCAGCTTCGCGATTCCGAAGTCCAAAATCTTGGTGCGCAGCGACGAAGCACGCCGAATATCCGGCAGCAGCATGATGTTGTCCGGCTTCACGTCGCGATGCACGATTCCGGCTGCGTGCGCGGCGCGTAAGGACTCTGCAAGCTGCTGCGCCACGTCGAGCATGACCGCCATCGGCATCGTCTTTTTGTGCAGCAGATATTCCGACAGCGTGTGTCCGGACAGAAGCTCCATCACCAAGTACAGCGTTCCGTCTTCCAGCTTGTCCGCGTCGAAGATCCGAATCACACCGGGATGATTGATCTCATTGACTGCGCGCGCTTCGTTTAGGAATCGCTCTGCCAGATCGGGCTGCTGCACGAGATCGCCATGCAGCAGCTTGATCGCGACGCGCCGAGAAATCTGCATATGTTGTGCTTCATATACGGTTCCCATTCCCCCTGAACCCAGCTTCCGAATCACACGATAGGAACCGATCTGTCTGTGCTCACTAGACATCGGAGTTCTCCGCTGATGAAAGGACTTCGCAAGCGTTATCAAAGCGCGCCAGAGGCTGTGTTCCGATTCCGGACAGTCCGTACGTTGCGCGGCGTCTCGGATCAGCTGACCACAACAGCGAGCGCGCTCGCGATCTCTGGTACGTCTTTGAGCGTCAGCAGCAGGTTCACTTTCTGCGTGCGCTCCATCCCACTCGCATAGCGGCGATGAACGTCTGGAAATGCATCCAGCACGAACGCATCAAAGTCCGCATCCAGTCGCAGTCTGTCATTGAGAATCCGTCGCAGCGTCGCGCGATCCGAAGGAACAGAGAGCCCCTGTCCTTGCATTCCTATTCCCATTCCTATTCCCGGAAGGAGTCCTGACTTTGTGGACATTCCACCGATCCATTCCAGCGGAAACATCCGTCGCGGATCGCGTCCTGGCTGAAACAGAATCTGCGGCAAGCGACTGCCCGGAAGACCTTTGACCGTGAGCTGCGCTTTGGCGATGTCCAGCGCTTCACGTACGCTCTTTCCGTCGCCCAGTGCGCGATACAGTGCGGATGAAAAAGCAATCGCGCTGTGATCGTAAATCGGCTGCGCCATTCCGATCACACAGCCGATCACTTCGGAAAGACTCTCTGCGAGCAGGCTGGAATAACAGGCGTTAAGAACCACCAAGCGCGTCACGCTGGACACCTGCGCAAACGCAGCGCGCGCTGCTTCCGTATCGAGCGGCCAGGTATTCCCTTGTCGATCCTGAAGCAGCAGGTTCTGTTCGGTACCGTGTCCGCTAAAGTGAACGATGTGCGGCTTGTAGAGCAGCAAGTGATCGAGCAGCTGATCTCGACCCAGCTGGGAGCGCTGATGAAAGACAAAGCGATCTTTGAGCTGCGTTCTGTACAGCGCTTGCTCGATCTCGGTACACTCTGTCAGCAGATCGAGCGGCTGGCTCTGCTTGGGATTGGCGGACAGAAACAGGACACGGACTTGTTCTTCTGTCATCGGTAACTCTCTCGGTCGTTGCATGTCCTACTGTGCGAAGGGACGAAGCACTCTTTCACGGACTGCTCCGAAACCGCAACGGACTCCTTCGCGCGCTGTGGGAATCCCTACTCTTCGATCTCAAACGCGGGCGGAGCGGCTGTGGGAATCGTCTTTTCGCCAGAATGCGATGCAGCAGAGCCAGCCTTCGCGCGCACAGGCTTGGGCTCTCGCTTGCGCACAAGCGGAGGCAGCACAGGCTGATCCGCTGTCTGTTCCAGCGAAGGACTCGGCGTACTGTCCTGCGGAATCGGAGCTGACAGAGCCGGTTCGCGCACTGCCGATTCGCGCACTGCCGGAAGCGCTTGCGCTTGCATCACGATCTCGCGCTCGTGAAGTGGAAGTGATCGCGGCGGACTCTGCGCGTGATGCAGCGAGACAATCGTCACCACCGGAAGCACAATCGCACCCGCTATCATCAGCAGCGCTTCCATGAGCTGACGATGGGTTCTCCGTCCGGTCGGCAAGTGAAGCGCGCGCTGCAAACGGATCGGTTCGGGAGCCGCTGTCACAGCCGCCATCATCATCTGGGCATAGACTTCGTTCGGATACGGCTGCGTGATCGAGTCCTCTTCAATTGGAAGCGGAACTCCATCGGACAAAAACGAAGGATCGGACGCGGACTTCGCTGCGTCCTGGTGCTGAGGACGACACAGCGCGGCCATTGCGCGACAGTCCATCGTCACAGTGGATCGATGGAGAGCTGGATCAGACTCGCGAGGGATTGCAGACATCGGAAGACTTTGGCTGGTCATGTAGGGACTCCTTCAAACAACACACTGCGCTGTCCACTCACCATTCCAAGCAGCATGCCAACCGCGCAGACCCAGCCTGCACCGCTCGTCAAGTCGCGCATCTTGCAGTGGATTCCCGTCGCAGCGCAGCACGCTCACGCAAAGTGGGCACTTTGTCCGCCCATGGGCGCAGCGATCTCGAGATTGATCGCAGACAGCGAGCTTGCAACTTCAGTTCGCAAGTCAGCGCGTCCGGAATCCGCAGCGGAGTGCTGAAGCAAGACAGCCGCAACCGAAAAGCACATGACACCCCAGCCAGTCGCGAACAGGGGAAGGAGGAATCCGCAGCAAAGGACCGAAACGCTAGCCGCGCGTCGTTCCTGTGATGTCTTCGGGAGGAGGAGGAGGCGGCGGCGGGGGATCATCCGAGCCTCGAGTGGTGATTCCCACGGATCGCGCAGTGGAAGCGCGCAGATCTTGCGCCACGACAAACGAAGCAGACTTCGGTGCTGCGTGCAGCGCTTCCTCGTAGCCACTGTGGCCATGCTCACCGCCGCGCTTTGGACCCGGAATGTCTTTGGGAGGATCGGCCTTCACAGGTGCTCCCTGGCCTTCACCCATGCGCGTTACACGAGCCTGTGAGCTGTTTCGACTGGTGGACTCAAGCATTGACGTTCTCCATAGCGATTTCGCGAGCTACTTCGTGGTCACAACAAACGCACAACGAAAGCCGAGATTGCGCGAGATGTCTTGCGCCACCGCCATCGAGCGACTGGCACCTCGCATCACTTCTTGGCTCATTGCGTAGTTTCCTCCGCGAACGGAATAGCTGGTCCGTGGTGTGATCGCAGCGTCTGCAAGCTTGGTCACCGGATCGATGCAAGTGTTGCAGCGCGGATACGGACTCACAAACGGATCGAGCACCCACTCAAACACGTTTCCGCCCAGGTCATACACACCCAGCGGGGTCTTGTCCTGCGGTGAGCTGCCAACATCCGCAGGCCGATCGAGCGGGAGCTGCTTACACAGTCCGTTTTCTCGTCGATCAAACACTGCGCGCTGACAGTCCGGCGGCTCACTTCCCCACGGATAGATGCGACGCTCTGCACCGCGCGCTGCCGCTTCCCACTGCGCTTCCGATGGCAGATCTCCGCCTCGTTTTTGACAGATTCGTCGTGCAGCTTCGTGGGTCACTTGCGTCATGGGACGATTCTCATAGCCGGAACGGACTGTTAGCTCACCGCTCACAAGCGCCAGACCACTGCCTTTGCCATTTTCATGCCAAAGATCAAACAGCAGCGTTCGCGACCCATCTGGCTCTACCAAAAAGATCTGCCGGGGAGGCTCACCACCGACGGAATTCAGATCAACGCGCTGCTGAAACGTCCCCAGCACTTGCAGAAACTGCGTCGTGGTTAGCTCGGTCTTGTCCAGATAAAACGCACTCACCGACACCAGCTGCGGAGGCATTTCCCGTCGCAGAAGATCTTCATTACAGTTCGTAAGACCATTTGCACGCACACAGTCTTGCTGCGCGGCTGCGATCTCTTGCGGATTCGATCCCATCATCAGCGTCGTGGGCGGAATCAGGACCGTACCGCTCGGAGCCTGCGTGGCCAGATGCCCTAACTGCGCCTGAGAGAGATTGTTCGATGACGACGGCAGTGACGGCAAAGATGACGACGAAGATGACAGAGACGACGAAGGCTTTGGACGTAGTTCGTACACGACGCCGCCCAGAATCGGAATCAGCGCGCAGCACAGCAAAAACACCAGCGTCTGATCCGATGAAAAGCGTCCTCCGCGCGCGGGAATCTGATGTCCACTTTTCAAGTGCGCGGCGATTTCTTCTGCAGTGGGCCGATAGTCTGGCAGCTTGTCGAGCATCTTGGTGAGCAGCTTGCCAAGGGACGCGGGCGCATCGGGCCACAGGCTCCGCAGCGATACGGGAGCCCGGGAAATGTGCGCATCCAGCCACTTGGACGCGGTCTGATCCGATAGCTGATAGGGAGACTGTCCGGTCAGAAGCTCAAAGAAGATGAGTCCCAGCGAATAGATGTCCGTGCTGGCATCGACGGACTTGGCCGCTTCACACTGCTCGGGAGACATATAGCGCAGCGTTCCCAACATCGCCTGCGTCTGGGTCCACTGCATCCCCGACTGATGCAGTAATTTGGCAATCCCGAAGTCTAATATCTTGACGCGGACTCTCAACGGATCGGAGTCATGCGGAATCACCATCAGGTTTCGCGGATTCAGATCACGATGCACGATGCCAAGCTGATGAACGTACGCCAGCGTGGACGCAGTCTGAATGATGATCTCGGTGGCGAGCGCAGCATCCAGCTTGCCTCCGTGCGAGCGAACAAAGTCACGCAGCGTCTGACCGGGTAGCAGTTCCATGGCGATGTAGAGCTGTCCGTCTGGAAGATCTCCCGAGTCAAACAGCGTCACCAGACCCGGATGTCGCGCCCTGGCCAGCAGGTTTGCTTCGTTGTGAAAGCGATGTCTGCTTTCAGACTCACTGTGTGGATCGCCATCGCTCGGTGTCTGTAGAAACTTCACCGCGATGCGATTTCGGGTCTCCAGATGAACGGCTTCGTAGACGGCACCCATTCCTCCTTGACCGATCAGTCGCACCACGCGGTAGTTGCCAACCAGCAGACCGATTCGCGCATCCACGTCCGTCTTGCTTGAAGAGCTGGGCATCGGAATCACAATCTCTTGCGGAGCATCCATTCCTTACTCTCCCTTACAACGAACATAGTGCGTACGAAAGCGATTTCATCGGAATCCAAACAGCGCTTGAAGCCGATGGAGCCGCAGCATTCCGATTCGCTTCCGCAGCGCGCTCCCACTGCTGCGATCCACCTTCCACAATGCAGCCGCGCGCATCAATTCCAGCCACTTGAATGTCGAGCTGAAGCGCGGACTGTGCCAGCGCAGACGGCAGCGCAAGAGACTGTGTACTGACCGTTGCTTCCGACGCTGCAAGCTCACTATCGATGGCAGGAGCGCCCGCGATCCGAACATGCAGAACGTACTTCACAGCAGCAGACTGTCTGTCAGGAGACTGAAGCTTTACATGGATCATGGGACGATCGGACAAAAGCCAGCGCAACAGCTTCGCTTGCTCGGCTGCGTGGGTAGAAGGAATCAGCCAGCGAAGAAACAGTCCCCACAGTGCAATCACGAAGATCAGCCAGGACGAAGACGGCGGATGACGACCATGAACACAGCACACAGAATCAACAGGAAAAGGGGTGTCGCGCATAGGGGCTCCTCACTCCCTGTGCAAGCAGAGTCTGTGCCACCCTGCAAGCGAACGCGGCGTCTACGGAGCCATGTTTCGACGGAGCAAACGCTGACTACGATGCGTCAAGCGCGCGCTCTGCCCACCTGTGCCCATGGGCAACCAGGCAAAGTGCCCACTTGTCTGCACGACGTAGACTTCGCGATACTTGAGCCATGACGGACGGCCCCACCAAAACCCTTCCGAAGCCAGGATCCAGCCGAACAGAGCGACGAGGATCCCCACAGCTACGAATCTTGTATTCCCCTTCCTATCGAGGTCGCGCTGTGTTTCCGCTCCTCAAAGGAACGACCGAGCTGGGACGCGCAGAAAGCGAAGGAAGGACTGCGTTTCCGAACGATGATGCGATGTCAAAGCTCCACGTCAGCATCAAGGTCAGCGAAACAGATGGCATCGTGTTTTTGCGCGATCACAGCAAGAACGGAACCGTGATTGGAAACGTCCAGCTTCGCAACAACGAGCAGTGGCATCGCGTCGAAGCGGGCGATATTTTGCGCTGTGGCAACACGATTGCAATCGTTCGTCAGGAGCCGCTCAAGCCCGATGATGTTGCGATTCCCAGCCTGATCGGCGTTTCTCTGGTGATGCGCGAGCTGCGCTGTCTGATTGCCAAAGCAGCTGTCGAAGACAGCGTCTCGATCTTGCTACGCGGAGAAACAGGCAGCGGCAAAGAAGTTGTGGCCCGCGCGATCCATCAGCTGAGCCGTCGCAAAAACGGTCCCTTTGTTCCGGTCAACTGCGCAGCGGTTCCGGAGTCGCTTGCAGAGTCCGAGTTTTTCGGAAACACCAGGACTGCCTTCACAGGAGCCGCTACTCGTCGCGGATATTTCCGTGCAGCCGATTCCGGATCGCTGTTTCTGGATGAAATCGGAGACATGGCGCTCAAGCTTCAGCCTCGCTTGTTTCGCGCGCTGTCGGAACGGACCATCACGCCGGTTGGATCCGATGAAGCGATTTTCACCGACTTTCGCCTGATCGCTGCGACCAATCAGCCTCTGTACGCGGAAGGACAGACCAACAACTTTCGCAAAGAGCTGTTTGGTCGCATCGCGCAGTTTCAGATTCACATTCCGCCGCTGCGTGAGCGCAAAGAAGACATCCTACCGCTGCTGCTCCACTTTTATCCAGAAGCAGAGAGCCTGCTGAATGCGGACTTTGTTCTGGCGCTGCTGCGACATGACTGGCCACTCAATGTGCGACAGCTCTTCAACGTGTCTCAGCAGCTTCGGATCGAGCGATCCACCGCACAGGTGGTGAAGCTACTTGAGCAGCTAGAGAGTCCAAGTGCCTACGACACGGAAGAGGAACCGCAGAGCGTACGCGAAGAGCAGCCAGCCAAGAGTACCAAGTCAGTGCGTCGCAGCGACGAGCGCAAGCCGCATGTGCTGCCATCAAAAGAGCAGCTTCATGCGTCCATGCTCAGCAACCACGGAAACGTGTCACAGAGCGCACTGGATTTCGGCTGTGATCGTCGCTCTATTCGTCGCTATCTGGCGCTTCATGGACTGTCAGCCAGCTCGTACCGAACGCCTTCCAGTCAGCCCAAAGGAACCGATCCAACACAAACAGATCCGGACGATGACGATGGAAAGACAGATCAAACAGCTCAGACTGATTCAACAGATCAAACAGCTCAAGATGATGCTGAGGACGGAAACGATGGAACGAACAGAGACCAAACAGAGTAGACATACAGGACTCCGCATCCGTACCAAGCGACTGTAGCCAGGCCACCTGGTACGAAGCGGAGCGCTCAGACAAGCTTACTTCTTACCGCCACAGCCCTTGTCGCCGCCGCAGCTCTTGTCGCCGCCCTTCTTCTCTTCCTTCTTCTCTTCCTTCTTCTCTTCCTTCTTCTCGGCCTTCTTGTCAGCCTTCTTCGCAGCCTTGTCAGCCTTCGGTGCCTCATCCGCGCGAGCGACGGAAACCGAAGCGATGCTGAGCGATCCAAGAAGTGCGACCATTGCCTTGCTGTTCATGTGCGTGCTCCTATCTGTCTCTGGGTTTCGCTGTGATCTGGGCGCGAGCCTCACTGCCCACGACCTTGTTCACAGATTCCTTAAGTAAGGTCTAGGATCTGGCGAAACTGTTACAAAAAAATTTCGCACGTCGCACACAGCCCAGCGCACATCACCTGCACCGCGCGTAGATCCTTTGGGTATGGGCTTCAATGCAAGTTCTTTGCATCCAAGTCGGTACCCTCAACGTGCGGATGAAGCGACAAAAGGAATCCCGGATTCCCATGCAATTCGAGTCGCTGATGGACCAGATGCGATGTACGATCAAGGATACCCCGCAGCGCATGCAGACCACGCCGGACTCCTCCGCGCGATCCATGCGATGGATGCTGCATGCAGTCTGTTGTGTAGAGCCCTGCGGCTCTGTCCTTTCACAGAAGGGAACCCGCGATGAGCATTTCCTTGATCGGTCCGAGCGGTACGTATGAGTTTCCATGGATTCGCTACGCACTGCTGCGAGACAACATCCTTCATCACCTGGAACACGGAGTCTGTACATCCGCGTTCACAGAGATTTACAAGATTGGCATCAGCCTCGGTGGAAGTCCCGCACTGCTGTCCGCAAAGACGCTGCGTCAGGAAGTGATTCGTGCCCAAGCGCTGTGTCAGCTTCCCATCGATCAGCTCGCGATCAGTGCGCGTACGCTGGCGGTGCTGCGCTTTGAGTCTCCTCTGCCTGAAGGTCCGCCAACGCGCGTGGTCGGAGTCGCGCTGAACCTACCGTGGCTTTCCGAAAGTGCGCAGCAGCTGGCCGATGTATTTGGGGATCTGGTCACTGCGCTGTTGCAAATGACCGACGGTGCGAGCGATTCCGATCACGTCGAAGTGATCGAAACATAGCGACTCTGTAACCCAGACAGAGTGCCGATTCCCTTTCTAAAACTTGATGACCGCACCGTAGTCTGTTTGGGTGTAGCTTCCGTCTCCAGCTACCGAAGAAAACTGTCGCTGCCACAGCATCAGACAGTTCCCAGCCAAGTGCGCAGAGTAAGATCCAGCCGGACCTGTGCTGGGACAGGTGTTGGTCACGACTCCGCTGCTGGCACTGAGCGTTCCACAGCTACTTCCGCCCAGCCGCAGCTCGATCGACGTTCCGCCCGTCACTTGTAGCGTGGCTGGCAGCGTGGCTTCAGTTGTGGGGGCTCCGAACGAACCACAGCCGCTCACCGCGTTACAAGCGCGCGAGCGACGACTGATCGTCACCGTTCCCAGCGCAGCACTTGATGCCGGAGGCACAAAGCGCGCCTGCGCCTGCGTCATCGTCATCGGCGTATCCATGCACGCATTGAGATCAAACGGATTGGTAGTTCCTGACGACGGAAGCGCTGGATAAAGTCCCGCTTTGTTGAGCACCGTCACCGAGTTCGAGAGCTGACCATCTGGATTTCTGAGCTGCATCGCAAAGCCGCTCCACACCGATGCATCGTTGGAAGTCGTGATGCACACAAGCCGAGGCGACAGATAGTTCCACGTATCTCGGTTCAGATTGTTCGCCATCGCATACGGGCCGTACGGCATAAACCCGTTGCTCGTCCAGAACTTGTTTCCTGATTGGAAGTAGCGACCAGCGACGAAGACTCCGGTGGTTCCTACGCAGTTGTTGCCAAAGTAGGACTCTGTAATCTGCGGTGCCGGACAGTTGCCAAGCTGCTTCCAGTCCGTAAAGCAGTCCGCATCGGAAGGAATCGCTGGCTTCAGATCAGGAGCCGCTGCCAGATCCTGACTTTCACCCAGATCTGTTCCGCTTCCCGATCCAGATAGATCGCTGGAATCGCTGACAGACAGATCAGAGACAGAGTCCGTTCCCGACGTAGAACCGCCAGAGGAACACGCGAACATACAGGTCAGTAGACACACAGACACGCTTTGAATTTTCATGGAAACAGATGGTAACACCAGGCTCTGTCTGGACAAACAGCGTCGCGAAGTAACCCAGCGAAAGGAATCGCAAAAGAGTCATGAAAGACGCTCAAAAGAGTCCCAACAGGAATCGTGAAAGATGCTCAAAAGGAATCGTGAACGGATTCTGAAAGGAATCGCGAACGGATTCCCAAAAGAGCGTGTCTGTCTGAATGTGGGATCTATGCAGCGAGTGTGCGCGTGTGTTTAGAGACGCTCGATGCGGCACAAGATCGCGGTGATGTTGTCGGTTCCGCCCGCGTCGTTGGCTGCGCGAATCAGTCGATCGCAGGCGTTGTCTAGATCGCTCTCGCTGCGCAAGATGTCGGTGATCTGCGGATCGGTCACCATGCCCGAAAGACCGTCGGAACAGAGCAGATAGACATCATCGATCTGAGGCAGATCGACCGTCGTATCAACCTGGACCGCTTCCTTCATACCGAGCGCGCGGACGATCACGTTTTTTTGCGTAAAACGCGCTCCGTCTTCGCCTGACAAGCGCTTCATCCGCATGTAGTCGTTGAGGAGCGAGTGATCTTCCGTCATCTGAATCAGCTGGTTGCGCCGTAGCCGATAACAGCGACTGTCTCCGACGTGCGCAATGATCACGCGATCATCACTGAAGAGAGCCGCGACGATGGTGGTTCCCATCCCGTGCTTCTCTTCTTCTCGCTGCGCCGTTTCGTAGATGCGCTGGTTCGCGTGCTTGATCGCGATCACCAACCGATTGATGTCGTAGCGAGTGCCGGTATCCAGCTTAAATGGCCACGTCACAACCGGCTGTTCCAGCGTAGCGTGAAGGTATTCTCCGACGCTGGACACTGCCATTCCTGACGCGACTTCTCCACTGGCGTGACCGCCCATGCCATCGGCGACGATGGCAACGCGCTCAAAATCGGGAATGAGGAAGCTGTCCTCGTTGAGCTTACGCTTCATTCCGATGTTGGTCTCGCCAGAGAAGCGGACCCGCATATTCCGCATGGGAAACGATGAGGACATGCCAGCTCAGCATATCACGGTCAGCCTTTTCAAAAACACCATCGCTTTTGCATGCGCGAGATCGATCGGACAAAGCGGCCTGACAGAGCAGCCCATTTCCGTCGGACAGACCGAAACATAGCGCGCACAGATGTGGTTTTCGCACATGTCGGGATTCCTCGGCACGCAAAAGCCAGATCGGATGACTCATGCTACCGTGCAAGGCATGTTTGATGGTCTTCGCTATCCGCTGCCTACCGACGAGAACCAGTTCTTGCTGTGTGTAAGCTGCGGAGGAAAAAACCGCGTTCCGCTGCATCGCGCCCTGCACCAGCCCGACAAAGCGCGCTGCGGTCGCTGTCAGTCCCCGCTTTTGCTCACGCCGGATGCTCCGCTCAGCGTGGCTGCGAATCAGTATCGACATCCGCTCGATCAGAAAGCGACCGAAGCACTGGAAGCGATCCCCGGCGTCAGCGCGATGCTGCGCAAGGTCGTCGAAGTCACCAGCGAGCGCTACGATCGCTTGTTCAATCAATCGAGCTACGTGCGTGTGTCCGATCGCCAGTTTCCGCACCTGTATCGGCTGTTCCAAAAGGCGGCGCTGCGACTGTCCCTGCGCGAGCTGCCCGAGCTGTACGTCTACGGCAGCGGCGAAGTAAATGCCTACACCAGCGGCGTCGAAAAGCACTATGTGGCGCTGTCTAGCTCGCTGTGTGACTCGCTCAAAGAACCGGAGCTGCTTGCGGTGATGGCGCACGAGCTAAGCCACATCTTGTCGCAGCACGTCTTATATAAAACGGCGGCGCGGCTGTTTACGTTCGCGGCGGGAGAGCTGGCCAAAGCCACGCTCGGCGTCGGACAGCTTCTGCTGATTCCGCTTCAGCTTGCGCTGCTCAAGTGGGATCGCTGCTCAGAGCTGACGGCGGATCGCGGCATGCTGCTGGCGACTTCGGATCCCGCGCTGAGCCTGACGGTGCTGGCCAAGCTGGCCTGTGGCAGTCGGCGCCTGTCCGAGCAGCTCTCGCTCGATGACTTTATGCAGCAAGCGCTGCTCGCCCGCCAAGCGCCCGAAGAAAACGTGCTCGATAAGATCTACAGCTTGATGCAGACCGCGTCGCGTACACATCCATTTCCACTGTGGCGCGCTGCCGAGCTGTGGCACTTCTGCTGCCGAGGCGACTACCTGTCGCTGATTCGTCATCGTGGCGATCTTGGCGACGGAACTTCCGACGAGCCGGGCGACATTGCCGACGCCGAAACCAGCGAGCCAAGCTAAGAGCGCCAGAACTCACGCAGCATTTGCGGTCCGCATCTGGTCGAATTTGCAATGAATCTTACAGACTTTACGTAAAACCCACGTAGAGCGGCTGCCGGTTTCGCGCTAAGATCTCCTAGCCGCAGAAGCAACCACCATGAGCGCGCAGACAGGCCCAGCAGTCGATCCGAGTCCTTTCATCGGCCAGAGCATTGGCAAATACCGGATCGTGAAGCTGCTCGGTCAGGGCGGCATGGGCGCAGTCTTCGAGGCGCAGCACGAGACGATCAACCAGCGCGTGGCGATCAAAGTGCTGCACAAGAAGCTGACTTCCGACGAAAACTCGGTCCAGCGCTTCATGCACGAGGCTCGCACCACCAGCTTGGTTCATCATCCCGGGCTCGTGAAGGTGCATGACTTCGGTCAGCTTCCCGACGGCGCAGCCTACATGATGATGGAGTATCTCGACGGAGAGTCGCTCAAGTCTCGACTCTCTGCACGCGGCAAGCTCGACAGCCGCGACGCGCTCCGCATCGTCCGACAGCTCGCCGCCGCACTCGCCGTCGCCCACGAAAAAGGAGTGATCCACCGCGATCTTAAGCCCGA
>JAEUKB010000026.1 GCA_016794365.1 Myxococcales bacterium
CGCCCCCTTCGCGATGCAGCAGTGTTCCTTCCGATCCTGCTGCCCAGACGCTGTCGCTGCCATCGCTCCACGCGGAATACAAGCCAGCCGTGGTACCGGCGTCTTCGCGCTGAAACCGCTGACCATCAAAGCGAAGGATCGTCCCGCTTTCACCCAGAAACAGGACGTTGTCGCTTCCCACGCCAACGATCGCATGAAGCCGCGCAGGGAGATCGGTCAGAACCGGCGTCACCGTGCTGCCGTTTGAGCGATAGATGTCGCGGCTCCCGACCATCCAGATGTCCGTCGCGCTCTGTCCGAAGATGGCTTGTGGCTGAAACAGCTGCGGACGCGGACTTTCCCAGCACAGGCCGCTTTGCCGACAGCTCTGCGGCTGACACTGGCGTGACTCATAGCTACAGACCTTGCCGCTGCCACAGTCGAGTGGATGCGTGGTACACGCTTCCCCGTTGACGACCCGAAACGCATCCCAGGTGGTGGTGCAGCTTGTGACGGCCAGTGCGAACAGAAGTGCCAATCGACGCATCGCGAAGTCCCCCCGCTCATGGTAGCCAGGCCGAGCGATCCGTCGCGCTACTTTCGATGGGTAAGACGAGGTAGGAACTACTTGGGCGGCGCAGCCAGGAGCTGCTCGATCGCGGCCTTGAGCTTGGTCATGTCCGCCGCGCCCGCAAAGCCTTCGTTCACCAGCCGCACCACACCTTGCTGATCCACAACGTATGAGGTTGGCATCTTCGGCGGATCGTACAGCTCTGCGACCTGGCCTTTGGGATCGTACAGCAGCGGAAATGACAGCTTCAGCCGCGCGGCCAGCTCGTCCGCGTTTTTGCGCTCGCGATCGATGTTGATGCCGATCACGACGACGCCACGGCTGGCGAGCTGCTTGTGGAGCTTTTCCAGCTCGGGCAGCTCTCGCAGACACGGCTCACACCAGGAAGCCCAGAAGTCGATCAGCACGACCTTGCCGCGTAGCTCCCCCAGCTTGATGGTCTTTTGGCTGGCATCGCTGAGCGAAAAGTCCGCCGCAGGCTTGCCCGCTTGCTGACCGGCGTGCGCCGCACCGAGCACCCCAACCGACAGCGCCAATGCCAGCGCCAGCGATCGCCCGATCATTTCGACAGCTCCGCTTCAATGTACGAGCGCAGCTCTTCGATCGAGCCCAGACGCGCTTTGCAGCCGTTGATGAACACGCCCGGCGTTCCGGTCAGCTCGACCTTCTTGCCTTCGGCCTTGTCCTTTTCGACCCGCTCGCGCGCAGCCTGCATGTCCGCTTGGAACTTGTTGACGTCCAGCTTCATTTCCATCGCGTAGCGCACAAGGTCGGCCATCGTCTGCTTGTCTTGGTTTTCAAACAGCTTGTCGTGATAGCTCCAGAACTTGCCTTGCTTGCCCGCTGCGACGGCTGCCATCGCTGCGTTCATCGCGTTCGGATGCATCGGCAGCGGATAGTTCAAAAACACCAGCCGCACCTTCGAGTACTCCGCCAGCACTTGCTTGAGCATCGGCTCCACCGCGCGGCAAGCTGGACACTCGAAGTCGGAAAACTCGACGATCGTCACTGGCGCTTTGGCATCGCCCCGCACCGGCGCCGCCGAGATGTCGATGTTGTAGCACTTCCGCTGAAGGTAGCGCTCGCTGTACTTTTCCTCGATCTCGCTCTCGAGGAAGCCGTCGTTCACCAGCTTCAGCAGCCACTTCGACGCAACCAGCGACAGCTTGCAGCTTGCATCGGTCCGCAGCGACACCGACAGCGCGTGAGGCTTTCCGCACGCTGACGGAAACTTATCAAGCAGCTTGGTAAACAGCTTGCGATCGCTGTCGGACAGGCTCTTGGTATCCAAGCCGGGAATGTCGCCCGATGGAGCAGCCGGTTTGGGCGCTTCGCCCACTGCAAAGGCAGCCGGTGCCGCAAGAAGTCCAAGTGCCAAGGTAGCCGACTGAGCGGCCCGACGAAGAAAGTATGCAGTGTGCGTCATGGGTGTTGTGCCGTCTTGGACGGCTGACCGTCTTGTTTCTATCACGAAAACCTCGAATCAGGCGGATCGCCCTTCTAGGACCGCGAGGATCGGGTTTTGGTAGCTCGGATGCCGCGCGATCACGCCATCGAGCCCGCGACCGCCCTGTTCGGGACGCTTCACGTCGGCAAACTCTCCGGCTGCGATCGCCGCAAACAGACCTTCTTGCGCCACCTTGCGCAGCATCGCACAGGCATCGTCCAGCACCTGTCGCGCGCGCCGCACCACCAGGCCATCGGGATCAAAGCGCAGCTCTTTTCCCAGGCTCTTGGCGGCGGTAAAGACGTAGTCCGCCCCTTTGATCGCCGCGAACCGATCGTGCAAGAGCGGCGTGTGAATCGCTTCGGTCATCATGCCGAGCAGCTCGATCGTCTGCCCCGTCATCACGCCCACCAGATCGAACAGGCCATCGACGCGGTGTGACCAAAAGATGTCGCCGGTCTTGTGCTTGGTCGCGGGCATCCACTTGATCGGATGCTTGGGAAAGAGCTGCCGAACCAGCAGCGCCTGCGACAGCTCCAGCACGAACGAATCGGGCAGCGCTTTGTCGATCTCGAAGGCGTGACCCAGGCCCATCTGCTCTTCTTTGAGCCCGGCGCGAAACGCAAACGCTTCGTTGATGAACTGCGAGGCCAGCACCGTGTGCGCTTTTTCCACCGCATCCGCCGTCGTCAGGTAGTTGTCTTCGCCGGTGTTGATGATCATCCCCGCGCGCGCGATCACCCGTCGGGAAAAGTACTGATCACAGAGCGTTCGCTTCGGGTTGATGTCGCGAAACAGGATCCCGTACATCGCGTCGTTGAGCAGCATGTCGAGCCGCTCCACCGCCCCCAGATAGGCAATCTCTGGCATGCACAAGCCCGACGAGTAGTTGGTCTGCTGCAAATAGCGCCCGAGCTTTTCCTGCTCTTCATCGAGCGCGCGCCGGACAATGCGGAAGTTTTCCTGCGTCGCCCACGTCCCGCCGTAGCCTTCGGTCGTCGCGCCATATGGCACGTAGTCAATCAGCGACTGCGCGGTCGATCGGATCACCGCGATCACATCGGCGCCCACCTGCGCTGCCGCCCGCGCCTGATCCGCATCGTCATAGATGTTGCCGGTGGCCACGATCACGTACTTGAGCGGTGGACCGCCCCCCGGACGAATCACATCGCCTTCGGGTTTGGCGCGATCCGGACCCAGCCCAAGCCGCTGCCACGCCGCAATTCGCTGCGCCCGTGCGTCATCGATCTTCGCCATTGCTTGCTCGGTCGGCGCACGCAGGATCTGCGCGATCTCGTCCCGCTCGGCATCGAGTGCTGAAAGGAGCGCGTCCCCTTCGGGCAAGCTGCTGCCAAAGGCCAGCTCTTCTGCCGCTTCCTGAATCGATAGCTGGGGACTGCGCCGCAGCAGCAGCCCCACGATCGCGGCAATCCCTCGGTTGAGCGCGCCCGACTGCCGATAGCGCTCGACACAGCGATTGACCAACGGGACGCCTTCGCCATCGACGCCATCGACGCCAAAGGAGCGCAGGACCGTACGCTCGATGCTGACGGTGGTGTGGGCCCCGATGAAGCCTTGGACGCGGTCCGCTACTTGGGCGGCCAGGGCCCGACATTCATCGACGACAGCTGGATCAATCGGCAGAGCATGCATCCGCGCAGCGTATGTCCGGCCTCTGCGTGAAATCAACTGCGCTGTCTGAGCACACGTCTGCGCGGTCTGACTGCTGCCCGCCTGCGACCCGCCTGCGATATGATGAAGAGGGATCTTCCCGACTTAGCAGCAAGGACCAGGGCCTGAGGCAGGGCCCGTTACGGAGGCAGGAATCGCTATGGCTCGGACCGAGTACCTTCCAACACCCAACCAAGCCGACCACGGTGTCCGCTTTGTCTGCCGCGCCGTTTGGCACGCCGTTTGGCACGCCGTTTGGCACATGCAGCGCAACATCGCCGCGTGGACCGTTTGTGCAGCGATCTTGTCGGCACTGATCCTGCCCGGCTCGGCCAAGGCCAAGTCGTGCCCGAACCTGGTGATCGTGCTCGATCAGTCTGCGTCGATGGCGCAAAACCCGATGGGGATCGGGGTGCCGCAGGGCTCGCCCGATTCCAAGTGGTCGATCGCGACCAAGGCGCTTATCGCGATGAACAACAAGTACGACGGGCTGCTCCCGCTGGGGTACAGCAACTACCCGACCGGGACCAACTGCCCCGTCAGCACCACCGTCCGCATTCCGCCCGGCTACGCCAACCGCGTCACCATCAACAACGCGATGATCGACTATCCCTTTCCGGGCGGCAGCACCCCGACCTGCACGGCGGTGACCAACAACGCCAAGGATCTGGCCGCCAAGGATCCCAGCCGCCCGAGCTACCTGCTGCTCGTCACCGATGGATCTCCCGATGCGCTGTGCTGCGGGGCCGATCCGGTCAAGACCACGGTCGATGCCATCCGTGCCGCCGCCAATCCGACCCTGCCTGGGGTGCCGCCGGTCTACACCCTGGTGCTCGGCTTTGGCAAAACCACCGAGTCCGAGCGTCTCTCGCTCAACCAAATGGCCGATGCCGGTGGCTTCCCTGTCACGGTCGGCGATCCGCTCTACCGTTATTATCGCGCCGAAGACTCGACCGCCCTGGAACAGGCGCTCGCGCTCATCGTCAAGTCCGTGGTCGGCGGAGACGCGGGCAGCATCGTGACCTGCGAAGACGGCTGCTACGCCAAAGGCTGTCCGACCGGCCAGGCCTGCATCCAAAACGCCTGCCGCAACGATCCTTGCTTTGGCAAGACCTGTCCCACCAATCAGTACTGCCTGCCTACCTTCTATAGCAACGGCACCAGCAAGGCGGACTGCGTCGCGGCCTGCAAGTCGCCCTGTCCCCAGACCTCGCGCTGCGAGCGGGGCCAGTGCGTCGGCGATCCATGCAGCGGTCAGTGCCAGGCTGGACAAAAGTGCGAGCTGATCGGCGACCTCGGCGTGGGCAAGTGCGTCGATGAGCCGCTGTGCAAAAACACCCTGTGCCACCAGAGCCAAGGCTGCTTTGCTGGACAGAGCGACGGCGAGTGCCGCGATGACCTGTGCCGCCTGGTCACCTGCCCGACCGGCACCGTCTGCCATCCGTTCACCGGAAGCTGCGAGTCTCCCGATGCCCAGCCGATCCTCAGCCTGGGATCGGGCGGCATCGGCTGCGAGGTCGGACCGCGATCCTCTGCCAGCCGCCTGTCCGCCGGGTCGATGGGGCTGATTCTGTCGCTGCTGCTGCTGCGCAGACGCCGAACGAGCCACGAAAACGGTCGCCCCAGCCCAAACCGGCTGTAGCCGCACTGCACAACGCGTTGCGGCAAGTCAGCCGACGCGCAGCGCCACCCCACAAGCGGTTGCAAGCCGCCCAAGCAGTCGCCGATCCACCACACAACGTAGGCACACCCGCCGCCCCTTGTACGCGGTCCGCACAACGGCTTGCGCAGGTCCAAGTCGCTTGCAGAAAACCTGCACAACGGCTTGCGCGGGGTGAAGTCGCTTGCAGAAAACCTGCACAACGGCTTGCACAGGTCCAAGTCGCTTGCAGAAAACCTGCACAACGGCTTGCGCGGGGTGAAGTCGCTTGCAAAACGTCCGCACAACGACAACCAGGGGTCAACGCGCATGCAAACGTGCCGCACAACGGCTTGTGCAGTCCGGCTGCATGTGAAGCTGTGGCCGCGTACGTGTTGCAAGACTCTTTGCACCGGCCGACTGTCTCGCTAGACTACGCGCCCATGTCGCAGACCAAAAAGTCCCAACCCAACCCGGCAGCGTCGTCTGAGTTTGCCTCGATGCTCGCCGCTTTCGAGAGTGAGCAAAAGACGGATAACTCCCGCCGCAAGCAGGACGGGATTCGCGTCGGTTCCGAGGTCCGTGGCCGCATCCTGTCGATTGGCCGCGACTCGGCCTTTATCGATCTAGGTGGCAAGGCCGATGGCTCGCTGCCGCTTGACGAGCTGCGCGGCCCAGATGGTCAGCTCACCGCCCAAGTCGGGGACGAGATCATCGCCCGCATCGTCGAGATCGACGGTCGGATGGGTGGCGTGGTGCTGCGCCGAACGCTCGGTCGCGGTCCCGATTCACGCGGCGAGCTGCGCCAGGCCTTCGAGCTGGGCATCCCGTTTGAGGGCACGGTGTCGGGCGTCGTCAAAGGCGGCGTCGAGGTGCAGGTGGCGGGCTCGCGCGGGTTCTGCCCGATCTCGCAGCTTGAGCTACGGCACACCGAGGACGCGAGCGTGTACGTCGGCCAGAAGCTCCAGTTCCGCATCACGCGCTTTGAGGAGACGGGACGATCGCTCAACATCGTGCTGTCGCGTCGATCGCTGCTGGAAGAAGCGGCGCAGGCGCAGGCCGAAGAGCTGCGCAAGAAGCTGGCCCCCGGTGTGGTGGTGCGTGGTCGGGTGACGGCGCTCAAGGACTACGGCGCGTTTGTGGACATCGGCGGTCTCGAAGGCATGCTGCACGTCAGCGAGCTGTCGTTCCAGCGCGCGCGGCTGCCCAAGGATGTCCTGTCGGTCGGCCAAGAGCTGGAAGTGATGATCCTGAAGATCGAGCCGAGCCAGGATCCGAAGCGGGGCGAGCGGATCTCGCTGTCGCTCAAGTCGCTGGAAAAAGATCCGTGGAGCGACATCGACACGCGCTTCCCGGTGGGCACGCGCTTCCCGGCAACCGTGCTGCGGACCGAAGCGTTCGGCGCGATCGTCGAGCTAGAGCCCGGCATCGAAGGCCTTTTGCACATCAGCGAGATGGGCGGCGGCAAGCGCCTGCGTCACGCCCGTGAGTCGGTCCAGGCTGGCGAAAAGATCGAGGTCGTGATCCAGCAGATCGATCGCGACAAGCGGCGGCTGTCGCTCGGTCGGGCATCGAGCGATGATGTGGAAGGTGGCGAAGCGCCAGCCCCGGTCGCGCAGGCTGCGGGCGGAGGCCGGGTCGGCTTCGGAACGCTCGGCGATCTGCTGTCGAAAGCGTCGAAGAAGAAGTAACGATGGCTGCCGTGACCGCTTCCGCCCTGACGGCGCAGCTTCGCAAGCTGCGGGAAGAGACGATCTCGCAGGGACCGCAGAAGATTGAACCGAACCGCAAGGACGCGACCACGATCGGCGTGAGCGATGAAGACGAGCAGGCGCTGTCGGAGATGCTCCAGACCTTGGCGTCGCAGCAAAACCGCAAGCAGAGCGAGCTGCTCGCGCAGATCGATCGCGCGCTGGCCCGGCTGGAGCGTGAGCCGGACATGGTCGGCCTGTGCGAAGAGTGCGAAGAAGAGATCGACGAGCGACGACTCACGCTGCGACCGTACGTCACGCTGTGCGCAGAGTGCCAAGCGGCCCACGATCCAAAGCGCGGCCACACCCGCAAGAGCCTGACGGACTACAAGTAGCAGCGCGCGGTCCGCACTCGGCAACTTCTTCCCCGGTTTGCCGAACACTGGCTCTGTGAGCGAGCCAACCTTCCAGCAGCGTCCGAAGACCCCGCAACCCCAGCCGCAACCCACCGCCAAGCCGCAAGGTCCGATCCTTGGTCCGGTGAATCAGCCTGCGCCGTGGCAGCTTGGGCCGACGATGCCGCCCAGCGCCAAGCCGCAGGTGACGGTGCCGCCGTACGCGGGCAGCTATGGAAACGGCTGGATGATGGGTCCGGTTGCTCCGCCGACGCTGAAAAACCCGCTCGGCCCGGTGGCGACGCAGACTCCGGGGCCAGCGCAGACGCCGGTTACAGCGCAGACTCCGGGGCCAAACGGGACGACGACGCAGCCAGGGCAGACGACGACGCAGCCGGGGCAGACGACGACGCAGCCGGGGCAGACGACGACGACGACGCAGCCGAACGCGCAGCAGCCGGTCAATCCTGCCGAGCCGCCGAAGCAGCCCGATCCGAAAGAGATCTCGCAGCTGGCCGCCGACATTCGCAAAGAGACGGACGGGCACTGGTTCGCAAACCCTGGCAGCACGCTCCAGCTTCTGCGGGGACGGACACCGGAAGAGATCGCGGCGATCAAGGCGGAATACAAGAGCCACTACGGAACGGACCTGGATCAGGCGCTGGGCGGTGCGCTGGGCGGCAAAGACAAGGCGGAATACCAGGCGCTGATGTCGCAGGACTCCAAAGATCCAGCGAGCCGGGCCAAGGCGGCGCTGGCGGGTCTTCAGAACGCGGAAAAAGACAACTTCATGGGCATCGGCGGCCAGCACGCGGACAAAGCGGCGGTCGAAAAGATCCTCAAAGGTCTGGATGCCGCGTCGCGGGCAGAGCTACAGAAGCAGGGCTTTGACCTCGATGGGTACTTGCAAAAGTATTACAGCGGCGACGAGCTGGTGAAGGTGAAGGCGCAGGGCAGCGGCGACAAAGCGTCCGAGATGGCCGCTGACCTGAAAATGGCGACGAACACGGGCTGGTTTGGCGCGAGCACCGACAACACCAAGATCCTCGATACGCTGGCGCAGTGTAAGACCGAGGAAGAGCGCAAAGCGGTCGCCGAGGCGTACAAGCAGATCAGCAACGGCCAAGATCTGAACGCGATGATCGGCGACAAGCTAAAGAACGAAGATCAGAAGGCGGCGCAGGCGCTGCTCGATGGCAAGCCGGATGTCGCGGCGGCGTATCAGATCGAAGCGGCGAGCAAGCCGCAAGGGATGCTGTCGTTCATCGGCATCGGGGGACCGGACAAAGAGCGACTGAACAAGCAGTTTGAAGGCAAGACGCCCGAGGAGTGCAAAGCGATTCGGGATGCCTACAACGCGACGATGGCGCCGCCGGACAAAAAGAACGATCCGAACTACAACGCGCTCGACTCGAAGCTGAACACGACGCTGTCGGGGGACGATCTGCTCAAGGCGCAGCAGCTTAGCCAAGAAGGCAAAGTGTCCGACGAGCTGGCGATCAAGATGGCGATGAACACCGGTCTGTTTGGCATGTTCACCGACGACAAGAAGGTGAACTCGGTGCTGGAAGGCAAGACCAAAGAGGAAATCGACGCGCTGTCGCTCAAGTACGCGAACCTGACCGGCGGTGGCGACATGGTCAAAGACCTGACGAACCGAACCGGCGGCGATGCGGGCTTTGAAGTGCAGATGAGCCTCAAAGGCAAGCCGACGACGCCGGAAGAGATGGTCGAGCGCGCCAACGAGCGCTATCAGCACCAGCGCGGCAACGGCATCCGCAACTTCTTCGTCGATACGTTCGGCGGCGAAGCGGGCAAAGACCTGGATCGGCAGAATCAGCGGCTGAACGCGTCGTACGACAAGGCGAAAGAAGGCGACGGCAAGGTGGACAGTGCAGAGTTTGCGGAGATCAACCAGCTAGCGGACTGGAACAAGATCGACGCAAAGTCGCTGCAAGAGCGAACGGACTCGATTGCCAACGCGGCGGGAACGGTGGCGAGCGTCACGGCTGGTGTGGCGCTGACGATTGCGACGGCGGGTGCGGCTTCTCCGGTGTTGGCGGCGGCGCTGGTGGCGGGCGGCAGCGGCGCGGCGATGATGACAACCAAGGCGCTGGTCAAAGGCGGCGGCTACGGCGGCGACGAGCTAAAGGGCGACTTGGTCGATACCGGCTTTAGCATGGCGGGCGGTATGGCGACGGCGGGCATCGGTCAGCTCATGCAGGGCGCGAAGATGGACGGCTTTTTGCGCAACGTGCTGAAGATCGATCCGACGAAAGCGGCGACAGAGCTGAGCGCGATCGAGAAGATGAAGATGAGCATCCTCTCGAAAGGCATTGAGGGCGGGCTCGGTGGTGTGTCGTCAGCAGCAACAAGCCGCAAGAACTGGGAAGGCAGCGGGGGCGACTTCTTCGGCAACATGGCCAAAGACGGGCTGATGGGCTTTGGCAAGGGCGCGTTCGGAGGGCTGATGGGCTCGCTGCCGGGCACGCTGGCGGACAAGGACTTTGCGGCGGCGCATCCGGGCATGGCGTGGATGCAGAAGATCCCTGGGTTTGGCGATCCGGCGAAGAAGGATCAGGACTTTGGCATGGGCCAGTCGATCCTCAACGGGCTGATCTCGGGCGGCGGCAAGGCGGCCAAGAACTACGCGATGGAGACGGTGACCGAGACGCTCAAGGACGGCAACACCTGGAGCGGCGGCAACATCTGGAACAGCTTGCTCCAGCACGGCGAAGACAACCTCAACGAGGGCAAGTGGGCCAAGGATGTCGCGGGCGGCGTCAAAGACGGCGTGATGTCCAACCGGCTGGTGGAAAACAAGCTCCGCTCGCTGGTCGGAGCCGATCAGGTCGCGGCGGGCAGCAAGCCTTCAACGTGGGGCGACAACCTGACGGAGATGAGCGATCGCTACAAGGTCGGCGCGATGAAGAACAGCGTCGGCGGCATGTTCGGCGGGCTGCTCGATTCGACGGTGGACGTGATGACACCGGGCAAAGACGGCACGCAGAACCAAGGGATGATGTTCCTCAACAACATCCTGACGGGCGGGCTCAAGGGCATTCAGTCGGGCATCGAGGGCGTCGATTCAGACAAGCGCGGCGAAGATGCCAAAAAAGCGACGGAGAGCGAGCGAGACAAAGCGCGCGCGGCAGCCAATCCAGCCCCAGCGGCAACCCCGGCAGCGCCAGAGACAGCGCCAGCGCCAGCGACAGAGACAGCGCCGGTCCCAAGTAAAGTCGCAGCGACCAGCGATGCGCCGACAGAGACGGCTCCCGTTGCGACGGTTGTGCCCCCAGCCAACGAAGTGTTCCCGAATGCGCCCGCTGGCATGACCGATCAGGATGTCTTTGAGTACCTAAGCCACTAACATAGCGAGCATGGCTAGCTCATCGCCTGCTGCGCCCCACCCTGCTTCTTCCACCGATGGACCGCCGGTCTTGCTCACCGAGTTGGCTGAGCGCCTGAAGACCGCGCTGGCTGTGCTGATCGATCCGTCGCAAGAGCTTCTGCGGCTGCCGTTTCTGCGCTCGCTTCAGCCATCGGAAACGGACTATTCGCAGGTGTTCGTAGGGGACGCCGCGAGCCGGGCCCGCGCATTTTACGATTCGCTGTGGCAAGCGCCGCTTACGCCAAGCTGGAACCCTCGGCATACGCTGATTCGCATTCACGTCGCACAGCCGGAAGACTTTGCGATCGAGCATCCTCGCGCGGCGGCGTTTCCGCAGGGCTATCGAGCGATTGCGTCGCAGCTACAGCCGGGTGTGCCGTGGGCCTGCTTTTCGCTGCTGGAAGCGGGAGACTCGCTCGGCGTTTCGACGGATGGCATCGTGCTGGTCGGCGGACGGCTGCGCTGGTTTCCACGTCCGTTTGTGGCGCTAAAAGCCGCAAGTGATACGGGACGGACAACGCAGGTCTGACACGGGGTGATGGACCGATGAACGGATCAATGAACGAAACGGGCGCAAAAAAGCCAATGCAGATGTGGATGCTCATTGCTGGCGGTGTGGTGCTGGTTGCGCTGCTGATGGTGTGGAAGCTGTCGGCGCAGGGAAAAGCGAAAGCGGAAGCGCAGACGGCTCGTTATCAAGCGCTGATGCAGCAGAAGTCGTACACCGCGACGGCGTTTCGCTGCACGGTGCAGTTTCCTGCGGGCTTTGCGCATCGGGTCACGTCGTACGATCCATTCGAGTTTCGCGGTCGTCGTGCGGAGCTGGCGACGTGCAATGACGCAACGGACGGCGAGGTCTGGGCAGAGTTTTATGCGCTGCCCGGTAACGACGACACGGCGCCGCTGCTGCGTGAAGCGTTCGCGGACGAGACCCACCGGCTGTTTCGCCAGCGACTGGCATTTCTGTTCGACTACGCGCTGCCAAGTGATGTGGATCAGCTGCGCGGCAAGCTCCAAGTGCTGGGCCAAACCGAGCAAGACGGCTGGCAGGTTCGGCTGTCGTATCTACCAACGCCACACGGCGCAGCGCAGGTGAGCCCGCTGCCCGTGCCCAGGACCGAGCTTCGCCAAGAAGATGTCGTCGCACAGCTCCCGATGTTTGGGATTCCATCGGGGAACGTGAGCCCGCTTGTGTGGGTCGGGATCGATGACTTCCGCAACCAGTCCGAGCGCGATGCCTTCCGACGCGCGGAACGAAAAGCGCTGGAGTCGCTCAAAGAGCAGCAGGCGCAGTATCAAAAAGCGCGTGAGCGGTTCTTGCGCATGCATCGTCATGTGTACTTGATGGAAGCCGCGAAGGCGGTGTCGCCCGGTCAGGTGGTGATCCTGCGACGGTTCGGATCGATCATGGACCAGAAGACGACGCAGTACGCGGCGCAGATCATCCAGCAGATGATGGCATCGGTGCGCTGTGACGATTCGTCCGCACCGCGCTAACGGACAAGCGGATGGGTGACAGCGCTCCGACAGGGAAACGCGGACGCCGAGTGCGAGACCGCGCAAGTCTCGGATAGAATTGGTGCTAACTCGCGATGCGAGAAGGTGAAAAGTGACGCAAGTGGCAGAAACCACGACGGCTCAGCAGGCCGCGCAGCAGATCGAAGGATTCCGCAGCAACGTCCGCAAGCTACGCGACGAGATTGCTCGCGTCATCGTCGGCCATGAAGAGATCGTCGAAGGCGTGGTGATTGCGCTGCTGTCGGGCGGACATGTGCTGCTCGAAGGTGTGCCGGGCCTGGGCAAGACGATGATGGTGAAGACGCTGGCCGAAGCGATCGACCTGACGTTTTCGCGGGTGCAGTTTACGCCGGACCTGATGCCTGCCGATATCTTGGGAACCAACGTGCTCGTCGAAGAAGAGAGCGGACGACGCCACTTTGAGTTCCAGCGCGGACCGATCTTTGCGCACATCGTGCTGGCCGACGAGATAAACCGCGCGACGCCGAAGACGCAGTCGGCTCTGCTTGAAACGATGCAAGAGCAGACGGTGACGGTGTCGAAGACGACGTATCAGCTTCCGCAGCCGTTCTTTGTGCTGGCGACGCAAAACCCACTGGAGATGGAAGGAACGTATCCGCTGCCGGAAGCGCAGCTCGATCGCTTCTTCTTCAAGCTGCGGGTGGATTTTCCGTCGGCAGATGCGCTGCACACGATCCTCGATCGAACGACCAGTCAGCAGCACATCCACGCAAAGAAGGTGCTGGGCGGTCCAGAGCTTCTCGAGCTGCGCAGCCTGGTTCGGCAAGTGCCGGTGGCGCGCTCGGTGCAAGACTTCGCGGTGCGGATCTTGGTGGGCACGCATCCCGACGCAGACAAGGCAGCCAAGGCGCTGGGCAGCAAGGTCGAAAAGGCGGACAAAAACGATCTGGTGCGACGCTTTGTTCGCTATGGCGGGTCGCCGCGTGGGGCCCAAGCGCTGCTGCTGGGTGCAAAGGTGCTGGCGCTGCTCGACGGACGGTTTGCGGTGTCGTGTGCGGATGTGGCGAAGGTGGCGCGTCCGGCGCTGCGACATCGACTGATCCTCAACTTTGAAGGCCAGGCCGAAGGTGTTTCGACGGACGACATCATCGGATCGATCTTGGCGAAAACGCCCGAAGCGCTGCCCGGCGGAGCGCGATCGTAGGAAGCCCGTGGATCAGACCGCAGCATCGACGCAAGCGGCACAAGCGGGCTTTGACCAGCAGTTTCTCAAGCAGCTGGAATACCTGCATGTCGTCGCGAAAAAGGTCTTCGCAGGCAAGAGCCGGGCGGAACGGCGCTCGCGTGGGCAAGGCTCAGGGATCGAGTTTGCCGATCACCGCGACTACACGGCGGGCGACGATCTGCGCTACCTCGACTGGTCGGTCTATGGGCGAATGGATCGCCTGCTGCTGCGCCTGTTTGAGCAAGAAGAAGATCTGCACATCTATCTGCTGATTGATCGCTCGGTGTCGATGCGGCTCGGGGGTCGTCCCGATGTGCCGATGCTCAAGCGCAGTGCCGAGGGACGAATGGCCAAGCTGGGCTACGCGGCACAGGTGGCGGCGGCGCTCGGTTATGTCGGGCTGGCGAACCTGGATCGGGTGGCGATGTACGGACTGGGCGAGCGACTGTCGGCAGAGCTTCCAGCGTCACGCGGCAAAGGACAGATCTTCAAGGTTTTCGATTTTTTGGCGGGGCTTAAGCCAGAAGGAAAGACCGATCTACGGGCCTCGATCGGTGAGTTTGTGCAGCGCATCAAGCGACGGGGCATCGCGATCGTGATCTCGGACTTTTACGATCACAGCGGCTACGAAGAGGGACTGAACCTTTTGCGCTATCACCGCTTCGAGCCTGCGGCGATTCAGATCATCGATCCGATGGAAGTCAATCCGTCGGTACGCGGCGACATCGAAATCGTGGACATGGAAACCGGCGAGCTACGCGAAGTGACGCTGTCGCAGTCGCTCATCGATGCCTACAAAAAGGAACATACGAACTACTGCGAGACGCTGGCCGCCTTCTGCAAGAGCCGCAGCATCAGCTACATCCGCGCCGAAACCAGCATGCCGTTTGATGAGCTGACGCTGTTTGCCCTGCAAAAAGGGGGCTTTATCCGATGACGCCGTTTACGCTGCTCGGCCTGCCGTGGGGACAGCTTGCTCCGATTGCGGCGGGAGGAACGGCGCTGCTGACGCTGCTGTATGTGCTACGGCAGCGACGCCGACGGCTGGAAGTACCGTTTTCCCCGCTGTGGCAGAAAGTGCTCGGGCAGAGCGAGGCGATGAGCCTGTGGCAAAAGCTGCTTCGGCTGTTGTCGCTGCTGCTTCAGCTCCTGGTGCTGGGACTTTTGACACTGGCGCTCGGGGATCCTCGGCTGGGACGGTCGCAGGAAGGGCGCTCGCTCGTGATCTTGATGGATGCGTCGGCGTCGATGCAGGCGCAGATCCCAAGCCTGCCGGGCAAGTCGCGGCTGGATCTGTCGCGCGCGGCTGCCGAGGAGCTGATTCGCGGGCTCCACGGAGACGATCTGGCGGTCGTGGTGCAGCTCGATGGCAGACCGGCACCGCTGGGCGGATTTTCCGACGATGAGCGAGAGCTACAGTCCCAGCTTGGCCAAGTCACCGCCAAAGACACGTCGGCGGACCTACCGGCGGCCTTGCTGCTGGCGCAGGCGCTGCTTCAAGGTCGTCCACACCCGCAGGTTGTGCTGTTTTCAGACGGTGGATTTGATGAAGCCACGCTCAAGCAGAAGCCGAGCGGGCTGGATGTGCGCTTTGTGCCACTGCCAACGCAGGCGCAGCTTCGACCGAGCGAGGGCAATGCCGCGATCACGTCCTTTGCGGTGCGTCGCTATCGTCGCAATCGCCTCAGCTACGAAGTGCTGCTACAGCTTTCGTATTTTCCGTCTCCCGGTGCGAATCAGACCGCGCGCGCAGCCCAGCTGGAGCTACGACAAGAAGGCGAGCTGGTCGATGTGCAAAAGATTCAGCTCGCAGCGGGAGAACAGACGCGAAAGCTCTATCCGAGCCTGTCGGGCGCGGGGACACACCTGGAAGCCACACTGACGCTGCTCGATGGTGCAGTGGACGTATTACCGACAGACAATCACGCCTATGCAGTGCTGCCCGAGCGCGAGCGCGTCAAGCTGCTGATGGTGACGCGCGGCAACCTGTTTCTGGAAGGTGCGCTGCTCGCGGCGAGTGCGGGCGAAGAAAATCACCTGCAAATCGACAAGCTATCGCCGACGCAATATTCAGACGACAAAGCGCTGCGCTACGACGCGGTGCTGTTTGATGCCTGGACGCCTGCGAAGCCTCCCGAAGTTCATGCGATCTATCTGGACCCGCAAGGTGAGCAGAGTCCGTTTACCGTCGCCAAGACCGTGACCGCGCCATATCTGTCGGACATTGACGAACAGCATCCGGTGATGCGCTGGGTTTCGCTCGGGGATATCAACATGAGCCGCTCGTCGGTGTTTCGTCTGGGACCGTATGACCGAGCGCTGGCGCAGATGCTAAAGGATCCGATTGTGGTGGCGCGCGAGCAGCCTGGACCGACGGGAATGAAGCGAAGCCTGGCGATTGGATTCGATGTCCGTCAGAGCGATCTGCCGCTGCGCGTCGCGTTTCCGGTGCTGCTGATGAACGCGATGGACTGGTTTGCGGGCGATGTCGATGAAGATCTGGGCAGCTTCCGAACCGGCACGACGCTGGTGGTGCCGCTACGCGGAGGTCGTGCGCGCACAGCGAGCCAAGCGTCGGAAGCGCAGCTCTCGCAGGTGAAGCAGGCCGATCTGACGCTGCCGGGAGGACAGCTTGCGCCGGTGCCGGTTCACGAAGGCGTGGTGAAGCTGTACGGCGAACAGACCGGGTTTTATTCGCTGCGCGTGCCGGAGCTGCTCAGGAGCTGGACGCTCGCGCTCAACCTGCTCGATCCCGAGGAATCGTCGGTGGTGCTTCGTCGCGAGCTTCAGCTTGAACAGAAGCTGCTGCGACCGCCCGATCCGGGGCAGCAAGCGCTCAGACGGACGCTGTGGCCGTATCTGCTGCTTGTGGCGGCGCTGCTCTTGTTTGTCGAGTGGTGGACCTATCATCGCAGGTGGACGGTATGAGCGCGCCGCTTGTCGGAAATCAGCTTGGGCTGCTTGGAGCTGGCTATCTGCTGGTCAGCGCGGCGGCGTGTGTGCTCGCGTTTCGTCGTGGTCGGCTCGCGCTGATGCTTCCGACGCTGGCGGCGGCGCTGTTGTGCGCGCTGATTGGATCGGGCGGCTACGGGCTGCTCGGTCTGGGGCTGTGGGCACCCAAGTGGCTGTCGTCAGGTCGTGAGCTGCTCGGTGATTCCCTGCGCGGAGCCAGTTTCGACGGTCTGGTGATCGCGCTTCGTGGCCGCGTCGTGGTCATCGAGCATCCGCTGTGGCTGCTCCTTGTGTCGCTTGTGCCGTGGCTTGTGCCGGGTCTGCTGGTCTCGCTCACGGATATGTCCAGACGACAGCTCTGGCTTCAGCTGGTGACGCGCAGTGTGCTGCTGTGCGGCTTGAGCCTGGCGCTGTCGCAGCCGTCGCTGCTGGGGGAATGGCAAAAGCTGTCGGTGGTGGCGCTGGTGGATGTCTCGGACTCGGCATCAGCGACGCAGCTGGCCAGCACAACCAAGCAGCTTGAGACGCTGCGTGAAGAGACTCACCGTCGCGGAGACGATCTCCACATCCTGCGCTTTGCGGCCCGACCGCGCCTTGTGACGCTGCCCGCGCCGGGCGTTCCGCTGCCGCCGCTCCGAGCGATTCAGAGTCCGACGCAGCCCGACGACATCGATCGCAGCGGAAGCAACCTGCAAGCCGCGCTGCAAATGTCCTATGGCCTGCATGCGCCGGGAACTTTGCGTCGGACCATCCTGTTTTCAGACGGAAATCAGACCGAAGGTGATGTGCTCGGTGAAGCGGTCGCAGCGGCGCGGCGCAAGGTAACGGTCAGCGTGGTGCCGTATGCCGCCAGCTCTGCCCCGGAAGTGCTCGTGCGCGAGCTTCGCATGAGCGGTGGACCGTCTGTGGATGCTCAGCTCAAAGTCGGTGCGCCGTTTACGCTGGAAGCCGAGGTCTATTCCAACATTGCGCAGTCGGTGCGGATCGATCTGCTCCAAAATGGAACACCCAATCCCGAAGACGATCACCGCGACATCGAGCTACAGCCGGGCCGCAACATCCTTCGCTTCCGCAGTGAGCCGAAGTCGCCGGGCGCGCTGACCTACATGGCGAAGCTTTTGCCGAAGCCGACGACGGGACAGCCGAGCCAGCCGCTGCAAGACACCATCGCTGACAACAACCAAGCGGTGCTGTCTGTGCTGGCCAAAGGTCGGCCTCGAGTGCTGTACATTGAGGGAGAAGCGAGCGCCAAAGGCTATCTCACGCAGGCGCTCCAGCGCGAAAACATCGAGGTCGAGACGCGCGGACCTCACGGCATGCCGTCGTCCGCCAAAGAGCTTTTGCCGTTCGATCTGGTGCTGCTGTCCGATGTATCCGCGACGCTGGTCAGTCAGGCGCAGATGCTCGCGATCGAGTCGTATGTGCGCGACCTCGGCGGCGGCTTCGTGATGGTCGGCGGTGAAAACAGCTTTGGCTCGGGCGGATATCAGGGAACACAGCTGGAAAAGCTGCTGCCGGTGCGGTTTGAACAAGAAAAAAAGCGCGAGCAGCCGAGCCTCGGTCTGGTGCTGTGTATCGATCGCTCCGCGTCGATGAATGGTCCCAAGCTGGAGCTTGCCAAAGATGCAGCGCGGGCGACGGCAGAGATGCTCGCACCCGACGATCTTATCGGGGTGGTGGCGTTCGATAGCCAGGCGATTCCGCTGGTTCGGCTTCAGCGCGCCCAAAATCGCATCCGGATCTCGACGGACATTGCCCGACTGACGGCGGGCGGCGGAACGCAGCTGTTGCCACCGCTCAACGAGGCGTATCAGCAGCTTGTTTCAGCCAGTGCCAAGATCAAGCACGTCATCTTGCTGACCGACGGACAGGCCGAATACCAAGGACTCCTGGAGCTGACCGATCAGATGGTGCAAAACAAGATCACGGTCTCGACGGTCGGCGTCGGAGCCGGTGCAGATCAGACGCTGCTCACCGCGATTGCCGAGCACGGCGGCGGACGGTTCTACTTCACGCAAGATGTTTCGTCGGTGCCAAAGATCTTCACGAAGGAAACCACGCAGGTGGCTCGCTCGGCGCTGATTGAAGAGCGCGTGGTGCCCAAAGTCAGCAAGTTTGTGGAGCTACTCGACGGTGTTCAGATCGAGCAAGCACCGCCTCTGCGCGGCTACGTATCGACGAAAGCCAAGCCGCTGGCGGAAGTGATCTTGGTGTCGCCGCTCGGGGAGCCGCTGCTGGCGCGCTGGCGACAAGGACTTGGCCAAGCGGTCGCGTTTACAAGTGATGCCAAGAATCGCTGGGCGGTGGACTGGCTGCGCTGGCCGGGATACGCGAAGTTTTGGGCGCAGCTTGTGCGGTCGTCGATGCGTCACGATGGACAGCGAAGCGGTCACGGCTACGAGCTACAGACCACGGTGGCCGCGCCGTTTCTGCGTGTGCGCGTCGATGCAGTGTCTGCCGATGATCGCTTCTTGTCGGGACTACAAACGGACCTGGAAGTGATCTCTCCGGCGAGCGATGGCATCGGCCTACTGGCAGGCAAAGGCGATGTGCTGCTGCGCAAGCCGATGTCGCTGACGGCACCGGGTCGATATGAAGCGGAAGTTCGGCTCCATCGGGTTGGATCGTTTTTGCTGCGCGCGGTGCATCGCAGCCCTTCGCCGAATCCAGCGACACCAGGGCCGGTGGTGGCGGAGTCGTGGGGAACGCTGTCGCTGCCCTACCCTCGGGAATATCTGGCACTGCCGCCCGACGATGCGCTGCTTTCGCAGGTTGCAACGCTGACAAGTGGAAAGACGATCCAGCAAGCGACGGATGCACTCGTAGCGGGAGACGAAAAGATCAGGTATCTGCGCGCGCTGTGGCCGCCGATTGTGATGGTGACGATTGGGCTGCTGCTGCTCGATGTGCTGTTGCGTCGGCTTCGGCTGTTTGGCTTCCGTCCGCTGTCTCTATGAGCCCGCACCGCATTGCGAGTATTCTGTAGAGTGCGCTCATGATTGGGATCTCACTGACAGCCTGGATGCTGCTCGCGATGCCGGAAGCGGCAGATGGCATCGCACTATCAGCCGTCAGTGGTCTGGTTCCTGGTGGCGCACTGCCGATGTCGGTGCTCTCGGTGCTGGGCTCGGACCGGCTGCGCAGTGTCCCGGATGACGACGAAGGCGCAAGCAAGCAGCCACATAGCGTGTTTGCCAAGCTGACGCCGACGGGAAAAGAAAAAGGCTGCTGCGGTTATCCGCTCGGTGAGCCGGGTACCTACAAGCTGACCTATTACTGGCTGGCCTACGAGTCCGAGTACGCCAACGAGCCGTACGAGATCGAAATCTATACGCGCCAAGGCTTCCCGATTGGTCGCTTCCCGCGTGCGTTTGTGTTCGAGCTGCGCTTGGAAGGCTCGGGTGTGCTGCGCGACGGACGGCTTATCAACTACGACGGACGCTGCGCGTATGGAATCGGGACGTGTTACCAGACACTTGATCCGCAGTCGCATCCGTTCGGCAAAGGAGGCCAGCAGCGCGCGCTCCTGCCGTTTCGGTCGGTGGCGGTCGATCCGCGCTGGGTGCCACTGGGAACGCCGCTGTATATGCCCGAGCTACGTGGCATGAAGCTTCCCGACGGAACGATCCACGATGGCTGCGTCCGTGCCGATGACACGGGCGGTGGCATTCGCCGTCGAGAGATCGATTTTTTCGTCGAGAGCTACGCAAACTACAAGTATCTCGAAGAGCAGCTCTTTCACGATCACAAGGTCACACCGATGATTGAGGAGCCGCGCTGCACGTACCTTCGTCAGTTTGATCCGGGCGTGGATCGGCGCTCTGAGTCGATCGATGAGATCGCTGTTTCGTTCTTCAAGAAGCCGCCGCCCAAGCCACCCGTGGTCAAAAAGCCCGGCAAAGAACGAGGCAAAGCGAAGACCACCGGACGAATCAGCCAGCACATTCCGCCCAAGAGCGAGCGTAGCTCCCGAAAAAAGCAGGTCTAGTCGATTTCGGTCTTGCTGCAAGATGAGAAGCTAAGTAGACTTCCACTCGTTTTTGCCACTGTAGCTCAGCGGTAGAGCAACGGTTTCGTAAACCGTAGGTCCTGGGTTCAAGTCCCAGCAGTGGCTCTCAAGTCTTCCGGGGGGAATGACTTCAAGTCGTAGGTGACTTGAGCAAGCGCTGCCAAAAGCAGCGCTTTTTTCTTATGCGCGTGGTGCGAGCAGCTCGCAGAGGAGCGCGACACCGTAGCCGCTGGCTCCCTTGGGCGTGTGACCTACGTCTTTTTCGGCGTGAACTGGGCCTGCCATGTCAATGTGCGCCCAGACTTTGTCACCGACGAACTCTCGTAGGAACAGCGCCGCACTGATCGAGCCTCCGTAGCGGTCGCCTGAGTTCTTCATGTCGGCGATGTCGCTCTTGAGCGAGTCAAACAGTCGATCACGCAGCGGCATCCGCCACAGATCATCTCCGGTCTTCGCGGATGCATCGACGATGCGTGCGGCCAGCGCGTCGCTGTTGGAAAACAGTGCAGCCGTTGTGCTTCCGAGCGCCACCATCGAGCTGCCAGTCAGCGTCGCAAGATCGATGATCTCGTCTACACCCAGCTTTTCAACGGCATAGGTCATGGCATCTGCCAGCGTGAGCCGTCCTTCTGCGTCGGTGTTGTTGATCTCCACCGTCTTGCCGCTCATGCCGCGCAGCACGTCGCCCAGCTTGTAGGAATTTCCCGACGGCATGTTTTCCGCAGCCGCGAGCAGAACGTGAACTTCGTCGGGACACTGTAGCTGCGCCAGCGCTGAAATCGCACCCAGCACCGCCGCGCCACCGCCCATGTCCATCTTCATCCACAGCATGCCCTCGGTGGTTTTGATTGACAGTCCACCCGAGTCAAACGTCACCGACTTGCCAATCAGTGCGATCTTTTTGCGCGGCTCCGACTGTGGCTTGTAGGTGAGATGGATGAAGCGAGCCTCTTCGACGGAACCGCGACCGACACCCAGGAACATGCCCATGCCCAGCGCTTCGCACTCTTTGACCCCGAGCACCGTGCAGCCAAGTCCCAGCTTCTGCGCCAGTTGGGTGGCAACCTCAGCGAGGCGACGTGGACACATCTCGGTCGGCTGCTCGTTGACCAGATCGCGGCACAGACAGACACCTTCGGAAATGATCTGACCTCGCTGTGCGCCCACAGCAGCAGCTTCTGTCGATACATCGGGAGGAAGCAGCACCACCACTTCTTGCACCGCGCTTCGCTTCTTGCGGTCGCCCGATAGATACTTGTCAAACTGATAGGTCACCAGCAGCGCGCCTTCTGCGACAGACTGACCGACGGACGCCGCATCAGCCGGAGTCACGCCGCGCAGGCACAAGGTCACGACTTTGGCCGAGCTTGGCAGGCTGCGAATCGCACGCGCTGTCCAGGTTCGTACATCGGCTGGCACCACACCCGTTGGCTTGCCCACTCCGAGCAGCGTCAGCCGCGTCGAACCCAGCTTGCCTTGGGTATGAAACGACAGGCTCTGCGTAGCTTTCGCGGCGAACTGTTCTTCACTGATCGCTTGTCGCAAATACCCGCTGAGCTGACCATCGATCGCACCGAGTAGCGAATCTGCACCCACATCGGCATCCAGTACGGGAATCACTACTGCGTCCGCTTTTTCAGAGAGAACCTGCGACGGGTTTTCCCAATTTCGAAACGTAAACTTCATGGCTTTCAAAGCTCCTTCTCACGAAACCGGACTCAACGAAAGTCAGGATGATACACGCCGTGCCGGTGTGGCGATACGTGCCCTGTTACCACTTGGGTCTGACACAGCGGGTCGTGCCGACGCCGAGGTTCCATGCGAAGATACCGGGATGCGTAACTCACGAATTTTTGCGCTGGCGCTGGCTGGGATCGGCCTCGCTCCGTCGTCCAGTGCCATCGCTGATGTTCCACCGTCTGCGCCGCCGGTTGCCAAAGTAGCTGGAGCGCGACCGACGATGATTGCCACCGTGCGGCTGTCAAACGTCGCGCAGTCGCTCAAGACGCTGTCGGGCTATGTTCCGTTCCCGCTGCCGCTGATGGACACGTTGCAGCAGACGCTGGGAGACTTTTCCAAAGTGATCCAGCTGAGCGCGCCGGTGGATTTGGTGTTCGCGCTGGAAACGGACTCGGGTCGTCGCGGTGCGCCTCCTTGGGCAGTGTCCTTTCAAGTGAGCAGCGCCGAAGAGACGCGACGTATCGCCAAAGCGCAGGGACTGCTTCGGGAAAATCGCGGAAATCAGACGCTCCTCGGGATCTCGCTCGGCCGAAGCGCGTCGATGCCGTGCATCCTCAGTGGCAATACCGGCCCAGGTCGCATGGTCTGTTCCGAGAGCGAGTCACATCGGGATCTGCTCGCGCCTTCGTTGCAGTCGCTCAGCGTTCCCGCTGCGCAAGGCAAAGACCTGTACGCAGAGCTATCGGTCGCGAGCATCCTGTCGGTGTATTCGACGCAGTGGCAGCAAGTGCTCGATGCGGGAACGATGATGCTGCCGCAGCGCCTGGCGATCGGAGACCCGCAGTTCGATCGCGCAGCCACCGATGCAATCAAAGCGCTCGTCGGAGAAGTGTCGCTACTGAGCAAAGATCTGTCGCTGCTGGCGCTCGACTTGGCGATTCGGCCCGATCAGGTTCAGCTCTCGCTTGGCTACAAGATGACGGGAACGCAGTCAGCGTGGGCAAAGACCGATGCGGATGCTGCGGCGCGCAAGACAAGTGGTCCGCCTCCGGTGTTCTTCACGCTGCCCAAAGATGTGGTGTCCGCGTCGTATCACACGACCGATCCGAAGCTCGGGTTTCAGGTGATGACGACGCTGCTGCCGCTGTTGGATGCGTTTTTGCAGCACGATGGTCTGCCAGAGCCCGATCGCGTCGCGGTGCGTGAGCTGTTTCAGAAAGTGCCCAAGTGGGACGGCGTCATGACGACCGTGCTGGGAGAAGGCGCGGTAAGCAAGCCTCAGACGGCTGGCGATCCGCTGATGGCGATGCTGAGCAACCACTTTTATCTTGCGACATCGGAACGTAGCGACGGAAAGCCCGACGAATCAGCAGCCTTTGTGCGCGGCCTTGCGCAGGTGTGGAATCGTCCTGGGCTGGCTGCGTATCTGCGCAAAAAGTGGAAGACCTTGGGCATCAAGACGCCGATTCCAGTGCTGCGCGCAGAAAACGTCGCCAAGCCGCTGGGAGCGCAGGCCACCGGGCTGTTTCTGTCGATGGATCTGTCGGGGCTGAGCAGCCAGTTTGACAAGTCAGGAAAAGGTACAAAGCGAGGACCGCTCAATCTGTACATCCTGACGGCTCCCGTCGGCGGTCGAACCTGGAGCGCGGTGGGCGGCGACAAGAACCTGCTGATCCAAATGCTCCAGAAGCAAGCCAGCTTGCCTGCTGCTGAGACGCTGGCGCAGCGCAGTGGCATCGCCCAGCTTCAAGATCCAAACAGCCAAGGCGGAGGCTTTACGACGCTGGCAGGCTGGGTTGGCATGCTGGATTCTGTGCTGCGCGCAACCGAGCGACGGACAGGCAAGCCGACCGAGCCCGAGCGAACCGGCGCGTCGCTGCTGAGCGTGATTCCTCATCACGGAGAAGTGCCGCTGACGTACGCAACGCGAGCAGGCAGCATCGGACCGCAAGGACTGACGCGAGTCATGACCCTGACGGTGCCACAGCTTGTGATTGAAGACTTGATCGCGCTGACGATGAACCTGGCGCAAAAAGGGAAGTAATAGACGGCGGTGTGATGCCGCCTCAGGCTACTTCTTCAGCACCAAGTTCAGACCGCGAATGGTGTTAAACGGCGAGTTCTTGAGCGGCGCAGACGACGGAGCTTGCTTCTGATCGCGCGCGGGGGGACGGCCTCGATCGGACTCTTCCCGACGAGGTGGACGCTCATCAGACGACGGACGCGCACCACCAGCCGGTGTCGCTGCGCGCTGATCCGGACGCCGACGCTCGCCACCATCTTCTCGCCGACGCTCGCCGCCTTCTTCTTTCCGACGCTGGACCGGAGCTTCCACCGGACGAGGCCCACGACGCGCATCTCCGGGCTCAGCCTTCGGCGGCTCGCTCGCGCCTTTGATCGACAGGCCAACGCGCATCCGATCCAGCTCGACCTTCAGCACCTTGACCTTGACGCGATCGCCCACCTTGACCGCTTCGGCTGGATCTTTGATGAAGCGATGCGACAGCTCCGAGATGTGAACCAAGCCGTCTTGATGCACACCGACATCGACGAACGCACCGAAGTTGGTCACGTTGGTGACGACGCCGTTTAGGATCATGCCCTCTTTGAGGTGCGAGACTTCGGTGACATCGGGATTGAAGCCGACTTCCTCGAACTCTTGCCGAGGATCGCGACCCGGCTTTTCCAGCTCGGCCAGGATGTCACGCAGCGTCGGCTCTCCGCGTCGATCATCGATATAGCGCGTAATCTGAACGTTCTTGATGAGCGTGCTGTTGCCAACCAGCTCACGCACCGATACGCCCAGGTCTTGTGCCATCCGCTCGACGACATCGTAGCTTTCGGGGTGAACCGCCGACGAATCAAGCGGGCTTTCCGCGTTTTCACGAATGCGCAAAAAGCCTGCGGCCTGCTCAAACGCCTTCGGACCCATACGCGGCACATCAAGAAGCTGCCGACGCGACAAAAACGGACCGTGCTGGCTGCGATAGTTGGCGATGTTCTGCGCCAGGGTTTCACCGACGCCCGCGACGTATTGTAGAAGCTTCGGCGACGCGGTGTTTACATCGACACCGACGTTGTTCACACACGACTCGACCACTTGATCGAGCTGCTTCTTCAGCGTCGGTTGATGGACATCGTGCTGATACTGACCGACGCCAATCGACTTCGGCTCAATCTTCACCAGCTCGGCCAGTGGATCTTGCAGTCGCCGACCGATCGAAGCCGCACTGCGCACCGTCGGATCATGCGTCGGAAACTCTTGGCGACCAATCTCGCTCGTCGAGTAAACCGATGCACCGGCTTCACTGACGACGATGATCTTCACGCCCGGGAGCTTGCCCGCTGCGGCCAGCTTGCGCACAAAGCCTTCGGTTTCTCGACTGGCGGTGCCGTTGCCGATCGCAATCGCTTCGACCTTGTGCTCGCGAACCAGATCATCCAGTCGCGCTGCCGCTTCGATCCGTCGTGACTCGCTCATCGTCGCAAAGATCACGTCATGCGCCAGCAGATCGCCTTTTCCATCGACCACTGCGAGCTTACAGCCGGTGCGATAGCCAGGATCGAGCGCCAGCACTCGCTTGCCGCCGAGCGGCGCCTGAAGCAAAAGATGACGAAGGTTTTCGGCAAAGACGCGAATCGCTTCTGCGTCGGCGCGCTCTCGCAGGGCCAGCCGAACATCGACTTCCACCGCAGGCTTGAGCAGTCGATCCCACGAGTCTTCCAGCGCCAGCCGAAGCTGTCCTTGTAGTGGACTCGATGGATTGCGCACCACCTGCTGGCTGATCACGCCGCTCGCTTTGTCACCGTCGAGTTCCAGCGTGACGCGCAGCACACCTTCTTTTTCACCGCGACGCAGCGCCAGCATCCGGTGCGACGGAATCGTCTTGGCGCTCTCTTCGTACTCGAAGTAGTCGGAAAACTTGAGCGCCGGATCGTCTTTTTTGTCCGTCTTCGGCTGCGCTTTGACTTCGCCGTGCGCACGCTCGTTGCCGGGCTCGGGCACTTCGTCGCCTTCGTCCTTGCGCTTGATGAGCCGCGACTTGAGCGTTCCCGTCTCAATCGCGAAGCTTCGCAGCGCAGCACGCACACCGGCATCATCGGAGATCTGCTCTGCGACGATGTCCCGCGCACCGGATAGCACCGAAGCAGTATCTGGCAGGCTGTTTTCCGCATTGATGTACGCGGCGGCCAGCTCATCGAGCGACGGTGCTGCATCCGGCTGCGACCAAATCAGCTGCGCCAGCGGCTCCAGACCTCGCTCACGAGCAATCGTCGCGCGCGTCCGTCGCTTCGGCTTAAACGGAAGGTACAAGTCTTCCAGCTCGGTGCGCGACAGCGTCTTCACAATCCGCTGCTTGAGCACGTCGGTCAGCTTGCCTTGTTTGTGAATCTCGGTAAGGACCGCCGATTTGCGCGTCACCAGCTCGGTGAGATACGCACCGCGCTCGGAAATCGTCGCAATTTCGACTTCGCCCAAGCCATCGGTGGCTTCCTTACGGTAGCGAGCGATGAACGGCAGCGTCGCACCTTCATCCAAAAGCGCGAGCGTTCGTTCTACCTGCTGTGGTCGCAGGCTCAGCTCCGCCGCAATCACCGCCGCGCGATCGAGCTGGACATTCCAGGTCGGCGTCGGCTGAGCGGGCTCGCTGATGGGCTTGGTCGATGGCTGAGTAGAGGGTGTCAACGAAGGGTCATGCGGGTCGTGCATAACAAGCTCTCATACAAACGCTGCTCTCGTACAACGGATGCCCGTCGGAGATCAAGACAGAACCGCGCCGCCCGACCATTTCCTGGACCACAAGCGGTCAGGTTCCACGCATGTGGGCTTTCCGTCCCACAGTCACCCACGTAGTGCTCGCTCGTCCGAGTGACACAGTCCTCTTGTGAGGAGTGGCCAATCGGCAGTAACTTAATAAGACCATGGCCCGATTTAGGCTGCGCATGCGCAACATGGAGATCAACTTGCCCATGGGCGAGATCATCATTGGTCGCGGCCCAGAGTGTTATCTGCGAGTGGATGAACCCATGGTGTCGCGACGGCACGCTCGCTTGCGGGTGAGCCAGACCAGCGTGACGCTGGAAGACCTGGGAAGTCGCAACGGCTCACGCGTCAACGGTATCAATGCTACGTCGGTGGTGACCCTAAATCCGGGCGATATTCTCGGCATCGGGACGCAGCAGTTTACGCTGGACCGTGAAGATGATCCGTCGCCGCACAGACCGACGGTGACGCACATGCCGGACTGGACCCAAAAGTCCGGCAGCACCGCTGTCAGCGTCTCGCAGAGCTTTAGCGATGTGAACGTGTCGCCGGTGTCGGTCGGTCCGCCTCCGGCCCAGCAAGCGGCACCGCCCACGCCCGTGATGCCGTCGATGCCAAGCCCAGGAAGCACCATCAGCAACCCGGCACCTGCTTCGAGCAGCGTGTCGATGCCCGGCGGACTGCCCACTGGACTGCTTGACCATCCGCCGACACCGATTTCCGATGGTCAGACGCACGTTGCGCAAGATCCTGATGCGCTCGAAACGGCGGGCGGCAGCAGCCGAGGCTCCGCGTATCGCCTGTTTTGGGGCCTGTCCGACAAGGTCTTGGCCATGGGTCGTATCGAAGACGCCGAGCGAATGATGGGACCGCGCCTGGCCGAGATGCGCTCGCGTGCCGAAGGTGGCGACATTCCCGAAGAGATCATCATCGTCGAAGCCCTGCGTCGTGCCCTGCGCCTCGCTGGAGCCACCAAAAAAGATCAGTGGTTTGCCTGGGTGTTCGACTACGCGCGGGTCTGTCGCTTCAAGATGCCGACGGCACTGCTCGATGAAATCTATGCCCAAGTGTTCGCGTGTCGTCCGGCGGTTGGCGCACGAATCGTGGCATATGCAACGACCATCGACGACGACACCATCGCTGTCCGACTCGCTACGCTGCGCCGATTGTGCCGAGAGTAAGGCCGCAAGTGAGCAGGCGAGTCAAAGGCAGCGATTGTAATTCAGCTTCCCGGAAAATATAGTAATCCCATGGCATTAGTCGCCACATCCGCGCTCGAGCCCTCTATAGAGTCCGCAGAAACCCCTAGGACATCCTTTCGTGCCGCTGGCTTGTTTCGACGAGCCTTTGCCACGACGGTGGACCTGACGCTGCTGACGCCGCTTTTGCTTGTGTCGTTTTACGGACTGCGAGCGGCCCTGCATCAGCCCGTCCCGCGCCTGGGCGAGCTAAGCCCCGATGTCATGCTGGCCAACCTGTTCGACGGGAGCATGACCAACGAAGCGCTGCTCGGCACGGGCCTTGTGGTCGCGTTTCTGTACTTTTGGATGTTCTATGCGCTGTCGGGACAGACTCCTGGCAAGCGCCTGGCCCGCATCATCGTCGTCGATGTCTACGGCGATAAGCCGTCTGTGCTGCGCGCGTTTGCCCGCACGGTTGGCTACGGCTTCGCGGTGCTGCCGTTTTCGCTGGGTGTGCTGTGGATTGGCTTTGATCGAGAAAAGCGCGGCCTGCACGACTGGCTGGCTGGAACCTACGCGGTGCTGAAGCCATGAGCAAACGTCTCTCTTCATTGCTGGTGGAAGACGGTCGCGTCTCTTCCCAGCGCATCACCGACGCCATCGAACGCCAGGCCATCAACGGCGGCTGTCTCGATACCAGCTTGCTCGACCTCAAGGCGATTGATGAGGATCTGCTCATCCAGTACCTCAAGCGCGCGGCGCAGCTTCCAGCGCTTCCGCACGGACTGCACGCCACCGAGCGCCCACTGCCCGAGGTGCTGGAAGTCTTTACCCGCGAAGTCGCCGAGCAGTATCACGCAGTCCCGACGCGGCTTTTGCCCGGCGGTGTGCTGCAAGTGCTGGTGACCATCGAGGTCGATGTCGCAACCCTGGACGCACTCGCCCACGCCGTGCGGCAGCGCATCGAGCCCTGGATCGTCTTCGAGTACCGCTTCCTTGAAGCCCTGGAGCTGGTCTACGGCAGCGGCACCCTGACGGGCCGCATCGGTCGGCTGATCAAGCGCAGTCAGCAGCTTCACGAAAGCAAAGGCTGGCCCGCGCCGATCACCGTGGACCCGATTCCACGCTTTGGCAGCCTCGACGCGCTGCGCCTGGTCCCGCCGCCCCCCAAGGTGTCGGTCCCTGCGCCAGCGCCTGAAGCCCCAGCGGCTGTTTTTGAGGTTGCACCTCTCCCTGTTGAGGCTCCACCTCTCCCTGTTGAGGTTGCACCTCTCCCTGTTGAGGTTGCACCTCTCCCTGTTGAGGCTCCATCTCACGCTGCTGAGATTCCATCTCACGCTCCTGAGGTTCGCGACACCGTCAAGGTGCCAGCCATCAGCAGCGAGATGACGATGGACGACTGGCTGTCCGCAGATGACTGGCTGTCTGCCGCGAACAACGCCGAGAGCAAGCGGACGCCAAGTGGCAAGGTCGTGCAGCCGCCAGCCGGACCGTCTGCCGACGCGGACAAGCCCACGGTCAAGGTTGCAGCCCTCACCGAGCCCGCACCGGTCGAAGCGACGCCCGCTGTCGAGCCAACGCCCGCTGTCGAGCCAACGCCCGTTGTCGAGGCGAAGCCGGTGGTTGAAGCAACGCCGGTTATTGAAGCCAAGCCCGCTGTCGAGCCAACGCCGGTTATTGAAGCAACGCCGGTTGTCGAAGCCAAGCCCGTTGTCGAAGCCAAGCCCGTTGTCGAAGCCAAGCCGGTGGCCGACGCGAAGCCAGCACCCGTTGCAGTGCCTTCAGCGGACAAAGCGATTCCAGGGGCAGGCGGCAAGCGCAAGAACAAGCGAGGCCGAGAGATCACGCTTGCAGCCAATGCGCCCACGCTGGCCAAGCCGCAACCGCAGATCAAGCCTCAGCCTCAGGCCAAGCCGCAAGCGCAGGTGAAAGCACAGCCGGTTGCTCAAGCCAAGCCGGTCGTCGAGCAAAAGCCGGTTGCTCAAGCCAAGCCGGTCGTCGAGCAGAAGCCCGTCGCTCAAGCCAAGTCCGTCGTCGAGCAAAAGCCCGTCGCTCAAGCAAAGCCCGTCGTCGAGCAAAAACCCGTCGCTCAAGCCAAGCCGGTCGTCGAGCAAAAACCGGTCGTCGAGCAAAAGCCTGTCGTCGAGCAAAAGCCGGTTGCTCAAGCAAAGCCCGTTGTCGAGCAGAAGCCCATCGTCGAGCAGAAGCCTGTCGTCGAGCAAAAGCCCGTTGTCGAGCAGAAGCCGACGGCGGTGCCGGAAGCGGTGCCCGAGGCAGTGCTCAGTGGTCGCTTGGGCGAGCCGCTGCCGAAGGAAGCCGACATCTGGGCCAGTGCGAGCAGTGAGCCACCTCCCGCTTCGTCGGTGTCGCCGGTTCCTTACGCGGGTCCAGCGCCGCGCATTGCGCTCGGGCTGTCTGATGACAGTGCGCTGCCGCTGTCGTTTGAAGCGGTGGCCGAGCTGCTCGATTCGGCTGCCAAGCGTGAGGATGTCTTTTTGGCGCTGCTGCGTGGAGCGCGATCGCGAGCGGCGTTTGCGGCGATCTTTACCCGTCACGGCGACGTAGCGTTTGGACGGATGGCGCTGGGCGACGACTTCGAGGAGCGCTCGTACCTGGAAAAGCAGGCGATTGCGCTCGATCAGCCCTCGGCGTTTGCCAAGGCGCTGTCGTCGTCTGAGCCGCAGCCCGCCCGCATCGCGGCAGGATCGCCGGGGGCCGATGCGCTCAAGGCGCTGTCGAGGCCGCTCGATGTCGATGCGCTGATTGTGCCGATTCAGGTACGCGGCAAGGCCGTGGCCTTTTTGTACGTGGAAGACGAAGGAAGCGCGCTCGATGCGTCGGTCGCCTCAGAGCTTGGGGCGGCAGCGGCTCAGGCGGCGAAGGCGTGGGCGCGCGTTCAAGCGGAAGACACGGTGTCGGCAGGCGTTGCCAAAGCACCGGAAGTCGTACGCGCAGAACAGACCGGAACCACAACGACGGCCTACCGTGCTCCAGCGCCCACTGGAAAGGCAGAACCAGCCCCGGCGGCAAAGGCAGAACCGGCTCCGGCGGCAAAGGCAGAACCGGCTCTCGCTGCCAAGACGGAACCGGCTCCAGCGGCGAAAGCGGAACCTGGCAAAGCGGCGGCCAATGTGCCCGTCGCGACTGGAGAACAGCCGACGACACCGCTGCGGGTGAAAAAGGGCAAGAGCGGCGACTCTCCCAAGCCGGGCGCGACGACAAAGAGTGCGGACTCTCCCAAGCCGGGCGCGATGACAAAGAGTGCGGACTCTCCCAAGGCCACGGGCAAGCACAGCGGTGCGCACAAAGCAACGGAGCCCGCGACCGCCAAGCTGGACCTGGCCAAGGCAGGCGTAAACGTCAGCGAGCTGATCGACAAAGCGGCCAGCGGCGACGAAGAGTCGTTCGCGAAGCTACGAGCGGCGGGGGAATCGGGCGCACGCGCGGTGGTCGAAGCCCTGCCCGGCCCAGGCAAAGGCACGGAGCGTCGCGCCGTCGGAGATCCACAGCAGCCATCGATCGATGGGCCACTGTTTTCGCTGCTGCTGCGCCTGGGAGAGCCCGCGATCTCGCCGCTGCTAGAACGAATTGCGAATCCGCAGACCACGCCGGAGCTGCGAGGACAGCTTGTGCTGCTGCTGGCGGAAGCGCCCTCGCCTGCGGCGCTGTCGGTGCTGGGAGAGCTGCTGCTCGATCGCAGTGAGCCGGTTCGCACGGCGGCGCTGTCGGTGCTGCGCTCGTTCCCGCCCAGCTCGGCGCTGCGAGGGCTCAGCAAGTTCCTTCACGATCAGCTGAGCGCCAGCGAGGAGCGACGGTCGTGTTACGCCATCGATGCGCTCAGCGAGCTGCGTGACGGATCGATCATTCCGCAGCTCATCTCGCTGCTGCAAGATGCCGATCCGGCGGTGAGTGAGTCGGCGCGACGCGGCCTGGTGACGCTGACCAAGCAGGACTTTGGCGATAGCGGCTGGCGCTGGAAGTCGTGGTGGCAAAAGAACGGACCGAAAGCGCGGCTCAGCTGGCTGCTTGCCGGTCTATCGCACAGCGATGCGCTGATTCGATCGTCGTCACAAGACGAGCTGGTGGCGATGTCGGGGGACATTGCGGGCTATCGCTACGACGATCCCAAGCGCGAGCGCGAGCTGGCTCGAAAGCGCTGGGCCGAGTGGTGGCAGCGTCGCGGCTATCCGGTCGAGTAGCGCGGACATCGGCTCGGACACCTTCGCGGACACTGGCGCGGACAGCGCGCGGACGTCCGCAGACAGGCAAGCGGATCCAGTCATCGCTGCACAATGCCGTCGGAAACAGCTCTCTTGGAACCTTGGCACGCAGGCTGCACAACCACAGCCCGTAACGAGACGACAATCCAAGGAGGTGTCCCATGACGATTCTCATCGACTTTGTGCGTGAAGCTGGCTGGCCGATCTTCCCGACGCTGGCGTTTGGTGTGGCGGCGCTGGCGGTGTCGATCAAGCTGATCGAAAAGCCGACCGAGCAGCTGGCTCAGCTGGTGCGCAACCTGAGCGTGCTGACGCTGATTGTTGGGTTGTTTGGAACGATTGTGGGGCTTCAGACCACGGTGCGCGCCGTCGAAAACGTCGAGCCCGCGCTGCGCTGGATCTTCGTGATTGGACTCAGAGAGACGCTGAACAACCTGGACGCGGCGCTGCTCGTGCTGTTCCCGACGCTGCTGTGCTACACCGCCGGGACGTTCAAGCTCAAGGCGAGCGCACCGTAAGCAGCGTCTTTATCCGGTCCGGCTACGGGCTCACACGCGGCACGCGGATGCCAATGAAGCTCAGGCACATCTCGTCCCCGGTGCCTTCTCCCCACGTCACTTCGCGCGGCGTCTGCTTCACCCCACCAATCACCGGCTGATTGTCCGCAGAGTTGTTGTAGTGGCACTCGAGCGACAGGACCTGATCGCTCTTGGCGACGAACGGCTCTTGCAGCAGATACGACTGCTGCCAGTGGAACTTCCACTTGGGAATCGCGACAAGCGGCTGATTGCCCACCATCGTCGAGATCTGCGTTCCGAGCAGGTGCATGTGCGGCGTCACCGACTGGATCGTGATCTCGTTTCCGGGCAGCTTGAGCTGCTTGATGATCAGCCCGACCGGGACCGAGATGTACTGCACAGCGTCCGCGTCTCCCGCTGGGATCTTGAGCTGATCCGGGTTCGCAAACGGCAGCGAATAGACCAAGTACTGCGGCGGCGTCTTGGTGATCTCCAGGTCGGCCACCGTGCGATCGCCTTTGCCGTTGTCGTTGTGGACGTTGTAGTGAACCTGCATCACGAAGATCGAGCCCTTCTTCACCGGCATGCCGTCCGTCTCAGGCAGGCGAACGCCCACGCCGCCCGGGGCCCAGCCAATCAGGAAGGATGTGTTGTTCGTGCCCGGTCCACCGAGGCAGGTGTAGCCAGGACCCGCTTCATCCGCGTCTTTCTTTTTGACCGCAGCCGCACTCGCCGCAGGAATCACGAACACGATGACGTGGTGATCGATGGCGTCGTTGCCGGGCTTGACGGCACCAGCACGAACCCAGGCATCTTCGGGCATTCCGCCGGTGCCACTTGGGTTCGGATCGATGACAAAGCAGCGATAATCGTCGCTCAGCTTCTTGTTCGGCTGATAGGTCACGCCCATATCGATCTTGAGGTCGGCACGCGGCGGCGGCGGCACCTCTGCGGGCGGAATCACCACGCGCGGCTTGGCCGTTGGATCGCCTTCTTGCGCACCGTCTTTGATCCAGTCGAGCAGGATCTGCTTGTCTTGCGGTGCCATCTGTCGCGAGTAACGCAACGGCAAGCTGTCGCTCGATGGTGGCCACGGGGGCATGTCTCCCGATTCGACCTGGCTCTTGATGAGCGAGCCATAGACCTTCGCCGCCGAGTACGACGCCAGCGAGAAGTGTCCGATGCCACCTTCGCTGTGACAGCCGTTGCAGTAGCGATCGAGGACTGGCTTGGCGTCTTGGTAGTAGTCGCGCACCAGCGAGGGCTGCTGCATCTGAGCCGGTTCTTCTTTGGGCGCACAGCCCGAAACCAGCGAAAGAAGTAGAGGAAAGAGCGTCGGGGACAGAGCGGACAGTCGCATCGAGAACCTCCGATTCCAGCCAGGGCTGCAAGAAGTCCAGCATCTTAGCGCACGGATGTCAGGAGACTGGAATCGGAATCTCACAAGGTGGGGGAATCCGCGCGGTCTAATAGCCTTGGTAGTACCCAGCGTGGGCAGGAGCTTGGCCGCAGGTCACTCGCATCCGCGACGGCGTGTAGATGCCCAGCGTGACCCACGAGACCACCGCATTGCCGAAGCTGCGATCGGTGGTGACGCGGGTGACGGGACGACCATTACAGACGGCTCCGGTATCGATGGTGTCGCCGACTGCGCCCCAAAAGAAACCGTTCGTCCACAGGGTCTTGGTTTCGGCCATCGCCATCGGATAGCTCGGAATGATGGCCGTGGTCCGAAAACAGCCCGAGCCAAACAGCAGCGCGGCGGCAAGGGCAGGAATCTGAATCGCGGTCGCAAGCGAACGAAGGGTTAGGCTACGCATGACAGCACCTCGTGCAGGGTTTCGGGTTTGGGAAGCAGCGTGGCTGCGTTCACTGGGTCAAACACCGTGGCCCGCGCGATCTGTCACCAGGAGCGTCGATTTTTTTGCAGGAAGGTCTGCCGGATCTGGTCCGGTCAGGCCAGCGCCGGTCAGATCGGTTGTGTAGTCAGGGGGACTTCAGGGAACCGGCAGAGGGGAAGGAAGGACGCGCGGACAGGAGCCGCGCAGAGCCAGAAGGGATCGCTAGCGGAGCACGTCGTTGCGAGGATAGACGACGGTGGACAGCGTGCTGCTCAGGCTCGATCCGGTGACGGCACGGATTCCGGCATCGCTGACCGCGTAGACGTAGTCAGTGCCCATATCGGTCGCCATCACGCTGCGACGAATCCACGGGCTGTAGTACCACGACCACGACGGCGTCCCGGCGGTCACGTAGACATCCTTCATCGACACCGAGCCACGCAGGCTGAAGCCCTTGGCGGCATCGACATCGAAGACCTTCAGCTCGCTGCGGAAGGTGCCCCACGGATCAGTTCCCGAGCTTACGTAGTCAGAGAACGGAATCGCCAGCATCTTGCGCTCGGGGAAGTAGTTGAACGCTTTGTGCTCGCTCTGCGCTTCCGACCAGCCGTACGACGAGCCGACGATCTGGGTAAAGGTCTGCTTCGGCGCGGCAAAGTTGCTCACGTCAAACAGGCTGAGCTGGAGATTGCGCGGTCCGGTTCCCGTCTCTGGCATGTACACACCGATGGTCATCAGCGTGTTGGCGTCGATCGGGTGGATGTAGGTCGAAAAGCCGGGGATCTTCAGCTCTCCCACCTTGCGCGGAGCCGCTGGATTCGACAGGTCGAAGGTGTACAGCGGATCGACCTGACGGAACGTGACGACGAAGCCCTTGTCACCGATGAAGCGCGAGCTGTAGATGCGCTCGCCTTTGGCCAGCTCCTCGCTCTGTCCTGTGAGCCGCAGCTTGCCACCGTCCTGACCGAGCACCGTCACGCGGTTCGTGGTCTGGATCATGCCCCAGAAGTTGCGCGGCTCTTTGGGATCTTGGACGCGCTCTGCGATGGTCGTAGCGACGCGGAAGTAGCCCTTGTCTTCGTCCATCGAGAACTGATCCACGATGTGACCATCGACGCCACCGGCTGCGACAAAGCGCGCCTTGTTGATGTCGGTCAGATCGAACTTGAACAGATAGGTCCAGTCGCGCTGGTTAAAGCGCGGCCACCACCACCAGTGACGGTTGGTGATGTACAGCGCATCTTTGTTTGCGTAGATCTCGCCGACTTCGCCGAGGATCGACGAGCGCTGCGGTGCGGCATCCGGCGTGTCCAGGTTGATGGTCGCCACCGTGGTAATGCCCAGGTGCGTCGGCGCGTTGTGCTTGGAAAAGTCCGCGCAGTTGTACGGCAGCGTCTTCACCGATCCATCGGCCAGCTTCACCTTTTGAGCGGGCAGCCACTTGTCGATGGTCTGCTTGCGGATCAGCGCCTCGTTGGTGTCTTTGAGCCGATCAATCGACGCATTCCACGCGCGCCAGTCGTTGTAATCGACGGTTCCGTAGTCGGGATACAGGCGCACGCTCGATGGCCAGCGGAAGTGATCGGACAGCACCACGCGCACCGAGCTACCGACGCGACGGGAGTTGGCATAGTTGCCGGGCAGATAAGACTCGCTCACCACCTTGAGCTTGGTCAGATCCGCGACATCGATGACCGTGACCTTGGTGGTGTTGCTGTACCAGCCGCCGCAGTAGCCCGGACCGCAGGCGACATCTGCCACGCCGCCGCCTCGACCGCCGTACCAGTCTTCGCTGACGCCGTCGTACGCCGTGTAAATCGAGGAGAACACCACCACGCGGTTCTTCTCGTCGAGATACATCTGCGTCGGATAGCCTTCGATGTTGAGCGAAGACTGAATCTGCATCGCGTTCGCAGGCCAGCTCTTCACCGCGTACAGCTTCTGACCGACGAGCTGGAAGATCCGCGTGCCATCGTTCTTGAAGAAGTCCGCTTCATCGACGCCCGCGACCTGGGTGTTGGTCTTGGTGTACGCGCTCGGGCCGGACGCCTTGTTTTCTGCCGCACCCGCCGAGGGAGACGCAGCGGAATCCGCGATCCCGCCCGTTGCCCGGCCAAAGATGTCGATGCTGTTGCCGCTGCGCTTTTGCGAATCCAGCTGCGTCCGCATCTCGAAGATCGCTTGATCCTCGATGTACTGCTCTAGGTCATTGCAGCTTCCGAAGTTGGCGAGCTGTAGCTCAGCCTGGATGCCAGCGGGCTCCGGCATCTCTGAGTCACCACAAGCCGTGAACGCACCGAAAAGGACCAGAGGAAACAGAGACAAGCGTCGCTTCATGACTACTCTCCTAATCCACGAGCTAAGAGACAACCGGCCACAGCGTATCCGCGATCCGGTAGAAGTTTCTTCTGCGCAGAGGACTTAGCGAAGGCCATGCCAAGTCAGTCAGACAGCACATCTGAGCGACGGGAAATGCGCGCACGCTCACCTGTCCTAAAGCGGTCCAAGGCTCAGTTTTTTGATGCGTGTGGGATCTCGAAATTCTGAGGTCCGTCCGCTTGTCGAGACTCGACCTGGCAGTGCAGCACGCCGCGCTGTAGCGTGACCGATACCAAGCTGCCCACGTCTACCGCTTCCGCGTCGGTGATCACCCGACCGGCTTCATCCTTTGCCACCGCGTAGCCGCGCGTCAGCACCTTGAGCGGCGACAGCGCGTCCAGCTTTCCGATCGCTGCATACAGCGCGTGACGCTTGCTTCCGATGAGCTGGAGCAGTGCTCGATGTAGGCGCTCATCCGTCGGTCCCGTGACCGATTCCAGCGAGCGCTTGCGATCCACAAGCTGCTTGTCCATCGCTTGGAGCAGCCGTCCGTGTAGCTTGTCGAGCACCGCTTGATCGCGCTGAAGCTGTGCCTGTGGATGCCGTGCTTGCAGTCGCTGTCCCAGCTGATCAAGCTGCCTTCGCCGCAGTCCCAGCTGCCGTTCCAGCGCCACCTGCGCCCGACCGAGCGAGCCATCGAGCTGCTGCCGTCCGCCATCGATCAGCCTTCGTCCCGCTTGCCACAGCCGCTTGCGCAGCTCTGACAGATCGCGACTCATCCGCGCAAACTCCGGCACGCACAGCTCTGCCGCCGCCGATGGAGTCGGAGCCCGCACATCCGCCACAAAGTCCGCAATCGTGAAGTCCACCTCGTGACCGACGGCTGAAACCACGGGCACCGGACAACGATGGATCGCGCGTGCAACCTGCTCGTCGTTAAAGCACCACAGATCTGCGACCGATCCGCCACCGCGACCGACGATCAGCACATCCACCAGCGGGGCCAATCGCTCGATCGCTTGCACAATCTGCGACGGAGCAGACGGACCTTGCACCGCACAGTTTGCGACCAGGATCTGTACGCGCCCGCGACGGACAGCGACCTTCAAGATGTCTTGCAGCGCCGCTCCGCTCTGCGACGTGGCCACACCAATCACCCGAGGACATCGCGGCAAAGGACGCTTGCGCGCTTGATCAAACAGTCCTTCGCGCTGAAGCCGCGCCTTCATTTCCTCGAACTGCTGAAGCAGCTCTCCTTCGCCCGACAGGAGCACTTCTTCGATGTAGAGCTGAAAGCGACCCTGTTCCTTATATATGGTTAGCCGTCCACGCACCTTGACCTTGAGCCCATCGCGCAGCGGAAACGTCAGCGCTTGTGCCACTTGCCGACGCAGCATCGCTTCCACGCGCGCACCGCTGTCTTTTAGTGCCAGGTAGCAGTTTCCCGACACCTGATGCCGCTTAAAGCCTTCGATCTCTCCTTCGATCCAGACGCTGGAAAAGTTGTCGTCGAGCAGCTTTGCCGCCCGACCGATGATGTCGCTGACTTTGTAGACGGTGGTGGAGCTGACGCGCTCGACCACGGGACGCTCTGGTTCCAGCCTGCGCACCGTCAAAGGCGGCAGCGGCGGATCGGGCGGAGACGGTCGCGGATCGGCAAGCGGCGTCGGTGCGGACTCAGGACGACGAGCAACCGGACGCGGCGCGGATGGAAACAGAAAGCTTCCTTGCGGACTTTCCGTCGGTGGCTTACGCGGACCCTCTTTGGAATCGCCACTTCCTGCTGCCATCTACTTGGGCTCCTGCGTCTGCGTGGATCGCGCGCTCACATCGTGCGAAAGCGCAGCTTCCACAAAGTCCAGTCGGTCGCTGCCCACAAACAGCTCGTCGCCGACCACAAAGCTTGGAGTCTGAAACACACCTTGCGACAGCGCCTGCTCGGTATTGCGCAGAAGCATCGTCGCCACGTCGGGCAGCGCGCAGCCGTGCAGCAGCTCATCCGCCGGAAGCGAAAGTCCAATGAGCAGCCGTCGCAGCGACTCGTGATCGAGCAAGTCCAAGTCCTTGGCCCAGTACGCCGACAGAAGCTGGCTCACCAAGCGCTGATGCTCGGACTCACTGCGATCGGCCACTTGCACACACAGCCGCAGCGCCAAGATCGAGTTCATCGGAAACCGCGACGGAAAGTGCAGCGGAATCCGCAGCCGTCGCGCCCAGCGCTGCAAATCGACCTGTAGATAGCGAAGTCGCGTCGGATGAAGCGACGTTCCACAGTCCGCTGCCGCTTGCAGACGACCCGACACCACCGGCACAAAGCGCGCCGAAGCCCGACAGCGAGCGAGCAGCGCCGGAAGCTGCATCACCGCCAGATAACAGTACGGACTGCTCAGATCGTAATAAAACGTCAGCGACTTTCCGACGGGCAGAGCCACTGACTCAGTGAGGGTTGCCGCGCCAAGCTCACCGAGCTGACGACGAAGCAGCGCTTGGACATCGGACTGGACCGCGCGCAGACGAAGCTCACTGTCGGCCTCGAAGCGAAGGCTGATCGCGGGCTGGGTGTTGCTCGCCCGAACCAAGGCCCACGCATCCGGCCAGGTCACGCGCACTCCATCTAGCTCGATCACTTCCGCCCCCGAGGTCTGACGCAGCGCATCGGCCATTTTTTGCACGACGGAAAACTTCTGCTCGTCGGGAACTGCGATGCGAATGTCCGGGGTGTTGTAAAGCTGCGGTAGCTCATCGACGAGCTGTTCCAGCGGCACCGACGAATGCGATAGCAGCTCCAGCAAGCGTCCCGCCGCATAAATTGCATCGTCGAAGCCCAGATAGCGATGCGCGAAAAACAAGTGCCCGGACATCTCACCACCGAGCGCCGCCCCCGTCTGACGCATCTTTTCTTTGATCAGCGAGTGTCCGACGCGCCACATCACGGCCTGACCGCCTGCGCGCTGGATCTCGTCGAGAACGGCTCGACTGCACTTGACTTCACAGACGAAGGTTGCGCCCGGCTGCTCGGCCAAAATCGCGCGCGCCAGCAGGATCATCAGCTGATCGCCCCACACGATCCGTCCGCGACGATCCACCACCGTCAATCGATCAGCGTCTCCGTCGAGAGCAATGCCAACTTCGGCCCCGCTGCGTCGCACCGCATCTTGTAGCTCGCGCAGGTTTTCCGGCACCGTCGGATCGGGAAGATGCAGCGGAAAGCGTCCGTCCATCTCACAGGCAATGCCTTGCGTCGGAAAGCCAAGCTGGGAAAACAAAGGCAGCGCCACCGGCCCGCCCGTTCCATTTCCCGCGTCGAGCACCACCGGAAAGCGTCGCGGCCCGAGTCGAAGACGCGACTTCACAAACGCCAGATAGTCCGCACAGACATCTTGCTGACGATGAACGCCTTCACCGTGACGGAATGTGCGCCCGATGACGATGTCTCGCAGACGCTCGAGCTGGCTGCGATCGAGGCTGCGTCGCTGACTGATGATCTTGAAGCCGTTGTCGCTCGCTGGGTTGTGACTGCCCGTGATCTCCACGCCGCCATCGACGGAAAGCGTCATCGCCGCGTAGTACAGCACCGGCGACGGAACCACGCCCAAGTCGATGACCGAAACGCCACTCGCCAGCAATCCCGACACAAGCGCTGCATGGATTCGCGGCGAGTGCAGACGACAGTCTCGTCCGATCACCAGCGACAGGCCGCCGCTGTCTTGAATCAGCGTCCCAATGCCCTGTCCGATGGCCTGCACCACATCGTCGGTCAAGTCGCGCTCGGCGACGCCTCGGATGTCGTACTCGCGGAACATCAGCGGGTTCATAGAAACCGAGTCCGCCCTTCTTTCTGAAGCTGGCTGACCACGTCTTTGACCTGCTGTGCTTTGCTTTTCGGCATCACCAGCACTGCATCGTCGGTGGTTGCCACAATCAAGTCACGGACACCGACCAGTGCGAGCAAGCGCTTTCCGTCGCTCCACACCAAGTTGTCGTGCGAATCCAAGATCACCGGCGACGGAGTCTCTGCGCTGCTGGCAAAGACATGGTTCTTTCCAGCATCGGCAGGATGCAGCGCTTCAAGCGCCGCAAACGATCCCACATCGTTCCAACCAAAGTCGCCCGGAAGCACTCGAATCGCGCGCGCTTCGCCCACCGTCGCAAGTCCCAGCCGTTCCATCACCGCGTAATCAATCGAGATCGCTGGCGCTTCGGGATATCGCACCGCTGTTCGCTCGGGATGCTCACCCAGCTCATCGAGGATCGTCGAGAGTTCCGGAAGCTGCTGCCGAAGCTCGTCCAAAATGCGCTGCGCTGGAAAAAAGAACGTCCCCGCGTTCCACAGATAGCGTCCCGAGGCCAAGTATTCCTCTGCACGCTGCCGGTTGGGTTTTTCGACAAACGCCGACGCAACCAAGACGCCCGACGATGCTGGACCCAGCTCGATGTAGCCGTAGCCCGTCTCGGGATGCGTCGGACGGATTCCCAGCGTGACCACATGCCCTTGCTGAGCCACCGACAGAGCCGCCGACAGCGTCTGCCGAAAGCCCGCTTCGTTGGCAACGTAATGATCCGACGGCAGAACCGCCATCACCGCCTGCGGATCGCGCTTCCACAGCACCAAGGCCGCGAGCCCAATGCACGGCGCGGTGTTGCGTCCCGTCGGCTCGACCAAGATGTTATCGATGGGAAGCTCGGGCAGGCAGCGTCGCAACTCTGGCACTTGCTCTGCAGTGGTGACGACCAAGGTTCGCTCGATCGGAACCACACCCGTGGTTCGCCTGGCTGTCGCGCCAATCAGCGTCTCTCCGTCTGGGAGCATCGGCAAAAACTGCTTGGGACGACTGCGCCGACTGTGCGGCCACAGCCTCGTCCCGCCACCACCGGCCAAGATCACGACATAGCAATGGTTATCCGTCATCAGCGCACTCCTTCGCGACGCGCGAAGCCAAAAAAGTCGAAAGCCCCAGGAGGATGTCTGTTCCCCCTAGGGCTCCAGAAGCAACCGGACCGTCACCGCAATCGGTTCGTCAGCGGTCGCTTGTACCGACTGCTTCGACTAGAACTTGGCCGTCACGCCAGTGAAGCCGATGCCGACCGACATACCGTTGTACTTCTTGCCGCCTGCGACGGGTGCCCAGTTGCCGTTGTCGTCGAACGCCTGCACGTCCGAGTTCAGCACGCCACCGACCGCCGAGTTCTTGACCTCTTCGGGGAGAATTTTGCAGGTCGCGGCGTTGGTCTTGCAGCAGTCCTTGGCCACCATGCACTTCGCTTTGGTGACTGGATCGCTCTGGTTTTCAAACAGACCGATGATCGTCTTGGCGGTGTCGCCCATCGGATCTTTGTTGATCATGTCCGACAGCAGCGTCGCGACGAGCGGAACGATCTTGGTATCGATGTCTTTTTGCGCGAGCACGCCGTGCAGCACGCCGTCCTTCACCCGCAGCACGCTACCGTCCTTGACGACCGTGCCTTCGATGTGCGCGCCACGCAGCGCCAGCGGAAGCTCCATGCCACTACCGAGCGGCAGACGAATCTCGATCTTCTGCTCGTTGGCTGGCTTCTGATCCTTCGAGGCCAGCGTGCTCAGCTTGCCGCCTTCGATCTTGCCGTACAGCGTCACCGGAACAATGTCGGTCGCTGCCGTAAACGTATCCGAGCCATCATACTTCGGTGCCGGAGCCATCGCCGCTGGAGCCTTCGCCAGACCCATCGTCACCGACGCGCAGTCCGCCTTCGTCACATCCGGCGTCTTCACCGTCATCAGCACGATCGCTTCACCCGCCGTCACCGCTTTGTTTACCGAGCCCTGAATGTCCAGGCCCGACAGCGCGATGGTGTTGATCAGGTTCTTGAGCTGGTTTTCCTGACGCAGATCACCGTCGAAATCGTACACGTAGGTTTTGTTGCCACTGACGCCCGGCAGCTTGAGCGAATCCGTCGCAGCCTTGTTGTCCGTCCCCGAAACCATCGAGGCATTGCAGACCGGGGCCATCATCTGGTTCGTGTCCATGGGTTCTTCGTTGCCGCCACAGCCAGCGCCAAGCGTCAGCAGTGCGAGACCACAGGTTGCTCCCAAAAACATTCCTCGGACGTGGGTGAATCGAGCCATAACCAAAACCTCCGATAGTTGTTCGACTTTTTCCGCACCCACTCGGGCACGCAAGGTTCCGTTCATAGCGAAACTTTCCCTGGTGGTGCAAGAGGCAATGTGCGCGGATGTCGCCGACTTCCCTCCGTCGCAGTCCAGCCCAAATTGCGACGTGCGGGCAATTGACCCAGTGAAAGCGATAGCGGTAAGCTCTCTTGGGGTTGTCTTTTCATGTCGCTAGCTTCATCTGCGCAGGGCGCGTATCGCTGGACCGGGTCACTCAAAGAAACAAGCATTCGGCAGCTTTATGAGCGCTGTCAGCGCATCCGACTCACCGGCAACATGCGTCTTCAGCAGGGCGAGCAAGCGCTGGATTTGACGTGGATTGGCGGCGAGCCGATTGAAAACGAAGGCGATCAGGGCACGCGCTCGCTTCCGCTGTGGACAAATGGCGAGTTCATCGTCGAGCAGCGCATTCCCGACTGGAAAGGTCGTCTGACCCAAGGCATCGAGCTGACGGGCTCGCTTCGATCGGGACAGGTGACGGCGATCTACAAGCTGTGCGCCGACAATCAGCTCTCGTCCGATGTGGAGCTGCTGCGCTCGACGGGAGAAATCGCTCAGGTTCGCTTCACCCTTGGCAAAGCCGAAAGCGCCGTCATCGCCGGTCAGCCCGAGAGCGCCATCGTCGCCATGTCCAAGCTGGGCGGCTGGGTCGATGGCACCTTTCGGATCGTAATGCGACCCGCGTTTGGCGAAGAAAAAGCCGCCGAAGCGCCCGTATTCAAGAATCAGCCCGACGCACAGTTTGATGTGACTGGCGCTGCCGATGTGTCCAAGAACGCGGACTGGCCGACGGGAGCAAACAAAGCACCCTCGAACCCGCCGCGATCCACCACACCAGCAGCGGGCGTTGCGACACCGCGTGCAGCCAGCGGATCGAATCCGCCCAAAGCGAACGGCGCTGCGTCAAATCCTGCGGCATCGTCTGGAGCATCTTCGGCCATTCCGCCTCGGCTCGCGCAGACGCTCATCAAGGCACCGGCTCCGGCTGGACTGTCGCTGCCCAGCTCGAATCCGACTGCGCCGACGGTTCCGATGACCACCGCCACCAAGGAACAGATCGCCGAAGCAACGAGCGCGGGCAACAAGAACAAGGTGCTCATCCTGGTTTCGCTGATCGTGATCATGCTGTGCATGGGTGGAATTGCCGCAGCCGTCCTGCTCCGCTAAGCGCACAGGGCCCGCGCTGGGTCACACTGCTTGGTCCGCGCGCAATTTTCGGATTTCGGGATAGACTGCGCCCGAAATGAGCCTTGATTCGCCATCGATTTCTTCCTTCTCGGACTCCCCTGCCCTCGCTGACGCACCGATCGAGCTGCGCAATCAGACCTATGACGACCTGACCGAGCTGATGCAAAAGCTCGGGGAAAAGCGCTATCGCGGAGAGCAGCTCTTTCGCTGGGTTCATGCCCGAGGCGTCACCGACTTGGATCAAATGACCGATGTCAGTCGCAAGCTGCGCGAGCGCCTGCGCGCTGAAAACCTGGTTCGCGTCGCTGAGCTGAGCATCGACAAAGTGCAGCTCTCCATCGATGGAACGCGCAAGCTCAGGCTCAAGACAGCAGATGATCGACTGATCGAAAGCGTGCTGATTCCCGACGATGATGCCCGCGATGTGATGGCCGGTCTGGCCGCCAGCGAAAAAGGCCCGGATGCCTACGACGATGAAGAAGACGAGCCGATCTGGGAACGCAAGAAGCTGACGCAGTGCGTGTCGTCTCAGGTTGGCTGCGCGATCGACTGCGACTTCTGTGCGACGGCAAAGCTCGGCTTTGGCCGCAACCTGTCCGCCGGAGAGATCGTCAGCCAGGTCTATCAAGCAGAAGCGCTCTTGCGGTCGCTTCCGGCAGATGATCCGACGCGCATCGCAGGCGGAGATCAGGTGACGAACCTGGTCTTTATGGGAATGGGCGAGCCGCTGCACAACTTCGACAACCTGACCAAAGCGCTAAAGATTCTGCTGCATCCGCTCGGACGCGGCTTTTCCCGTCGGCGCATCACGGTGTCCACGTCGGGTCTGGTGCCAGCAATCGAGCGGCTTGGACAGGAAGGTCTGCCGGTGAACCTGGCGGTGTCTTTGAACGCGACGACGGATGAAGTGCGTGACGTGATCATGCCGATCAACAAGCGCTATCCGCTTCACATGCTGCTTGGCGCGCTGCGTCGCTTTCCGCTGGAGCGACGACAGCGCATCACGATGGAATACGTCCTGCTCGGCGGCGTAAACGATACGCTCGACGATGCGCGCCGACTGCCAGAGCTGTTGCGCGGCATTCCCTGCAAGCTCAACTTGATTCCTTGGAATCCGCATCCGCAGGCGCCGTACAAGCGACCGGAGCGCAGCGCGGTGCTCGCCTTTCAAGCCGAGTGCATGAAGCTTGGCTTTACGACCTATACGCGCAAGACCCGAGGCATCGACATCGACGCAGCATGCGGCCAGCTTGCCGCAGAAAACGATCCACGCGCGGGACGACAAAAGCCCAATCGCTTGCCGGTTATCGGATAAGCAAATCCCCACAGCAGACATCAAGCAGCGAATGCGTAGATAAGAAGACTCTTCGATGCCTCTTATCTGGGTTTCTTCTTTAAATATGAAGTAGATCAAATGCTTCATATTGCGCGCGCTGGGAATGCTTGATGGCTTGGATTTGGATAAGAGGCAGATCCGATGCCTCTTTTGCTTCTATATGAAGCAGATCCGACGCCTCTTTTGCTTCTATATGAAGCAGATCCGACGCCTCTTTACTGCTGGGTTTGTGCGCATCCGCACGTCCGACGGGGATTGAGTGCGTTACTGCTCATTGCTTCCCTCTCTGCCGCTTGTTAGAACGTAGCCGCTTTTGTAAGGAGCCCCGACATGAGTTCCGTATCCACCAGCGGCACCTCCGCTGGAACTGTCCTTTTGACCGGTGCCAGCGGCCACTTGGGAGCCAACCTCCTTCGCCGTCTCGTCACCGAGGGTTATCAAGTCCGCGTCCTGATTCGTCCCGGCAGCGACAACATTGCCATCGACGGAGTGGACTGCGAGCGCATCTACGGCGATCTCCGCGATGCCGATGCCGTCGAGAGCGCCGTCAAAGGCTGCCGACGTATCTTCCACGCAGCCGCCAAGGTATCGACGATCTTTGGCAACGCGGCACACAAGCGCGAAATCTACGACTGCAACGTCATCGGGACGCGCAACATCCTCGCCGCTGCCAAGAAGTTCGATGTCGAGCGAACCTGTGTCACTGGCAGCTTCAGCGCCGTCGGATACAACCACGACAACCCATCGCTGCCGAGCACCGAAGAGATGCGCATCTATCCGTTCGAGCGGATGATGCCGTATGAAGCGTCGAAGACCTTCGTCGAGCTAGAGTGTCTGAGCGCGGCCAACCGAGGCGTCGATGTGGTGATTGCAACCTCGTGCGCGATCCTGGGTCCGCACGACTACAAGCCGTCGCGCATGGGTCGCGCGCTGTGCGACTTTGCGAACGGAAAGCTTCACGCCTACGTCGATGGCGGCTTCGAGTTCGTCTCTGTCGATGACTTGGTCGAAGGACACATCCTGACGATGAACAAGGGTCGTCGCGGTGAAAAGTATGTCTTTTCGACGGAGTTTCTGAGCCTGCCCGAGATGATGCAGCTGTGGGAGCGCATCACGGGTCGTCCGGGGCCACGTCTAAAAGTGCCGGTTACGCTGATGGGTGCCGTCGCAGAAGTGGTCAGTCCGATTCTGTCGTACGTGGCGCCGAACTTCCCGCAGCGACTGACGCCGGGTGCGGTTCGACTGCTTCAGCTCAACCGTCACGCCGACCTCACCAAAGCCAAGACCGAGCTTGGGTATCAGCCCACCTCGGTAGAGCGCGCTTGCCGCGATGCGTACGATTTCTTCGTGCGGCGCGGCGCCATTCACACTCCTCTCAAGTCTTAGGAGTTTCCCATGATCCGCTTTGATACACGTCCCAACCCGAGCGGGGCTCCTGGTTTTCTGGAAGCCAAGAATCGCCGCCAAAAAGTTCGCGCAGCCGGACTGCATCCTGACTACTGGTATCCGGTTGAGCAGTCGAAAAACCTCAAGCCAGGTCAGGTCAAAGAGACCAAGTTCTGGGGTCGATCCATCGCGGTGTATCGCGATCACAGCGGCCAGGTTCAAGCGGTTGAAGATCGCTGCGCGCACCGTCAGCTCAAGCTGTCAATGGGCGAGGTCAAGGGCTGCAACCTCGTCTGCATGTATCACGGCTGGGAGTTCGGCTGCGACGGCAAGCTGGTGTCCGTTCCGCACGATCTGTTTGGCAAGCCGTTCCCGAACATCCGCATCGGATCGTTTCCGGTGGAAGAACGCTACGGACTCATCTGGGTGTTTCCCGGAAATCCCGAGATGAAGGACGTTCACAAGATTCCCGAGATCCCCGAGCTACAAGGTCCGAATCCGTGGGGTCTGGTGTCGATCGATGCGACGTGGAAAGCGCATCACTCGATGATCATCGACAACGTCAGCGACTTCACCCACGCGTATCTGCACCGCAAGTTCCGTCCGTTTTCCGATGCCAAGCTCACCAAGCTAGAGCCCGTCGGAGACAAGGTCTACGTAAGCTACGACACCAAGGTCGGACGCGGACGCATTTCCGGCATGTTTGTCGATCGCAAGGGAATCAACACCGACCACATGGATCTCTGTTACGAGTATCCGTTTCAGTGGTCGAACACCGACGGAAAGATCAAGCATCACCTGTTCGTTCTGCCGATCGATGAACAGACCACGCGCGGCTTCTTCCTGTTCTATTTTTCGGGCCTGAAGGTGCCGATCCTGAACATCGACATTCCGCACAAAGTGCTTCAGCGCGTGCTCGATGTGGCCAAGGAGCTGCACATCCGTCCGCTGCTCAACGAAGACGGCATCGCGGTGGAAGCCGAGCAGGAAGGCTACAACACCTACTACGACGAGCAGCTCGCGGAGCTAAACCCCGCAGTGAATCACTTTCAGCAGCTGACGATTCGCAAGTGGGAAGAGTACCTGGCGGAAGCGGGACAAAAGCGCGTCTCGAAGGTGAGCTAACCGACGGACAGAGCAGCGAACGCAGAGCGGCTACGGCTTGGGATTGCGGCGCAGCTTGAACGTAATTCCGGTCGCTTCTCCGTCCACGCTCTCGATCACAAACTCAAACGGACGCTCCAGACCAAACTGCGAGCCGTTCAGCCTCGTCAGCATGCCCACCACTTTTCCCGGCTTGCCCGGTGTCGCTTCTCCGAACACAAAGCCGTGACGACGACCGAGCAGCGCGGTGCTGTCGGCAAACGAGTGCTCCAGATAGCCGCGCACTCTTCCGCTCTGGACTTCAATCTCTAGCAGCGTGTTGTCGCCGCTGGCGTTGCCCACACCGGGAATGCCAAACACCTTCACCGCGCCTTTGAGCGAGCCCATCGTGCCATCGACCGTGAAGTTGTCCTTGCTCGTCACTTGGCCCTTCTGGCTGACCTTTTGCGCGTCGCCGTTCGCCTTGGGATGCTTGTCCACCCAGTTCGCAGGCTTGGCTGCGTTACCATCTGCCGGAGCCGCTTGGGCCACATCGGACTTTACCTTCCAGCGCGTCGGCAGCGGACTCGGGAGCGCCGTCAGCGGATTCCCCGTCAGATCCAGCTCTGCCAGCTGCGGCAGCGTCGTCAATGACGAAGCATCCGTGAGCTTGTTTCCACTCAGGTCCAGCGTGGTCAGGTTCGCCAGATCACGCAGCTCCGCCACCGACGAAATGGCACACTTGGACAGGTTCAGCCGGACGAGCGCAGGATGTCCCGACAGCTCTGCCACCGACTGAAGCGGCGTACGACTGACGTTCAGTGTCTTCAGCGACGATAGCGCTGCGATTCCTTTGAGCGACGCAAGCTGCGTTCCATCGAGCCACAGCGCGCGCAGTCCGACCAAGCGACTCACTGCATCCAGCGACTGAATCGGTGCATCTGCGATACGAAGCTCGACGATGTGGCCTTCGGAAATCGCAACCGCTTTGGGGTTGTATTCCAGCACACCCGGACCCACCGGACGAAGCTGATTGGCCGTCAGGCCTGCCGCAGAAGCAATCGCGTCCAGCGCTTGCCGTTCGTCTGGCGGCAGCTTGCCCAGCTCATCGTCAATCGACAGCGGCTTGCGCGTCGCCACCCAGACCACCAAGGCCAGGACGAGAACACCGACGGAAATCGCTACATTTTTCATGGTCACAGTCTAGCACTGGCCGGATCTCGGATGCAGAGATCTGTACGACCAGCGCGCTGTGTGCGCTTTCGCACATTCATCGAGAGCCACTCTTTGCAACCAACAGCGCAACTTTCTGCGTCGCGGACCGACAACCTAACCAAAGTCAGTTTTTGGGGGATCATCGTGAGCGACTTTGATCAACAGCAGCAGGAATCCACAGGCACTTCGCCTTACAACCACTACGACATTTCTGGAGAGCAGAAGAACTCGGGCGGCTCTTACCAGAACTGGACGGCCTGGGGCTCGGGCGTCGGCAATCGCAAGAGCGACACGCCGCAAGCCGATCCGAAGGATCCCAATGCAGCTCCGTCGGTTGCCAACGCAACGATGGGCGCGCCCAGCGTCGATACCGTCGATCTGTCGCGCATTCCGTATCTCCAGAAGGGACCAAAGACTGGCTTCTACGATGACATCCAGGCGGGTGTCGCTCCGTGGGAAACCAACTGGTCCAAGGCCGAAGATGCCGACTGGGGCAACGTCAAGGGCAACAAAGACGGCCTGAGCGCAGAGCTCTGGAGCGGCTCGGCTGCGGCGGGTGCTCGTCGGCAAGTCGGTCTGCGCGGTGAAACCGAAGGCGATCTGGGCGGCGTCGCGGACTACAAGGCCAGCGGCGATGTCTACGCCAACGCGGAAGCGGGAGCCGGTGTCAAAGCGGGTCTCACCAGCAAGGGCTTCGACGCCAGCGCCAATGCCAGCGCCAAAGCAGGCATCGGTGTAACCGGCGACGCAGACATTGCAACCAAGGATCTGCGCTCTGATTCGATGAAGCAGGACGTGTCCAAGCCCGTGACGATCGGTGCTGGTGTTCACGCCGACGGCTGGGCGGGTGCCAAGGCTGGCATCGGCGCACGAGCCGGTCTGAGCACGGACTTCATCGGCGTCGAAGGCAAGGCTGGCGCGATGGCCGGTCTGGAAGGAAACATCGACGCCCACGCGAACCTCGGTCCGCTCAAGGGCAAGGTCGGAGCCTCGGGCATCATCGGCATCGGCGCAGAAGCCTCGGGAAGTCTGTCGATCGAAGACTGGAAGATCCACATCGGCGGCAAGCTGGGTGCGGCGCTCGGTATCGGTGGCTCGGTGTCGTTTGATGCGACGCTCGATCTCAAGCAGACGTACGAGCTGGCCAAGTGGGCGGGCAAACAGATCCACAACGGACTGGATCGCGACGGCGACGGCAAGCTGGGCATCAACGATGCGGCCAAAGGCGTCGGCGAGCTGGCGCAAGGTGGCGCAAACCTGCTCGACAAAGGCTTCGAGGGTGCCAAGAGCTTCCTCGATGGTGACAAAGACGGAAAGTTCAGCGTCAACGACATCCGCGTTCGCGCCGGTCAAGCCAAAGACTGGCTGTCCGACAAAGCGGGCATGGCCAAGGACTGGGCGGGCGATCAGATCAATGCGGCAGGCAAAGCGCTTCACAACGCAGCCGATCGGGACGGAGACGGCAAGATCGGCTTCGGAGATCTCGTCGCTGGTGCGGGCCAAGCCAAAGAGTGGGCGTCGAACAAGGTCTCACAGGCTGGCAAGGCGCTGGGCAACGCGAAGGACTGGGTCGTCGAAAAGGGCAAGGCCGCCGGTCGCGCGCTTCACAACGCAGCCGATCGCGATGGCGACGGCAAGCTTGGACTTGGCGACGTGCTCACGGGCATCGGTGAAGTCAAAGACTTCGCGGGTGAAAAGCTGGCGCAGGCTGGCAAAGCGATCGGCAACGCCAAAGACTGGGCCGTTGACAAAGCGGGAGACGCCAAGGACTGGCTGCTCGACAAAGCGGCCAACGCAGGCAAGGCCATGCACAACGCAGCCGATCGCGATGGCGACGGCAAGCTGGGCTTCAGTGACATCATCGCAGGCGTCGGTCAGGCCAAAGACTGGGTCGGTGACAAGGTCGGCAGCGCAGGAAAAGCGCTCGGAGCCGCCAAAGACTGGGCGATCGACAAAGCGGGTGCGGCCAAAGACTGGATTGGCGAAAAGGCCGGTGCAGCGGGCAAGGCGCTTCACAACGCGGCGGATCGCGATGGCGATGGCAAGCTCGGCTGGGGCGACGTGGTCGCAGGTGCGGGTCAGGCCAAGCAGTTCGCGGGCAACGCCATCAATGCCACTGGCAAGGCGCTCGGCGCGGCAAAAGACTGGGTCGGTGGAAAAGCCAGTGCTGCGGGCAAGGCGCTTCACAACGCAGCGGATCGCGACGGCGACGGCAAGCTCGGCTGGGGCGACGTGGTCGCTGGTGCGGGTCAGGCCAAGCAGTTCGCGGGCAACGCCATCAATGCCACCGGCAAGGCGCTCGGCGCGGCAAAAGACTGGGTCGGTGACAAGGCTGCGGGCGCATGGCAAGGCATCAAGGGCGCTGGCTCGACGCTGATGAGCGGACTCGGTGGAGCCGCAAAGACCGTTGGCAACACGCTCGGCAAAGCCAAAGACTTCTTCGGCGGCTGGTAACGTCCCGCTAGCTCGACAGTCCGTCGGGCAATTTACCGCATCATCAGATCGAGCTGCTCTAGCTCTCGAATTCGATCACGCAGCGACGCGGCTTTCTCGAAGTTGAGATCCGCCGCTGCTTCCTTCATCTGCGCCTTGAGCTTGGTCAAAAGCGCCGGAATGTTCGCCAGATCGAGCGGAGCATCGTCTTTGGCAGCAGCCTGCTTTTTGGCACCAAACGGAAGTCCGGTCTTTTTGTCGGGACGACCTTTGCGCTCTTTTTCGCTGCCGTAGCCTGGTCGAGCCTCCCCCGCTGCCAGCTCTTGCTGATCGACACCCTCGTGAACGAGCGTGCGGAGGTCGCTGACTTTGCGTCGGACCGTCATCGGCGTAATGCCGTGCTTTTTGTTGTGCTCGTCCTGAATCTTGCGACGACGCGCCGTCTCATCCAAGCAGACCTGCATCGAGCGCGTGATTCTGTCGCCGTACATGATCACTTTGCCGCGCTCGTTGCGGGCAGCACGACCGCAGGTCTGAATGAGCGAGCGCTCAGCGCGCAGGAAGCCCTCTTTGTCCGCGTCCAAAATGAGCACCAGCGACACTTCAGGCAGGTCCAAGCCTTCGCGGAGCAGGTTAATGCCTACCAGCACATCAAAGACGCCCTGGCGCAGGTCACGAATGATTTCGGTGCGCTCCATCGTGTCGATGTCGGAGTGCAGATAGCGAACCCGAATGCCGTGTTCCGCGTAAAACTCGGTGAGCTGCTCGGCCATTCGCTTGGTCAGCGTCGTCACCAGCACGCGATCGCCGATGGACAGTCGCTGACGAATCTCGGCAATCGAGTCATCGACCTGCGAGCCAACCGGACGCACTTCGATCTCTGGATCGAGAAGTCCCGTCGGACGAATCACTTGTTGAACGACCACGCCGCCGGTCTGCGTCAGCTCATAATCACCGGGCGTCGCCGACACAAATACAACTTGCGGGACGCGCTCGTTCCATTCCTCGAACTTGAGCGGACGGTTATCCAGCGCCGATGGCAAGCGAAAGCCGTAATCGACCAGCGTTTCCTTGCGCGAGCGATCGCCGCGATACATCGCTTGAACCTGCGGAATCGTCTGATGGCTTTCATCGACGATGCACAGAAAGTCACGCGGAAAATAGTCAATCAGCGTCGCAGGTGGCTCTCCCGGTGTGCGTCCCGATAGATGACGAGAGTAGTTCTCGATGCCGCTACAGTGGCCCATCTGATCCAGCATCTCGAGGTCAAACAGCGTGCGCTGCTCGATGCGCTGGGCCTCGACAAGCTTCATGTTGTCTTTGAGAAACGTGATCCGCTCGCGCAGCTCTTCTTTGATCGCGCCCATCGCCCGAACCAGTGCGTCGGCGGGTGTGACGTACTGCGAGCCCGGATAGATGCTGACCTCTTTGAGCCTGCGCAGCGTCTTGCCACGCAGCGGATCGACCTCGGAAATGGTGTCGATCTCGTCGCCGAACCACTCGATGCGAATCGCGACTTCTTCCTCGAACGGAGGAAACACTTCGACGGTATCGCCACGGACACGGAAGGTTCCCCGATGGAAGTCGAGGTCGTTTCGCTCGTACTGAAGCTCAACCAGCCTGCGCAGCACCGCATCGCGACGAACGCTCTGTCCGACATCCAGCCCCAGCACCATGCTGCGATAAAAGTCCGGATCGCCGATGCCGTAAATACAAGACACCGACGCGACCACGATGACATCGCGACGCGACACCACTGCATGCATCGCCGAGTGACGCATCCGATCAATCTCTTCGTTGATCAGCGAGTCTTTCTCGATGAAGGTATCCGACGTCGGAATGTACGCTTCCGGCTGGTAATAGTCGTAGTACGAGACGAAGTACTCGACGGCGTTGTGCGGAAACAGCTCTTTGAACTCGCCATAGAGCTGCGCCGCCAGCGTCTTGTTGTGCGCGATGATCAGGGTCGGCTTTTGTACTTTCTCGATGACACACGCCATCGTGAACGTCTTGCCAGAGCCCGTAAGACCCAGCAGCACCTGGCGCTTGTCGCCTCGGACAATGCCTTCGGTGAGCTGCACGATGGCCGACGGCTGATCGCCGCGCGGCTCCATCGATGAAACAATCTGAAGCTGCTTACCCTGCGTCATCGCGAGTCTTAGTACCGATAGCGGACGATGATCTCGGCGTTGAAGTTGTCTTGACGACCTTGGATGGCCCCAAACGTGGTGCCGTTCCGCTGATCGATCGACGTCGGAGTTCCGCTGTTGAAGATGTTGAACAGCAGCAGCATCAGGTCAAAGCGCTGACCGATGAGCTTCTGAAAGTTGTACGTAAACTGCAGGTCAAGGATGAACTGATCGGGCAGCTTGAACTCCGCCCACGTCGTGGGATCGTTCACTCGAGTTCCCGTCGAAGTTCCCCGCTGCGAGCGATACAGCGAAAAGCTCGCGTCTTCCGGGCTCTGGAACACCTTCCACTGCGGCGCGCCGGTTCGATACTGCATCCGCACGCTGGTGTTTAGGCCGAAGTCGAAGTTGTAATCAATCGCCCCTTTGAGCGTGTGACGATAGTTGTCCGACAGCGGCCCGTTATAGAGCGGGTTCAGGCGCGGATTCTGTCGATACGATGAAAAGTAATCGCTGACCGTTCCGTCGGTAAATGCCAGCGTATACGACGCAACCAGGCCCCAGTTCCCAGGATTGCCCTGCACCCACAGATCCAGTCCGTGATACAGGCGCTGCGCGTCATCGGGCGTCTCAGCCAGGAAAATCCGACGACGCTCTCCGTTGGCGTAGCCGACGATGCGCGTGCCTGCTGGATCCCAGATTTGGTTGACCTCGGTGTTGGCCCACATGTTGGCGTAGCGACGGAACGTATAGTCCACACCGACGATCATCTCGCTGATGACTTCGCGGCGAATGCCTGCCGACACTTCATCCAGACTCGGCGGCTTCACGTTGTCCGCAAAGAGCTGTCCGCCCGGACCACCTGAGCGATTGCGCTCGACAAACGACTTGCTCGTGCCATCCCAGTTTTTCTGAATCGCAAGCTGCTGTGGGTTGCCTCGATCCGCGATGTACGAGTTCCCCATGTCGTTGTGTCGTCCGTAGTGCGCCGACAGAAGCGTCGTTCGATCGTGCAGCAGGTCGTACACCAGCGACATCCGAGGCCCAAAACCAATCAGCGAGCCCAAGCGATTGCCTTGGTAGTCGCGCAAGATTCCGGTGTCAAAGCGCATACCCGGAACCAGCGTCAGGTAGCGCTTGATGGTGTAGCGGTCTTGCGCAAAAAATCCGATGTTTATCGCGTCTGCCGTCGTCGTAAAGCCCTCACCAGCCACTCCGTTATTCGGCAGCGAATCGGGATACTCCGTCACCTGCGAGCAGCTTGCGTGCGTGCTCATGTCCGACGGCTCACACGGTGTTCCTGGGATCGTATCGACGTAGTTTCGTCCGCCCGCGATGCCGACGTTGTGGCGATAGCTCATGTACGCAAACTGCGCGCCGATCTTGACGTTGTGCATCCCGCCCAGACCCATCGTGCTGTACAGCAGCGTCGGATCGACCTGAATGCGATACTTCGTTTCCTGGTTCCAGCCGAGCGCGCTGTTTAGGTACGTCACGCCGTTGAACTGATCCGAAGTTCGCAGCGCATGCGACGGAGTCACGCGATCCGGCTGTCCGTCTTCGCCCACGCGCATCGTGTCTTCCACCGACCGCTTGGTGGTGAAGCCCGCCTGCATCTGGAACATCCACTTGGGCGAGATCGCCGAGTCGAGCAGCAACACCAGCCACTCTCCGCCGCGACCCGTCTGGCGCTCTGCTTCCGCTGCCAGCGTCGTCTGCTGCGCCCCGTTGGTGATGAAGTTGCGGTCGATGTTAAACGACACAGAAAGCCGCGTTCCCGTCGTCACTTGCCAGGTCAGCTTGGCGCGTCCCAGGTAGGTATAGGTGTCGCGAAATCGATCCGTGTCGTCGGTGATCCCGAGCCAAGGAAACGGCGGCACCGTGATCATCGCGCGGTTGTAGTTGAACTGGAACGACGTAAAAAACCACAGCCGATCCTTCACGATCGGTCCGCCTACGTTCGCGTTCACCGAGTAAAAGTCCCGAACCGGAGGCTCTCTTTCATCGTAGGTGAGCGCGCCGTTTTGCTGCGGAAGCTGCGCACCGTAGCGCGTCCGTAGATAGAACGCGGTCGGCTGAATGATCACGCTTGCATCGACGGTGAAGTTGTTTCCACCCGAGCGCGTCACCATGTTCTGGACCAGACCGAGCGAGTTGTATTCCGCGTCCATCGCGCCGGTAAACAGCGTGTACTGCTCGACGGCATCGAAGTTCATCGGCGAGCTGATTCCGCCCGTCACGATGTCCGACGTATCCAGGCCATCGACCAGGAAGCGGGTATAGCGCGACAGACCGCCACGCACCGACGGAGACGTTCCCGGTCCGACGCCCGCTGCAAGCTGCGCCACCGACTGAATCTGCCGAAACACCGGCGTGCGCGACACCTTCTGGTTGTCCAGCGTCGTCGTCGAAACAGCGCTCTCGGGATTGAGCACCGGGTTGCGCTTTTCGATGATTCGCTTCGTCTCGGTAATCTGACCGACGCGCAGCACCACATCGACGGCGGCAAGCTGTCCCGCCACCACCACAATCCCGCGCTGCTCGACCGGAGCAAAGCCTTCAATCTTCGCTTCCAGCTCATACGAACCGGGCGGAAGGCTCTGAAACAGATAGCTGCCATCGTCGCCGGTTTCTACCGTGCGACTCCCGCCGATCAGCTGCTTAGAACGAACCACAATCGGAACGCCCGACAGCCCATCTTTGGTGCCATCGATCGTGACAATGCCACCGAGCCGTCCGGTGACTTCACCGATGGCCAAGGCCAGCTTTGGGGACAGAAAAAGTACAAGGAGCAGCAGCGCCGCCCACGGCCCTCTTCTACATCGCATCGACGGACTCCCCAAGGCTACTTGCCGCTCGCCAAAAACAGACAGTGGACGTACACATCCTTGCCAGGTGCCGTCGGCAGGATCGCCGTCGGGTTGGCCAAGATCTCACTGACGCTACAGAGTGGTCGTGGCCGAATCGCATCCGGCTCGCTCTTGGCGCAGGTCGTTAGCTTCGACAGATCAACCCAGCGCACCCGGCACACTGGCGAAAAGCCCGGCTGCCCCGGTGCCGCCGCAAACATCGCCAGCGCGTCTGCCTTGCGAGTCTTGGTCATGTCCACCGGATCGGTCAGCGTCACAATCGACTTCGCACGCGGCAGCGGATCGGCTGCGTCGTAGCCAGTGCCTCCCGGCGGAACGAACTCGTCCTTCGAGACGTACAGATCGTTTATCACCGGGCAGACCGGCGGCGGAACCAAGCACGTTCCTGGCTTCGCAGCGTCCGTTGCGGTGCAGACTTCTCCGTCAGAGAAGCTGCAACCCGTCGGCATTCCGCTTTCGATCTTGCAGCTACGGCCCGAATCAAACAGCGCGGGGCACTTCTTGGCTTCGGTGGACACCGGCAGATCGCCACCATCGAGATAACCAGACAGCAGCCCACGGAACCAGGCCTGCGACGGGAATGCAAACGATGAATCTTGATCGGTGAAGCTCTTGGGATACGTCGCTTTGCTGCCCGTCACAAACGGACATGACTGCACCGGATCAAGACTGCGACCGACGGGAACACCGACATTGACCATCGGCCAGTCTTTCCAGCGTGGCGTGCCCGCTTTGATCTGCTCGCGGCTCGGGAAGGAAAAGTCGATGTCTGTCGGACCACCTTCCGCAAAAGCCTTGGTGGCTCGATCCCAGCCTGCGCGCTCAAGCAGAGAGACTTCTCGCTTCACATCGTTGCAGCCCATGCGATCACGGACCCCAGTGCCGAGCGAAGCCTGAATCACCAGATGGAATGGCTTGTACGAGGCCTGTGCCGTGGGTTCCGACGCGGTTCCGACCTGAATCGGGAACAGGCCCTGCGACAGGATCGGATACTGCACGCGCTTGTCGTAGTTGCTCGTGCGGATGTCAAACTCACCGGGATCTTCACGGCCTTCGGGAGCATTGCAGCCCGTGAGCTGATACACCGACGCTGGCAGTGCTCGTGACGTGTCAAACGAACCCGACAGATCGATCTGCGCCGCATAGAGCGCGCCCAGATAGTAAAAGCGCAGACCATCGCTCAGGGATGCTCCGTCCCAGCCTCGTCGAGGCATTAGACAGCCAAGCGCTGGATCTTCGCGTGTCGTCGGCTGAAAGCGATACTGCCTATCGAAGCCCGACGGATCGATCGTTCCCATATACGGATCGGGATCGATCAGGCCGTTACACCCAGCCAAAAGCGACAAGAGCACGCAGCCGGGCAGTGATGAGAAGCGGACAGAGCGGACAAGCGTGTTGGTCTGCGACATCGGGCGGCGTGTAGCACGTTCTTCCCCGACAAGACAAGCGCCGTCGTGACGCGCGACCCTTGGGCTTAGCGGACTGCGGCCACTCCCTCGCGAAGTATCTGTGCCAGATCGGCTGGAACCGGACCGCGTCGCAGTGGATTGACGTTTTGACCGCTCGCCCCGACCGTATGACGAACCAGCGCCGTCGCAAGTGGATTGCTCAGCAGGATCAGCACCTGGCGAATCGTCAGACCGATCTGCTTGCGACGGATTCCGTAGCGAATCATCGCGAGATGAACCCGGGCGTGTGGACCGTTCCACGCTTGTCCGAGCACATGCGCTCGCGACAGCAGCGACCACGCTTCATCAAACTGCTCGATCGAAAGCGCTGCGTCGGCTCTCTGTAGCTCTTCATTCAAAGCGGAAAGGATCTTCGGGGGAATCTTGGCGGGAACTGCGTCGGCTGGCATCACAACCTCTGGCTGGCACAGTAGCATGCGCCTGTGCCGCATCAGTGGACGCTCGTCGCTACGGCTTGGCTTGCGAGGTCAGCGACACCGGAGCCAGCTCCGGCACAGACGGAACGATCACACGCGGCTTGCGCTCTGCCACCCAGTCGTCGAGCTTTTTCCACTCATCGAGCAGCCAGGTGATGATCTCGGACCGCTCTGTGGGGATTTCTGCATACGGAATCCGACGGAACATCACCTCGATGCGCTGATGCAGATGCCGTCCGTCCACCAGATCGCGAAAGCTCGACGCCACTTCATATCCAACGTGCTGACAGATGACGACATCCGCGCCGGGATTGCGACACAGAAGCTCCACCGGACCACCGAGCTGCGGCGGCATGACGTGATGCAGACGCGACGCCAGCGCATGAAGCGAGGGATTGTCTCGACGCAGCTTTTCCAAAAGCTTCGCTCGCTTGTCCTCTGAATAGCGCGTGCCTTCGGGATACAGAATGATCGCGTCTTTGGGGCTCATCTGCGAAAGCTGCGCGCACACCGCTTCGACTTCGCGTCCACCGTTCTTCGATCCTCGTCGCACAAAACACGAACCGAGCCGTCCGCCAATCACATCGAACACTGGATCGTTGATCAGCTCGCGCTTGACGACGTAGCGCAGACGAAAGCCAAAGTGCCGACCCAGATACGTCGGACCGATCGGCGTGTCGCCCAGGCTCGCGTGACGGAGCAGCACAATCAGCGGTCCCGGCTTTTCCAGCGCATCCAGACCTTCGACCGTGATGCGTAGATCGAAAAAGAACACCCCGAGCGAGTACAGGACCTGTCCCCACCAGTTGGACAGCTGCACCGTCGCATCCGACATGCGCTTTCGACCGGACGAGGTAAAGCCCAGAAGGACCAGCCACTGAAGCGCAGCCAGCGTCAGAAACAGCATCTCGCCGCCGAAGTAGCCGGTCATAAAGCCCACAAACCGCAGCTTGGCGAAGCGATGCTTTTCAAACGGTCCGTACAACAGGCCGAGCACCACGACGAGCGGCGACAGGACAATCAGCAGTCCTCCCACCACGAAAAACAGCGGAATCGTCACGGCTCGACGGCGCCACGTCTCGGTCCACGGATCTCTGTGTTGCTCGACCATTGTCGGCAAGATAACGGAAACGATCGGTGGGTCAGCGAGGCTGGCGTGAAAAATGACGGCACCGTGACAAATCCATGACAGAAGGCGCGGTGCCCAGCAGGTCGGACTACCAGCTCATGCTGGCTTTGGCGGGTGCAGCGGCGGGAGCAGCCTCGACTCGCTGTTCCAAGCTGTCAAAGCCTGTCTTGCGAACGCGGACTCGGTACTGACCCTGATCGATGCTCTTGAAGCGATAGTTGCCCTGCTCTGTGGTGCGCGTGGACTGAACCACACGGCCCGACTGATCAACCAGTTCGACGAGCGTGTTGGCAGAACCAGCGCCGCCTTTGAGCGCGATCTGACCTTCCACTTCCGCAAACTGCGCACGCTGCATCGCTTCACTGCCGTGGAAAAACACCGTGCTGTCGCTCTGCCGAACCTTGCCCGCTGCATCCCGGAACAGGACTTTGGCCAGATAACGACCGATGGGAAGCGCTTTTCCGTCAGAACCTTGACCATTCCAGGCAAACGAAAGACCGCCGGACTGACCCTTTTGGCTGCTGACAAAGACGCGATCTTTGGCTTCGTGTTTCCCGTCGGCAGCGCCCGTCTTCAGCGAGTACACTTCCAGCTCCACCGCGCCTGACTGTTCAGCCTGCGGTGCGATGTTGCGCAGCGAAACCACCGACGAGCGGCTCTTGTCATCAAACTGCGCGCCCAGCTCTGTCAGAAACACATCGCCTGCATAGACGGTAAAGCGACGAATGCTTCGCTGGCCTTTGTCCGTCAGCGCCACCAGATCGATGATGTGCTTGCCTGACTCCAGCTTGCTGGTATCGAGCGCGTACGACAGCTTCGCGCCACACTCGGTGTGCAGCACCCGATCATCGAGCAACAGCTCGAGCTGCTTGATTCCTCCGCCCTGATTGTCTGCCGCTGCTGCTGTCAGCGTCATCATCGGCTCAACGTGCTGTCCGTCGGTCAGTCCGCTCACCGAAAGGCTCGCCACATCGACCGTCACCAGCCCGAGCACCGCCCACATCGTCTCGGCTTTTTCCGCACCGCCTTGGTGACTTCGGTAGGTATGCCACTCGCCTTTTTGACCCTGCTTCCCGACGAGATAACGGATTCCTTTGGCCACCGTCAGATCCGAGTCCGAATAGCCCGCGAGCTTCAGCGCATACACCGTCTGTCCGGTCGCAAACGCATCACTCTGTCCATCCCCCAGGCTCCAGCCGCCATCGTCATTTTGTCGCTGGAGCAGCAGCTTGATCAGTCGCTGTGCGCTCGCTTCCGTACGCGTCACCCCCGACGCCAAAAGCCCAAGCAGCGAAAAGTTAATGTCCTGGATGTAGACGCTCTTTTCACTGCCAAAGGAAGCGCTCTTTTTCGCCAAGAACTGCTCGGCGCGCCGCATCGGAGACAGCCACTTTTCATCCGCCGTCCGCGCATACGCTTGTCGCCACGTCTGTGCCGCTTGAAACGTCGTCTCCAGCGTTCCGCCCGTCACTGGAAGCCGTCGATCGTCATCGGGAATCGCGCCTTCTTTGTTCTGAAGAGACAGAAGCTCTTGCGCGTACCGAAGCAGCTCGCTCGTCTCGTTGTTTCCGACCCACTGATCGTAACGAGCCCACGCAGATCCCTCAAACGCGACGCCGGTGGTATGTCCGCCTGCGGTCACTCCCAGCTTCAGCGCCTTCACCATCTCTGCCAAGTCACTGGGAGCGACGCTGTACTGATGCTTTTTCCCGACGGACAGCGCTTCCATCGTCACCGCCTGAACGTGACAGCCAAAGCAGCGATGCTGTGCGGTCCACTGCTGACTCGACTGCGCCAAAAAAGCCAGTCCACGACTGGCACTGCTGCGAATCTGCGGATCGTTTTTCGCTGCCGCTTTGGTGGACTCTGACACACAAGCTTTGGCGACGGGCTGAAGCGGAGCTGCGGCCCGCACGTTCGATGCAAAACCCAAGGACACAGAGCACAGCGATGCGATCGTAAGGGCGCGATGGAGCGCGGTCATTTCAGAACCTCCGGTTGCAATGCCGGGGTCAAACGTCCGCTGTTAGGAATCGATCTTGCGATCGCAAAAAATCCGCGAAAGCCAGCCAATCAGCGACGGTCCGTGAGCCTTCTTGTCAGCGCCGACTGAAGGATCAGGATCAAGAAAATCAGCACCGCGTAAGCCGCCGCAAAGCCGTAGCGATGACCGCGCGTAAAGGCCCAGCGATACGCTTGCGACACCAGGATGTCCGTGGCTCCGTCTGGCTCGCCGCCCGATACCAAGAACACCACGTTGAACATGTTGAAGGTCCACACCGCGCCCAAGATCACCGACGGCAGCATCGCCGGAAGCAACAGCGGCAGGACCACATGACGAAGTCGCTGCCAGCGACTTGCACCGTCCAGCATCGCCGCTTCTTCGAGTTCGCTTGGAATCTGCGCCAGGTGCCCAAGCGCCACCACCATCATGAACGGAAACCCAAGCCAGACATTGGTCGCGATGTTGGCCGCCAGCGCCGTCGTAAAGTGACTAAACCACGATACTGGCGGAATCCCGACGAGCGACAGCAGCCCGTTTATCGCTCCGAACTGACGATTGAACATTCCTTTCCAAATCAGTCCGGTGATGTAGTTCGGAACCGCCCACGGCACGATCAAGAGCATTCGATACACGCCGCGCAGCTTCAGCCACGGACTGCGCAGGATCAGTGCCAGCCCGCCACCGATCGCCAGATGCAGCACGACGTTCACCGCCGTCCACAGCATCGTCACAACCAGCGTGAAGTAGAAGCTCATCGGCTCGAAGCAGCCACCATCGACACACAGCAAGATGTCGCGGAAGTTCTGCCCACCGATAAAGCGCCAGCTCCCGTCGAGATCGCGATGAAACAGCGACATCGCCGCCCCGACCAAGAACGGCACCAGCGTCAGCAGCGTCATCGCCAGCAGCGCGGGCACCACGTAGCCGTACGCCGATCGCTCACGCCAGGCTTCTGCAAAGACATCTCGCTTGCGCAGCCTCACAAACTGCCAGCCCACCAGCGCCAGCACAGCGATCGACAGCGCGATAAGATACGGCGTCTCCTTCACCGTCTTTGGAGCAGGCTGTAGATACTGATCGAGCAGTCGCTGCGCCCCATGAAGCGCCGTCTGCGGCTCCGCACCGCGCAGGACCTGACGAAGCGCTTGCTCTCCCGGCTCCCAGAACGCGCGCATCGCCGGATGTGTGGGACTTGGCACAAGGTGCGCTCTCTGCGCAAAAAACGCGCTCAGCACCGGATCGCGCTGCACCTCGGGCAGCTCCCACGTACTCTTTTCCGTCACCGACTGTCGTCCCACCAGCGCACGCACCCGCGCCGAAGCCGGACCGGCCAAGTGGCGCAGAAAATCCGCCGCTTCTTGCTTGTGCAAGCTACGCGCCGACACAAAGCCCGCTTCAATCGAGGTCAGCGGTGCCGCCACCTTCCCAGTCGCCGAGACAATCGGCATCGGGGCCACACCATACGGAACATCGGGAGCAATCTCGGCGATAAACCACGGACCATTGATCGTCATCGCCGCGCGTCCTTCGTTGAAGAACTGCGTGACCAAGACCGCTGACATCTCGTCGGGCAAGCTGCCTTGTTTGACCAGCTGCGACACAAACGTCAGCGCGCGAAGCTGCTCCGGCGTATCGAGCGTTGGCACCGGGCTGCCCGACGGAATGATCGATCCGCCAAAGCCGTGCAGCAGCGCAGCGTGCTTAAAGAAGTTGCCCGCTTCGTACACCAAGCCATAGCGACGAGCCGCCCCAGCACTGCTCAGGCGTAGGCGCTCACCAATGGCTGCGATCTCATCGGTGGTCTGCGGCGGCTGCGGTACAAGATCCTTGCGATAAAACAGCGCCAAGCTCTTCCACGACAGCGGCAGACCCAGCAGCGTCTGACCATCCCGAAGCGGAGCAATCGTCTCGGGCCACAGCATCGGCAAGACCTCAGGCAGTGGCAGGTGCGCATCGAGCGGCTCGATCAGCCCAAGCCGCGACCACTGTCCGACGATGTCATGCGCTTGGATAAACAGATCCGGCCCGTGTCCGCGCGGAATCGCCGCCTGAAGCTTGTCGGCAAAGCTGCCATACGGAACGCTGATCGCTTCAATCTGCGGACCTTGTGGGTGCGCTTCATGAAACGAGCGAACCACCTGCGTCAGCGCCTTCTCTTCGCCCCCCGCGTAGGCATGCCACAAAACCAGCTTGGTCAGAAGCAAAGCCGACAGCGCGTGCATCAGGATGCAGCCTCGTGAACGTAGGGTCGCAGCCGCTGGCCATCACCCTGCCCGTCTCGTCGCTGAAACAGATGACAGCTCTCGGTCGAAACCAGCAGCGAAACCTCCGTACCCGGCGGAGGTGACTTGTGCGCGAGCGATCGGACCGACAGCACTTTGTCGCCGCAACGAACGTGCAGCAGATCTTCGTGTCCGTGATGCTCGACGACATCAATGCGACCCCGAGGCAGATCCGCGACATCACTCTGATGCAGATCTTCGGCGCGCACCCCGAGCGTCACCGGCTGGCTTTCATAACCGGGCAGATGCACACGGAACGGAATCCCGTCCGCAACAAACCAGCCGTCTTCCATCTTGCCGTCGATCAGGTTCATCTCCGGCGTCCCAAAGAAGCGAGCGACGAAGGTATTCACCGGCTGATCATAAAGCTGCGACGGACTGCCCATCTGTTCGATCCGGCCTTGTCGCAAGATCGCAATCCGATCGGCCAGCGTCATCGCTTCTACCTGATCGTGCGTCACGTAGATCATCGTCGCTTTGAGCCGTCGATGCAGCCGCAGCAGTTCTAGCCGCATTTGCTGACGCAGCGCTGCATCCAGGTTCGACAGCGGCTCGTCGAAGAGAAACGCCTTGGGCCTGCGCACCACCGCTCGGCCCATCGCGACGCGCTGACGCTGACCACCCGACAGTTCCCGAGGATAGCGCGACAAAAGGTGCCCGATCTCCAGCATGTTCGCCGCTTCTTCGACGAGCTTTTTGATCTCACCGGGCGGCGTATTCCGCATCTTCAGCCCAAACGACAGGTTGTCGTAGACCGTCATGTGCGGATAGAGCGCATAGCTCTGAAACACCATCGCGATGTCTCGGCTCTGCGGCGCAACCTCGTTCATCCGCTGGCGGTCAATCTGTAGCTCTCCGGCGGAAGGCTCTTCCAGCCCGGCGATGCAACGCAGCAGCGTGGTCTTACCGCAGCCTGACGGGCCCACCAGCACCAAGAACTCACCGTCGGCGATCTCCATCGAGATCTCATGCAAAATGCGATGCAAGCCGCCTTTGCCGAGGGCAGACGGCTTGTCTTTGCACAATCCACGAATGCTGACGGATGCCATGCGTGACGAGGGCTCTGATTGTAGCAGGGTTTGCCCAATGTCAGCCCCCGCAGTGGGGAGAAAATGCGCGCTCGGCTACTGCGGCTTGCCGTTCACCGGCAGGATCGGGGCCCAGATCAGCTTGCTGAGCAGCTTGTCGTCCACCATCATGCCGCGATCGCTAAAGGTCAGAATGTTGTCTTCCCCGTCTTCTTGCCACTGACCGACGAAGATGATGCCCTTGCCTTCTTCGTTATAGCCCAGCTCGACAATCGCGCCCTTGAGCCAGCGTCCCCCGCCGTCCATGGTGAGCGTCTCGGGCAGAACATAGAAGCCTTCCGATGGAAGCTGCTTCAGCGTCTTGGCCCACACGGCGTGGGTGGCTTTGAGCGGAACCGTCGGCTCGCGCCAAAACCAGCGATTGCGACGGTTGTCCGAAGGACGAACGACGAACTTGACGCCGCCGGTCTTGGGCTGACCGATAAACACCAGCACACCGGCTGGAATCGCATCGGCATTGCCCGGCATCGGCTGGGTGGTCCGGTAAAGCCCAGGGTCTGGAAGATCAAAGTCGAACATGGACCGCTACTCTCCGTAAGGTTTGGGTGTGAACGTCACTGTAACACCGCGAGTCTCGTTAGGAAAAAGCAGCCCAAGTCGCAGACGAGCGCGCTGTAGCTGGCAGAAACCGGAGAAGTCAGGCGGTGCGAAACGAAGTTCAAGTTGGCCACTCCACTCGATTGGTCAAGGTGCGGATTGGGGCCTTGCTGGTCTTTGCATCCAGGTGATAGGCTGCCGCTCACGATGGTCGGGCGTACCCTCGCGCACTATCGACTGCTTGAGCTTGTCGGGCATGGGGGAATGGCGTCCGTCTTCCGTGCCCACGATGACAAGCTCGATCGAGAAGTCGCGATCAAGCTCATGCATCCCCACTTGGCGAGCGAGCCACAAGCTCGTCAGCGGTTTGCACGGGAAGCGCGCGCGGTGGCCCGGCTGCGACACGAGAGCATCCTGGAAATCTACTCGTTTAGCGAAGCTGAGTCCGAGGACAGCTACCTCGTCACCGAGTTCATTACCGGACCGACGCTGCGCAAGTTTTTGGAGCTGCACGCACCGCTGCCCGCTGAAGTCACAGCGCTGATTGGCTGGACGCTCGCCGATGCATTGGCGGCAGCGCATGAGCTTGGGATCGTCCATCGCGACATCAAGCCGGAAAACGTGATGATTCGTGCCGACGGTCGCTTGGTGCTGTGTGACTTCGGCATCGCGCGGCTGCTCGATAACGACACGGTGACAAATACCGGGCAGCTCTTGGGATCGCCCGCTTACATCGCGCCCGAGCACATCAGCGGAGAGCCGCAAGATGGTCGCTCAGACCTGTTTTCGCTGGGTGTGCTGCTGTACGAAGCGCTGTCGGCTGCGATGCCGTTTGCCGGACGCAATCCGCATGAGACGCTGACGCTTATCTCCAAAGGAGAGCACCAGCCGATCGCCGAGCGCGAGCCAAGCTGTCCACGCTCGCTGGCGCAGATCATTGAAAAGCTGCTGGCCACCGATCCCAACGCGCGCTTTGAATCAGCCCGCAGCCTCGGGACCGCACTGTCCGATTTTTTGCAGCAGAGCGGGCTTACGACGCCGCGCGATCAGCTCCGCGCCTATTTCCTCGATCCTGAGGGCTTCTGGCAGGACTTTTTGCCGCAGCTTCTCGCCACGCTGGTTCAGTCGGGAAAGTCACTGCAATCAGAAGGACGAACGGCGGCGGCGCTTGTAGCGTGGGGACGAGTCCTTGCACTGTCTCCGGGTCATCCCGAAGCCCAGGCGCTGATTGAAGCGCTCTCGCGGCGACACAAGACGCGCAACCTGCTGGTCGTGGGCAGCATCGCCCTGCTCTGCACCGTCTTGGTCGGAAGCGTTGGTCTTGTCGGCGTTCAGAAGCTGCGGCGACCTTCGATGCGGCTGCCACTTACCATTGTGCCGCTTTCGCATGGCTCTCTTCTCGACGGAGGCGCAGCAGCCGATACCGACAAAGCGCCGGTCATCGCCATCGACGATCACGACGAAGACGCCGCTGCACCGGGCAGTGATCTGGGCATGGCTCCAAACAAGCTGCGTCACCCACACAGGCAGAGCCCGGCGCGAGCCCAGCTTCCTGTTCGCTCGGTGCGGCTGGAGCCCTGGCCCAAAGCCGTCACCGTCGTTCACAACAGCAAGCGCCTGGGAGCCTATGGCAGCGACGTACGCAGCGTGCAGCTTGCGCCGGGTCTCAATGAGTTTGTGTTTGAAAACCCTGCTTGCTACAGCGAAAAAGTCGTCCTTTCGTCGGACAGCACCACCGAAGAAGTCCGCGTGCGACTCCGCTGGAAGCCCGCGCTGCTGCTCGTCAAAGCCCACGGTCCCAAGCTCGCGCAGGACGAGCCAGTCGATGTGGTCGTCGATGGACGCATGGTCGGTCGCGGCAACCAAGTGATGGCCATTCCCGTTTCCAGCGATGACGGTCAGCAAGCGGTCAGCGTCCAGGTCAGCGCCCCAGGGCACCAGAGCCAGACCCGCAGCGTCCAGGTCCGCGCCAACCAGCTCCTCAACTTGGATGTCGAACTGCACCCACGCTAACCGGGCTGCGACAACCGCCGTACGTTCCTGGCATTCCTTTTCCCTTGCCGTCCTCGCTACAATGTACGCACCGTATCGGTGAATCACTGCGTCTACGCAGAAGGGATCTCTACGATGAAGCGAACTGCATCGCTGCTGTTTGCGCTGGCTCTGGCGCTGATGAGCGGCTGCGCGCTGTATGTTCATGTTCCGATGCTGCGACCTGCCGAGGTGAACATCTCGGGGATTCGCAAGATCGGCGTGCTGGGGCTGCCCGTCTCACCCGATGTGCCGCCGCAGTTTGCCAGTGAGCTGACCGCACGAATTGCCGCAGCAGTGGCGCAAAATGGCTATTTTTCCGTCACAGAGCGCGCAGACCTGGCGCAGCTTGCCAACCAGGTTGCAGTGCCCCTCGATTCGATCTTCGATCCGACCGCGATGAATCGGCTCGGACGCGCGCTCGATGTCGATGCCCTGATCTTCGGAGCGGTCGATGTCCTGCGGATTCACGATGAAGTGGGCGTCGATGAAGTCGAAGTGTCCGTGCCCGCAACAACCGTGGTCGCGCCGCCCCCCGTGGTGCTGCCACCGATGCCGCATCGACCCAGGTCCGGTCCGGTTGTGGCTCCCGCTCCGCCAGTCGTTGTGTCCACTCCGCCGGTCGTGGCTGGCGTCGCGATCACCCAGCGTCGGCAGTATCCCTTTGTCGTTCGCATCGCCGAGCTTCAGATCCGGCTTCAGCTCTTGCGTATTGCTGACGGACGCGTCGTATTTTTGCAGCCGCTCAGCCTGCGCAGCGCGGTCAAAGCGTATTCGGGACCACGACCCGAGCCAGCACCGACCTATTACTCGGTCCTGACGCTCGATGGCAGTCCACGCCTGTTTGCGCAGCTTCCACCGCCAGAGACGTTTCTTTCGCTGTTTGCGCAGACGATTCCCGAGCGCTTTGTGCCTCACATCGTGCCGACGCGGTACCAAAAGACCATCGAGTTTGCCAAAGACGGCCATCCCGACAACAAGCGCGGACTGGAGCTAGCACGCGCAAACGCCTGGGACCTGGCGCATCAAGCGTTTTCCGAGGGCATCAGCAAAGAGCCGCTCAACGCAGCGATGCACTACAACCTGGGAATCGTCGCTGAAGCGCAGGGTGACTTCGAGGCAGCACGGCGTGCCTATCAGCAAGCACTCGCGCTTGATCCGAGTCGAGCGCTGTTTCAAGCAGCGCATCGCTCGGTCTTGGCCACGCTGGCAGAGCAAGAAGAGCTTCGTCGCCAGACCGGCAGCCCCTCGCAGTAGATGAAAGAGACGACTACAGCGCCGGGCTGATGATCAGGCTGTACGCCGTGCCTGCCGTGTCGCCGTTAAGACGCAGGCAGTAGGTCTCACCCGCTTTGGCATCGACTTCCAGGCCCATGCTGCCCGCGCGGCTGTACTGCGTGGACAGTACGACGACGTTGCACGTTGTATCACGCAGGCCCACGCCAATGTTCGGTCCAGCCGCAGCGCTGATCTGCACGTAGACCTTGCCTGCCGTCTTGGCCTTGAACTTGACGAAGTCGTCTTCGTACGCCGCGTCGATCGCACCATCAAGCCCGTAGTACGCCTTGTCCAGCTCCGCAATCGTGGCCAGCGGCGATGAGGTCGAGTCCCCCATCATCGGCTCCTTCAAGCTGGTCATCGCAGCAGCCGTGCCCGCCTTCGCCGTCACTGTGTAGCTATGCGACATCGAGCCAGACTGATCGCTTGCCAGGACCGCTGTATAGGCATCGCCCTTTGCCTGAACGATCTGTAGGACGTTTCGTGTCGTCGGGTTAAAGCCCGTTCCCCACGAGTCAAACGCTTGGCCTTCGCCGAACTTGCCGCTCGCTGGTGCGGTGTAGCCAATCGGACGCACGCCAGAGTTCCAGCCCATTCCGAGCGACGTGAACTGCATGTGAACCACTTGCTTGTCCGCCGTCGTCGTGAACTTGTACAGGTTGGTCGCACGCTTTTCGCTCAGGCTCTCGCCGGTCTTGGCTGTGCCCAGCTTTAGCTCGGTCGCGGCTCGGGCTTTCACCGTCGGCGCAGACATCTCCGCAGCATCGGCTGTGTAGTAAATCGTCTGGCCAAACGGACCCACCGTCGCTCCAGACACAGCCAGCAATCCCGCCGGAGCCAGCGCATCCACCAGCACGGTTCCCGCAAGACGCGCCGTCGTCGCCGACACCGAACCAATCGTCGAAACCGGACCCGCAAAGCGCGTCTGGCTCCAAAACGGATTGTCCCGATAGTCCAGGTTCCGCACCGCCACATCCGCCAGTCCGCCCTGGTTCACCGTCGGTCCCGTCGAAACGCCCGAGCCCAGCTCCACCGACAGAGACGGAACAATCGTCAGTCCCCCGGTGAGCTTCAGATTCTCGGCTGCACCTTCTCCACCCGTGGGCGGCGAGCCAATCGACAGATCGTGGGCACCCAGCTTGGCGTCCAGCCCCACTTCGACGGTAAAGCGCAGGTTCGCACTGGAACCCACTTCCACCTTGGTGACCTTGATCGCCGGATCGTCAAACACCAGCGAGCTGCCCGACTGAAAGTGCGTCGCCACACCCGAGAGCTGCATCACCGTCGTCCGGCCTGGAAACATGGTCGATGGCGTCAGCGCGGCCAGTGCCGGCGTCGTCCCCGGTCCTTGCTCGCCTTTGTCGCCTTTGTCCCCCTTGTCACCGAGGGCTCCGACTTCCCCTTTGTCACCAGCCGGGCCTTGGCATGCCGTCAGCGTCGCGCACAGTAAAAAACCAAGCGTTCTTTTCACGATCGTCTCCTTGTGGTCCTTGCTTCTATAAAGAGCCTACAAAGTGCGAAAGCAGCTCACAGCTGAGCCCGCACCAAGAACACCTTGTTGTTGCTGTCATCGACGACTTCCAGCGTGGGCCGCGCAGCTTCGGGGAGCAGGCTCCGCAGCGACTCCAGGCGATGACGCTCGATCAGAAAGAACATCCGTCGCCCAGGATGATTTCGCATGTACTCTTGCAGCTTCTCGGTGTTCCGATCGCCCAGGAAGACCGTCTTTTCGCCGGGCTCCACTCGGTGGTCGTAGATCTGGTTGCAGGTGTAAAAGTTTTCGCCGCGCCAGTACATCATCCAGGCGATGACCGGCTCCTCTGGACCTTTGCGCAGGCGGAAGTACGTCGCAAAGACGTGCTTTTGGCTCCAGTGCGGTGAGATATCGATCATGAAGCGATCGAGCACCCAGCAGTTCCAGACGAGCGCAAACACCGACAGCACGGCAATTCCCGTCGCAGCCGCGCGGGCAGCCTGGGCCTTCAGACACAGCTTCGCCGACAGAGCCCACAGCAGGCCGATCAGCCACAGCGCACTCAGCGCTGCTGGGACCAAGTACCCAAGCTGAAGTCGCCAGGGCAGCGGCGTCGCCGTCGGCAGCTTCGAGGTCGAATAGGTCGTCACCAGCTCCGGCGATGGCGCAACCGAGTTCCCGACGAAAGCCAGTCCCGCCGTGAGCAGCCCCAGCCCGAGCAGCACCGGCCAGCCCACACGCACCGAAGAAGCGTCCTCAGCAGGCTCGTCGCTGTCCGTGTCCGTCCGCGTCAGCAGCACCGACAACAACAGCACCGCCAACGTCCCGAGCAGCGCATAGGCAAACACCTGACCGAAATACTCGTAGCGATCGCCGTACAGTCCCGTCGCAGGCCACGGACGCCCGACGTTCGGCACGTTCACATAGTCGTAGTTAAAGAGCCAGCCGATGCGCGCCGGAAAGTTGGCCAGATCCCGACCGGCCAGATACGTCACAGGCACAGCCACAAGCAGCATCAGCGCTTGCTGCTGCCGACGGACAAAACGCCCGACTGGCTGACACAGCTCATCCAAAAGCAGCCCCGCCAAGATCGCAAGCGCAGGCAGCGCAGGCAGGATGTAGTGATGGAACTTGGTGTTTACCAGCGTCACGACGCCAAAGTCGATGACAAACCAGGCCAGGCACAGCAGCACAAGCTGGCGACGACTCGAGTCCTTTTCGTCCGAGCCGGTAAGAAAGCGTCCGAGCCACAGCGCCGACGCAGCCACAACGCCCGACCATGGGAACATGCCGCTTGTGATCTGCTGTAGGTAGTACTCAAAGGTGCCGCGATCGCCGTGGCGGCCTTGGGCCCGGTGAACGTAGTTGTCGCCGATCAGCTCCATCCAAAACGGCAGCCCGTGCCGTGCCAGCATCGCCACAAACCACGGGGCCGCGACGCACAAGAAGATGCTGAGCCCGCGCGAAAGCTCCAGTCCACCTTGGTAACACCAGATCTCGCGAATCGGCTCCGGCAGCTTCAGCAAAAAGCCCGTCGGCTGCACGTCACGTCGCTCACCGAGTAGCTCTGCCAGCCGACCGCTCAGCAGCAAGAACAGTCCCAGCGTCAGCACCGGCATGCCGAGTCCCGCTGGACCTTTTGCCAGCGTCGCCACGCCACACATCGCATAGGCCGACCACAGATAGATCGACCGGCGGTTCTTCGCCTGCGCGCACCACAAAAGCGACAGCACAAACAGCAGCACAAACGGCAGCATCGCAACCGGGCCAGCGACGCGATAGCCGTGACCACGAATCGCCACCGAAAAGCTCTTGAGCTGCACCAAGTTCACGATGAACTGCGGCATCACCAGCAGCCCAAACAGCGCCAAGAACCCGTAAAACGTGGGGCTGTGCGGCCACGACAGCTCCTGCCCGAACAGCTGGATGCGCTTTCGCGGCAGCTCCGCTTTCAGATCCACCCACCGCGACGAGGGATCTTCGGGCTGTTCTCGCTGCGGCAGAAGCGCCAGCCCGGCCAAGACCACCGCCAGCGTCATCGGAGCAACAAACGCCATATCGGTCATCGCCTGCCGCGTAATCAGCGACCACTGGGTCGAAGTGCCGAGCACCAGCGCGCTCCACAGCGCCGCACGCCGAGACACCACCCGCCGAACCAAGTAGTACGTCGCCAGCACGCCCGCGATGCCCAGCAGCACAAACGGCAGGCGCAGCGCCCACTCGGCTCGCCAGCCCACGGTCATCTCGTCGAAGAACAGCGGGCTTGCATGTCCCAGCCGAAACACCTTCAGCGACAGCGCCATCAGCCAAAACGTCAGGACCGGCTTGGAAAAGAACACACCGCTCGCCGGATCTTGCGGAGAGCCCGGCCACCACAGCGAAATCCAGTCATTTCGCGAGGCCATCTGACGAGCCACCTCGCCGTAGTGCGTTTCCCACGGATCCCACAGCCCATAGGCACCGGTAAATGGCAGGTACAGCAGGCACAAAAGCGACAGCACCGCAAAGTGCAGCACGCGATCGCTTGATGCGGCACTGGCTCCGCTCGTTGGCACAGAACTCGGCAGAGCGGTCGCAGCGCGTGCGCCTTCTGATTGGTCGTCGATTGAAGGTTCCATCATGTCCGCGAAGGGTTCGTCAGCAGCGACGTGACTGCATCATCCAGTCAGTCGGTTGCCGAAGCGGCTTGGACGATGCCGCAATCGCCCCTGCGCAATCAAGAGGGATTGAGCGCTCGCATGCCCAATCGCGCGCAAAACAAACCCGCCAACCGGCTGTGACCCAGCCAGCAGTTTCCCCAGCAGTTCCTAAAGAGCCAAGTCACAAGTCATTTGGAGCCAAAGAGCCAAGTCATTGAGAAGACAGCGGCTCGACTTGCCATTTCAGCAAGCTTTCGTTACGGTGCCCCGCGTCCCCCTTTAGGGCCCATAGCTCAGTTGGTCAGAGCGGCCGGCTCATAACCGGCTGGTCCCTGGTTCAAGTCCAGGTGGGCCCACTATTTTTGTGTTGTACGGTGGAGGAAGACGTTGCGCGATCAACTTAAGCTGCTCGAAGAGCTACAGCGTCACGACGCAGAGCTGATTGAACTCGAAAGTCTGTGTAAAGCACTCCCCGAGCGAGTGCAGAAGGTCGAAGCCGCGATTGCTGCCCTTGATCAGCTGCTCGCCCAAAAGAGGGAGGAGCTAGCGGATACCGAGTCTTTCCGCAAAAACCAAGAGCAGGACAAAAAGGAAGCCGCCGAGCAGCTCAGTCGAGCGAAAGCCAAGAGCTCGCAGGTGCGCAACCTCAAAGAAGGCAACGCAGCATCCCGAGAGCTAGAGACGACTCGTCGTCAGCTTGAGCAGCGCGAAGAAGAGATCGCAAAGCTCAGCCAAGCGATCTCAGAGCAGCAGGGAAAGATTGCCGAGCACGAAACCCGTGTGAGTGAGCAGCGCAAAGAGCTGGCTGCTGAGCAAGAGCGCGTGGCCAAGCGAATCAGCGAGATGCAGTCCAAGCTGCAAGCTGCCAAGGCCCACCGCGATGAGCTGGCCAGCAAGCTGCGGCCTGACTTCTTGAAGAAGTACTCCACGATTCGGATGCGTCGGGGCCTGGCCATTGTCGCCGTGCGCGATGGAACGTGCCGAGGCTGCAACATGCGCATCCCACCGCAGCTTTACAACATCATCCAGCGCGGTGCGTCGCTGGAGATCTGCCCAAACTGCAACCGAATGATCTATTGGGCCAAGCTCCTGGACGAAGTCAGCGAAACCGCGTAGCCAGGGCTTTACGACAGGCAGCGGTTGTTTCTAAACTGCCTGAATCACGACACATCCGGCGGTTTTCACGGAAAACCCCGACTTACTTGATTCACACAGCCCCGACGAGATCGAGGCACAGATCGGGCCCGCATGGACTCGATCGACAAGAAGCGAAGAGAGGCGATTGATGCAGGGCTCCCCCGTTCGGTTCGAGTTTGAAGACGTTTCCCCAGTCGAAAAGCGCCTGAAAGTCGAAATCGACAAGGCGCAGGTCAACAAGAAGCTCGACGACAGCTACCGTCAGCTCGGTCGGCAGGTCAACCTCAAGGGATTCCGCCCTGGCAAGGCACCGCGTCCTCTGCTCGAGAGCATGTTTGGCAAGAAGGTCGCTGGCGATGCGGCCCGCGAGCTGGTCAACGAGACGATCGGCGACATCATCGGACAGCAGACGCTGCGCATCATCAGCGAGCCAATCCTCGAAGAGCTGGCCGACGCGCAGAAAGATGTTCCGCTGCGCTACAGCGCTCGCATCGAGCTGATGCCGCAGATCGATGTCAAAGAGTACGAAGGCATCGCCGTCACCAAGCGCGAAGGCAAAGTGACCGATGAGCAAGTCACCGCCGAGCTTGAGCGTCGCCGTCAGGCCCATCAAGAACTGAAGCCGATTGAAGGCCGTGACAAGGCAGAAGCTGGCGACGTGCTGACGATCCTGCTGACCGGCACGCTGTCGCACCTTACCTACAAAGACAAAGAGATGCATGTCGATCTGGGCAAGCCGGATCAGTCGCCGATTCCGGGACTGGCGGCGGCACTGGTTGGCATTGCACTGGACGCCACCGCGCATCCGGTCGAACTGACGATGCCGACCGAAGGCCTGCCCAAGGAGCTGGGTGGCAAGACGGGTCACTTCAAGGTCGCGGTGAAGGCTGCGCACATCAAGCATGTGCCAGCGCTCGATGACGACTTCGCCAAGGACACCGGCGAAGCGGACTCGCTCGATCAGCTCAAGGAAAAGATCCGCGCAAACATCCTCGAAGAAGACACCGAGGAAGCCCGTCACGAGATGCGGCTGTCGCTGGTCGATGAGCTGCTCAAGCGCAACCCGGTTCCGCTTCCTCCGGGACTGATCTCGCGGCTGGCGCGCAACTTCCTGGAAAACGAGCGCGGTCGGCTTCAGCTTCAGATGAAGCTGCTGCAAGAGCAGCGCAAGGAAAACCCCGACGCCAAGTTCACGATGCCGACGCCGGAGCAGCTGGTTGCAGCGGCCCAAGCGGAAGCGGTGCGGAACCTGTCGATCGAGTTTGTGATGATGGCGCTCGCCGACAAGGAGAAGGTGGAAATCACCGACGCCGATGTCGATACGCACCTGGCAGAGCTGGCCAAAGAGCGCGACAAGAACGTGGCGCGCGTCAAGGCAGAGATTCAGCGCGAAGATCCGGGCCTACAGCAGCTGCGCGCGCAGCTTCGACTGGAAAAAGCACTCGATGTGCTGGAGTCGAAGGCCGTGATCTCGCCGAAGGCCTAAGCCCCAAGTCCCCTCGCCTGCCAGCAGCCAGCCTTTGTACGCTCCGCCAAGTGGGCGTATAGGCTGGCTTTTTTTCGTTCTCCACCGACAGTTCCCCGACGCTGTAGCTTCCCGGTAGAGTAATGGCTATGCCGGACATGCTGGCCATTGTGAGCAAAGCGGTCTTTGACAAGGACGCAGGCCCAGCCAAGCTGGGTCAGGTCGTTCCTTTTTCTGGCTATGCCAGCGCAAGCAAACATCTGCAAAAGCTGGATGCGCACAGTCGCTTGTTCTTGGTCACGGTGCGTCCTCCCAAAGAGTCGCTGTGGCTGGTGGCGGTGCTCGATGGGCTCTCCTTTGATGGTCAGCGCTGGCACTCGCGGGTAAACACGACGCGGCTCACGGACATCTCGGTGCTCAAGGCGCAGCTCGTGTTTGACTCGGGCAAAGGCATCGTTGCCAAGCCCGGTGCGCTCGGGATGTCGCTCCAGACGCCGCGCGTCCTGACCCGTGCTGATGCCCAGCTCCTGCTCGATGCAGCTGCGACGGGCAACAAGCGCATTGCGGCACCTCGTCCCGTCAATCTCTGCCAGCATGAGGACCGCAGTCCGCTGCCCTGCCTCTGTAAGCGCTGCCTGCCGAGTGCGCCCGAGCGTATCGAGTCGCAAGGAACCCAGTTTGTCCGCGCCAAGGTCGAGCTGCACAGCCGCGTGCTGTGGTTTTGGCTGCCCGCGTCTTTGACAAATGACCTAGATGCGGTGACCCAAGCGGTGAAGACGCGCCTCGGCCAGCGCATTGCGCCGTTTCCCGATGAAGCAACAGCAGACAGCGCAGCGATGAGCACTTCGGACGAGGACGCAGAGTGATCCGGCACCACCGCGCACGCACAGTGAAAGTGGTCGCTCTCCCGATCCGGCTGCTATGTTCTCGCACATGACCCAATCACACCGGCATCAGCTCTCGCGTCGTGCATTTCTACTGGCATCCGGCATGCTGCCGTTTGCGGCCCATGCGGCTTCGCAGCCTGCGACCCCCAAGCGGCTGCTCGTCCTGGGCGGCACTGGCTTTATCGGACCACACGTCATCGAATCGGCGATCCGGCGCGGCTTTTCGGTCACGCTGTTCCATCGCGGCAAGACCAACCCAACGCTGTTTGCCGACAATCCGAAGGTGGAGCGCATCATCGGCGATCGCAACACCGGCTTTGACGCACTGGCTGGCAAGAAGTGGGACGCGGTCGTCGATACCTCGGGCTACTTTCCGCGCCAAGTCGAAGCGAGTGCCAAGGCGCTCAAGGACTCCGTCAAGCAGTACGTCTTCGTGTCGTCGATCTCGGTCTACAAAGACACCGACAAGCCGATGGAAGAAGGCGCGGCGGTGGGAACCATTCCCGATCCGACCATCGAAAAGATCACCGAAGGCGCGTACGGACCGCTCAAGGCTTTGTGTGAGCAGGCTGCGACGCGCGTCATGCAAGGTCGAGCGCTCATCGTCAGGCCGGGCTTTATCGTCGGACCGCGTGACTCCTCGGATCGATTCACCTACTGGCTGCTACGGACCCAGCGCGGTGGTGAGATGGTGGTTCCCGGTGATCCCTCCGATCCGATCCAGGTCATCGACGCCCGCGATCTGGCGGACTGGATTGTGCGGATGTGTGAGACGGGCCAAAACGGAACCTTCAACGCCGTCGGACCCGCCAAGCCGCACACGATGCAGGACGTGCTGGCCGCTTGTAAGCAAGTGACCAAGGCCGAAGTCCGTCACACGTTCATTCCGTCGGACTACCTGCGCAAAAACAAGCTTCACGAAGAGTTTCCGATCTGGAGCCCGCCAAGCGGCGACAGCGCGTACTTTCACAAGGTGTCCAATGCCAAAGCGGTGGCGGCGGGACTGATGTTCCGTCCGCTCCTGGAGACGCTGACTGACACGCTGAGCTGGTGGAAGACGCTGCCGCCCGATCGACAAGCCAAGCCGCGCGCGGGACTTTCGGCGGAAAAAGAAGCAGCCATCCTCAAAGCCTTTCGGGAAAGCCAAGCCAAACCATGACCGATTCAGGATCTCGCAGCGCTCCAGCCCTTTCGTTCAAAGACCGGCTCCTGCTGATCCGTCGCGAGGAACTTCCGGCGCTGCTGTGGTCCTTTTGCTACTTCTTCTTTCTGCTGTGTAGCTACTACGTCCTGCGCCCGGTCCGCGATGAGATGGGCATTCAAGCGGGCGTCGGCAACCTGCGCTGGCTGTTTACGGCGGTGTTTGGGGTGATGCTGTGCCTGACGCCGCTGTTTGGCCTGCTGTTTTCGCGCTTTTCTCGTCACAAGCTGCTGCCCATCGTCTACCTGTTCTTTGCGAGCAACCTGGCGGTGTTCTGGTTGCTGTTTCACTCGCAGCTGTACGTTCGTCACATCACCATCGGCTTCTTCATCTGGGTGAGCGTGTTCAACCTGTTCGCCGTCTCGGTGTTCTGGAGCTTCATGGCGGATCTGTGGAACACCGACGAGGCGCGCAGGCTGTATGGCTTTATCTCCGCAGGGGGAACCGCAGGCGCAGTGGTCGGCCCCGCCGTGACCGCGCTGTTTTCTAGGCGCATCGGTCCAGTGAACCTGCTGCTCGTGTCGATGAGCTGCCTGCTCGTCTGTGTGCTGGCGATTGCTCAGCTCACCAAGTGGCGACAGAAGCAGCCGAAGAAAGAGCTGCCACCGAGCCAGAAGCCCGGCATCTTGGCTGGCATTCGCTTGGCCGTCTCCTCGCCCTATCTGCTCGGCATCTGTGGCTACGTCGTGCTGTACAGCACAACCTCGACATTTTTGTACATTCAGCAGGCCGAGATCATCGACAAGGCGATTCACGCTTCGGCGGAACGCACCGCGCTGTTTGCCCAGATGGACTTGGCGGTCAACGTCCTGACGCTGGTGATTCAGGTGCTGCTGCTACAGCCGCTGCTGGCACGGCTCGGGCTCACCGTCGCGCTGACCGTGCTGCCGATGCTCACGCTCGCTGGCTTTTTGGCGCTGGGCCTGCATCCCACGCTGTCGATGCTCAGCGTGGTGGTGGTGCTGCGTCGGGCCGGTGAGTTTGCGATTGCCAAGCCATCGCGCGAGACGCTGTTTAACGTGCTCGGCCCGGTGGAAAAGTACCAAGCCAAGAACTTCATGGACACCGTGGTCTATCGTGGCGGCGACACCGCCAGTAGCTGGCTGCTCTCGGGGCTCAAGTCGCTGGGCTTTGGGATCGTCGGGGTGTCGCTGCTCGCGGTGCCCCTGGCCGGGGTGTGGGCTGCAGTGGGAACGCTGCTTGGTCGCTCGCATGCGCGGCTGCTCAATCAGCGCACCGACCCGAGCTAGCCGCGCTGGTCTGGGCGTTCGTCACAGTCCCGTCTGCGCAAAGTGCATCGCAACCTCGGCCAGCGGCAGCACCTGCGCGTGATCCGTCAAAAAGCGCAAGATCTCGACGAGCGCTTTCTGCTTTTGCCACAGCGGCACCTGGAGATCCGGCTGACGCGCCACCAGCTCACTCGGAATGCCGTCAAGCTGGGCATCAATGAGATCAATGCCGTGTAGCTCCAGGTTGAAAAACGGCTGGCGCAGCATGGCCGCCAACAGGACGTGCCGCAGCGGCGCAGACAGCAGCAGCGATGTGCCGATCGCGGGCAGGCGCAGGTACTTGGTGACAGCGACCGGAAGCTCAATGAGCGGCGCGCTGCCGGTGCGGTTGGGATTGTCGAGCGCGGGACGATACGGCTGCATCGGCGCCAGCTGCTGCCACGGCGAGCCAATGATCGACGCCGACTGCCGACCGCTCAGCCGCAGCTTGGCCAGCACCAACAGCTTGGCCAGATAGTATGGCGGACACGGAAACACCGACGAGTCATAGCGAAATCCAAGCTGTGACAGCGCGCGCAGCAGCGCCGGGGACAGCTCATAACCGGGTGCCCGGAAGCCGCAGACCTTGCCCGGCTGGCCCCGCAGCTCATCAAGCACCTGCTCGCACGCCCGCAGCTCATCGACGATGGCGGACTCTGAAAGACGGCTCAGCTCGTAGGGATGACCAAACGAGTGATTGCCCAGCTCATGGCCCAGCTGCGCCGCCTGCCGCAACAGCGGTCGCCCCACCGAGCCATCCAGCGCATCGGACCCGACCACGAACAGCGTCGCCCGCAGGCCAAAGCGCGCAAAGACATCCAGAAAGCGTGGCAGAGCGCGCTGTAAGACGACTTCAGCAAGCTGGTCGGGCGCAGCACCCAGCCCGTGGATTTGGTAGTAGCAGCGCAGTGGATCCAAATCCACCGACACGCTGCCGAGCGAAAGCGTCATGGCCGCACTATGCCATGTGGGGCGCTGCGACGCGATCTCTGTCGAGAGATTCCCTGCTCATCGCCGTTGACGGAAGCCGGGCCAGACGACCATCATGGGCGCGATGGAACTGTCGGTCATTGTCCCGTGTCTCAACGAAGAAGCGAACCTGCCCGAGCTGGTTCGTCGCATCGGCGAGGTGCTCTCGACGGGTGGAATAGAAGGCGAGCTGATCCTCATCAACGACGGCTCGACGGATCGATCGGCACAGGTCATGGCCGAGCTGGCCGCACAGCAGCCGTTTGTTCGTCCGCAGCATCACCCGAAGAATCGAGGCATCGCCGCCGCCTGGAAGACGGGCGTGCAGGCCGCACGGGGACATCTGGTCTGCTTGATCGACGCCGATCTTCAGTATCAGCCAGAAGACATCTTGCGACTGCGACGCGAGCTGGCCTGGTCGAACGTGGACATCATTCAGGGGTTTCGCTCGGCGGTGGGTCGCGAAAAAGGACCGCGTTATTACTACTCGCGCGGACTGAATCTACTGCTGAACCACACCTTCTCGATGTCGCTTCAGGACAACAAGAGCGGCTTTGTGCTGTGTGGGCGCGAGGTGCTGGCGGACCTGCTCGACTATCGCGGCGAGTACTACTACTGGCAGTCGTTCATCATGGTCGCGGCCCATCACAAGGGCTACACGTACAAGCAGATCGAGACGCTGTTTGAGCAGCGCAAAGCGGGCACTTCGTTCTTGGCCAATCAGCCGATCGTGCCGACGCTGCGCTCGCTGGTGGATCTGGGCCGGGCCTTTTACGAATACCGACTGCGGCCCGCGCGGACCTCGGATCTGCGACCGCTTATCGAAGAAAAGAAGCCGCTTGATCGCTCTGCGCCGCGACCGCTGTGGCAGCGCGCGTATCTGGATGCGTATCTTTCGACCTTTGGTGCGACGCACTGGATGATGACCAGCGACGTACGAACGCACCTAGAAGATCTGTCGCAGAGCCAGTGGCTGTCGTTGTCCGAGATGCAAGAGCTTCAGACACGCAAGCTGCGTCGCCTGGTTCAGCATGCCTACAAGCACGTTCCGTACTATCGCGCGCGAATGAACCAAGCGGGGGTCAAGCCCGAAGACATCGTCACCTTGGCAGACCTCCACAAGCTGCCGTTTCTGACGAAGGCTGACGTGCGCAAGCACCTGCACTTTGACATCCTGTCGGACAACCACCAAAAAGATGAGATCCTGCGCATCACGACCTCCGGTTCGACGGGAGAGCCGTTTGTCTGTTACGCCGACAGGCGGCAGCTAGAGTTTCGCTGGGCGGCGACGCTGCGCTCACAGGAATGGACGGGCTATCGCTTCGGCGATCGCACGCTGCGGCTGTGGCACCAGACGCTTGGGATGAGCAAGACGCAGATTGTCCGCGAGCACGCCGATGCCGCGTTTTCCCGTCGGCGCTTCGTGCCCGCATTCGAGATGAGCGAGCAGAACCTGTCCGATCTGATGGACGAGATCGAGGAGTACCGTCCCATCCTGATGGACGGCTACGCCGAGTCGCTCAACTTCTTGGCGGGCTATCTGAAGCGCTCGGGACGCAAGCTGGCCTGGCGACCGCAAGGGATCATGTCGTCGGCGCAGAGCCTGCCTGAAGACTCACGCCGCATCATCGAAGAGGCCTTTGGCTGCAAGGTCTTTGACAAGTACGGCTCCCGCGAGTTTTCCGGCATCGCCTACGAGTGCGAAGCCCACGAAGGACATCACATCGTTGCCGAAGGCTACATCGTCGAGGTGCTCAAAGACGGTCGGCCCGCAAAGCCCGGTGAGATCGGCGAGATCGTCATCACGGATCTCAACAACTACTGCCTGCCGTTTATCCGCTATCGCATCGGTGATCTCGGTGAAGCGATGGACAACAGCAAGCTGTGCCCGTGCGGACGAGGTCTGCCGCGTATCGGCAAGATCGAAGGCCGCGTCCAGTCGATCATCATCGGTGCCGACGGACAGTACGTCCCTGGGACGTTCTTTGCGCACCTGCTCAAAGACTACGACCACGCGATCCGCCACTACCAGGTGGTGCAAGAGCAGCGCGGCGCGATCACCTTCAAAGTGGTCAAGGGCAGTCGCTTTACCAGCGAAGCGATGGACGAAGTGCTCCGCACGCTGCGCACGTTCCTTGGCGCATCGATGCAGATTGATGTCGAGTACGTGGATGAGATTCCGCTCATTCGGACCGGCAAGCGCCTAGCGGCTGTGTCACGCCTGGGCATCGACTTGCAGAGCGGTGAAGAGCCTGCCGCCCTGGCCATCAAGCCGCCGAGCGCAGGCTGACGGACGGACTACGATCCGGTGTTGCCGCGCAGCTTGTAGGCGTCGGCGGTGCTGCCGCCTTCCTTCGCTGTCTCTTTGGCCGGAGCGCCCTTCTTCGGCTCTTCCTTCTTCGCGTCCTTCTTCGCAGTCTCTGCATCCTTGGCCAGCGCCGCCACCGGAGCCCCCACCATCAGCGAAATCGCGAGCGCAGCAAACAACATGGTCTTCATCGTGTCTTCCCCCCTTTGATTGGACTCGTACGCAAGCCCAGCTTGAAGCTACCAAGGCTTAGACGGTCCGACAATCATCGGCATTGACTGCGACGATCGCGCGCTCGCTTCCGATGCGGAAGGTCCGGCACATCGGACAGCGCGCCGAAAAGTATGCGAAACTGTTTGACGATCGAATCCCAGGATGGAGCCAGACGAGCAATCAGGTGCCGATGCCTTCGGCACACACGAAACCATTGCATCTGACAGCCGCTCCCATGGAGAGGAGTCAGATCTTCAGTTTCCTGTCGAACACTGGGATCGCTATGAGTTTGTGTCCGTGCTCGGCAAAGGCGGCATGGGCGTGGTCTTCAAAGCGCGCGATCGCCGCTTACAGCGCATCGTCGCACTCAAGTTCATTCGCAGCAGCGATCCCGAGATGGTGACGCGCTTTCAGCGGGAAGCCCGCGCCCAGGCTCGCATCGATCATCCCGCGATCTGCAAGGTCTACGAAGTCGGCGAAGTCGAAGGCAAGACCTACATCGCGATGCAGTTTGTCGATGGAAAGTCGTTGGAAGGAGCGTTTTCCCGGCTGCGCCTGCCGGAAAAGGTGCAGCTCATCCGCGATGCGGCTGAAGCCATCCACGAAGCGCACCGCCAGGGAATCATTCACCGTGATCTGCTCGCGCGCAACAAGCGCCGGGTGAAGTGCGGCCCGTCTCCGCTTGGCGAGGAAGCGGAGGGGGAACGACTGCATGCCCCAGGAAGCGGACCGCGCGGTCTACCTGGGTCACAAAACCTGGGAACATGGGTCGCGCTGCCGCTGCCTCACCCATTTCTGCGCTGAACATGGGTCGCGCTACCGTTGCCTCACCCATTTCTGCGCTGAACATGGGTCGCGCTCCCGCTGCCTCACCCATTTCTGTGCTGCACATGGGTCGCGCTGCCGCTGCCTGACCCATTTCTGCGCTGCACATGGGTCGCGCTGCCGCTGCCTCACCCATTTCTGCGCTGAACATGGGTCGCGCTGCCGCTGCCTGACTCATTTCTGCGCTGAACATGGGTTGCGCTGCCGCTGCCTGACACCTTTTGGCACGGACAGGGAGCGCAGGAGCGGAGTACGGACGCTCTGTGTGCCGCAGGACAGCCACTTGTGGAAAAAAACTGGGGGGCTTCAGCCTCGGAAGCTGCTTTTTTTTCAGCAAATACGCAACTTTGCGAAACCGGGGCCGAAAAGTGTGCTGCCAGAACATACAAGGAGCACCAATGGCACCAAAGATCCTCACAGAGAACCACTCACTAGACGCACTGTACGACGAGGTATTCTTCACCCTGGCTGCGACCGCCGCCGATCCAGAAGCGGCCAAGTTCAGCCCCAGCTTTGAGCAGCTGCTCACGAAACAGTGGCAGCCTGCGGTGGACAAAGAGCGAGCACTTCGCCAAGCCATTCTGTCCGCGCAAGCCCACTGTATGGGCGTTGCTCGACGCATGGATGGCTGGATCGACCGCTTTCACAACGCGCTGCTGATCGTGACGAACAACCGACGCGATGTCGGGGACTACACGCGCTACTTTGCCAAGCCGCCTAGCGCACACAAGCGACCCGCGCTGAGCATCCAGCTTCAGACGATCACCGAATGGGTGTCGTCCATCAAAAGCTCCAGCGTGACCCAGCTTGCGGCGCTGGGAACCGAGCTGGAGACGCTGGTAACCGAAGGAACGAAGGCAGAGCAAGCCCTGCGCGACGCCAAAGCCAAGCTGAAGGACTTCCGCACGATCGGCGCACGCAAGGCGCTGTTCGATCAGGCGAACTCGCTGCGGCAAGCGACGTTTGGGGCCCTGGCAACGCTGGTGTATGAGCAGCCGAAAAAGTGTCTGCCGTCGGACTGGCCGAGCACCTTCTTCCGCCACGGTAGTGCGGAGCGGCGCAAGCCCGAGACCCAAAAGCTGCTGCTCATCGATGAGCTGGCCACTCTGCGCGCTGCGGTCGCTGACAGCGAAAAGCGACTGGCCGCGCTGGAGGCAGCCGAGCAGCGCATGCTGGAGCTAGCCGCTCAGCGTCGCGCTGCGGTCGCCAAGCTGGCCGAGCTGGAGCAGCAAGCACGCGCCACCGACCAGGCGGCCCACTCGCTGCGCGCTGAGCTAAGCCACAAGCCCAGCCGCGCAAGCCGGTAAGAACGCCTCGCAACACCGATTGCGGACCCCGTAGTCCCACCCTCCACGAAACGACCCCTCTCTCTGCGACGGCGTAGGCTGCCCTGAAACAGCCTACGCCGCTTGCCTCCCCCCTGCCCCTTTCTTTTTCTTCTCTATATAAGCCGCCTGGGTAAGCCGCCTGGGTAAGCCGCCTGGGTAAGCCGCCTGGGTAAGCCGCCTGTTGCAGTCCAGCTGTGTCAGGATGTACTGGTCGAGTCGCCGCCAGGGGATCTCTGCGCAAAAGCGCCCCTCTGACACATGCACCTAGCGAAGGACCGATCGCCCCATGGAAGCCCAGAAGCGCTGGTATGCAGAGACGCTGCCACTGGTTGGAGAGCACATCGTCGATGTCGGAGCCAACACAGGTGAGCTGTCGGAGTTTTTCTATACCGCACAGCAAGGGCAAGGCAGCCTGCTGTCCATCGAGCCGCTGGCAGAAAACGTCGCCCAGATCGAAAAGCGCATTGCCCGACAAGGTGCCTCATCGCGATGGCACGTTCGCTTGTGCGCGGTGTCCGGTCAGCCGGGAACCGTGACGCTGCGCCTGGGAAGCTCTGAAGGAACGCACTTCAACAGCATGGTGGTTCCGTCGGCGAATCGCGATGCGACGACGCGCAGCGTGGAAGCCCTGACGCTGCCCGCGCTGTGTCCGCATGCCACCGTCGTCAAGCTCGACATCGAAGGCCACGAGTACCCCGTCTTGGCCGATTCGCTGCCCAAGCTGCCGTCGGTCAAAGCCTGGGCGGTCGAGCTTCACATGATGCCTGATTGCTCGCTTGGCCAGACGGTACGCTCGTTTGTTCAAGCCGGGTATCGCGTCTACGGCGCGGGACGAAAGCGCAGCGATCCGACGGGTGCCTGGATCTCTGCCGAGGTGCCCGATGGACTGGAATGGGACAGCATTCCCGTCGCACAGCGCCGCGCCGATGGATCGGTGTTTAAGATGCTGCATATCATCGCACTTCGTCGCTGACAGCAAAAACGCTATCCCCCCCTGCGGGCTCGACCTACACTGTGCGCCATGCGCAAACAAGTGGTCCTGTGTGGAATGTCTGGGCTTCTGTGGGGGCTTGTCTCTGGGCTTGTCTCTGGGTTTTGGTCTGTATCTGCACAAGCCGCAGAGCCGCATGTAGCCGAGACGATTTCGCGCATCTTGCAGAGCAAGAGAGCGCTGGAGCAGAGTCCGACCTGCAAGCGTGGCTGTGTCTTTGTCAGCGCGTGGGACTTTGATGGAACCATCCTGCAAGGCGATGCCAGCGAAGGGCTGATGTCTAACGGACAGACTGTCTATGCAGGACTTGCGCAGAGAGCGATTGAAGCAGGCTTTTCCAAGATCTATTCCAAGCAAGAATTTTTAAAGTTCTGGCACGACTATGAAGAAATGGACAAAACCCAGGGACACATTCCTGCATATACGTACTTACCAAAGATGCTCAAAGGCAGCAGCGCCGCTGAAGTCAAGCGCTTTGCCGGTCAGTATTACGCAGAGACCCTGAAGCCGTATTACTTTGCAGCCTCTGTCGAAGTCTTTGCCAAGCTACGCGAAAGCGGGATCATCCCGTACGTTATCTCGGCTGCACCACATGTCTTTGTGTCCGCTGCGGGGCCAACCCTGTCGATCGATGAGCAGCACATCTTTGGCATCGAGGTGGCCGTCAGCCAAGAAGGACTGCTGACCGATCAAGTCGTGCAGCCAGTTCCGTATGCAGATGGCAAAGCGAAGCGGCTTGCGATGATCGTGTCCGCCGAGCAGGCGCGCAGCAAACAGCCGGTCTTTGTGCTGGCTGCATTTGGCAACAGCTATCACACTGACTCGGCTTTTTTGAAATGGACACTTGCTCAGAAGTTCCCCGCCGGACGACCTACAGCGGTGATGATCAATGGCGGAACAGCGCCCAAAGAGCTGGCAGGCGCATTTATCGAAGTATCGCAGAAAGAGACGCTGAAGAAATAGCCCGAAGGCTTTCAAGGTGGGCTGTACGCAGAGGCAGTGTGTAGAGACTGTGCGAATGTGTAGCTAGCCGCTGTTTCGTAGCGCTGTGGCTATCGCATTGATGGAGAGCTGAATCCCTTGCTTGACACGCGGATCGCGCTCTCCAGCCCGATGGCGCTTGAGCAGCTCTACTTGCAGCAGATTGAGCGGTTCGATATACGGCAGGCGCAGGCGTATCGATGTATCGAGCGCTGGGTGTTTTTCCAGCAGCCGTGACTGATTGGTAATCGTCAACAGGACATCGTGCGTTTTGTGCCAGCCATCGCGAATGCGTCCAAAGATCTGCGCAGCCAGCGCGCGGTCTTCGACCAGTGACACATAGCGCTCTGCAATTCGCAGGTCCGACTTGGCCAGCACCATTTCTAGGTTGTCGAGCGTTGCGCGGAAAAACGGCCACGTCGCAGCCATCTCTTGCAGCAGCGCCACATCGCCACAAGCCGCAAGCGCGTGCCCCACGCCAAACCAGCCCGGCAGCATGACGCGAGCCTGTGACCAGCCAAACACCCAGGGAATTGCGCGCAGATCTTCAATGCGATCCGACTTGGTACGCGAGGCGGGACGAGAGCCAATCTTTAGCTCGGCAATCTCGGACAGCGGCGTCATCTGACGGAAAAAGGTGCGAAAGCCTTCGGTGCCGTAGACCAAGTCGCGATAGCAGCGAAATGCCTGCTGCGAGATCTGCTCCATCGCGGCGAAAAACCGCGCTTGACTGGTCGTCAGCGCCTCGGGCTTTTCGATCGAAGCCAGCAGCGTCGCCGCCGCCATCGCTTCCAGGTTCTTCATCGCGCTCTCGCGGGTGCCGTACTTGGCCGCGATCACTTCGCCCTGCTCGGTGATGCGAATCCGACCTTGGACGGTTCCCGTCGGCTGCGCCACGATCGCCGCAAACGACGGACCACCACCGCGACCGACAGCCCCGCCGCGACCGTGGAAGAGCTGAAGCCGCGTCTTGTGACGGGCAAAGGTCGCCGCCAGCGCGCGCGTCGCTTGGTGCAGGCTCCACACCGAGGTCAGATACCCGCCGTCTTTGTTCGAGTCCGAGTAGCCCACCATCACTTCCTGATAGCCCGCGACCTGATTGCTCTGCGCGACCTCTGGCAGCGACAGCCACTGGTCCATCACGTCCGCTGCGTGCTCCAGGTCGCCGATCGTCTCGAACAGGGGAACCGCCATGATGCGCGCCGCCGGACTGTCTGCCGCCCGATACAGGCCCGCTTCTTTGAGCAGCATGTGAACTTCCAGCAGGTCCGACACGCTCTCGGTCTTGGAGACGATGTAGTGCCGAATCGCCGCCGGACCAAAGGTCTCAAGCGCCGTCGCAGCCGCCCGTATAATCGCCAGCTCGGACTTGGTTTCGTCGCTGTAGCTGGCAAACGGGCTCGATAGAAGCCGAGGACTGCGCAGCTCGATCCGCAGCAGCTCGACGCGCGCAGGCTCTGGCAGCGACGCATAGTCTGCCGTCACACCCGCCACGCGCAGCAGCTCCGCCACCACCCGCTCGTGAACGTCGGCGTTTTGGCGCAGATCGAGCGTGGCCAGGTGAAAGCCAAACGTCTCGACGGCACGAATCAGCCGCCCGAGCGCCCCGCAGGTCGCCAGCTTGGTCTGTCCGCCCTGCCGCAGCGAGTGCGCAATGTCGGCCAAGTCGGCGCGCAGGCTGTCGGGATCGGGATAAGGCTCTGCCGGAAGCGACGAAGGACGCAGTGGTGCCTGTCCCGAGAGCTTGGCATACGTCGCGCTCAGCCGGGCATACACCGTCCCCAGCGCACGTCGATAGGGTTCGTCACTGCGGGACGGACTGCGGTCGCCGCTTTGCTCTGCCAGCAGCAGCACCCGCTCGCTCACGCTCGACAGCTCGCTGGAGATCGACAGCTCCGCTGCCAGCGCATCTACCTGCGACAAGTACGACTCCAGCACCGTCGCCCCGGCTCGTCGCAGGGCTTGCGCAAGGGAGTCAGCGGTGACGTTGGGATTTCCGTCCCGATCCCCGCCAATCCAGCTCCCCAGACGCAGAAAGCTCTTGGGACGGTGTCGCAGCATCCGCTCCCAGCGAGCATACAGGGACGGCAAGACCGGCAAGAATACCTCGCGCATATAGGCCAGCGCCGACTCGACTTCATCGGTGACATAGAGCCGCTCACGACGCAGTGCCCGCGTCTGCCACAGCAGCGCAATCTGGCGCACAAGTGCCGGTTCCAGCAGATCTCCGTCGGGTGTTTCGTGCTTTCCGGCATCCCGTAGCTTCAGCAGCTGCGCGATCCGATTGCGATGATCGAGCATGCTCTTGCGCATCACTTCCGTCGGATGCGCCGTCAGCACAGGAGCAACCAGCGCAGCATCGAGCAGATTGGCTGACTCTTCGACGCTGTGCCCCTGGGCCGCCAGGCGCTCTAGGACATTGCCCAGGTTGTCGTCGAGCTGATGTCCCAAGCTCTGCCGGTCTTCGGCCAGGTTTGCCAGCATCGAAAACAGCATGAAGCCGCGCACCACCGACACCGCTTCATCGAGTGACAGCCCATCAAGGCCGCGCTCAACCCCATCCGCCGCTGCGATGCCTCGATAGCGCTCGACGGACTTGACCCGGATGTCTTCGATGCGCAGAAACAGCGACTCACCGCCGTATTCTCGAATGACATCCCCGAGCAGCTTGCCCAGAAAGCGAATGTCAGCGTTTTGCGAAATCGGGAAGGTGGCGGCGGACTGACTCACGATGGCCTCACGAAGCGGGTCTAGGTACCCTCGACGCAGTCGTTTATAACAGGTCTACCGGTTGAGAGAAATGTTGAGAGCCTCAGCGAGGACAACGGACAATTTGTACCAAACCGTCGTCACTCTGTAGCCAACCCCATCCCTTCTTGGTTCCGCCCACCTCCCTGCGGGCTCTAGCCCCCCCACCAGGGCATTACCGACTGACTCCAGTCAATTGACCCAAGAGAGACGAGCATGATACACAGGGGCTGACTCGGAGAGACAGCGGATGGCAGACCCTACCCAGCGCGATGGCGATGAAGAACCGAAAGTGACGGAGAATGTAGACGACATCGATCGGGAAGAGACGGGAGAACCTGACGAAATCAGAAGCAAGTACGATCCTGCACTGATTCGGGTCGATCCCAGGACGTTCTCGCTTCATCAAATTCTTGACATGTTGGATGCAGACGAACTGGACCTGACACCTGACTTCCAGCGGAAGAAAGTCTGGAAGCCCTGGCAGAAGTCACGGCTTATTGAGTCCATCTTCCTACGCATTCCGCTCCCGGCCTTCTACTTTGCCGCCGATGGCGATGGGATGATCCATGTCGTAGATGGACTCCAGCGCCTGTCTACCATCTACGACTTCGTCAAAGGCTCGCCCGACTTCTCAACGCTGAGCGGGCTGGAATATCTGACCGAGGAACAGCTTGGCGGATTCACCTGGGAGACGCTGGGAGGGAACTGGAAGCGACGTCTTCATTCGACGCAGATCTTCGCCCACGTCATCGATCCCCAGACTCCGTTCCCTGTGAAATTTCAAATCTTCCAGCGCTTAAATCAAGGCGGAGAGCCTCTCACTGCGCACGAAATCCGAAACAGCATCAGCCGCAAACGCTCACGAGATTTTCTGCGCGAGTTAGCGAATAGCCCAGAATTCCTCGCGGCCACCGGGTACGCATTTCAGAATCATCCGCGCATGGCTGACTGTGAAGCAGTGCTGCGATTCTGCGCGTTCCGCATGGAATCAGCGCTTGCTCCCTACGAGTCCTTCGACTCGCTCGATGATTTTCTGAGCGCTGCATGTCGGCGACTTGATAACGAAAAGAAATGCCCCGCGGAACAGCTTGAGAGGCTCCGTAGGGACTTCTATCGCTCTATGACAAACGCATCTGGGCTGTTTGAGCGGCTCGCATTCCGCAAGTGGACTCCTGACAGCAATCGACGCTCTGGTATAAACAAACCCCTGTTAGAAAGCTGGGGCTGCGTCCTAGCTGACTTCACATGGGAACAGCTTGTTCCTCATAGGGAAGCTATCCTTCGCGATCTCGGGATAGCACTTCGTGATCAATTGGACTATACGAGCGCGATTAGCTACGGAACGACTAGTTCTAATAAGGTTCGCCTCCGCATGCAAGTCGCAAGAGACATCCTACAGAGGAACCTGTCATGAACCAGCCATCCCAAAAGCTTCTTCGCAGACTCAGTTTGGCCCACTTCAAAAGGTTTTCAAAGGCCGAGTTTGAGCTAAGACCATTATCCGTGCTCACAGGCCTCAACGGAACAGGCAAGAGCACATTTATCCAAGCGCTCCTATTGGCTATGAAGGGTCTGCATGCGGGGCAAGGCGGATTTGTTGCTCTGAATCATCCAGGGATGCTACTCGGTCTTGCCGAGAACGTCTTTACCCTGGGAGAGGGAGCCACTTCGATTGACTTCGGTCTGACCTTTGAGGGCAGTCCAGAGTGGCAACTTTCCTTCCAGCGACATAGCGACCCGCTGAGGCTCATTGTTCAATCGAGCGCATCCACTCGGCCGGGGGAAACACCAGTTCCGGCGAAAGAACAACTCGCGTATCTGTCTGCCGAACGGCTGGGGCCGCGCATCAGTCTCCCGGTTTCGATGCACGGAGAAAGCTCCGTCTACGTAGGGCCGCAAGGGGAGCTTACAGCGGACTGTCTGCTCACCAATCAAAATCACCAAGTCTCGGAACGTCGCCGGTATCCGGTGATTGCGAGCGAGCAAGATGATGAGGTGGACGAGCTGATTACCCTCCCCAAGCAGGCCGAGCGCTGGATGGCGGCGATGGTTCCAGGTCTGCAGGTGAAGCCGATCCGACAGCAGGAGGTGCTGCAAAGCACGCTGCAGTTTGGCACCCGGGAGCTGGGGTCCGAGTGGGTCCGTCCGACCAACATGGGATTTGGCGTCAGCTATGCGCTGCCGATCATCGTGCAGGGGCTCTTGATGGCTCCGGGCGGCATCCTGATCGTGGAGAATCCAGAGGCGCATTTGCACCCAGCAGGTCAGTCGGCAATGGGACGATTCCTGGCGCTGTGCGCGGCGGACGGGGTCCAAGTCATTGTCGAAACCCACAGCGACCATGTCTTAAACGGCATCTGCCTGGCCGCGCTGGAAGACAAGCATCCCCTCAAGCGAGAGGATGTCCTGATTCACTCCTTCTTGAACGAACCGCAGGACGGGAAGCAAGTCCTGGCCATCGAGATCGACAAGAAAGGGGGCTTCACCCAGAACCCGCCCGGCTTCTTCGATCAGAGCGCCAAGGATCTCCAGGCGATTCTGCGCGCACGCCGCCCGGAAGCCCAAACCGGGAAGAAACTACTCGAACGGGCCAAGCAAGCGGAGGAGTAGTCATGGCCACTCGATTCTGTATCGTAGAGGCTGGACTGCCACTCGCCGATGAGCAAGCCTCCGAGGTGGTGATTGGCGAGCGATTGGAAGCACTGGTCGCCCTCATCGCAGCCTGCTGGGATGAGGGGCAAGAGGTATACCGAGGGTCCGGTCTGGAGTTTTTGGACGTAGTCCCCGGAGCGCCTCTGTGCGATCTCATGTACCAGGTCGGTCGCCTGGATCGGGTGCTACAGGGAGCGCTCCAACAAACGCTGAATCGGTGTCGCTGCTGGGATGCTGGGGACAACGAAGCAGAGGCCCCAGCAGAGGTCTGCATCGACTCAGTAGCAGTGAATGCCCCATCGGTTGGGTGGGCGCACGCTCAGATGCAGAGCGGTCGAGCGGTCGCTTGTCTGCAGGTTGGCCCGAGCACAGATGGCCCGAGGCGCGTGGAGGCAGACGGACAATCGACGCAACTCTACTTTCTGAGCTGCGCCATCGCACCACCGCGCCTTGCCTTTTACCGCACCATTCCCGAGTTGGAAGACCTCAGCGAGCGAGCTTATCTCGACCACGCACCGCTGCTTTTCCCGGACCTATTCTTCAAGCCTGGCCTAGACCAGGAGTTCCGACGATTTGCCGGTGGCTACCGAGCCGTGCGGGCAGAGGTAACGAGGCACTTGGCGATCCTCAATGATCACTTCCGCCGGGTATTTGAACGCCACCACAAAGATCTAAAGAAAACTGCGGACGAACTACAGTCTGGGCACAGTGTGGACCTGAGCGGTGAAAGCGCAAACACCAAAGGCAACGCAGCAGCATGGAAGGAGCGAAAGATCTCCATCCAGGGTACGGAGATCTACTGCGAACTACATCTGAAGCTGTCGCCGACCGCGAACCGAATTCATTTTCACCCCGGACACAAAGCCATCGCTTGCGGCAAGGTCATCGTGGGAATTTTCCACGAACATCTGCCGACCTAGCAATCCGCCCCCCTCTCGCTTCCCGGATCGAGTTTTTGAGACAATGGCGGATTCGGGAGTCTTCTTCTGGGGGAAGGGGTCTTAGGATTCGATAGTAGAGGCGGACCAGACGGCTTGGGGTCTATTCCCCAGCGCAGTGAGGACCGGACCGCGTGAGGAACACCGATCCGCTGCAATCCGACGGGAAGACAGTTCACCGTGATCTCAAACCTGCTACGATCAGGTCCGTCGAGAAATGAGATGCAAGCTGCCCGGTTTCGTCGCGAACTTGCCGGGGAAGTGTGAAACCCCACAGGGAGCCCGAGAAGTATGAAGCCTCACAGGGAATCTGAGACGAACGTCATCAACATAGCCGATAAGTTTTCACTGTTTCAGGAACACTGGCAGCCCAAGATCGTAGGTGAATTGAATGAATCCTATGTCAAGCTGGCGAAGCTACATGGTGAATTCATCTGGCATCATCATGAGCATGAAGACGAGCTGTTCTTCGTGATCAAAGGCACGCTGGTGATCAAGCTGCGCGATCGCGACCTGACCATCCAGCCCGGTGAGTTTGTGGTCATTCCTCGTGGCGTAGAGCACTTGCCGGTGGCACAAGAAGAAGTCCAGGTGCTGCTGCTAGAGCCCAAGTCAACGCTCAATACAGGAAACATCGACAACGACCGCACGATCTTGGCACCGTGGCTCTAATCAAGATGTCTTGATTGATTTCCACATTGCAACATACATGGCGTTGTTTGGCGCGTTTAGAACGCCTAACGAAACCGTCATGAGGAACCCTGATTGCCAAGAGAAGGCCCGGAGCGTATGCAAGTACGTGAGGACCGACGATGCAGCAAACGGGGTCCGCAATAGGTTTCGTTAGGCGTTCTTAGGATTCCGTCTTGCGTCGCTTGCGCCATAGCGTCGAGCTATCTATCCCAAGGACAGCGGCGGCTTCTTCCTGGGTCTTGCAGCGCAGAAGGACTCTGCGGATGTGCTCGCGCTCTAGCTCTTCCAGCGAGCAGTTCCCGCCCAGGCTGGGACCGGCCTGCGCGTGCGCAACCATGCGGTCGGGCAGCGCCTCGGGCTCGATGATCTGCGCGGGCCACAGGATGCTGGCGCGCTCGATGGTGTTGCGCAGCTCACGAATGTTGCCCGGCCACGGATAGCTGAGCAGCGCCGACTCTGCGGCTTTGGAAAGCTCCAACAGAGGTCGTCCCGAGGTGCGCTGGAAAAACGACAGAAAGTGTCGGCACAGCGGCAGGATGTCTTCGGGACGCTCGCGCAGCGGCGGAATCTGAAGCTCGATGACGTTCAGGCGAAACAGCAGATCTTCACGGAAGCGACCCCGACGCACGGCTTCTTCGAGATCCCGATTGGTCGCGGTGACGATGCGAACATCGGCGCGGCGCGTCTGGTTTTCGCCCACGCGCTCAAACTCTTTTTCTTGCAAAAAGCGCAGGAGCTTGGCTTGCAGGCTCGGTGCGATCTCGCTGACTTCGTCGAGAAACAGCGTGCCGCCTTGCGCCGCTTCCACGCGACCGGGCTGATCACGCACCGCACCTGTAAACGCACCGCGCGCATGACCGAACAGCTCGCTGGCCAACAGATCCCCGGACAGCGTGGGACAGTTGATCATCACAAACGGCTGGGAAGCGCGCGCGCTGTGGGCATGGAGCGTCCGCGCCAGCACGCCTTTGCCGACGCCGCTTTCCCCGCGCAGCAGCACCGAGGCATCCGACTGCGCCGCACGAGAAATCACATCGAGGATCGCGACCATCTTGGGCGATACGGAAGCCAGCTCGACCTCTGGCACGGCATTGCGAAGCTGCTCTTCGAGATCGGCGACGCGGCGCTGCATGGCCTGGCGCTCGACAACTTGCTCGACGACATGACGAATCTGCGCGGGCGTAAAGGGCTTGGGCAAAAAGTCCATCGCACCGCGCTTGATGGCCTGCACCGCCGTTTCGATCGTTCCGTAGGCAGTGATCAAGATGGCCGCCAGGTTGGGAGACTCTTTGAGCAGAAGCGGTAGCAGATCGAGTCCGCTGCTGTCTTTGAGCCGCAGATCGACAAACGCCAGCTCAAAGGGCTGCCGCCGCAGCGCGGACAACGCTGACTCTTTGCTGCTGACCGCCGTGACGGCACAGCCCATTCCTTCCAGGCACATCGACAGCGTGGTCAGGATGTTCTTTTCGTCATCGACCACCAGCACCCGCAGCGGGCGCTTGGCGGGGTCCGGCTCACGCATCTTGTGCGCTCCCAGCGTGGTGAGCGCGACTCTGTTTGCGCCGTCTTTGCGCGTTGTTCGACATGCTTGTCACCCTGCCACGGCTCACAGACGAAACAGAACGGCAAAGGTCGCTTTGGTCTCTGCGGGAACCAGATCGGGGGTCCAGCCCACAGGGGCGCAGCTGCTGATCTGACCGTCTGGGCTGTACAGGCCACCGCACTTGTAGCCATCGGGGCCCGTGACCCCGCCTGGACCTGCGTAGTACGGGACGCTTGCTTCGTGGTGGGACAGCTCCAAGCGGAAGGTGATGTGTTCCGTCGGATACCAGCTCAGGTTGGTGGACACGTCCCAACCAAAGAACTCGGTGCCAGGACGGGTATCAAAGGTTGTAGCGGCAATGCCGGTGGGAACCAGCACCAAGTAGCGCCCAGGGTTTCGGATGAAGCCACCACCGAAAAGGAAGCTCAGGCGGTTGCGCCCAAACCACAGCATGTTGTAGCCCATGGCCGATAGAAAGCTCTGCTCGCAGGGAGAGTCGTCGGTGCAGCGACCGGGCTCATGCTTGCCACGAAACGCGGTGACGCCGTCTCCTTCCTCAAAGCCCAGGTCAAAGGTGACGCTGAAGGCCGCTCGGCTGAGTCCGCGCGCGGCAGGTCGGTTGAAGTAGCGAACCAGCAGGCTGTTGTCGCTGTGGAAGCGGACGCGGCTGGCGCTGCCTTGGGTGTCGGTGCCGACGTAGCCGTTAAAGACCAGCTTGATCCATTCCTGCGGGGAGTAGTGGATCTGATAGCCAACACCGGGGAGCTGATTGAACTTGCCGTAGGTCTGCCAGCCATTGATGAGCCACAGCTCCAGCTTCAGTCGATCGGTGGGGAAGATCTGAAGGCGCGCGCCGTTGAAAAACCAGGGCGTGTTATCCGAGGTAAACGACGCTTGGTAGCCCCAGTTTTCAAACTGGGTGTAGGAAAACAGCCCGACGTAGGAAAAAAAGAGCCCGACATCGAGGTTGATGCCGTGCAGCTTGTTCCAGTGATAGCCAGCGTAGGCCTCGCTGAGATAGCGATAGACGCTCAGCAGGTCGAACTGACCACGATTCACGGTCAGATCGTTGCGAGGAACCGCCGAGGATCGCGTCCCAAACTGGGTAAAGACACGGGCGCGCACATTCCCGATGTGGATGTCTCCGCCGAGGCCCAAAAACGCGAGCGTCAGTTCGTTGTGACGAGCGGTGGCGGTCGATCCGACGATGGTGTTGTCGATGGGACGGTTGAACGAATAGGTGAAGTTGGAGTCCACATCAATCTGGGGCGTAAAGTACTGGCTATCGAGCAGTCGTGAGGTCTGACGGCTGCCTCCGTTGAGCCAAGTAAAGTCACCCCAGGCAAACGGCTCTGAGGAAGTGGGCGAAGCGGGCAAGACGGGCGAAGCGGGCGAGACGGGCGAAGCGGGCGAAACGGACGAAGCGGACGAGATGGGCGGAGACGGCTGGGCCCGCAGGGCGCGGACCTCTGCTTCAAGCTGTCGCAGCCGCTCTTCTAGGGCCTTGGGATCGGGCAGGGGTGGCTGCGCAACGGTCACCGGGATAGCTGGCTCGGGTGGAGCGTCTGCGGCAAGCGGTGCCGTCTGCGCGTGCCCCGCAAGCGGCCAAAGCACAACGGACAGGAGCACGGCGGATAGAAACACAACGGTTCGGATGGGGGACTTCATCGGTTCTCCAGACAGCCACGCGACGGGCTGATGCAGCAGTCCGCCCCGCAGTCGCGCCGATTCTGGACGCGAGTGCAGCGACGGAGCCTGTCTGGAGCAGGATGAGGAGCAAGGTCCGTACCGCATCACTTGTCGTCGGAAGGGTCTGAGCGTCGCTTGCAAGTTGCAGGATGTGCCACAGGCCGTTCTTGCAAACTGCAATCGCGCGCTGGATCACCGCTGGATCACCGCTGGCTGAAACGCTCGCTCACACGACATCGTCGCTTCCTGCACACTTCCCGCGCACTTCCCGCGCACCAGGGAAGAAGTCGCTTTTGCGACGGAGCGCTGTGACCCGATAAGCAACCTGCAAACATCATGGTGGAACAGACGCCCGATGGGCGACTGCGTCCGGTGGTGATGGACTTTGGCATCGCACGCGAAGGGACACAGAACAGCGGCCTGACCGAAGCGGGCATGGTGATGGGCACGCCAAACTACATGGCACCAGAGCAGGCTGCGGGTGCGATCGAGCAGATCGACCGGCGCAGCGATGTCTACAGCTTGGGCGCGACGCTGTTTGAGCTGCTGACGGACCGGCCTCCGTTTGTGGGAGACGGACTGGTGGATGTGCTGTTCAAAGTGGTACATCAAGAGCCGACGCCGCCTCGTCAGCTTGTGCGCTCGCTGCCCGTCGATTTGGAGACGATCACGCTCAGGTGCTTGGCCAAAGAGTCGAGCCTTCGCTACGACAGCGCCAAAGCCCTGGCTGAAGATCTGACGCGCTACATCGACGGAGAGCCGATCCTCGCGCGCAAGGCCAGCTTGGGCTATCGGTTTGGCAAGCAGGTGCGGAAGAACAAGTCGTTCTTTGCGCTGGCGCTCGCGTCGCTGATCTTCATTGGCGCGCTGGTGATCGATCGGGTCCGATCCAGCTTGGCGCATTCGCGACAGGTCCGAATCGTCAAAGAGCGCATCGAGCGAGCACGGCTGCTTGGACAAGACGCCAAAGAGATCGAGTGGTTCATGCGCGCGGTCTACGAGCTGCCGCTGCACGACATCACCTACGAGCAGGATCTGATCCGCAAGCGGATGGATCAGATCGAAGCGCAGATTCCCAGCCTCGGCAAAGAAGGTGGACAGCTTGCGCACTACGCGATTGGACGCGGCTATCTGACGCTGCATGAGACGGAGCAAGCCCACAAGCACCTGCTGGCTGCGTGGGAAAGCGGGCCGAGTCACAGTCCAGAGCTGCACTATGCGCTGGGACGAGTGCTCGGTGATCGCTTCTTCGAGACGGTGCGGTCCGATAGGCGGCGCGGCGATCGAGAGTGGCTGCGCAAGCGTCGCAAGCAGCTGGCCGAGGAGCTGCTACAGCCCGCGCTGGGACACCTGGAAGCCAGTCACGGCGTTCAGCTGGAATCGGCGGAGTTTCTGGAAGGACTGCTGGCGCTGTATCACGGTGAGCAGAGCAAGGCGCTGCGGCATGCGGATCAAGCGCTCAAGCAGTCGCCGTGGCTGTATGAAGCCAAGAAGCTCAAGGGCGATGCGATGCAGGCGCAGGCACTCGCGCGATTCTTAGACGGTGAGTCGGACCAAGCGGATGCCGATCTGCGCAGTGCGATTGCTCATTACGATGAAGCCGCGACGGTGGGACGCAGCGACATTGCGGTGTATGAAGCGCGCGCCGAGGCGTGGGCCCAGCTGATTGCGCAGCGCTACGAGCGAGGTCTATCGATCCGCGAGCTGTTGCCCAAAGCGCTCTCGGACTGTCGTGCGACGATCCAGATTGCGCCGCAGCACTTGCTCGGCTATCGGCAGCTGGCGGCCCTGTTCCTGGTGCAGTCGCAGCAGCTTCTGGATGCCGGACAAGATCCACGCCCGGTCATCAAAGAGCTGGTGGCAACGGTGACGCAGGGTCTGTCGATTCGCGCTGGCGATCCGATGCTGGAAAATGCGCTGGGGGACGGTCTGCTGCTCGGGGTGTTTTACGAGTCGTCGCGTGGGCTGCCGCTTTCAACAAACATCGCAGAGATCATTGCGCACCAAGAGCGCGCCATTGTGAGCGATCCAACCAATCCGTGGGCCTACAACGACATCGCGGGCGCGTATCTGTTTCGGGCCAACCTCAAGCAAGAGTCAGGGCAAGACCCGCGAGAGGACTTTCGGGCAGCGATTCGCTACAACGAGCAAGCGCTTGCGCAGTCTCCAAACTACGTGATCGTCTATTCCAACCTGGCGTTTGTGTACGGACGGATCGCAAGCTACGAGCGCGAGCACAAGCTGCCGGTCGAAGAGTCGATCCGCCAGGGGCTGCGCTACGGGGAAGAGTGCAAGCGGCGCAAGCCGACGCTCAGTGACTGCCATGCCAACCTGGCGCTGCTGGAGCTGGTGCGCGTCGCCGACCTTCAGTCCGATCCGCAGAGCGCGCCCGCGTTTGTACAAGCGGTTGAGCGCACTCTCGCGCACCTGGCCAGCGCAGCGCAGCACGGCGACAAGTCGATGGAGCTTCAGCAGAGTCGCAGTCGCGCGTACCTGAGCCTGGCGGAGCATCAAGCGGCACGCGGAGACAATCCAAAGGAAGCGCTGGGACTCGCCCGAGCCAGCATCTTGGCCTGTCGCTCGCTAGACGGAAGCGATCCACAGTGCGAGCAGATGTACGAAACGCTGACGCAGCTAGAAAAGAACTACAAAAAGGCAGCGCCGACTTCGTCAGCAAACAAGACGCCTTGAGTTGAAAGCCGGACGCCGTCGGAATCGGCTTCGATGAGCCCGCGTGCCACAAGAGACGAGAGCGTATCGGCACACAAGACACGCGGATCGCGACCGTGGAGCGCGACAAACTGGTCATAGCGCACACCGTCTAGCTCACGCAGGGCCAGCCACAGCGCTTCTTTCCACAGCGACTCGCGATCGCGCAGCTCGTACAAAGACAGCGACGGTTCCTGTTCGCTTAGCAAAAACGGCTGCGACGACGGCTTCTGCCAGGTTCGCAGGTACGACGACGGCCCGCGCTGGTTGGCAAAGCGCTCGGCTGTCGCGTCGGGCAGTCGCCGAAACGAGTGCGCCGAGACCCCAAGACCGAGATATTCACCCTGCGTCCAGTAGAGCCGATTGTGAACCGCTCGCAGATCGGGATCGCCGGGCCGCGCACGGGCAAAGTTGGAGATCTCGTAGTGACGAAAGCCCGCGTCAGCCAAGGTGGCCCGCACGAGATCGTAGGCGTCGGCTTGCAGTTCGGGACACGGCGGACGCTGCTCACCGCGACGGATCTGAACCGACAGCAGCGTATGTGGCTCGACGGTAAGCTGATAGAGCGAGACATGCTCGGGATGAAGCGCCAGCAGCTTGTCTAGATCGTCGGACAGCTCTGCGAGCGTCTGCTGCGGCATCCCGACCAGCAAGTCGAGCGAAACCCGCGCAAAGCCCGCCTGACGCGCTTGCTCGACCAGCTCGACAATGTGCTGGGGCTGATGTTGTCGTCGCAGCGCGATCAGCTTGTCTTGGGAAAACGACTGCGCACCGATGGACAGCCGCGTCACACCGGCCCGACGCCATGCCGCAAGCTGCGCGCTCGAGACCTCACCGGGATCGCACTCTAGCGTTACTTCCCTGGACACACCGCCCGGTGAAGGAAACACAGCGGCGATTCGGGACAGCGCGATGTCCAGACACTCTGGCTGCCACAGCGACGGAGTTCCACCGCCAAAATAGACCGATACAGCGCGCCGACCGGCAAACAGCGAAGCCTTGGCATCCAGTTCGTGCAGCAGCGCGCGCAGATAGTCTTCGTGAGGAATCTGCGGATGAACCGCCACCGCAAAGTCGCAGTACGAGCAGCGCTGCCGACAGTACGGAAAGTGAACGTAGACGCCAAAGTCGGTCGAAGTCATGGCTCTTGCAGCTTGCTCAGTCGCTCCGCGCGCAGCGAGATAAAGCGCAGGTAGACATCCTCCATCTCCTGACAAAGCGCAACAATGCGGGGTCCGTCCCCACGGGCGTAGACCTCGCGAAACAGGTCGGGACACAGATAGCGGACGCACAGGTTGGGCTGATGCTCGACGGACAGTGAGCAGCCAGTTGGACCGCGAAACGCACAGCCTGCGTGATCCCCAACGGGAAGCTGCAAGTGCGCGGGCCGGGTTCCGGTCTGGCGAAGGGCGGCAATCTCATCGTCATTCCAGGCATCTTCGGTGACCAAGCCGCAGCAGTGACCGCCCGCAAAGTGACCATGCGGAGGCGGATGCCCGATGGCGCAGGTCCGACAGCTCACCACCTGGCCGATGGCTTCCTTGAGAGCACGGCGCAGGCGCAGAAGCTCTGCCGATGCGGCTGACTCTTCCGCGCTCACTTCGCTGGACGCTGGCTCTTCGCGAAGCCGCAAGCGCAGCCGTCGCACTTCATCGGCGCGGGTCTTGGGCTGAGAAAGCCGGTCGAGTAGGTGCTGAAGCGGAATCCACATCCCGTCGCGCATTGTAGAGCCAAGCCGCGTCTGAGACTACGGCTTGCATCCCCATGAACGCCTTGACCAAATTTGGTTTTCAGAGATACATTTTTGCGATGCTATTCATCACTTCTCGCGCTCCGCTGTCTCCTTTGGCTCTGGCTTTCTGTGCGGCGCTCGTGACGACCACTGGCTGTCCCAAGCCGTCGGCAATCAAGGTTCCACCGCCGCCGCCGGGTGACTTGCTGCGCTACTTGGCCAAGACCAACGACAAGCTCACCGGCAAGGTCAACGTCCGCTTTGAAGACGGCGACTTGGGTGTAAGAAAGCCCACGGTCTACGCCTTCATGTTCAAGGAAGAGCGGCAGGTTCAGTCGATCGATGGATCGGGCAACATGAACTACACGGCGTCGTTCTTCGATGTCGAGCCCGTCGGTGACTCTGCCAAAGACAAGAAAGCGGGAGAGCAGCTTGCCCGCGCACTTCAGACGGTGAAGATCGCCTACACGATGAGCCCGCGTGGCGATGTCACCAACTTCGATGTCAAGGTTCCCGACGACATCAAGGAATCGAAGGAAGGCAAGCAGATGGAACGTCAGCTCGGCTACGTGCGGCTTATCGCGCAGTGGGTCTACGGTGCGGACCGTGGCCCGCAGTTCGATCCGAGCCACATCGAAGCAGGCAAGAGCTGGCCGATCCGCGCCTCGATCCCGACCCCAACGGGTGGAAGCAAGAACTGGGACATGACCTGCACCTATGCCAAGCGCGAGCAAGGCGTCGCCTACATCAACATGGAAGGCAAAGTGTCGGGCGAAAACCAGGGCACCAAGCTGTCGGGCGAAGTCAAAGGCGAGCTGCGACTGCGCATCGGAGAAGGCCGACTGACCTATCACGACATCGACACGACCTCGACGTTCCGCGCAGGCGACCAGAGCAGCGGCGGACATCAGGTTCACATCCACGTCACCTGGGAAGCAGAGCAAGCCGCCGTTCCCGCTGGCGATGGCACTGCCGTGATGCCGTAAGCTCGTCCCGCCTGCGCAGTTCTTCACACAATCTTCACACAGCACCCGCGCGTTTTCGCTGAGCCCAAGCCGCTCGCACCGTTCGCCAAGTCCTCTGCTGCGATGTTCGCTGCGGTTTCTGATGCGGCTTTCGCTGCGTTTTCTGTCGCGTTTTCTGTCGCCTTTTCTGTCGCGTTTTCCGCCGCGATTGTCCGCACGTTTGGATCTAAGCTCGCGCCGCAACGCACGGAACAGGGAGCTTGGCGATGACGACTTTGGGCAAATGGCAGTGGCTGGGAGCGTGCGCTCTCATCGGAGTGCTGGCCATCGGAGTGCAGACGGCCAGCGGAGACGACAACACCGGCGGAGACGTTCCCTCCGGCATGCTTTCGTTTATGGCAGGTGACGTAGCTGCGTGTCCGCCGGGCTGGCGCGTGGCGCAAGAAGCCTCGGGACGGCTGGTGGTCGGGGTGACCTCCAGCGATGCCGTCGGAAAGCTGGTGGGCACGGCGCTGACCAGCCAAGAAGATCGAACCCACGTTCATCCCTTTCAGACCGTCGCTGACCTTCCGTACAAGTCGATTTCGGCGGCAAACGGCGGCAACGGTCAAGGCGCAGCCGCCGCGCGCTATACCGACAGCGGCATCAGCGAGCCCGCAGCGTCGGGACTACCCTTTGTGCAGCTTGTGGGATGTGTGAAGCAATGAGCGCAAATAGATCGGCTCCGACGGCGGTACTGGCTGTTATCACGGGTCTGTCGGCGCTGTGGTCATGCAATCCTCCGGCAGGGGTGATGGATGCGATGTCGAGCCCGGACCTGAGCGAAGAAGCCCAGCCGGATCTGGCGCAGCCAAGTGACCTGAGCGCTCCGACGGGAGACTCGCTGCCCAAGCACGCGGTCGCGTTCTTTCAGCGCAAAACGTGTCCGACGGGCTGGGAGCCGCTGGCCAAGGCCGCAGGACGCACGCTGGTGCCCACGGTGGACAAAGATCCCGGCGATGTCGCGGTCGGAGATCCGCTGATGGACGGCGAAGATCGCGCACACAGCCACAGCGTGAAGACCACGTTCGATCTGTCCACCGTCAGCTATGCGGGCATCGCGGGGGAAGCGAACCACGGGCTCGCGCGCGGCGGCAGCCAAGCCATCACCGGCACCACCAGCGCGGCATCGGTCGGCTTGCCGTACGTTCAGCTCTTGGTTTGTAGCAAACAGGACGAGCCGAGCCCGCAGCTTCGTCCCATCGCCAAAGGTACGCTGGTGTTCTTTCAGCTGGCGGAGTGTCCTCAAGGCTTCGTCCAGGCCGGCGGCAGCCAAGGTCGCTTCGTGATCGGAACGCCAGAGTTTGCGACGCCCGGGCAGAAGTTCGGCGGCGCGCCACTGCGCAGCGGTGAAAAGCGAGGACATCGTCACACCGCAGTCGGAAGCATCACCACCAAGTCGCACGGCATCGCGCTCGCAAGCGGTGGTGGCGCGTCGGGTTACGCCAAAGACACCAAGCATCCCTACCGAATCGAAACGGCTGACGACGGGTCAGGCTTTCCGTACTTGCAGCTGTTGCACTGTCAAAAGCAGTAGCCTCGGCAGCTCTCACCAGGCACAACGCGCTCGCCAGGTCCAACACTGTCGCCAGGTCTCAGACTCGGTCGCTGTGCTCAGGGATAGGCGGAATCCCGCAGCGCTCGCAGGGAAACGCGCTGCTCGGGATCGATTCCGTGCTCTCGACAGTAGCGAAGGTTTAGCAGCGCCAGGATCTGGTCCACGCGCTCGGCATCCAGGACATCGTGCGGCGACGGCTGTGCATCGACAAAGTTGAGCGGACAGATTGTCACCGCCCCGCTACGAACGCGCAGCCGCACCGCAGCTTCTGGCAGAAAATCGCTGGGATAGCGCAGCGGTAGGCCTTGGCTTCGGCACACCAGCGGTCGCACCGGATAGATCAGGCAGGCATCAGCGGCGCTCAAGAACACGCAGCGCGGAAGCGCATCAGCCGTCGCATCTTCAGCGCAGAAAGTCGCCGCAGCTTCAGCGCCCAGCGCGGGAGGTTCCGCTGCCGCCCGTGTGGCCCGCAGGTGTTCAGCGATCGATGCAGCCTCGATAGAACTTACGGTCAAGTCCACCTGACAGCAGCCCGCGCAGCCCGAACGACACGAGATCTGCGACGCACAGCGCGCCGACACCGCGTCCGCAAAAGCGTCCACTTTCGCCGTCAGCGCCACGTAGTCAGCCAAAGGGGAAGCCAGCGCAGACATATCAGGGCCTATCGCGAGGTATTGAGCAGCACGCTCACCGCCGAGCCATTTGACACCGGCACAATCAGATCGGGCAGCCTATCGCCGTTTACATCGGTCGCGACCACGTCGCTGTGCGAGCCCGCTGCGACAATCTGCTGCGGGGCCGCAAACTGCGCGCCGCCTTTGCCGAGCATCACCGTCACCGTTCCCGCCGAGCCGACATTGACGGTCACCAAGTCCAAGATCCCGTCGAGGTTCAGATCCACCGCGAGCACGGGCTGCGGCGTCGAGCCTCCCGTTGGAAGGATCACTGCGGGCTGGAACGTGCCGTCGCCTTTGCCGAGCATGACGCGCAGTGCGCCGCCGTCGGGATCGCTGACCACCAAGTCCGCTTTGCTGTCTCCGTTGAAATCGGCAGCCACGACACCATGCGGACCAGCGCCCGACGACACGTAGCGCAAGACCTGAAAGCGCGTGCCCAGGTTTTGCATGATGGCGATCGTGCTGTCGTCGTAGAGCGTGACCGCGAGATCGGCTTTGCCGTCGGCGTTAAAGTCAGCGCTGCTCACCCCGAAGCTGCCCGATGGCAGTCCCTGCGAGCCAGCGTTTGTAAACGTGCCGTCGCCTTTGCCAAACAGAAAGCCGATGCCGTTGGCCGCAAAGGCAAAGTACGGAATCGCAACATCGTACTTTCCGTCGCCGTTGTAGTCGCCGCCCGCCATCACCGCAGCCGACACACCGAAGACACTGCGCGGAGCCTGTAGCGTACCGTCGCCTTTGCCAGTCAGCAGAAACAAGCTGGCACCGCCTCCGTCACACGCCACCAGCAGATCCAGCGCTTGATCGGAAGTCAGCTCGCTCAGCAGCAGCGCCGTCGGAGCCCCCGCGATGGACACGCGCCGATAGGCATCAAATGAACCGTCTCCTTTGCCGCTAAGCAGCGACAAGCTTCCCGACGAGTGACTGGCGACGACCAGATCCAGCTTGCTGTCTCCGTTTAAGTCGCCGAGCGCCAGCCGACTGGGCTTGCCATCGACAGTAAAGTTACGAGGCGCACCAAACGAGAGCTGTCCTGGGTAGTAGGCAAACAGATCCGAGCGCAGCGCTTCTTTTCCATCGGGACGACGCACTTTGACATCCACCAGCCCGAGCTTGCCGGGACTCGGTGGCAGCGTCGCGGTCAGCTCGTCGTCCGCCGTCAGACTGACCCGCGCAGACTCGACGCCCGCAAACGACACGCTCGATCCCGACTCAAAGCGACGCCCGCGCAGCAGCACCTGAATCCCGCCCGATGACGGTCCCCGCGCAGGACTCACCGATTCAATCAGCAGCCCGTCCCCACCACCGTCAGGTTGACCGCTTGGCTTGTCGCTGTCCGCGATGAAGCCGCCTTGGCTGCAAGCCGACCAGGACATGAACAAACCCACGCACAGCAGTCCACCACCGAGCTTTGGCCACAGGTTGTCCCACATGGGCGCACCTTACCGACAGAACCGGCCAAGCAGTCAACGAAAAACCGTGTCATCCGCGCGGCTGTCGGTGCTATACGCCGAAGCCATGGCCGTTGTCGCTTCCGCATCGTCGGAGCCTGCACCGCTCGCATCGCCGTTTTCCTCGCGGACGGACATCTCGCACAACCTTCAGCCGCACTACGCCGCGCTTCGGCTCATCCCCAGTCGTCGCAAGCTGATGAAGAGCCCGCTCTACGCGCAGATTGAGCCAGCGCTTCGGTCCGTCTTGTCCGCCGTCGAAACCGCCACGCATGCGCAGCCCGCAGTATCGCAGCATCCGCCGGACCGGCTGCGCGTGGTGGCGTGGAACATTCAGCGAGGACGACGGCTTGAAGCCCTGAAGCATGCGCTCCAGCACGATCCGACGCTGCGCGAGGCCGATGTGCTGCTTCTGTCGGAAGTGGACTGTGGGATGGGTCGATCCGGCAACCGCAACGTGTCCCGAGAGCTGGCGACGGCGCTCCGCATGCACTATGCGTTCGGCGTTTCGTATCTGGTGCTGGGCGACGATGTGCTGGAAAACGAGACTGGGGAAGCCAACACGCTGGCGCTCGCGGGCTCGGCGATCTTGTCGCGCTTTCCGATTGGGACAACGAAGAGCCTCGATCTGCCCGAGCTAAAGGATAAGTTTTCGTCGAAGAGCGAGAAGCGGCTTGGCAAAAAGCGAGCACTCGCAGCCCAGCTTCAGCTTCCGTCGGGAGACTTGTGGGTTTCAACCTGTCATCTCGACTCGAATGCGTCCCCGATGCAGCGCGGCATGCAGCTTCGCACCCTGCTTCAGGAAGTATCCGCACACGGAACCCAGCAGCTCGTCGGCGGAGACTTCAACACCACAACCTACGATGCGTCGGGAACGGGCGCGCTCGTGTCGGACCTGCTTCACAAGTTCTTCACCAAAGGCTTCGACGCGACGGTCGATGGTTACATGACGCCCGAGCACAGCTACGAGCAGCCAATCTTCACGGTGCTCGCCGAGTGCGGATTCCTTCACGAAGGGCTCAACGACCGCAGCCAAGGAACCTACTTTTACGACGTGGACAGTCCGTATGAAGAAGCGAAGCTGCGCCAGAAAGTGGGTCTTTTGGCAACGCGCTGGCTGCAAAAGCGACTGCGACCTTGGAATGGCTGCGTTCCGGCGCGGCTCGACTGGTTTGTTGGCAAAAACGTGCAGCCGCTTGGCGCTGGAGTGGTTCGCGTCCCGCGTGAAAACGGCATCCTAGCGTCCGATCATCTGCCGATCTTTGTCGATCTACAGCTCGGTGCAGCGCAAGTTACAGACGGGATTCTCTAGGGAGCCCACTCGAAGCCGAGGAAGCCGTAATAGCGACCGTAGACATCGACGCCCGCCGAGCCCAGACCGCCTCGTACGCCAAGCAGCAGCCCAAACGGATCGAGATGCAACCGCACACCACCGCCCGCTGAAGCTGCCGCCGAGACACCGCTCGACAGCGGGATCGAGGCATCGAGTTGAGCCAGCAGCGCCAGCTTCCACAGCTGCACTTCCGCCATGTAGCTCATCGCCCAGCGGACTTGGTTCTGCGGCAGGTTCACCGCTGCCGTCACGCCTTGCGTCGTCTGAATCCCAAAGCGCCCGAGGATCGCCGCCACGCCCACAGCCGGATCGATCACCACGGGCCGACCTTTGGTTGCCTCACGCGGGAATGTTCCCGTCGGAAGCTGGAGTCGAAGGAGCGGTCCCAGCAGCAGCCGCCCCCCCAGCGCATTGAGCGGCACGCCACGCACACCGAACGCCACATCGCCAAACGCCACGCCGCTGGTCGATTGCGTCGGCTCCGGCTGCGACACCAGGTTGCTGTGGTACAGAAGCGGAACATTTACGTCGAAGGACAGGCGCTGCTGAAGCAACGCCAGCTCGCCACCGACATCCAGACGACCGACCGTAAAGCCACTGTCGCTTCGCGTCGAGCCCGCACCCAGCAGCGCATAGACCTGCGTCCGTGGAAGCACCGATCGCCCCGGCAAGCCGAGCACCGACAGCGGCACCGGCACCGTCAGTCCATCGAGTCGCCCCGCCAGCGGCATCGGTGGTGGAGCCACCTGCGCGACCGACACCAGCAGCTCGGACTCTGCCTCGCCGAGCGTCAGCCGGATCTTGTGCTCACCTTCCGAGAGCGCCAGCTTCTGCTCTGCTGAACAGTCCATCGGCTCGCCTGAATCCACCGTCGCCAGCAGCGGCTGACCAGCACCCGACAGGTGCAGCGCCACGCGCTCGGGTCGTCCGAGCTGAAGCGGTCCGGTTTGACCCGGCGTGGACTGCGCCATCACGGTCGCATCGGTGCGTACGTTGATGATGTAGAACGAGCGCGGCAGCGATGGAGGCCCGATAAACTTGTCATTGTCAACGGCGCTCACTCGGACGTAGTACTTGCCCGGCGACAAGTGAACCCGCAGCGGCGGCGCAGCGATCTCACCACCGGCCCGACGGTCGTTAAAGCCCGGATCGCGCGCGACCTCGACGATGTAACGAACCGCTCCCGGCACGGGCGCAAAGTCCACCACCACCTCGCCGAGCGGCTGCGCTTCCAGCAGTCCCGCCATCGCCAGCACCAGAAACGGACGGCTGCCATCTTCCGTAGCTGCGCGAGCCTGCCATGCCGGTGCGCCCGGCAGATCATGCAGCGTCTGCGCGCCACTTCCACGCAAGATCACACTGCCCTGCCCGGCCTTGATGTTGACCGTCGTCCCCTTGTTGCGAACCGAGACCTGGCCTTCGTACACCTGCACCGACGCGCGATTGGCTTCCGCATCAATCCGCGCATCCCCTTGCAGCTTCACATCCCCGCCCGGCGTCTTCACCGTAATCGGAGCCGTCGGCGACTTGCTGTCCATATCGGCGCGCAGCGAGCCTTGCTCCAGCGCCACTTCCGCCGCCTTGCCGCTCTTCGGCAGGTTCTTGATCACCACCTTCGAGTTCGGTGGAATCTGAATCTTGACCTTGTCGCCCGCCGTGACCTCGGCTCCGCCTTGGCTGCTCGTCTCGATTCGCATCCGCTTATCGACGGGCTGACCTGGCAGCGCTTCCATCCAGCCCGTCTTGGTCTTGGTTCGCACCGCAGGCCCGACGAACGACAGCCGAGGCGTCTCTGCCGCCACCTTTTGCGCGCCCTTGGGCAGCGTTGGCGTCTTGAGCTTTGCACCGACAGAAAGCGGCGCATCACAGACCCCGGGATTGCTCTTCTTGAGCAGCGCAAGCCCGGCTGCACCATCTCCGTAGACGCGATGAGCCAGCTTGGCGCAGTCCTCTCCCGCCAAGACCACGCTCTCGGGAGAAGCAGCCTGGGAAAGCCCCACTTGCGAGAGCCAGAGCGGGACCAGTGTCACGAAGCACAGCCTGCGCATCGGACCGATTATATCGATAAAAAAGGCAATTTAGCGCACAAATCTATCGTGCAGGCTGACCTGCAATTGCGCACAAGAGCTGCCGCAACGTCCGATCGGGCTCCACACGATGTCGGAGCCACTGCGCAGCTGCCATCCGCTGGGTTTAGCGACGGCTGCGACGGTCTTCGACTTCCTCGATGTGGGCTCCCAGTGCCTTCAGCCGCGACACGATTCGCTCATAGCCGCGCTCAATCTGCCCGACGTTGAGGATCGTGCTCTTGCCCTGTGCGCACAGCGCGGCGAGCAGCATCGCCATACCGGCGCGAATGTCCGGTGACTCGACGGTTCCCGCCCGCAGCAGCGACGGACCGTACACCAGCGCGCGGTGTGGATCGCACAAGATGATGCGAGCGCCCATCGACACGAGCTTATCGACGAAGAACAGCCGCGACTCGAACATCTTTTCAAACATCAAGATCACGCCTTCGCACTGCGTCGCCGTGACAATCGCAATCGACAGAAGGTCCGCCGGAAACGCTGGCCACGGCTGATCTTCTAGCTTGGGCACATGACCACCCAGGTCCGAGCGAATCTTCATGCTCTGCTCGCTCGGGATGATCAGGTCATCGCCTTCAATTCGGCAGGTGATTCCCAGCCGCTCAAAGCCGAGCAGCACCATCCGCAGGTGCTTGACCCCCGCCGAAGCGATGCGCAGCTCGGACCGCGTGACCGCCGCCAGGCCAATGAACGAGCCCACCTCGATGTGATCCGGTCCGATCGCAAACTCGCCACCGTGCAGCGCGTTTCCGCCGTGGATCGTAAGCTGGTTGGACCCAATGCCTTCAATCCGAGCCCCCAGCGTGACCAGGAAGTTGCACAGATCCTGAACGTGCGGCTCACACGCTGCGTTGTGCAGGGTGGTTGTCCCGCTCGCAGCCACTGCCGCCGTGATGGCATTTTCCGTGCCCGTCACGCTCGGCTCATCCAGAAACACATCCGCACCGACCAGCTTGTCCGCCGTCAGGTGAAAGCGCTCCGAGATCTGATACTTCGCGCCCAGCTCACCGAGCGCCAGAAAGTGGGTATCGACGCGCCGTCGCCCGATCACGTCGCCCCCCGGCGGTGGCAGGTGGATTTCCCCGCAGCGCGCCAGCAGCGGAGCCGCCAGCAGAATCGACGCCCGAATCCGCGCGCACAGCTCTGGATCCAGCGTCGCAGCCCGCACCGACTTGGCGTGAATGTGAAGCGTGTGCGGATCGCTCTGATCCCAGCTTGCTTCGACGCCTACGGTCCGAATCAGCTCCACCAGCGTCTCTACGTCGCGAATGCGTGGCACATTGCGCAGCGTGACCGGCTCACTGGTGATCAGCGCCGCAGCGATGATCGGCAGCGCCGCGTTCTTGTTACCTGACGGACGAACCGTTCCGTGCAGGCGATGTCCTCCCTCGACGATGTACTGGGTTGCGGCCAATGGAGCCTCCTTGGTTTGGCGGGGAAACCTTTTGGCAGCACCACCGCGCCAAGTCAAAAAACCCGCACAGACTCTTGGCTCTTTCCAGCGTCCTGCGCGAGCTTCGGCCACGGGGATCGCCCGATGAATCGACAGGATCCGCCCTGTGCAAACGTGCGCTTCGTCTCGGTCCAACCGGACGACGGCTGCAATTCACCGACTCTTCCCTTTGGATTACCTGATTCTTCACGAACCAACCGCACCGTAGGAATTGCGGACAGCCGAGTCGCAAGTAGACTGCTGTCTTCTTACGCCTGTCTACGGAGCTTACTTTCGATGAAAAAACGAGCGGATCACGTCGCCATCTTGATGGATGGCTGCACTGCCTGGTCAACCGAGCACCGTGTAAGTCCGACTTCTGGCCTATGGGCATCCGCCCTGGCCGCCGCCTCCACCATCGAGTCCGCCGCGCAAAGTGGCGTTCGTCACCTCACCCTCATTCCAAGCGACAGCTTTCCCATCACCGGCAGCAGCGAAGCGGGCACCGTCGTGGCACAGCTCCTGCGCAGCCATGCCGATGTCTTCCGACACCTGTCACTGCGCGTCTCGATCCTGGGTGAGCTGCATCGCCTACCTGCCGACCTTCGCAGCCAGCTTGGCACCATCCAGCAGAGCACCGCACACGAGCTGGGCATGACCCTGACGCTGCTGCTCGGCTACAGCGGTCATCGCGATCTACTGCGCGTCGCCCGCGAGCTGGCCTGTGAGGTCAAGTCCGGTCAGCTCCCCGCCCAGGCCATCTCGCCTGCGCTCATCCAAAAGCGACTGGTTACCGCGCAGCTTCCCGGCGTCGATCTCATCGTCTACACCGGAAAGAGCCACCGCTTGGCCGATGCCCTCACCTTCGAGTCCGCCTACGCAGAGTTTGCCTTCACCGACTGTGAGTGGCCCGACTTTACGCCCGCCCACCTGCAAGCCGCGCTCGGTGACTTCGGTCATCGCGAGCGCCGCTTCGGCAAGACCTCGGCCCAAGTCCAGACGGCCTCGGGTTAGCTTCCCTTTTTGGGACGCATCGCCCGAAACAGCAGCTTGAGTCGCTCGCGATCGTAGCGGGTGTACTCGCTAAACTCGCCCGCGCCGCTCAGCCAGCTTCCGCCATCGATCGTCACGCAGTCGCCGTTTTGATACGGACTCGCATCGCTCATCAAAAACACCGCCAGGTTCGCCAGCTCGCTGTGCTCACCGACGCGACCCATCGGCACTCGCTGCTCGACCAGTCCTTCGATCATCGACGCTTCCGGCACCAGCCGTGACCACGCACCTTCCGTTGGAAACGGTCCCGGCGCGATCGCGTTACAGCGGATGCCGTACATGCCCCACTCCACCGCCAAAGAGCGCGTCATCGCCAGCACGCCCGCCTTCGCACAAGCCGATGGCAGCACAAACGCCGATCCGGTCCACGCGTACGGCGTCAGGATCGACAGCACCGATCCGGGTGCGCCCCGCGCAATCAGGTGCTTTCCCACCGCCAGCGTCGCGTTCACGCTGCCGTACAGCACGATCTTCACCACCGCATCAAAGCCGCCCGCCGAGAGATCTTCCGCCGCACACAAGAAGTTGCCTGCTGCGTTGTTCACCAGTCCATCGATCTTGCCGTGCTGCTCAACCGTCTGCTGGACCAGCCGATCGATCTCTGCGGGCTCGCGTACGTCACACGGGATGGCGCTCACCTTGCCGCCCAGGCTGCGCAGCGTCTCGACCGCCTTGCCCAGCCGCTCCGGGTTGCGGCCACAGATGACGACCTGCGCCCCGGCTCTGCACAGGCCCTGGCTCATCGCGAGTCCCAGGCCCGATCCACCACCTGTCACGATGACCACTTGGTCCGACAGAAGGTCAGGAGGAAACACGGGCTCTTTGCGCGGGGTGCGAGCCGGACGAACGGACGACGAAGTAGTCATGGTATGTCCTTTGCCTGTTGGGTTTGCGTCTGTGTGCGCTGTGTTACCACCGACTTGGCAGCGGCGCGACTTTGCCTACGTTATGAAGAAACGCACGTTGGAGCACGATCATGGAATTCGATAGCGAAGGCCGAAGCAGCGACATCCAGGATCGCCGAGGCGAAGGCGTTCGACCGCTTCGACTCGGGCTCGGCGGCATCGTGGTGGTCAGCCTGATCTCGCTACTGCTCGGGAGAAATCCGCTGGAAGTGCTGGGCCTGATTGCCCGTCACCAGCAGTCCACACCGCACCGCTCAGATGGCACACCGGCCCGAGGTCCACGCAACCAGCAAGAGCGCACCGCCGAGCGAATCGTCCGCCAAGCCACGACCGACATTCAGGACTTTTGGCAAGCAGCGCTGCCGCAGATGACCGATGGTCAGCGCGCGTATCCTCGGACCCAGCTTGTGCTGTTTGCCGATGAAACCCACTCCCGCTGCGGCGCGGCCCAGGCCGAAACCGGACCGTTCTACTGTCCCGCCGATCAGCTCGTGTACATCGACCTCGCGTTCTATGCCGAGCTGGCCCGTCGCTTTCGCGCCCCCGGGAGCTTTGCCCAGGCCTACGTGCTCGCCCATGAGTTTGGCCATCACATCCAGCACTCACTGGGCATCGAGCAGCGCGTCCGCCGGGCCCAGCAGATCTATCGCGGTCGCGCAAACCAGCTCAATGTCCTGCTGGAGCTACAAGCCGACTGCCTGGCCGGTGTCTGGGGCGCATCCGCCGCCCGACGAGGCCTGCTACGCGAAGGCGATGTCGAAGCCGGTCTACAGGCCGCCGCCGCCATCGGAGACGACCGCATCGCCCAGATGTCTGGACAGCGGGTCAGCCCCGAGCGCTTTACCCACGGCTCATCGGCCCAGCGGGTTGAGTGGTTCCGTCGCGGCATGAGCCAGGGCCACATCAGTGCCTGCGACACTTTCGGCAACGGAACCCTCGCCCCCTAGCGGACCGGCGAGCCGTCTTCCTTACATCGACAGGCCGCCGTCCACATCGATCGTGCGACCGTTGAAGTAGTCGCACTCGATGGCGAACTTGACCGCCAGCCAGATGTCCTCGGGAACACCAACGCGACCGACCGGAACCGCAGCCACCAGCGCATCGCGCGCCTTTTGGTTCATGCCCTGGGTCATCGGCGTCTCGATCATACCCGGAGCGATGGCCACACAGCGGATGCCGAACGGACCGAACTCCCGCGACCAGGTGACCGCGTTGGCTGCCAGCGCCGCCTTGGCCGACACGTAGTTTGACTGGCCCCGGTTGCCGTGACGAGCGATCGACGACATGTTGACGACAATGCCCGGACGCGAGTCCGTCTCGACCATCTTGGCCACGACCTCGCGGACCATGAAGCTGGCGCCGGTCAGGTTCACGCCAAGCACCGCGTTCCACTGCTCGGTGGTCAGCTTGACGACCTGCCCGGTCGCCTTGTCCTTCTTCACCAGCAAGCCGTCCCGCAGGATGCCCGCGTTGTTGATGAGGCCGTTGAGCCCGCCCATCGCACCGTGCGCCCAGGTCACAAACGCCTGGATGTCCGCTTCATCCGCCACGTTCAGGCGACGGCGATGAATGCCAGCGGGCAGCTCGGCCAGACCCGCTTCGTTTACGTCCCCCACCGCGACCTGCGCACCCGCTTCGTGCAGGCGCTTCGCAAAGTGAGCCCCCATGCCCTGGGCCCCACCCGTGATGATCATCTTCATATCGGAAAGTCGCATCTACTTTTCTCCTTGGACGAAAGTAAGCCCTCTACGAGCGGCGGCAGCCTATCACTTCGGCCTGCTGCTGCGCCACTTCTCCAAGGGTCGAAGCCGGGAGCGCACAGCACACGCAATGAAACACGGCAGTGGATGTAGCGGCTGTCACCGCGATGATACAATCCGTGCTCGTGCAAGGATTTCAGCCGGTCTCTGACTATCCGCTCCTGCGGTTTCATCGTGAGCGCGAAGGCATTGTGCGAGAGACAACCCAGCGGGCGCTGTCCGCTGTGCTGTTGGAAAGCGCGCCTGAGTACATCCTGAACGACGCCTGCCTACAGGAGATCCGACGCTTGTCGGAAAGCTCGGCGCAGGAAGAAGTTCGTGAGCTACCCGAATGGAAGCGGCTGTGGCGATCCCTCGGTGGCAAGGCCAAGCGCGAGCTAGAGCACGACCTGCGCGCACTGATAGCCGACTACGCCCAAGACATCGCGGGTGGCTTTAACAAGCAGGTCTACAACTTCGCATCCCAGGTCGTTCCGCCTGCGCTGTCGCTGCTGCTGTCACCGGAAAAGCCGCTCAAGCTGCCGCTTCAGATGCTTCAGCCGCACAAGCTGCTCGATTCCCTGGCCGAGCGGCTGCAAGTGCAAGGACCGCTCAGCCACCTGCGCAAGCTGGCCGAGGTCGGAACCCTGGTCTGTGTGCCCACCCACCTGTCGAACCTCGACTCGCCGGTGATGGGCTATGCGCTGCAAGCTGCGGGACTGCCCCCCACGACGTATGGCGCAGGAAAGAACCTGTTTACCAACCCGATTCTCGGGTTTTTTATGCGCAACTGCGGCGCGTACCGGGTCGATCGCCGGATTCGACACGACCTGTACAAAGACGTGCTCAAGACCTACTCGCAGGTGATCCTCGAGCGCGGCTATCACTCGATGTTCTTCCCTGGTGGCACGCGCTCGCGCTCGGGCAAAGTCGAAGGACGGCTCAAGCTCGGGCTGCTCGGCACTGCGCTGACCGCAACCATCGAAGGCTTGCGCCGAGACGCGGGCGAGTCCACTGGAACGCGCGTCCGCCCGATCTTCATCGTCCCCGTGACCGTCAACCAGCAGCTGGTCCTCGAAGCCGAGACGCTGATCGCCGACTACCTCAAAGAGACCGGCAAAGCGCGCTTCATCATCGAAGACGACGAGTCCGCCCAGCTTCGCAGGGTGGTGGACTTTGCGCGCTCAATGATGACCGCTGCGGGTGCCATCGTGATCCGGTTCGGACAGCCGATGGACGTGCTCGGGCACTCGCTCAACGAAGTGGGACAGTCGGTCGGGCCGCACGGACAGCTCGTGGACCTGGCGCGCTACTTCTGGGTGAAGGGACGACCCCAGGCGCTGCCGCAGCGGGACGCAGAGTACATGAACCAGACAGCGTCGGCCATCGCGCGCGCCTATCGACGAGAGACGGTGCTGCTGCCCACCCACTTGCTCGCCTCGGTGCTGTGGCGACGCATCGGCCAAGCCTTGCCGGGTCTGGACCTGTATCGCAGGCTGCGTCAGCCGCTGGACCTGCATGTCTCGCACGCCGACCTGCTGGCCGATGTGGCGCGCCTTCAGACCCAGCTACGCAACAAGCGACATCACCTTGGACCTCGCGCCGACGGAACCCCGGAGCAGGTCATTGAAGCGGGACTGGCTGCCTTTGCCAGCTACCACACTGAACCAGCAGCGATCCGGACGCCGTCGAACGCGGTGAGCATCGGCGACCGGCAGCTTCTGTACTACTACCAGAACCGTGTCGAGTCGTTGGGGGATGCAGAATGAGCGGCCTTACAGTTGCAGTCATCGGTGGCGGAAGGTGGGCGCGAGCCCTTGCGGGATTTTTGCTTCACAACCAGCGCCGCGCGCCCGATCGCATCACCAAGGTGCTTCACTATCGCCCCCCGCGTGAGCTGGTCCGGGCGCAAGAAGACAACCGCAGCGAGCCCGATGCCGCCCCACTAGACGTTGCAGTGGCCGCAGGTGAAGTCCCCGATGTCAGCGCCGTAGACAGTGCCCAGCAGGCAGAGCGTCGCCAGGTGACTTCGATCAACGTGTCGGAGCTGGGCCAAGCCGATGTCATCTTTTTGGCCGTGCCCGCGCCGTCCGTTCGCAAGGTGCTGCGGCTGGCCGCTCCCCATCTGCACGGAGCCCAGAGCCTCATTCACGCCATCGGCAGCGTCATCCCGGCGTGCGAGGAGCATCCCCACACCACGCTGATCTCTCATGCCGTGGGGGAAGAGACGCCGATTCGCAAGGTGGGTGGTCTGGCCGGTCCGGCGCTGGCTCCCGACCTGGAAGAGTTTGCCCCCGCCGCGCTGGTCTGTGGCAGCCGCTTTGATGAAGTCGGAACGCAGGCCATCCAGGTGCTGTCGGGACACTCGCTGCTCGTCTATACCACCCGCGATCTGATAGGCGTTGAGCTGTCGCGGGCGGGTTCCTCGGTGATTGCGCTGGCGGCAGGCGTGGCCAACATCCTCGACTTGGGAACCCCAGCACGGGCCATTCTCATCACACGCGGCGCGGCAGAGCTGGCCCGCATCGCGGTAAAGCTCGGCGCAGAGGAGCGAACCTTCTTCGGCCTGGCAGGTGTCGGTGAGTTTGTCGCTGCCACCGAGCGACGCGGCTCAGCCGACTTTGAGCTGGGACGGCTGCTCGGACAGCGCGTGCCGCTCGCCGAAGCCCAAAAGCAGGTCGGTCGCGTCTGCGATGGCCCCAGCATGGTCCGCGAAGCGCACCTGCTCGGTCACAAGTTCCACGTCCGCACCTCGATTGTGTCGGCGCTGTATCAGCTCCTGCACGGCAAGTTCGACACCAAGGATGCGCTGATGGCGCTGCTATCAACCGACATCCACAACGAGCACGAGTAGCCCGCGCGCCAAGCTACGGTCGCCAGCTCGGCCAGTCGCTGGGCAGCAGCCCGGCGCTCGCCAGGTCTTCCACCACCGCGCACAGCGGCAGGCCCACCACGTTGTCGTAGCTGCCCTCGATGCCCCGCACAAACGCAGAGAACCGACCCTGGATGGCGTAGGCACCAGCCTTGCCGCGCCACTCTTCACTGCGCAGATAGCCCGCGATCTCGGCATCGGACAGCCGCCGGACCGTCACTTGGGTCGCCACCGCGCGACTGATTCGCTGAAGCTGCCCGCTTCCATCGACGTAGCGCAGGTGATAGCCGGTCAGCACCGCATGCGACTTGCCCGAAAGCATCGTCAGCATCTGCCGCGCGGCCCCTTCATGCGGAGGCTTGCCAAGCAGCGCGCCATCGACCGTCACAATCGTATCCGCACCGAGTACCGGCGAGCCCGGCGCGCACAGCTTGGACGCTGCGTCAGCTTTTTGCTGGGAAAGGCGCAGCACCAGTGCCTCTGGCTGCTCGCCCACCTGCGGGGTTTCATCGAGATCCACCGGCCACACCGCGTGGGGAATGGCTGCCGCAGACAGCATATCGATGCGCCGAGGCGAGGCCGAAGCAAGGACCAGAAGCGACATGCCGCGCATCTATACACGTTCGGTCGGCCCTCTCAAGTACACTCATGATGCGGCGTACTGCTTAGATGCCGTGTTCTTTGCACAAAGGGGGATTCTTATGCGTAGCACGCTTACTCGCCTGTTTCCGATGCTGCTCGCCAGTGTGGCTGGCTTTGTGTTCTCTGTCTGCGGCTCTGTCGCCACCGAGTGCGATAGCGGCAGTAGCTGCTCCATCGAGCCAACCTGTACCGACAAGGTTCGCAACGGCACCGAGACAGACATCGACTGCGGTGGCTCCTGCGCGACCAAGTGCCAGGCCATGGGGAAGTGCGGTACCTCAGAGGACTGCGGCAGTGGCCTGGTCTGCCTAAGCGGTGCCTGCGCGGCCCCATCTTGCAAAGACGGCATCAAGGACGGCGATGAGACGGACGTAGACTGCGGTGGAAGCTGCTTCGCGTGTGCCCCAACTGCGGTCTGCAAGGTCAACGGTGACTGCACTTCGCAGAACTGCTCAGGTGGCCAGTGCGCAGCCCCCACCTGCACCGATGGCATCAAGAACGGCAGCGAAAGCGACAAGGACTGCGGTGGAAGCTGCTCTCCCTGCGCGATTGGCAAGAGCTGCGTGGTGGATGGCGACTGCGCCCCGCTCACCTGCGGCACCCCAGTTCCCGAAGGTCAGAGTGCGGTCTGCGGCCTGGGGAATGGCAGCGATCTGGACCTGACCGTGCCAGCGGGCATGACCAAGGTCGTCAATAACGTCGCCACCAGTGGGACTGGCGCAGCAGCAAGCACCACGCTGACGGTTCGCGATGGCGCAGGCTTTGCGCCCGACCAGATTGTGCTGATCCACCAAACCCAAGGCACCGGCGCGGGCCAGCATGAGCTAAACCGCGTGGCCGCCATCAACGGCACCACCCTGACCTTGAAGACCCCGCTCAAGTACGACTACGTCACCGGATCGCAGGTCATCGTGGTGCCGCAGTACGGCACCGTGAACGTAGCCAACACGGCGACGCTGACGGCCCCCGCGTGGGATGGTCAAAAGGGCGGACTGTTGGTGTTTATGGCCAAGGGCGATGTCACGATCGCAGGCACGGTGACCATGGCAGGCAAAGGCTTCCGTGGCGCAGGTGTCGTCGGAACCTGCTTCCCGAGCGCCCCCGGCTGCCTCCTCAACCACGGACGCACGGGTGAGTCTGCCACCGGCCCAGCCAACTTCTCGACCCTGAGCGCCCAGTCGAAGGGCAACAACAACGGCGGCGGTGGCGGCGGCGGCACCCGTGGTCAGGACTGCGCAGCCGGAGGCGGTGGCTCCTACGGCACCGCAGGCACAGCCGGTGTCGATGGCTCTTTAGGAAACTGCATCGCAGTCGCCGGTCAGCATGGTGGTGGCCTGGCCGGTGCGATGGTCGGTGGCCCGGATCTCACCCAGTCGATCTTCCTAGGGAGTGCGGGCGGCGAAGGCGGACCAGACGAAGACGGCGCCTTCCCTGGCCCCGGCGGCAACGGCGGCGGCTCGGTCATCATCTGGAGCAAGTCCGTCGCGGTCGATGCCACCACCGGCACGGTCAACGTCAGCGGCGTCGCGGGCGGCGTCGGCTCGACCACAGGACCGTGCGGCGGCTCGGGCGCTGGCATGGGCAACGGCGGCGGCGGCGCAGGCGGCGCGGTTCGCATCGTCACCACCGATGCAGTGTCGCTGGGCACAGGTCGCGTCACGGCAGCAGGTGGCGCAGGTGGCGCGGCGGGTAGCTGCGGCGCAGCCTATCCCGGTGGCGCAGGCGGTCTGGGTCGCGTCCAGGTCCGCGCGGGCGGCACGATCACCGGAACCAGCACCCCCGCAGCCTTCACCAACTAGAGCCCGCAGCCTGTTGCGCGGCGGACCGCACCAGCCCCAAGTCGCCACGCGCGGTGGAACCCCTGGCGACTCCACGTCGTCTAGGGGGGCATGAACACACCCCACACTGCGTCTCTTGTTCTCTCTACACTGCTTGCTGCCGGTTGCTCCGGTGGTAACGCGGACCTTGGCTACCTAGACGGAGGCACCACCAGCGATGGCGGCAGCACCGACATGGCCAATCGCTTTGCCGAAGTCGATCGCATTGCCCAGGCCAACGCCGCTGCGGTCGGAGCCTTCGGCTTGGCCATCTATGGAAGCGGCGATCAGCTCCTGTTTCAGAAGATGTACGGCGACTTTTCCCCCGATCGCCGTGTCGCGGTCGCGTCTTCCAGCAAGTGGATCAGCGGCCTGACCCTGTTTCGCTTGGTGAGTGATGGGCGGCTGAGCCTGGATAGCACCACCGGCACGGTCCTGGGCTGGACCGGCCCCAAGTCCGCCATCACGCTGCGACAGCTTCTGTCGTTTACGTCGGGTCTGCCACCGGATGCCAACTGCACGCTCAATCCGTCGATCAAGCTGCAAGACTGCGTCAGCCAGATTGCCCAGCTCAACCTGACCGCGACACCGGGCACGCGCTACGACTATGGCTCGACGCACCTGGCGGTGGCAGGACGGATGGCCGAGGTCGTCACCGGCAAGACCTGGAACGACCTGTTCGCCGAGCAGCTCCGCACGCCGCTCGGCCTGCCCACCGAGGTGACGTACTACACCGCGCCCAACCAGCTGCTCGGGCAGCAAAACCCGCTCATCGCGGGCGGTCTGGTGGTCAGCATGAACGAATACGCCCCGCTGCTCGGCCTGCTGTTTCGGCGCGGCCTGCTGAGCGGTCAGCGCATCATCCGGGACGATCTGTTTACCGACCAGGCCAAGACACCGTATCCCAGCGCCGTGATTGGCGAGTCCCCCATGCAGCAAGCCGGTTATCCGTACCTGTACGGCCTGACTGCGTGGCTGGAGTGTGACACCCCGGCCACTGGCTGCCAGGTGATCTCTTCCCCAGGGGCGTTTGGCTTTACGCCCTGGATCGACCGCGATGCGGGCTACTACGCGATCATCGGTACGCTCAACACCACCAGCTCAGGCAAGGTCGTGAAGGCTTCGGTCGATACCGCGCAGCAGCTCAAGCCCGCGATTCGCGCCGCGCTGGGCAAGTAGCGCGCGTCCGCAGACCCTACCGTCCATCCATCTGAATCACCAGGCCGCTGTCTCCGATGGCGTAGTGGCTCTTGCCGCTGCGACCCACACCGAAGATCTCAAAGTTGGTCCCGAGCGGCTCTTCCTTCCAGCTTGCGCCGTCCCAGTGCAGCAGCTCTCCGTAGTGGCCGCCGAGCCAGATATCAAACGGCCCGGAGCCGGACAGAGACGACGGGAAGGTAATGCCAGTGGGAACGGACTGATCGTCCCAGGTGCTGCCGCTGTAGCGAGACAAAAACAGGTTCTTGCCAACATTCCAGCCGCCAGTTGCCCAGACATCGCGCGGCCCGCTGCCCCACAGCGCCACCACCTCTGCCGGGAAGGTCTTGGGCCACAGCGACCACTTGCTGCCGTCGTAGTGTGCCAGCTTGCCGTCCGCTCCGCCCAGCCAGACATCGTTGGCAGCGGACGCCCAGATCGCAGTGACCTTGCTGATGCCCAGGCTGACCGTTTGGCTTGCATAGCTGCTGCCGTTGTAATGCACCACGGTCCCAGCATCCCCAGCGAACCAGACATCGCTGCTGCTTGTGCCCGAGACCCCGATGAGCCGCTCCGAGCTGCCGCCAAAGCGCTGCGACACAGCGGCCCAGGTTGCGCCGTCGAAGTGAGCGACGCGCCCGTAGTCACCCACGGCCCAGACATCGCTGCTGCTCGTGCCCCAGATCCCGGCGTAGCTGGTGCTGTCCCCCATGATGCCGCCCCACGCTAGCTGGCCGCCCCGGATGCGCAGGATGGTGCCGCTGCGACCCGCTGCAAACACGTCGCCTTGTGGGCTTGTATAGACCGCGCGAAGCTGATCGGACTGGCCGCTGGATAGCTGCCGCCAGCTGGTGCCGTTCCAGCGCCCGATGTAGCCCCGGATGCCGACGCCAATCTGCTCTCGCCCCGCTGGCCCGCCGGTACCGGAAATGGAGGTCAGTAGCGTGCCCATATACAGCTGCTGGGTCCAGCTGCTGCCGTTAAACAGCGCGGGCTTGGTACCCGCCAGCCAGACCTCGCTCGCCGACGCAGCCGACACGCTGTAGTACGTCTCTTTCGGAACGGCTGCTTGCAGCACCCAGCGCCCAGCTTCCAGGCGATAGACGGTCGTGCCGCTGTTTTGGCCGGACTGAAACAGAATCAGCCAGCACTCCCCAGTCGGAGAACACGACAGCGAGCCGATGTTCAAAACGCCCGCGAGCGTCTGCTTGGTAAAGGTGCTGCCGTTGAAATAGAGCAGTCCACCCGCTTCCCCGCCGAACCAGACATTGCTTGGGCTGCTGCCGCTGACCTGAAACAGGGCCGAGGTAAACGGCGCGGTCTGCTTGACCCAGCTGGTTCCGTTGTAGCGATAAATCTGGCCTTGGATGCCCACCATCCAGACATCGCTGGGACCCGATCCCCAGACGCTGTGGATGCCTTTCCAGGAAAACTCGGGCAGCTCTGTCCAGGTCTTGCCATCAAAGTGAAGGACCGCAGTGCCCACCACCCAGACATCGCTGGGAGAAGAGCCCCACACCTGCTCTAGGAAGTTCTGCTTCTTCCATGCGGGATGCCGCACAAGGACTGCGCTGTCCCCTTCGATCCGTACCAGCGAGTTGCCCGCCACCGCCCAGCCATTGCCGGTGCCATCGCGCCAGACCGCCTCGTGGTAGTTCCCTTGCGGCAGGGGGTTGCGCCAGCACGGTGTCTCACACTGCATCGCGGGTCCAACGGCCATGTCCGGGACCGTCATATCGACGCGGACTTCCGGCATTCCCAGATCGATGGACATCTGCTCCTCTACAGACGGAGCGCCCCCTTTGCTACAAGACGACAGGGTCCAAAGGACCAAAGGCCAGGTCCGCAGGAAGGTAGATACAGAGCGAGCCGAGGTGAGCATCAGGATTCCTTAGAAGCTGCTCGGCTGGATAACAGCGATGGTCCGAAGCTGTCAACGGCGACGCGGCAAAGAATCCGTTGACCGCGCAGGACGGTGCTGGCTTAAGTGTGCCGATGCGACGGACCCCTCTGCCCTTGCTCGTGCTTCTGCTTGGGGCTGCGCCCGTGCCACCAGCCAGTGCAGCACCGGCTCCAGCAGCCGCAGCCGCTACGTCTTCCGATAAGCCACTTGTCCCGCGTGAGCTTCAGACCGATGAAGAACTTTCACGCGCCATCCGTGAGCACTACACCAAGTACGAGCATCACATCCCGATGCGCGACGGGGTGAAGCTGTACACCCATGTCTACGTGCCCAAAGACCGCAGCCAGAGCTATCCGATTCTGCTCTTGCGTACCCCGTACGGAATCGGTCCCTATGGCATCGACAACTATCCGCAGGCCAAGGATGCGCGCGCGCTTCGCAGCTTCTCTCCAGCCCCGTCTCTCATCGCGCACGGGATGATCTTTGCCTTCCAAGACGTACGCGGAAAGCTGATGTCCGAAGGAAGCTTTGCCGATGTGACCCCCCACATCCCGAGCAAGCGCGGCCCCCAAGACGTAGATCAGTCGAGCGACGCCTACGACACCATCGACTGGCTGGTCAAGCACGTCCCCGGCAACAACGGCAAGGTCGGCACTTGGGGTAACTCCTATCCAGGCTTTTATGCCACCCACTCCGCGATCGATGCGCACCCTGCGCTCAAGGCGGTGTCGCCCCAGATGCCGGTCACAGACTGGTTTCTGGGAGACGACTTTCACCACAACGGCGCGCTGTTTCTGGCCGATGCACTGATGTTTCACGCAAACTTCGGCAAGCCCAGACCCAAGCCGCAGCCCAAGGTGAGCTGGGACTTTGACCCCGAGGTCGGCGACCTCTACGACTACTTCCTACAGATTGGTCCGCTGCACGATGCAGACACCCGAGTCGTCGGCACCGCGCTGCCGTTTTGGCGCGCCTGTGTCGAGCATCAGCGCCGCGATGAGTTCTGGAAAGCCCGCGATCCCCGCCCGCACCTGCGCAACATCAAGCCAGCGATCCTAACGGTGGGGGGACTCTACGATGCCGAGGACCTGTTTGGGGCGCTCCAGACGTATCAGGCCATCGAAAAGCAGAGCCCAGGCACCAACAGCTCGCTCGTGGTCGGTCCGTGGAAGCACGGCGGGCAGTACCGAACCGACGGCGATGTGCTCGGCGACCTGCACTTTGGCCACAAGACCGCGCGCTTTTTCCAGAATCACATCCTGGCACCGTTTTTCCTTCTGCATCTCAAAGGAATCAAGACCGACACGCAAGCGGAAGCCTGGATGTTTGAGACGGGCACAAACGAGTGGCGGCGCTATCCAAGCTGGCCTCCGGCTGCGGTCAAGCAGACTCCCTTCTATTTGGCTGCGGGCGGCACATTGACCACGGACAGCACGGCCCCCGAAGGCGTGGACCGCTACCTGAGCGACCCGCGCAAGCCGGTTCCGTACCGGGAGCGGATGTCCAATCACCGCGAGCCAGAGTACATGGTCGAAGATCAGCGCTTTGCCGCGCGGCGGCCCGATGTGCTGACGTACCAAGGTCCGGTGCTCGACCAAGATGTCACGGTCGCAGGGCCGATTGAGGTCGATCTCTTTGTGGCCTCGACCAGCAACGATGCCGACTTCGTGGTCAAGCTGATCGATGTCTACCCTGACTCTGCCGCCGATCCCGATCCCAACCCACGCGGCGTACGCATGGGCGGCTACCAAGCGCTGGTTCGGGGCGAGGTCATGCGCGCGCGCTTCCGCAACAGCTTTGAACAGCCAGAGCCGATGACCCCCAACCAGCCGACACGCATCCGCTTTGCGCTGCCTGATGTGAACCACACGTTCCGGCCCGGCCACCGCATGATGGTGCAGATCCAAAGCTCGTGGTTCCCGCTGGTCGAACGCCACCCGCAGCAGTTCATCGATACCTATCGCGCCACCGAAAAAGACTTCGTAGTCGCCACCCATCAGGTCTTTCGCGGCGGACAAAAGCGGTCTGTCATTACGCTGCCTATCCTCAGCAAGTAGCCCGGACAAGCGACCCTCCTTGCGAAAACCAGACAGCCAGCGAAGCGAATGAAGCGAAACCCACTTTCAGTCCTGCGTGAGGTCTTTGGCTATCCGGCCTTTCGCGGACGCCAGGCCGAGGTCATTGACCATGTGCTTGCGGGCGGCTCCGCGCTGGTGCTGATGCCCACAGGTGGCGGCAAGAGCCTGTGCTATCAGGTGCCCGCGCTGTGCCTCTCGGGACTGGCGCTGGTGATCTCGCCCCTCATTGCGCTGATGCGAGATCAGGTCACAGCCCTTCAGCAGGTCGGGGTCCGGGCCGTGGTCTATAACTCGACGCTACGGGCCGACGAAAAGGCGCAGGTGCGCAAGGCGGCGCTCACCGGCAAGCTGGACCTTCTGTACGTCGCGCCAGAGACGCTCAACACTGAGTTTTTCACCGACTTTGCAGGACGGCTGACCCTGAGCCTTTTCGCGGTCGATGAAGCGCACTGTGTCAGCCAGTGGGGACACGACTTTCGACCGGACTATCTGGAGATCGCCAAGCTGCGCGCGCTGCATCCGCAGGTGCCCCTTTTGGCCCTGACTGCGACCGCCGATCCGCAGACCCGGGAGGAGATCCAGCAGCGACTCGGCCTGTCCCAAGACCCGCTGTTTTCATCGAGCTTTGATCGCCCAAACATCCGCTACGAGATCACCCAGCGCAAGGAAGCGCGGCGGCAGCTCCTTGACTTTATCAGCGGCAGACATCGCGGCGAGTCCGGGATCGTCTACTGCCTGTCGCGTCGCAAGACCGAAGAGACGGCAGAGTGGCTGTGCAGCCAGGGTGTCCAAGCCCTGCCCTATCATGCCGGACTCGATCCGCAGACGCGCCAGCTTCATCAGGATCGGTTCCAGCGCGAAGAAGGCCTGGTGATCTGCGCCACGATTGCCTTCGGGATGGGCATCGACAAGCCCGATGTCCGCTTTGTCGCCCACATCGACCTGCCCAAGAGCGTAGAGAGCTACTACCAAGAGACGGGACGCGCCGGTCGGGATGGTCAGCCTGCCGAAGCGTGGATGGTCTATGGGCTGGGCGATGTCGTCAGCCAAAGGCGGCTCATCGAGCAGGGCGAAGGCACGCAGGAGTGGAAGCGGCTCAGCCAGCGAAAGCTCGGTGCGCTGCTCGGTCTATGCGAGAGCGTCCAGTGTCGCCGCAAGGGCCTGCTCGGCTACTTCGGGGAAGCGCATCCTGGCGACTGTGGTCACTGCGACAACTGCCAGCAGCCGCCCAAGGCCCTAGACGGCACAGAGCTGGGCAGAAAGGCGCTGAGCGCGGTCGCACGCACCGACCAAAAGTTTGGCGCCGGGCACCTCATCGACATCTTGATGGGCCGACACACCGACAAGGTGGACCGCTTTGGTCACGACAGCTTGAGCGTCTTTGGCATCGGCAGTGGGGAATCGGAGCGCACCTGGTCGAGCGTGTTTCGCCAGCTCACCGCTGCGGGCTTTCTGGACGTAGACGCCGAGTATGGAGCGTTCCTGCTCAATCGACTGTCCTGGCAGCTGATGCGCGCGCAGACCTCGCTGATGATCCGGCAAGAAGACGAGTCTACGCGCCCACCGCGCAGCCGGACCGCCCGCAGCGCGCGCAGCACCACGTCACGCAGTGCCCTACCGCAGGCCGCAGCCGGGGGCGGCGAGCTGTTTGACGTGCTGCGGGCGCTGCGCAAAAAGCTGGCCGAGTCGCAGGGAATCCCGCCCTACGTGGTGTTTCACGACAGCACCCTGCGTGAGATGGCGACCGAGCGGCCCCAGACCCTGGACGCGCTGGCCCAGATCTCGGGGGTCGGTCAGGTCAAGCTGGAGCGCTACGGAGCGACGTTCCTGTCCGCCATCAGGGACTACGCACACCCTGCGCAGCAAGACGCCGCCCACGACTCGGTCTAGACGGTCAGGTCGCGTGTTTAGGGGGCGACGCCTTGTAGACCGAGGCCCACCATCACGCCGCTTTGGCCATAGGGTCCGCTCTGCCTGCTGCTCATCACCATGGGATAGACGGCGGCGGACTGTCCCTGCTTGCGATGCAGCCACGGACCGAGAACCCCCATCGCAGAGCCCACCGCCATGCCGGTCAGCACGTCGGTCGCATAGTGCTTGTCGGCGCTGATGCGCAGCAGACCCGATAGCGTAGCCAGCGGCATCCCGAGCGCCCAAATGAGCGGGGCCAAGCGGTAGTGTCGCAGCGAAGCCACGGTTCCCGCCGAGGTCGCCAGCGCAAAAGCCATGGTGGTATGCCCCGAAAAGAACGACAGGTTGTTGTCTGCGGCCCCTGCCACCTGGGTCTTTTCCGCTTCGGGCAGGAAGTGGACAAAGGGACGCTCTCGACCGACCGCGAACTTGACGAGCTGGTTTAGGTCCACGGCGAGGACGGTGGACTCCATCACCATCAGCAGATCGACCAGGCCCTGCTTGGCGGAGCCTTGGTAGTAGTTGGCCAGAACCGACAGCCCCACCATCACAGCTGGGGTCAGCCCAAAGGCCGTTACGTCGCTCAGCCGACCAGGGACTTGGCTGCCAGAAGCCCGCAGCAGCGAGCGAACCCCGGCGTCAAAGCCGTTGAGCTGATCAGAGCCGTCGGCCCCACGCTCGCAGATCCGGCAGGGCTGCGGAGCGAGCTGCGGCTTGGCGATCTCGGTCGCGATCCAGGCCCCCAAGCCGACGCCGATGATGGGTAGCTCGATGCGCAGGTCATAGCGAAACGTCGTGTCCACATACGGGGCAGGCGAAGCCGTAGGCGCATCCGCCCAGGCAGGAGGAGCCAGCAGACAGGCTCCAAGCACTACTGACAGTCCAAACGCACGCATCTGACCTCCGACTGGCTGCACGTACTCATGCGCTGGGCCGATTGTCGCGCAGCGCAGCCGCAAGCGTAGGACAAAACGCAGGGTCGTCACCCTTGCCACACTGCGCAAAACCCACTGCGCTGGGGTCTTCACCCTTCCCCAGCTGCTCGCGCTCCAGTTTCGGGAAGGTCTTCACCCTTGCCACACTGCTCGCGCTCCAGTTTCGGGAAGGTCTTCCCCCTTCCCCATCTGCTCGCGCTCCAGTTTTGGGAAGGTCTTCACCCTTCCCCATCTGCTTGCGCTCCGGTTTCGCGAGGGTGCCGACCCTTTGCGAACGGCTCGCGCTCCGGTTTCGGGAGGGTCTTCACCCTGGCGGCGGGGTACAAACGGAGGGACAGGCAGGTCCAGACGCTAGGACGGCTCGGGACGCTCGGACTCTTCCCGCTCCAGGAAGCGGAAGACCGTGCGGGGATCGACGCCCAGCGCTTGGGCGGCGCGGGTCCGATTGCCACCACACAAGGCCAGGGTATCGAGCACGTACTGGCGGGCAAAGCGCTCTTTGGCATCGGCCAGCGGCAGGATCTCGGCCACCTGCTGGGACAGCAGGCCAAGGTCTTCGGGCTCTAGCAGCTCACGGTCGGCCATCACCAGCGCCTTCTTGATGTGGTTTTCAAGCTGCCGGACGTTGCCGGGCCAGCCAAAGCGACGGATGGCCAGCTCTGCCGCCTGCGACAAGCTGCGCTGAGGAAGCTTCAGCTCATCGGCAAAGCGACGCAGAAAGGATCGGGCCAGCAGCAGCACATCATCGCCACGCTCGCGCAGCGGTGGGAGCTGGACCTGCACGACGTTGAGCCGGTAGTAGAGATCTTCGCGGAAGCGACCGGAGCGAATCTCTGAGGCCAGGTCGCGGTGGGTCGCAGACAGGACGCGAACATCGACCGGCTCCGGTTTGCTATCACCGACGCGCAGGATCACGCGCTCTTGCAGCACCCGCAGCAGCTTGACCTGAAGCGGCATCGGCATCTCACCGATTTCGTCTAGGAAGATCGTACCGCCCTGCGCCGCTTGGATGCGACCGGGCTTGTTGGCGACCGCGCCGGTGAAGGCCCCTCGGACGTGACCAAAGAGCTCGGACTCTAGGAGCTGCTCAGGGATCGCGCCGCAGTTGATGGCGACAAACGGTCCTTTGGCACGCGGTGAGCGCCGGTGAATCTCTTGAGCCACCAGCTCTTTGCCGGTGCCGGTTTCGCCCGTGATGAGCACCGAGACATCGCTCTGCGCGACCTTGCTGACGGTGCGCATGACCTCTTGCATGACGGGGGATGCGCCCAGGCCAATGCCAACGCTGGCCATCGCAACACTGCGCATCTGCTCCAGCTCGGTGCCAAGCCGCTGGTTGTCACGCCGCAGTTCCCCCAGCAGGTGGGCATTGCGCAGGAGCAGACCGGCCTGCGCCGCGATCACGGTCAGCACTTCCAGGTCGGCGCTCCGAAACAGACGCTTTACATCACTCGAACCGACATAGAGCGCGCCAAGGAGCTGTCCGCGCTCACGCAGGGGCACACACATCACGCTCGACAGTCGCAGGTACATCACCGACTGGGCGTTCTGAAACTCGGCGTCCTTGCAGGCATCGCTGACGATCACCGGCTGCTCGGTGCGCAGCACCTTGGCGACGATCGAGTCGGACAGCTTGGCATCGGGCTCGCTCACCGGCTGCTGACCCCTGGCGCGTCCCAGCTTGATGCGCGGCGGCATACCGGGAGAGGACAGCACCAAAAAGCCATTGTCGGCCTGGGTGATCTCCACCACGGCATCGACCAGCGCAGTCCAAAGCTCCTCGGGCTCATAGTGATTGAGCAGCCGCTCCGAGAAGCGATGCAGCTTGCGCAGAGCGCTGAGCACATCGGAATCGGCGCTCGCGGGGATGGCGACAAGGGGCGACGCAGACTCAGCAGCCAGCTCGATGGTGCATAAGCCGAGCTGGACACGCTCGCCCACGGTCAGCTTGAGCTTGCTCTTGCGCTTACCACCGACAAGGACTTCACCATCGACCGCCACCACGGTCACGTCCTGATCGCCACGAGAGAAATAGGCGTGACTGGGCCGCACCTGTGGGTCGCTGACCACGATGTCGTTATCGGGACTGCGGCCAAAGGTGGTCAGCGGCTTGACGAGTCGAATCACGCGCGGCTCGGTTGCCGTCGGAACAGTCAAGCGAAGCGTTAGCATGCGCTCCTAGAATGCCAAAGTCAGCGCCGGGGGGATAGCGGATGTGCTCTGCGGGGTCGGAATGGGCGGCGGCAGCAGCTCTTTGGGGGGCTGCGACAGTTCGCGAATCTCGACGGTGGTCTTGGCATGCCAGAGCGCATCAATGAGCCCCGCCAGCACCAGAACCCAAAAGGCCGAGCCAGTGCCCAGATAGGTTCCCGTCAGGGCTTGGGCGGCTTGATACTCACGCGCGGGGAAGGTGTTGTCGGGATAGCGAAGGCGAACCGTCAGCCACGCCCCGGCAGATGCGGCGCCGGTCAGGGCTTCTCCGACCAGAAGCACCGTACCGACCGCCGTCCGTCCGTCCGCGAGCTGGGGAACGCCAAACGGCACAAAGTGCAGCGGGCTGAGCTTGCGATGGATCACGCGCTCGTAGTAGACGCGCTTGGCTTGCTTCTGGGCCAGCTCTTCTGCGCGCTTCTGAAGCGCTTCGGCTTCCGCCTTCTGGCGCTGCTCTTCTTCTTGCTGACGACGGCGAATCTCTTCTAGGCGCTGCTCGTTGCGGCGGCGGATGTCGTCCAAGAAGGCCACGGCTTTGAGCGGATCGACCAGCGGATCGAGCGAGAAGTCAGGCCGAAGGGACAAGAGCAGGTTGAACTCTTGCTCGGCCCCCGCTTCGTCGTGTTCAAAGAAGTACGACAAGGCGAGCAGCCGGTGCGCCAGCAGGAGCTGGTCTTCCTGGGCAAGCAGCGTCTGCGGATAGAGCAGTGGACGCAGGGTCAGCACAGCGGCGGCATAGTCACCACGCTGATAGGCCAGCTTGCCGCGCTGAAGTCGGGCTTCGGGGCTCTGATCGCTTGGGTTGGGCAGTGGGCTGGACGGTCGCAGCTGATCACGACGAGCAGGTGGATGTGGGTCGTCCGCATGCGACGACAGCGGGTGGCTTAGAACCAGCACCGTGCCGAGGCTCAGACTGACTGCTGACCGTCGCAACATCCAAGGAAGTTCATATCACGGAGGGGGCCCGCACCGTCCAAAAACCAGCGAGACGGGCGGGTAGCAAGGCGCAGCAGGCGGATGAACTAGGCGCGAGCGCGACGACGACGAGCCGCCATCGCGAGCAGGGCCAGCGTACCGAGTGCCGAAGCAGCCGAGGCCGAGGATCCGCGCTGGCCACTGACATCGCAGCCGAGCAGACCACCGCCCGTCAGCTTGTAGTCAGCGGCGCTGACGCAGGCTCCGTTGGCACAGACGCTACCGGCGGCGCACTGGGCGCTGCTCGTGCAGGTGTCGTAGCAGGCACCGCTTTCACCGCAAGCCAGGTTGCCAGCGCACTGCGGACGGCTGCCACGCGGCGCAGCACCAATCACAGGCGAGCAAGTACCCGCCGAGCCAGCCACGTCGCAGGCGTTGCACTGACCTTCGCAGGTCGAGTTGCAGCAGACGCCGTCTACGCAGAAGCCCGACTTGCACTCGCCCTGATCACCGCAGGCCGTACCGAGGGCCTTCTTGAAGGTGATCGCCAGGTCATGCGGACCCGTGACGCCGGGGATGGTGTAGGTATTGTTCGAGACCTGGCCCGTCACGTCGCTGCCGTCCAGCGTGATGGTGTCCACTTCGTAGCCGGGCTCTGGCGTGATGGTGCAGACCGCGTCCTTGAGGTCGGGAGCCGGGTTCGGGGTGCAGACGATGGTGCCGTGGCCGTCCGGCGTGGTGGTGTTGATCGGGTAGGTCGGCAGCGAGAACAGCGCCGACACGTTGGTGTCTTTGCTGATCGTGATCGTGCATTGAAGCGCCTTGCCTGCGCTGGCGCAGTCGCCTCCCCAGCCGTCGAAGTAGTTCTTGCCGGGGTCGGGAACCGCCGTCAGGGTCACCACTTGTCCTTCTAGGAACTTGGCGGACTGGGTGGTGCAGCCCGCGCCGCACGAGATCGCCATCGGGCTCGAGATGATCGCGCCGGAGCCAATGCTGGCGCCCTTATCGACGCTCAGGGAGTAGAGCTTGCCGACAGCGTTGGTATCGACCGCGCTGTTGTTGATGGGGACGTTGTCCACGACCGCAGCGGGCGGAGCGACGTTGACGCGGTAGCTGAGCGAGCCGGGGCCCGTGCCGTTGGCGACCGTGCCATTGACGGTATAGGTCACGGTGGCTCCGACTGGCAGGTCCGCCGCCGTGTTGAGCGAGCCCGTGCCATTGGCAGCCGAGCAGACACCACCGTTGGCACCGACGCAGGTCCAGGTCACGCCGGTCAGGCCAGCGGGCAGCAGGTCGGTGATCTTGGCTCCGGTGACAGGCGTCGGGCCAGCGTTGCTGACGACGACCTTGTAGGAGATCGGAGCGCCCCACTCGACAGCGGCAGCGCCATCGGTCACGGTCACGCCCAGGTTGGCGTAGTTTACGCCGGTGGTGATCGCCGTCTGAACCAGCGGCCCAAGAAGCGGCGAGGTGCCGGTAGATTTGATGTTGTAGTTGCCAGAGCGACAGCTAGCGCCGTCGCTGTACCACGCTTTTCGCAAGACCGAGTGCCCAATTTGTGCCATGTGGACAAAAAGGCCGCTCCAGCAACGCAACACGGACGAGGACCAGCGCAGTACGGTACTGCTTATGCCTTGGTCAGTCTGCCTCGCGCGCAGCTTCTCTCTCGGCGCGGAACTCGGTTTTGGTCGCGGTGCGCCGCCGTTCAAGCAGCGCCTTGGTCTTTGCCAGCTCGTGCGCCAGCTGCTGCTCTGTCGGTAATCGAGTCCTATACTCTGCCGCCAGCACTTTGTTCGGCAGACCTTCGAGCGCATAACGGGCCACCGCTTCGTTCTTGTCGGCGCACAGAATCAGTCCAACGGGTGGGTTTTCTCCGTCGAGCATCCAGTGTTCTCGTGCGTAGTTCAGGTACAGGTGCATCTGCCCAGCGTCGGCGTGCGTGAGCTTCCCGAGCTTCAGATCGATGATGACCAGCGCCCTAAGCCGCCGATGAAAGAACAAAAGGTCCACGCGATACCAGTCGTCACCGATGCGCAGCCGACGCTGCCGCCCGACGAAGGTAAAGTCGCCGCCCAGCTCCAGCAGGAAGGTTTCGAGCTGTCCGATCAGCGCCGCTTCCAGGTCGCTCTCGGAGTATTCATCCTTGAGATTCAAGAACTCCAAGACCAGCGGGTCTTTGATTTCCTCATCGGGGCTGATGGCATCTTCGGGCTGTGGCACGCCGCCATTCACCAGCATCGCGGCCTTGTTCTTCGACAAGAGCGTGCGCTCGTAGAACTGGGTGTCGATTTGCCGTTCAAGCTGCCGCACCGTCCAGCCGCCGCGCAGCGCTTCGGCTTCGTAGAAGCTGCGGGCTTCCGGCGTTTTGACCGCGAGCAGGCGAACGTAGTGCGACCAAGGCAGAGGCAAGCTGGCGGACAGTTCTGCGAGGCTGCGGGCTGGCCCAGATTGTCCAGACAGTGTCTGGACGCTAGATCGAGGAAGCGCTGACGCTGGCGATTTCGCAGACAGTGTCTGCGGAATGGACCAGAGCAGGTAGAACCGACGCATCTGCTCCAAGTTACGAGCGGAAAACCCTCTGCCGAATCGAGTAGTGAGGTCCGCAGACAAGCGAGCGACGAGCGCATCGCCATATCCAGCGCGACGAGCGCCAAGCTGCTCTTCTTCGACGATACGCTGTCCAATGAGCCAGTAGGTGGCCGTCATGACCGCGTTGACCGAACGCGCGGCGCTGCGACGAGCCAATTCAAGCAGCTCGACGACGCCGTGTAGCATCACGTCATACGGCTGCGCAGTTGACGGCGTATGGCGGGTCGGCTTTTTCGAGGACATCGCGAAGGGAGATAGCACGGGAACAAGGGTCGAAGAAATCGCCGGCGCACGATGCTGATGAACTGCGACGCAGTCCGGCTTGAAAAGCAGCTCATCTCTCCATTATCAGACAGCGTCGGGCTTTGCCGAAGTTTCGGACTGTGACGATTCCGATCGTGCAGAGAGCTGAGCAGGACTGACGGTCGCCGCAGTCAGGGGTTTCGGAAATAGCTTTTGGATCTCAGGTGGAGCATGAAGTGCAGGATGTATCTCAAGCCCTTTGTCTATTAATCGATCAAGTTCCTTTATACTATTTGTCAATAAAATCCTAGTCTCATTGAATCTAGAAATATCTCTTTCTCCATTTTCAACCGAAACAAACTCTTTTATAAGCTCACCAGCATACATTTCTGCATTCTGCTCTAAAACTTCCTGAGCATTATTTTGCAATGACTGCAAGTGATCATTATGTATTCTCTTTGTTCTTAGTATCTCGCTCGCGTAATCGATCTCCAGTCGATCGACTCGATACCGTTTCACTATATCCAATAGGCCCAAGCGCAGCCCGCGCTGGCTGCGTGGGCGGACTCGCGGCGCGCGGAGGCTTGACTGGATACTTCTCGACAGGGGACTCGGTGCGAGCGGGAGGCTCGGGATGCCTGGCTAGCGACGATACCAATCGAGTCCCCCATGACGGCGCTGGTGGATCCGGTCGTACGACGGACGATAGAGAAACCGACGCAGGCGGTACACGGATCGACTCGAAGTGCGCGCGCTGCCGACCCAGCTCATTGAGCAGTTCTTGCACTCGCTCTTGATGGGCACGCTCCATCCGCTCGACCTTCTGATTCAGCTCGGCGACTGCGCCGCGCAGCGCGTTCCGTTGGCCCTCCAGCTCACCGAGGTGCTGATAGAGCGACTCTTGCTCGCGAAGTGCATTGCGGAGCAATGCCTCGTCGCGCGTGTGCGCCTGCTGTAGCTTGGCCCGCGCTGCCTGCGACGCATCTTGCCCAAGCTCCGTTGCGAATCGCTGCCGAACCGCGATCAGCTCCGTCGCAGTAGCCGACAGCCGCGACTCCAGCGCCTGCACCACATCAAGCAGCGAGCCACGATCGCTGTACCCAGCACGGCGGCGCCTGTAAGCCAAGGTCCGACAACTCGCACGACAGTAGCGCCGGTCGATGCGGCCCCCAGCTGGCATGTCAGCACCACAAAATGAGCAAATTCGCGCCCGCAGCATGAAGCCCTCCGTCCAAGTTATCGGCGCATCGATCCGTCAAGTGCTGTAGCCGAGCCGTGGTCAAGCCGTAAACCGATCGCCCAAGCGACGCCGCCCGCATATGCAGCGAAGACGTGTCTACCAGCGGACGGTTCTCTGATTGACTTGCCAACCCTGCCTCGCAAAGATGCGCGGCGAAAGGGAGGAATTCGATGAAGAACACGGCGCTTTCACTGGTTTTGGGGGTGCTCGCGATGTCGAGCGTAGGCTGTCAAAAGTACATGGCGATTCCGAACTCAGCGTCGGATCGGATCTGGATGGTGACGCAGGATGGAACCGAGGTGTTCCGCTGCTGGGATCTCAAGAACCAGACAGGCAAGCTGATGGCGATTTGTCGTCGCGCCGAGCATGTTGGCAAGACCGAAACCACCAAGTTTACCGAGTTTGCCGATTCGACCAATCCGCCGCCGCATCCGGATTCGACAGAGATTTGTGCGCAGCCTGCTTCTCGCGATCTCGCACATCGCTAAGCATTCAACGAAACAAGTCTTCGTCTTTCCGTTATGACTCAATGCGTTCAACGGTGACGAGCGACTTGCAACGGTCAATCAGCCTAGGAATTGATATCAACAAATCCTGGTCAGCATACGATTTAGGTCGCATGGCTATCACATGTCCATACGACCCAAATTGGAAGACAAAGCGGTCTACAGGTTGAGCTTTCTCATCTCAGCAGCGATATGATCATCGCTTAGATGAGAATAAATCTGCGTGATTGCTATGCTGCTATGACCCAGTAGACGCTGCAAGGTCAACAAGCTACCGCCCGACATCAAAAAATGCGAGGCGAAGGTGTGCCGCAGGATGTGCCACGTTGCAGCTGGGACGGGAACGGACGCTTTGCGGTACAGATGACGGATTTCAGGTCGCCTATCTGCTGCGAGTCCTGTCGAGGATGGACAGACGTAATCCTGAGACGGACAACGCTGTCGCCATACAGTCAGGACGCTGCGAAGCTGATCGACGATTGGAATGACTCGCTCACGTCGAGACTTGGTCGGCCTATCGCGATAGCCGTTGCGGATGGTCAGCGTGCCGCGCTCTAGATCCACGCTTCGCCATCGCAGTCCGTATACCTCACTCACCCGCAAGCCCGCGTACACCGCCAACCGTACCGCAACAGCAAAGACTGGCTGCGGATCAGCGTCGGCAGCCGCGAGCAATCGGCCAACTTCTTCGCGCGAAAGATACTCGACCCGATGTTCAACCGCAGGCAGTCGCATCGACCATGGATTTGAATCGACAAGTCCGACTGAGATCGCCCAGCGCCAAGCCGATTTCAACGTCCCCACAGTCTGCCGCAGGGTGGAGCTTTTCTGGATACCGCTCAGTTGGCGCACCACGGTGGCCGCATCGGCCCGGTTGACGATCCCGCTCAGTCGATGACGCACAGACGTGAGTGCATACCGCTGCCTCGTCACCCACCGCTCGCGATCGATGGTGCGAGGCTGGTACTCCTTCAGCCATCGATCAATCAGCTCCTTGCCCGTGAGTGGTTTTGGACGTTCTGGGATACCTAGTTGTCTGCGAGAAGCGGCGGCTTCCAGCTCGACGAGTATCCGTCTCGCTTCTGCGGCGGTCGCTGCTTTGGTGGCCTTGGCCTTGCGTTTGCCGTCGCTATCAACGTAGCGAACGTACCAACCGATGAAGCGACCTCCCTTGGTTTTGCGAATGACCTGTCCCATCAACGTGTGCCTCCGGTGTGCCAACCATCGCTGCGACTGTTGCGTCTGATGAGCCAGAGGCCGCTCTGTAGGCTGATGCGCACAGCGATGGAAGCCATGATTTTTACAACATTTTTTGTAATTTAAATTACTAGATGTTGTAGTTGCCGTTGTTGACGCTGCCGGTGGCGGTTTTGTCGATGTGGACGGTGAGCGAGAAGGTGTTGCTGCCGCCTGCGGGCAAGTCGCCGAGGTTGCAGGTGATCTTGGGCGGCGGACCGGCTGCGAAGACACAGTTGCCACCCATGGTCGATACGTAGGTCGTGCCAGCGGGGAGGAACTCTTCCACCACGACGCCGGTTGCCGCCTTGTCGCCACCGTTTTTGGCCAGGAACGTATAGACCAGATCGGTGTCGGCGTTGGCAGCGCGTGCCGCTGTGGCAGCGACCGTCAGGCCGGGAATGAAGGGACCGAAGCCATCGACGTAGAGATGTCCCCAGTGACCGCTCTGCGCGCAGCCTGCGGCGATGATGTTGGCCTGTACCTTGTCGCCGATCGCCAGGTCTGCGGGACCGGGAGCCACATCGAAGAGCTGCCAGTCGGTGTACTGCGAGCCGTTGCCGCCCGTGTCGTTCTTCCACGGAACGCCCGCTTGGCCCGAAAAGTTAAAGGACGACCACAGCACCTTGTTCTGCGTGGTGTTGCGGATCTCGACGTAGAAGTACGGCTGCTGGTTGCCTGCGTGGCTGGGGTTCTGGAGAACCGGAGCCAGCGCGAAGCGAACGTGGATGTTACCGTCCGACGCATCGACATCTGCGGGTGTCGTGGTCATCGTCTGGGTCAGCGTGTTGGCGTTGTAGCCAGAGCCCAGCTCGTTGACGACCGCCGCGTTCTTGCCAAAGCGCGGATACTTCAGGGTGTCATTGGTTCCGATGCCCGCTGCGAGCACGGATTCAGGTGTTGCCGCAGTCTTGACCGCAGTCCGGTTGGTTCCACCCGTCAGAAGGCCCAGGTTTGCGATGGAAGCCGGCGGAAAGACTGCGATGTTCTGGTTCAGACCAGTCGTCACCGTCCAGCCGTTGAGCGTTCCGTCCTCGAAGTTTCCGTTCACAAAGTCAGCTTGATGAAGCGAGCCGATCGGTTCGCTGCCCTCACTCGCTTGACCGCCCTGTCCTGCACAGCCCCCCATCACCCCCAATAGGCTAATTCCCAAAGCCAAACGTACAGACTTTTGCATAGTAAGTACCCTCCCCCTCCAAGCTCCCAAGCAGGAGCCGTGTCTCGGCATCGTATCGCGACGCGCGGAATCACAGCAAGCGGGATGACAGAACTCCGCGCGGCCATACAAGGAAGCGTTGGCGAGGGAAAACGGCGCTGTCAGGGGTCTGGGGTGGGCGGCAATCCTCTGGTGTACCCATCGGAGGAGCGGCGGAACGGAAAAGCGCAGGTTCCCACAGACCGGAGCAGCCAGCGCACAGACAGACAGCAGGACACCGACTACTTGGCGGACTTGGTCAGCTCTTCGCTGATGATCTGACGGTAGGTCTCGATGGGCTGCGCGCCTTTGACCGGACGACCATTGAGAAAGATCACGGGCACACCGCGCACTCCGTGCTGGCTGGCGGCTTGGATGTCATCCAGGATCGTGCTGCGCGCTTCAGGACTGAGCAGACAGCGCGCGAACGTTTCGACATCCAGACCCAGCTCCTGCGCAAGCGGCTTGGGATCGGGGTCGTCTACTGCGCCGCCAAACAGCTTCTTGGCCATCGGGAAGAACTTCCCTTGTCGGCCCGCACAGTAGGCACTGCGCGCGGCGGCACAGGCGTGCTCGTGAATCTTGCGCTTGACCAAAGGATTGCACTCTTCATCGAGCGGAAAGTGACGGAACACCACGCGAATCTTGCCGGGATACTGAACCAGTAGCTCTTCCACCACACCGGAGACCTTCTGACAGAACGGACACTCAAAGTCGCTCACTTCGACCAGGGTGATCGGCGCGTCTTTGGGTCCAAGGGAAGGAGCAGACGGAATGTCCAAAGACGGAGTCCCCGGCTTGGGATCCACCTTGACCGCTTGCTTGGCCACAAGCTCTGCTGCCAGTCGATTGGCGGTGCGCTGACTGTCGAGCACGTAGCGAATCCCGAGCATCGAGCTGAGCGCTCCAAACAGTCCCCCGATCACAATCAGCAGCAGCGCGGGATTGCGCAGCAGCTGTCCGGGCGAAAGAGCGCGCAGCGAACGAACCGCTGTGCGACCACCGAGTAGCATGGTCAGCAAAAGACCCACGTTTGTGGCATGCAGGATCAGACAGAACAGACAGAACGCGCGAATCACCACGGTAGACAGCGAAAACAGGCCGACGGATAGCAGCACCGCGAAAAGAGACAGCACCACCAGCAGTCCGTGGAGCGGCTTGCGAATCGACGAGCGCACCGCACCGAGCAGAGAAAGCAGCGCGGTCAGCAGATAAAACAGCGACCCAACGTGCGAAAGCGGAATGCCCCACAGCGTCGAGTACTCACCGGCGCTCACCAAGTCACAGTTCCACGCACCGCCAAAGTTGCACGCGCTGGGTGCGCCGGACTGTAGAGAAGTCAGGTGATGGCGTGTCAGATACAGCGACACTCCGAGCCCGATGAAAGACAGAACCGCAGCGATGGGAAGCTGCCAACGCCGAGTGGTCTGTGCGGGCTCTGTCATGTCGGTTTAGCCTTCGTCCTCTGCGGCCTTGTTCACATCATCGAACTCACGCGAGACGAGCGCCGCTTTTACGTAGTCGCGGTTCATCTCTGCAATGAAGTGCGCAGGAATGTTCTTCGGACACACCGCTTCGCACTCGTAGTAGTTCGTGCAGTTGCCAAAGCCTTCACGGTCCGCCGCTTCGACCATCTTGACGGTGCGACGGATGCGCTCGGGAGCACCCTGCGGAAGGTGTCGATACTGCGCAAGCTTGGCCGACAGAAACAGCATGGCCGAGCTGTTCTTACAAGCCGCCACGCACGCACCGCAGCCGATACATGCCGCTGCGTCAAACGCCACATCGGCTTCCGCTTTGGGAATCGGAATCGCGTTGCCATCAGGTGCCGCGCCGGTGTTCACCGAGACATAACCACCGGCTTGCTGAATCCGATCAAAGGCCGAGCGATCCACCACCAAGTCCTTGACGACCGGGAAGGCCGCCGCGCGAAATGGCTCGATCGTGATGGTGTCGCCGTCTTTGAAGACCCGCATGTGAAGCTGACACGCGGTGGTGCCTCGCTGCGGTCCGTGCGGAATGCCGTTGATGACCATCGAGCAGGTTCCGCAGATTCCTTCGCGACAGTCCGAGTCAAACGCAATCGGCTCTTCGCCTTTGCCCACCAGCTCTTGGTTGACCTGATCGAGCATCTCAAGGAACGACGAGTCGGGACTTACGTCCTTCGCCGGATACGTAGTCAGTTTGCCCGCACCAGAATTGCCCTTCTGGCGCCAGACACGAAGTGTCAGGTTCATTTGTAGCTCCTCTGTGCGAGCTTGATGTTCTCGAAAACGAGCTGTTCTTTGTGGAGGTTTGGCGCTTTTCCGACTCCGGTGAACTCCCAGCACGATGCGTGACAGAAGTCGTTGTCGTTGCGCAGCGCTTCACCTTCTTCGGTCTGGTATTCCTCACGGAAGTGACCGCCGCAGGACTCTTCACGAGTCAGCGCATCCAGACACATCAGCTCCGCAAACTCTAGGAAGTCGGCCACACGACCGGCTTTTTCTAGCTGCTGGTTGAACTCTTCGGCACCACCGACGATGCGCACGTTCTTCCAGAACTCGTCGCGCAGCTCAGGAATCCGCTTGAGCGCTTTTTCCAGGCCCGCGCGATTGCGACCCATGCCGCAGTTTTCCCACAGAAGCGTGCCCAGCTCGCGGTGGAACGAATCGGGTGAGCGATTGCCGTTCACAGACTGAAGGCGAATGATCTGCTCGCGCACCTGGCGCTCGGCTTCCGCAAACGCTGGATGATCCGTCGTGATCTTCGGAAGCTGCGTGCCCGCAAAGTAGCTCGCCAAGGTGTACGGAATGATGAAGTAACCGTCGGCCAGACCCTGCATCAGCGCGCTGGCACCGAGCCGGTTCGCACCGTGATCCGAAAAGTTTGCTTCCCCGAGCACATGCAGTCCGGAGATGTTGCTCATCAGGTTGTAGTCCACCCACAGACCGCCCATCGTGTAGTGGACGGCGGGATAGATGCGCATCGGAACGACGTAGGGATCCTCTCCGGTGATCTTCTTGTACATATCGAAGAGGTTGCCGTAGCGCTGACGGATGGTGTCTTTGCCCAGACGACGAATCGCATCGGCAAAGTCCAGATAGACACCGCGACGAACACCTGCGACTTCGGGACCGACTCCGCGTCCTTCATCACAGACACGCTTGGCAGCGCGCGAAGCAATGTCACGCGGAGACAAGTTGCCGTAGCTCGGATACATCCGCTCAAGGTAGTAGTCGCGCTCGTCTTCAGGAATCGTCTCAGGAGAGCGCGTATCCCCGGCCTTTTTGGGAACCCAAATCCGGCCATCGTTGCGCAGCGATTCCGACATCAGCGTGAGCTTGGACTGATGCTCTCCTGCAACGGGAATGCAGGTTGGGTGAATCTGCGTAAAGCAGGGATTCGCAAACAGCGCACCGCGCTTGTACGCACGGTAGGTCGCGGTGACGTTGCAGCCCACTGCGTTCGTCGAAAGATAGAAGACGTTGCCGTAGCCTCCGGTTGCCAGCAGGACGGCGTGAGCGGCGTAGCGCTCGATCTTTCCAGTGACCAGATCGCGGGTGATGATGCCGCGCGCCTGACCATCGACGACCACCAGATCGAGCATCTCGGTGCGGGTGTGCATCTTCACCTTGCCCGCATCAATCTGCCGGTTCAGCGCCGAATACGCACCAAGCAGAAGCTGCTGTCCGGTCTGTCCTCGCGCATAAAACGTCCGCGAGACCTGCGCGCCACCGAAGGAGCGATTGGCCAAGGTACCGCCGTACTCTCGTGCGAACGGAACGCCTTGTGCAACGCAGTGATCGATGATGAGCGTCGAGACTTCCGCAAGACGATGGACGTTGCCTTCCCGTGCGCGGAAGTCGCCGCCCTTGATGGTGTCATAGAACAGACGGAACACGCTGTCGCCGTCGTTCTGATAGTTCTTGGCCGCGTTGATACCGCCTTGGGCTGCAATCGAGTGCGCGCGGCGCGGGCTGTCTTGAAAGCAGAAGCAGTCTACGTTGTAGCCCAGCTCTCCGAGGGTCGCAGCGGCGGATGCACCAGCCAGACCGGAGCCAACGACAATGACGTTGAACTTGCGCTTGTTGGCCGGGTTGACCAGCTTGCTCTGCGAGCGGTAGTTGCTCCACTTGGTGGCGAGCGGTCCCGGCGGGATCTTGGCATCGAGGTTGATATTAGACATGACGGATTCCTCTTATCCTTGGTTCCAGGCCGGAATCGGCAGCTGCATAATGTTGTTAAAGTGCAGAAACACGCTGATCGGAATCACCCAGAATCCGATGACCAGCGCGACCACCAGCGCCTTCAGTCCGTTGCGGAGCAGCTGGTTGTAGGCCTTGTGATTGATCCCAAGGGTCTGGAGCGCACTCGCCAGTGCATGCCACAGATGCAGACCGACAAAGCCCAGCGCAATCACATACACCGCGCTAAACACCGGATCTTTGAAGCCCGCGATGATCATCTCGTAGACATCAGGATTCCCCATCGCATCGGTGCGGTATTCACCGGGCAGCAGGTGGAACGTGTAGTGCGCCAAATGCATCACAATGAACAGCACCAGCACGATTCCCGATACCGCCATAAAGCGCGAAGGGAGTCCGGCCCGCAGCGTCGCTTCCACTTGATACTTGCTCGGTCGCGCTTTGCGATTTTCCGATACAAGCTGAAGCCCTTTGAAGATGTGGGTCAGAATAAACAAGAGCATCGCAACTCGCGTCGGCCACAGCAGTCCCGGATGGTCATGTAGCCACAGCGCGTATTCGTTGACCTCTTTTTGGCCAAAGAACACCTTCAAGTTGCCAGTAAGGTGGCCGAGAAGCCATCCGGCCATGCCGAGGCCAGTCACTGCCATAAGCAGCTTCTTGCCGATGGATGTGCTTGCGATTCGAGCAAACCGACTCATTTGTTGCCTTGTCCGTTTTTGGGTTTCGATGCCGCCGAAGTGTCGTCGAAGACACGGCGCGATTGGCGGCGAGTATACACGCTTTTCCTGCTCGCCCAAGCCTACATTTTCGCACGGTCAGCGGTTCAACAATCGGGCAAATGCCAGCTAGCGCGCAGCGTTCGGAACAGAGGGCACTTTTTCAGGATCAGCTTCTGGATCGGCGGGCAGGTGCGCAAGCAGATGCACGGCTGCGATGATGATGGTCGGTCGAAACAGCAGGTTCAGGATCGGCGTAGCCAAAAGTAGTGCGGTCATCACCGCAAACCCGAGCATCAGGACAGTGTGCTGTTCCGTGAGCGCGATCTCTTCTTGCCAGGGACGAGCCAGATAGCGACACAGCGACGCAAACCAGCGCAGCACAAAGCCGATGAAAGGAATCCGTGACCCAGCGTGAGCACAGGCACGGACAAACCAGATCTCAGGAACCTGTGCAGCCGGAATCGTTGGCGGAACAGGAGCGGGTCCAGAGCCCGTCAAAGGAGCCTCGTTTGAGACGGGAAGAACGCGTGCGCTATCGAAGGCTTCAACCACAACCCAGTGCAGGGCCCAGAGGGCTCCCAAGCTGGCAGCGAGTGCGGTTCCGAAAAGTGGAACCTTCGCAGCCACAGCAACGAGCGGAGCCACTGCAATGGCAATCACCAGCGCTTGTTTGAGCGCATGAAGCGCAGATCGAAACAGCGGATCACGTCGAGGTGTACAGTCTCCAATTGCAAACTGTCGATACGCGGTCGCTGCAAGCCGGGCATAGTGCGCAGCAAACAGAATCGACGGAAGCGGAGCCAGCATCGCAAACGCAGCATAGAAGCGATGCCAAAAGCCAAACGCTCGCAGCGATTCTTCGTCGTCAGGAAGATGGCCGATGCGAAGGTGAAAAAGGGCCGCAAGCGCACAGAATCCAGCCAGCATCAGCGCCGGAAACAGCGCATCAATGAGGAGCACGCGATTCGATGCCAGCATTCGCAGCGCCAACAGAGGCTGTGCGCAGCCATAGAGCAGTCGCTGCAAAACGGAAGGATGACTGGGAAGCGCAGCGCGCGGCTTGCTATACGACAGAAACTGTTGCCAGACAGAAGCCGGGCTGACGGAAGGAAGTACAGACACAGAAGTCGAGCAGAGTTGGACTACTTGGCGACGTTGACGCGATGCTCGGCTGGGGTTGGATAGCCAGCTTTGGTGAACTCATCGGCAATCGCTTGCGTCATCGCAAAGTAGACATTCCAGTAGGTGCGATCATGGGTGTACGCACGAACGAGGAGCACCGTTCCGGCCATGTTGAACTTGTCGATTTCCACCATCGGGGCCGGATCTTTGAGAACATCGGAGATCTCGGACAGGCGCTTCTTCAGACGGTTTGCGGCTTCGATCGGATTCACTCCGTGCGCAAGCTGCGCGCCCATATCGACACGCCGAAACGGATTGGACGAAAAGTTGGTGATGTTGTCGGAAAACAGCTTGTTGTTGGCTACGTAGACGCGGATTCCGTCATCGGTATCAATCGCGGTGACGAACAGTCCCAGCTCGTGTACCGCACCAAGCACGCCCGCTGCTGCGATGCGATCACCGACTTTAAACGGAGAGAACAGGATCAGGAACACTCCGGCGGCGAAGTTCGATAGAAGTCCCGACCACGCCATACCGATGGCAACACCCGCCGCTGCCAACAGACCGGCAAACGTCGTGGTCTGAATGCCAAACACACCGAGGACCGCAATGATCAGGAGGATTTGTAGTAGAACGCCGACCACGGAATCGAGATAGCGAACCAGCGTGGAATCGACCTTGCGAGCCTCTGACGCGCGACGAACCAAGCGCCGCACCGCCGATATGATCATCCGCCCCACAATCCACAGCGCCAGTGCCCCAAGGAGCTTTCCGCCTATATCCAGCACCAACGGAATCAACGACTCGACGGTTTTTTGGAAAAACTGCTCAATCTGCTGCTGCGACATCCAACACCTCTCCCTTCGCGGTTGACAGTACGTCGATGAGGTTCGCAAAAAGCGGCAGCGTCTGTCAATGCCACTGCCAGTAACTTTTCACGCACAGAAGAGCCGAGCGATGTCCCAGCCAAATAGGAACCCTACGCAGATGTCTTCCGGAAAGCGACAACCCGAACAGCCGAGCAGAGCGCACGCCCAAGCCGTGTGGCGACCGACGGATCTGGACGGACTCCCGATCGATCCAAGTGAGCGCGCACGCAATCAGGCAGCGGAACAGACCTTTAACATCCGCATTCCCAAGCACTATTTGTCGCAAATTGACTGGGACAATCCGCGCGATCCGATTCGGCTCCAGACCATTCCGCAAGCAGAAGAGCTGCTGTTTGATCCACGCGAGCTGACCGATCCAATTGGAGATCGTGCGCACAGTCCGGTACCTCGGATCACGCATCGCTACCCCGATCGCGTGCTGCTGTATCCGACCTATCAGTGTGCGGTGTACTGTCGTCACTGCTTTCGGAAAGAGTCGCTGAGCGATGCAAGCGATCAGTTTTCAGAGGAACTGCTCCAGCCTGCGCTGTCCTACATCGCGGCGCATCCTGAAGTCCAAGAAGTGATCGTCACGGGAGGCGATCCGCTGATTCTGTCCAACCAACGACTCACGTATCTGCGTACGCAGCTCGAAGCCATTGCGCACCTGCGGATGATTCGCTTCCATACGCGCGTTCCGGTGGTGACTCCGCAGCGTGTCGATCAAGGTCTGGTGCAAGCGCTCAAAGGACGACTGATGGTCTGCGTGGTGACGCACTTTAATCATCCGCAAGAGATCGTTCCGGCCTGCAAAGACGCTGCGCAGACCCTGCGGGAAGCGGGCTTTGTGCTGCTCAATCAGACGGTGCTTCTGCGCGGAATCAACGACGATGCAGAGACGCTCAAGACACTCTGTCGCGAGCTGTTTTACACGCTAGGAATCAAGCCGTACTACCTGCATCACTGCGATCTGACGCGCGGTCTGACGCACTTTCGCACCACGATTGAAGAAGGTCTGGACATCATGCAAAAGCTGCGTGGTTACATGTCTGGACCGTGCGTTCCGCAGTATGTGCTCGATCTGCCAGGAGGAAACGGAAAGATTCCGCTTGGCCCTTCATACACCGTCGGAAAAGAGGGTCATTCCTATACCTTCCGCAACTACCAAGGAAAGGTCTGTTCATACCAAGAAGTGGTGCCGCAAAATCCGCCAGTGAAGCAATCCGATCCACAGTCAGAAAGCGATGCTTCGCAGCAAAAGTGAGCGCAGAGTCCGCACAGATTTCGTGTAGGATGCGCCGCCATGGCGACCCAAGCGAACCCAGGAAACACAGACGCAGAGACGTTCGATTACATCGTGGTGGGCGGTGGATCTGCGGGCTGTATCGTTGCAGAAGCTCTGTCTCGGGATCCCAATCAGCGCGTGCTGCTGCTGGAAGCTGGTCTGCATGCCAACCAGAGTCCAGAGACGCTCGCAGCGGATCAGTACAAGTACGCGTTCATCAATCCAGAGCTATTGTGGGAACGCTTTTCGATTCCGCAGACGCGCTGTCGCAATGCTCGCTTGTTTCAGGGTTCGGGACGAGGACTCGGTGGCAGTGGCGCGGTCAACGCGATGGTCTATACGCGAGGCAGCGCGTACGACTATGACTCGTGGGGACTTCCGGGCTGGAAGTATGCGGACGTAGAGCCGGACTTTGATGCGATTGAGCAGGTGCTCGGTGTGAATCGACTTCCGCCAACGCGCTTTACCGAAGCGTGTATCGCAGCAGCAGAGGAGTCTGGTTTCCGTCGCAAAGAGAATCTCAACGATGGCGCGCTGTGCGGATTCCTGGGCTATGAGTGGATGAACCTGAATCCCGAGCGCAATGAGCGTCGTAGCTCGTATGTCTCGTTTCTGCGTCCGCAGGAAGGACGAAAGAATCTTTCGATCCGCACCGGAGCGGCTGTCACCAAGCTGATCTTGCGCAAGACAGATGGACAACATGCGGTCGCACATGCCGACGGTGTAGCGTATCTGCAAGACGGAACGCTGCGGCGCGCACTGGCTCGCAAGGAAGTGATCTTGTCAGCGGGTGCGCTGGAATCTCCGCGCATTTTGCAGCTCTCTGGAATCGGGGATGGAGCAGCTCTTCAGCGTGTAGGAATCGAGCCGATGGTAGAGCTGCCCAGCGTCGGGCGGAACCTGATGGATCATCCAAACGTCAGCGTCTTCTTTTTGGGCAAACAGGAAAGTGACTGTAGCTGGGCGCAGCTCTACGGATTTCATCGCGTAGGACAGCATGTTCCGCAAGGAGAAGCCGATTCCTGCTTTGTGTTTTACAGCGCGCGCTCTTCCTTTCGGGAAGGAATGCTGCGGATGCTTCCGACGATGGCGCTGCCTCCATCGCTGTATCGAATGGGCTGGCCCAAGCGCGCGCTGCAAGCACTGATTCGTGGTGCATTCCGATTGGGTCCGGTCCAAAAGCTGGTACATCGCATGTACGGTGTCGTGGTGATCTTGGGAAAGCCACAGAGTCGAGGCACCGTACAAGTTGGGAGTCCCGATCCAGCGCAGCCCGCGCTCATCGATCCGGCGTACTTTGCGATCGATTCCGATCTCGAGACGATGATAAACGGCGTCGAGCTGGCCCGAAACATGGCAAGCAGTTCGAGCCTGACGACATACGGAAATCGCGAGCTGATTCCGGGTGTACGCAGCAAGTCTCGTGATCGGATCGCACGCTTTCTGAAACAGAATGTGATGACGACCTATCACTACGCAGGAACCTGCAAGATGGGAATCGATCCAGAGTCGGTGGTGGATCTGAACATGCGCGTGCGGAATGTCTCGGGACTGCGGGTTGCAGATGCGTCGGTGATTCCATCGGTTCCGGTGTCTGCGATGAATGCACCGAGCATGCTGATCGGACATCGCGCCGCGCGTTATCTTACGGAGTCAGGACGCTAATTTAGTAACTGCGCGAGGCAACCGATGAATGTCTGCATGATGGTGGCAAACCCGATCTTGTACGACGGCAGAGTCATTCGTCATGCCAAGACGCTCGTCGAAGCGGGACATCGCGTGACGGTGCTTGGGGTGATTGGTCCCAATGACTCCGATGGAGCGCTCCCGGCGGATACACCGTTTGTGGTCAAGCGTCTGCGTCGTCAGCGTCACGGAGTCCTGCCTAGACTGCTCTGGGCGACGACGGCACTGCGACAGCGGATGGCCCAGCAACTGGTCTCTGTGCTGCCCGATTCGATGCTCAATCCGCTGGCGGAGATCGCGGATCTGGCGGTGGCAACCTCGGCGCTGGAGCTGACCGCGCTGACGATTGGTTCGTCGTACGATGTCTTTCACGGCAACGATCTGAACACGCTCCCGGCGGTGGCGTGGGCGGCCAAGCTGCAGGGCAAGCCGTATCTGTACGATGCGCACGAGTTCTATATCGAAGAATCGCCGACGCTGCCCCAGACGGAACGGCGCGCGCGACAGCTCTGTGAGCGACGGCTGAGCCAGCAAGCATTCGCGGTGCTGACGGTCAATGACCTGCTGGCCGATGAGCTACAGCACCGGCATCAGATTCCTCGGCCCATCGTGGTGCGAAATGTTCCGCCTCGGTTTGAGACGACAGATCCGCTCGATCTGCCAATGGGAGCGACGGGTACGCTGCGACTGCTCTATCACGGAACGCACATTGGGCTTCGACAGCCGGGAACCGACGATGTGCTGCGTGCGATGGCTCGACTGCGCGATGAGCTTCAGCTTCATCTTCAGCTGCGCGGCCAGATCACAGCCGACGAACAGCACGAGCTGGCCCAGCGCGTCGAAGAGCTGGGGCTGACAGGCCTGGTCGAGACAGCGCCGCCGGTTCCGGGTCCGACTGCACTTATGCAGGCTGCCGTCGCTGGACATGCTGAGCTGGGCCTGGCTTTTCATCCGCCTCTATCGGGAAACTTTCGTCTCGCAACATCCAGCAAGGTCTACGAATACCAAGTAGCAGGCCTGGCGGTCTGTGCGACCGATGTACCAGGAAATCACGTCATCCTCGACGAAACAGCCGGTGTGTTCTATCCGTTTGGCGACGACGCAAAGCTCGCAGCGGTGTTCAAAGAGCTGGCGCTGGACAGGCCTCGCCTACAGCGACTGCGTCATCGTGCGCGTCAGCGAGGTCGAACCGAGTTTGCGTGGGAATCAGAGCGTCAGCGACTGCTGGCGGTCTATGAAGCGCTCGATCGTCGCAACAAGCCTGCGCGCACTTAAAACGCCTCACGAAACCGTTATGAGGAACCGCGAGTGCAAAGAGGAGGACCGGAGCGTACGCAAGTACGTGAGGACCGACGATGCAGCAGGCGCGGTCCGCAATAGGTTTCGTTAGGCGTTCTTAGTCGCGACGCTGCATGCTGCGGGTTCCAATAGATGGCAGCGATGGAATCGAACGAGCCGCCGGAGGAACGCGCGGGGGCTCTGCGTTGGGCATCGCAACCGGCGCAGGCGTGGGCGGAACAAGCGGTGGTGGTGCTTTGCCAGCAAGGGGCGGAGGCGTCGCCGCAGAGGGCGAGACCGTCGCAGTCGGTGTCACAACCGGAGCAGGAGCCGGAACGGAAGCAGGAACTGGAACCGCCGCCTTCGGAGCCCCAATCAGGCCCGCAAGCTGTGCGTCGGAAACAAAGGTCACTCGCGTCGCCATCACCTCACCCAGCAGGCGACCACTTTGGTGGATACGAACCACCTCGCGCGCCTTCAGTGTTCCCGAAAACAGGCCGACGACCAGTGCGTCGCCAACCTCAGTATCCTCACACGAGACTGCGCCCGTACGTCCAACCACAAGTCGTCCCGAAACGCGCAGTGGCCCGCCTTCTAACTGTCCCTCAACCACAAGGTCTCCGTCGGTCTCAAGCCGACCAATGATCTTGGTCCCAGCCCCGATGGTGGTCTGTGTCTTCGTCATGGTGGCCGCAGGATACAGGCCATAGAAACCCTTCGCAACGTCGGCGTATCGCACATCGAAAAACACCGCGCGCCCACTTCGCAACGCGAGGAAGAACGCCGATAATGAAATCATGCCCCCATCTGGATCGGCTCTTGACGCAGCCCCCCGCGCGGTGGCTCTTGCGATGGACGCAGCGACCCCAATCGCTCACGAACCCAGGCCCCACGTCGGCAGCTTCCCGGTTGCATTTTGGACCGCCAACGTCATCGAGCTGTGCGAGCGCGCCGCCTACTACGCATGGTTCATCCTCGTCACGGTGTACCTGACATCGACGGTCGGCTACAGCGACATCCAAGCAGGCTACATCACCGGCTGCTTTGCTGCCCTGCTCTACCTGTTGCCGTTTCTGTCAGGAGCCTTTGCCGATCGCGTCGGATATCGCAAAGCGCTGATTTTGGCCCTGACGCTGCTGACGCTGGGCTACACCGGACTGGGGCTGTTTGCGATCAAGCACATCGTCCTTGTACCGATGGCGCTCGTCATGGTGGGAGGCGCCCTGGTCAAGCCGATCATCTCTGGCACCGTCGCGCGCACATCCAGCCCCGAGCAGCGAGCCCGCGCCTTCAGCCTGTTTTACATGATGGTCGTGCATTCTGGTTTTCTACAAAAGGCTTAACTATTCAGTACTTCCGTCGCTGTAGGTGGTTTCTCACACAGCACACTGAACCAATTGCAGACGGGACAAAGCGGCGAGCGGAAGGACCACACGGGGACCACATGGGAGAGGTGATTCGTAAGACAAAGAATGGAAAGTTCATCGGCTGGTATCTTCGCTTTGTCGATGCCGATGGCGTCCGCAGACAGCGCGCCAGTCATCAAGGAACCGCTGCCGATGCCCGTCGCTGTTTGATCGAAATTGAGGCCCGGATTGCGCGCGGCAAGCTCGGCGTTCCAGAGCGGGACAAGACAAGCTCCACGACGATTGCAGAGCTTACAGAGCGCTACCTTCAGGAATACGACAGTCCTCGCATCAAAGACCTTGCGCGCTGGCGCAGCAAGCTGCGGTATCACCTGGCGGTGCCGCTCGCATCCATCGGAGAGGTGCAAGTGAGCCAGTTTTCCGTCGAGTCTGCCGAGCGACTGCGCAATCGTCTGATGCGTCAATATGCCGCCAACACGACGCGCACTCAGCTCTCTGCACTGTCCGCAGCGCTCGGCTGGGCGACGAAAAAAGGACTTGCGACCACCAATCCGCTTGCGCGCTTGCCGATGCCACGCAAGACGGTGCGACTGGAATACCTAAGCCAAGCGGAAGCGCTGCTGCTACTAACCACTGCGGAGTCACTGGCCGCGCAAGGGAGTCTGCGTGATGAGCTGCTCGCGGTCGCGATCGCGCTGGGAATCTACGCCGGACTGCGGGCCGGAGAGATCTTCGGTCTGCGCTGGCGCGATGTAAGCTTTTCATCGAAGCTGCTGACGATCTCGCGCAGCTTTTCCCGGCCCACCAAGAGCGGTCTGACTCGTCACGTTCCGCTCAATCGTGAGCTTTCGGATCTACTGTCCGCATGGCGTTCGCGCTGTCCGAAGAGTCCCGAAGATCTGATTTGTCCGTCTCTGGATGGCAAAGTCTGGACGACTCCTAAGCAGGCTCCGCGTGATCTTCCAAGGATCTACCGCGCGGCCTCCCTTCAGGTTCCGGCGGCTCCCTGGCACTGTCTGCGTCATACCTTTGCCTCTCTGTTCATGATGAGCGGAGGCAACATCCTGACGCTGCGCACGCTGCTCGGACACAGTGATGTCGCGCAGACCCAAGCCTACGCACACCTGGCGCCCCAGTTCCTTGCAAGTGAAGTAGAGCGGATTCAGCTACGGAATCGAGAGGAGTAGCACCACGCAGACCTTCGGCAAAGGAATACTCTGGAGACGGCAACTCGAGTTCGTTTTCCAAACCGCCGATTCATTTTACGATGAGGTTCGTGTCTTCGTGTTCGGAAGACGCTACAACACCAACTCTTGAACCGAGACAGGGCGAGCAAAGCAACCTATGTACGACATCAGACCATCGAGAACAGTGACTCCCGTCTTGTTGGCACACAAAGCCAAGAAGCGAGAACAGAGAGACGTGCATGTCCATCAAACCGAAATGCTTTATCGCTGAATCAATTCAGCAACAAGGGCTGTAAACATGGATGCTTTATCGGACATTCTTGCCTGGGCTTGGGCACGTCATCACAACGTCTTGAGCTGGTATATTCGGCCCTTGTTTATTTTGCCGTATATCTATCTTGCTTATCAGCGTAGCTGGAAAGGGATTGCCGTTACGATTGTTGCGCTGCTGACCAGCATGTTCTGGTTTCCGGCCCCCAAAGCCATGGACCCGATGGTAGAGCAGTTCTTGCAAGCGGAGCGCGACTATCTACTGGGCACTTGGACGCTGGGCAAAGTGCTGCTTACCCTGACTGTGCCTGCCTTTTTTTACTTCCTGGCCTTGGCGTTTTGGAAGCGCTCTTGGTGGTGGGGCATTGCGGTCATCAATGTGGCAGCGCTGGGCAAGATCGCTTGGAGTGTTGCTGAAGGCGGCAAGTCGGGCTGGGCGGTGTTCATCCCTGCGCTGATCGGCATGCTGATCTGTGACATAGCGGTCTATTTCGGCGTACGGTTTATCCATCGCAAGAACTCGTAAGCAGACGCCTATCACATACACACAAAACAGGGTCTTGCCCGGATCGCCAGTTTCATTTTGAAACGACCGTTCCGACCCCGCCGGATCGCTATTTTCATTTTGAAAAGACCGTTCCGGCCCCGCCGGATCGCCGGTTTGGACGCGCCAAGACCGTTCCGGCCCCTCCGGAGCGCCTTTTTCATGTTGAAAAGACCGTTCCGCTCACACCGGAGTGCCTGTTTCACGTTCACGGAATCGTTCCGACCCTGCCGGAGCGCCGTTTTCACTTTCACGGAATCGTTCCGGTCCCACCGGAGCGTCTGTTTCACTTTCACCATGTCGTTCCGACCCCGCCGGAGCGTCTGTTTCAGCCAGAAAGACCGGCGTCCGCCCGGTGGTGAAAGCCCTGATGGACCCCGGGAGGACCACCGCCCTGCCCTGCGCCAGTCTGTCCCGTCGGATTGCTTCCGCCAGGACTTACATGATGGTCAACATCGGCAGCTTCTTCGGAAAGGGAGCAGCGGAGCCGATTCGCAAGACAGTGGGACTCGGAATGATTCCTCTTCTGTCGGCGGCTGTGACCTTTGTGGGTCTGCTCTGCGTGGTGCTGTTCTATCGTCCGACCGAGATTCCGCAGGCCGACAGTGACAAGTCCGTCTCTGTAGCGGAAGCGGCGCGCAAGCTGTTTGCGGATCTGACCCAAGTGCTGCGCTCGGGACGGCTGCTGGCGGTGGTGTTGATCACCGCAGGATTTTGGATCATCCAAAGTCAGATGTACTCCTCGATGCCCAAGTACGTCTTCCGTGTCGTCGGTGAGCATGCCAGTCCAGAGCGCTACGCCAACGTCAATCCCATCACGGTGATGCTCGCGGTGGTGCCGATCACCTGGCTCTGTAAGAAGCTGTCTCCGCTGGCTTCGATTGCGATTGCGCTCGGAATGATTCCGCTGTCTGCGCTGACGATTGCGCTGCTTCCGGGGCTGGTCGGATCGTCGCTGCCGATTCATCCGGTCACGCTGGCGATGGTGATGGGAATCGCAATTCAGGGTCTATCGGAGTGCTTCCTGAGTCCGCGCTACTTGGAATACGCATCGCGCCAAGCGCCCAAAGGAAAAGAGGCGCTCTATCTTGGCTACTCAAACCTGAACATGTTCTTTTCCTGGATGATCGGATCGATCATGTCGGGCTATCTGCTCGACGCATTCTGTCCCGATCCCAAGAAGCTCTCGGTCGCCGATCGCGCGCTGCATACACTGGCGCTGAGCGGACAAGGACCGCTGCCAGCCGCGTATGCCCACGCGCACTATCTGTGGTTTGCGTTCTTCGGAATCGGCGTGTTTGCGTTCTGTGCCCTGATGCTGTTTGCGTACCTAACGCGCGATGGAAAATCGAGCGACGCACAGCATCAGTCCTAAGCGATTCCTACGCGATTCCTACGCGATTCCTACGCGATTCCTACGCGATTCCCAAGCGATTCCTAGGCGCTGCGTACGCTACAGGATCGGCTTGATCATCCAGGCTTTGACATCGACGCCAAATGGATCGGTGGGCTGGGTCGGGTCCGGCGGGTTGGCAGGCAAGCTCACGGCTCCGCCACTCTTTCCGTAGGTCAGGTGCGGCAGATCGCCAGCCGACCAAGCCAGCGCAGAGAGCTGCTTCTGATCGATGTAGGCATGAAGCTGCGTCATCCAGCTACGCGCAGCGGCTTTGCTTCCCAGTCCAAACGGCGATCCAGAGGAGTCATCGGTTCCATATTCTCCGACGATGACGGGGAGCTGCTTGGCCACATCACCAAACTTCAGATCCCACTCCGAAGCCATCGCGGGAGGCATCACCTTGAGCGGATAGGGATGCGTGGCATAGACAATCGGACCCAGAGTAGTGATGCGATTGCTGGGGTCGAGCAGAGGCCGCAGATCGTACGCATAGTCCAGTCCCCCCACGACAACCAGCGTCTCTGTTGCCCCCGCTGCGCGGATCGCAGAGATGATCTTTTCCGCATTCCCTTTCCACGTAGACCAGGGAACATCGTGGGGCTCATTCCAGATGTCGAACAGCACATGCGTCTCGCTGCCGAAGCGCTGCGCCACCTGTCCCCAAAACATCGGCGTACTCACCGGATCTGGCTGGGCAGAGTTTAGATTGTTGGCATCGTAGCCATGCAATTCTAAGATCAGATAGATCCCGAGCGACTTGGTTGCAGCGACGATCGAAGCGATATCCTGCCGATACGAGTCATAATATAGATAGTACGTCTGCGCGATCGGAAGTCGGATCACCACGGTCTGCCACAGATCGCGCCACTGCTTCAGCTCTGTGCTCGGATCACTGCCAAAGCCAGCCATCTGAAGACCGTTTTTGTGCTGAAGACCTGATCGATTGATTCCCTTGAGCCGCGTCGGAACGAGCTGACCGCCGCAGGACACCATGAGCTGATTTCCCGACACCGTCAGTCGTCCCAGCGTGGCCATACACTGCCGCAGCGGATCGCTGATGAAGCCATCAGGATTTGGTTGGGAATCCCCAGAAGGAGTGTCTGTCCCCATGCTCTGTCCATCCCCACAACCGCTCTGTCCCAGTACACAGAGCGCGGCCAGCACCGTCCCCAGCGCGGCGGCACGTACACTCCCCAGCGCCGCAGTGCGCGGGCTCCCAATGACTGCTTGCGTGGACGAACGATCGCGATTTCCGTGCGGTACATTCCTTGTAGATGAAGGCTTACGCATGGGGACGGACTCCTGTGGATGGAACGTGCTGGTCATCCAATCGATCACGGTATCACAAGCAGCGGAGCCAGCGCGGGGCGCTCTACACGGACACAGCGCAGCGACAGTCTGTCCGTTTGTAACAGCCAGGTAACACTTCACGGGCTGGGCGCGGTTTTCTGTTTGTTTCTGTGCGAGCTGTGCGCAAGCATCGCAGCGCTGACATGTTGCGATTCCTGCTTCCTTTGCTGCTGCTGGGCTTCGGCTGTGATCCGTCTTTGGATGCGCGCTCGGCGCTGATCGTGGGGACGATGGTCGATGCAGACCGCGATCTGATTGCCGCACGGCCCATGCTGGTGGCCGACAAGTACGAAAAGATGGCCGGTGGACTTCAGGCTTTTCTGCGAGGCAGCGCACAGCTGTTCTATCGCGATCTTTCCCGCTATCGCAGCGCGTCCGCCAGTGTCCTGCATGGTCCCAGCGCCGAGCTTGTCCGTCTGTACGGAGACATTCACCTTGAGAACCTGGGCGCAACCTTTGATGAAGAAGGTGCGCTGTTTGATGTGATTGACTTCGACGCCACCGTGGCAGGTCCGTTCGGCTGGGAAGTACGTCGCGCGGCGCTGTCTGTGCGGACTGCGCTGGCGGTCGCGGGCATCTTTGGTCCGCCGAGCGATGAAGTGATTCGCCAGCTGGGCCAGTCCTATGTCCAGATGATCTCCGAACAGAGCGAGCAGCTCAGCCCGTATGTGGTGCGCGCAGGATCTCCGTCGGAATCGCGGATCATTACAGAGCTATTACAAGACGGACAGAAGCGCAGCGATCAGCAGGAAGAGATCACGCAGTACAGCGAATGGAAAGACGGACAGCGGCGCTTACTGCGCAACACCGAGCAGCAAGAGCTGTCCCCCTTTTGGTTGCACGAGCTGCCTGCGCTGATTGCGGAATACCGTCGCAGCCGTCGCATCGGAGTGGGCCAAGCAGAGTCCTTTGAAGTCCTGGATGCGGTGCAGCGTATGGGCTCTGGTGTGGCCTCTCTTCCCAACCTGCGGCTGTGGGTGCTGGTCCAAGGCGCGCGCAGCGGTTCCGCCGAAAAGACCCCGCAAGGCGAGTGGATTCTGGAGTTCAAAGAGCAGCGCGATCCGCCGTTTCCGACGGAATGGCTGGGACGAGGAACCCTGGGAAACAATGCCGAGCGCGTCTTTTTGGGAACGCTGGAGCTGCTGGCCAGTGCCACCAGTGAAGCGGACCTGGGCCATGTCGTGCGTGGCGGTATTTCGTTTCAAGTGCGCAGGGTGCTGCGTGGACGACGTGATCTGGATGTCGCACGGCTGGCTGAGCGGCTGGCTTCCGGTCGCTATCAGGAACGCGACCTACACGATCTGGCTCGCTCGATCGGCAAGCTGCTGGCTGTCGGACATGCCAGAAACGGAAAAGCGCGCGCCATTCAGCGTGTCCTAACCAGCGAAGATCCCGACGGAAACACCGTGATTTCAGCGCTGATCACTGCGTCGGCTTCCGATCTCGCGCGACTGGAACAAGATCTCTCCCTCTTTCAGCAAGCACGGCTTACCAAAGGCCCGCTGCTGGGTGCCCGAACTCCTTAGGAACAGCCCTTGTCTATGATGCAATCGCGTCCCCCAACTGGTTTGTTTCCAACTGGCCTGCTTCCCTCAGGCTTCCAACCCCCAAGTGACCGCTCGATCTGCACGACGTACCGGAGTGCGCAGCGCGCAGGACGTGGAGTCTGTCTGCTCCTGTCCGTGCTCCTGTCGGTTCTCTTGTCTGTGCTGAGTGAAGCGGCCTACGCGCACCCAAACCGGCTAGAGACGGGACTCCCTTATCATCCGCAAGCCACGCTTCCCACCGTCACAGAAGAGAGCCCTGGACAGCTTCAAGGAAGCATCGGTCCGCTGCACCTTGGCTTGCAAGGAGACTTGTTTGCAACCTATCGCTTGATCAGTCGCCAAGATCAGCTCTTTCATGAGTTCGAGCTGTCCCGCATTCAGCTCACCGGCTGGATCAGCTATCAGTCGCTGGCGGGCGTCAACATCACCGTGGATACGGTGCGCTCTTCAGGGAATCGCAGCTACTTCGGAATCGAAGGCGATGCCATCTTGCCGCGACTCAAGTGGGCGTTTGCAGAGACGACTCCGTGGAAGCATTACTTGTCACTGCGCGCAGGAATCGTTCCGGATCTGCTGCTGCAATACGCAGAAGCATCGTGGGGATTCCGGGCACAAGGACCGACGGCACTGGAGCGCGACGGACTGTTTACTCCTGGGGATCTCGGAGCCTCTGCTGAAGTGACGCTGCCCTGGCAGCTTGGATCTGTGGCCGTGCAGATAGGAAACGGCGAAGGAGTCTCTTTGCGCGAACAGAACAACGGCAAGAACCTAACGGCGGCGCTGCGCATTGCACCTTTGCGGAACCGGCATCCGGATCTGCTGATTCATGCGCTGTTTCGGGATGGCTCGCTCGGGGCTGGAAGTGCCGCTGATCGACGTGCCAGTGTGGGACTGACCTACGCTTCTCCCAAAGTCGGCGCAGGATCTGTGACTACGCTGGCGCTTGGCTATCGCGGGATGGGAGATCGCTGGGCCGCGCACATGACCTCCTGGCTTCGGGCTGAGCTTCCTGCCTGCTTTGCGCTGCTCGCGCGCGTCGATGCGCTGTGGCCCGATGTCCAAGATCGCAGTGCGGTCCAGCTTCGTGTGATAGGTGGTGTTGCGTACTCGCTGCCTGCGCTGGTTCGCCTGATCCTAAGCTATGAAGGAACGCTGCCGCAGGGTGCGCTGCGCGATCAGGTTCCAGCGCTAACAGAGCACGCATTCCTTGTCCAGGCAGAGGTCCGAATATGAGTCATCCAGCATGCTTCATATCAAGCAGCAATCACAATATGAGTCATCCAGCATGCTTCATATGGACCAGGCTGTTGGCGCTGTTTCTGACGGGAATGATGGGTGCGTGCTCTCAAGCGAACAGCGATCCGCCACCGGACAGTCCGTTCCGGCGTGTGGATCTGTCTTCTGAGATGGATCTGTTACAAGTCGTGGATCTGGCAAAACCACTGCGCGATCTCGGGGGTGATTCTGATCAAGGACGCAGCAGCGGACCGCTGGTGATAAACGAAGTCTATCCGCACGGCAGCGACGTAAACACCGACCCGGACTTCATCGAGCTGTTTAACGGCGGATCGGGACAGATCAACCTGCGCGGCTACAAAGTCCGCGATGATGGTGCCACTTGGTCCACACTTCCCGATGATGCAGTGATTGCTGCGGGGGGATTTTTGATCATCAACTGCGATGAGCTAACAAGCGGAGGCCAGCCCGGACCGCATGTTTCCTTCAAGCTCGGTGGCAGCGGGGATGAGGTTCACTTGGCTTCTCCCGACGGTATGGAGCTAGACAGCGTAAGCTGGGGCAGCGGCATCGTGGACATTCCCAAAGGCCAGTCCCTGGGTCGCAGTCCCGACTGGAGCGGACGCTTTGTCGTGCAAGCCAAGCCGTCACGCGGCAAGCCCAATCAGTAGTTCGCAGCAGCAAGCGGCAGCTTGTGGAGCAAGCAGTACGACACAAGCGACTGAGCCCGCCGATCTTCGTGATGCTGCTGTAGCTCGCGCAGTGCGCGCTGTGCCCGCTCCATCCAGCGCAGGCCGCACGCTGCACGTCCGTAGATCTCCCACGCGCGCATCGGCTCTTGCTTGCCAAACTGGGTCGCCAGATCCATCGCGCGACGGTAACTTCCCTGTAACAGATAGTCTTCGGCAGTCCGCAGCGGATTGAACGGATCGTCCGATCCACGCTGTAAAGCAGAGCCTGTCTGCGCACTTGTACTTGCTGTAGTTGGCGGACTTGCACTTGCTGCGCTTGGTGAACTTGTACTTGCTGCGCTTGATGAATTCGTACTTGCTGTAGTGGACGGACTGGCTGCTTGGGAACTCTCTTTGGGAACGGGAATGGGAACGGGCACGGGCACGGGCACGGGCACGGAAGGAATAGGAAGGCTGGCAGAGACTCCGTTTGCCAAGACTCCATTTGCACTGACTTCACTTGCAGAGGGCTCACTTCCCGTCGCTCCAGCGCGAGGCTTTCCCGAAGCAGAGACTGCATGCGTAGGCTCGATGTGCTTCCCTGTCACCGCATCCTTACTCGCGGTTGCGGAGCGCTCGGCTTTGGCGGAAACACTCTCTGCTTGCATGGAGCTGGACGGAGCGCTGGTGACTTGCGGCGCGGCGGAATCTGGACTGGCTGTGCCAAATGCTGATGCTGGCGCTGATGCTGGCGCTGGTGCTGGCGCTGATGCGGACGGCTCTGTCTGTTCCGTGATCGGAGCCCTGTGCGGAGCGCCACGCTGCGACTGTGTTCCCAGCAAAATTCCCGTCGTGACGATCAGCGTACTGGTGACAAATGCGCCCAGAAACATCGCGAGCGTTCGCTTGGGAATGCGAACATGTCGCGAGTCCGAAACCATCCCGCTGGAGAGCGCGCGCAGCTGCTCCACATTCGGCTTGGCTCGGTTCGATGTCACAGGCGACGGACTGACAGGTGACGGACTGACAGGTGACGGACTGACAGGCGACGGACTGGCGGGCACATCGACGGTCTTTTGCTGAGAATCATTGGGAGGCGGATCTGTCGGCTCTGGCTTCCGACGCAGATAGGCAACCTGCTGGCTCGCTGGCGTCACCTCTTCTAAGCGCACCAGTGCTTGCTGCGCCTTGTCCATCGACGGTCGGGACTCTGGCTTCTTCGCCAGCATGGCGTACACCAGCTTGGCAGTCTTCGGACTGAGCGAAGGAACCGCATCGCTCAGTGGCGGCGGTTCATCCATCAAGTGCATCGCGATCAAGTCCCCCATCGATGCGCCCAGAAACGGAGGATACCCTGCCAGCATCTGATACAGCAGCACACCCAGGGAATACACATCGGAGCGATCCGTCGCCAGCTTGGCACCGCGACACTGCTCGGGGGACATGTATGTGGGTGTTCCCATCAGCACATCGCTCTTGGTGCGTAGCTGCGGGGCACCCAGTCCTTCCGCCATCTTGGCAATCCCACTGTCTTTGGCGTCGCGGTACAGCCGGACGGATTCCCTGTCTGTAAGGAGCAAGCCGGGGAAGCAGTGGCGCGCCGCATTCCGTGCGGAAGAAAACGCACGCTGACAGAGACTGGCAGAGACTGGCCTTGGGTTTGCAAATGTCTGGCAGCGTCTGTCCAACAGGAGAAATGACGATGCGGAACTGGATGATGATGGTGGGCTCGCTTGCACTGCTCGGCTGTGGTTCTTCGACGGGGCCGGTGACGATGGCTGGGGCGAGCATCTTTACAGCGGATGTACAGGTGCTGGTGGCGCAAGACTACGGCGGAGGCTTTGCTCCGCAGCCGCCCGCTGGATCGATGTGCCAGATCGGAGCGGCGCGGTACGTACTGACGGTGGCAACCAGGACCATCGACTGGACACGCTGTCTGGTCAAAGGCACCGATCCGTACAAGACGGTGTCAGGAAAGAAAGTGCTGACCGAGGCAGAGTTCAAAAATCTGTCGCCGTACCTCGAAAATTTGACGGTTGCGGGCCCAGGCAGCGCGTGCGGTGCAGACAAGTCGATTGTCGAAGTCACCGTCACGACGCCAAGCTTTACGCAGGTGTACGGCGACAGCTTCTATTCGTGTACGATCAAGGACAAGCCGCTCATCAAGACCGAGACCCTCTCGATGCTGATGCAGCAGCTTTTCAACGTGACGATGTAGCGGATAGGGAGCCCGGAAGCGCCTAGCACCACTGCGAGGCGCGGTCAGTCCGAAGCTAGGCAGCGCGACGACGACGACGGGCCAGCGGCAGCAGCACAAGGGGAATAAGCAAAAGGGCCGCGAGCGGATGGCTGTCGCTGCGACGCGCGGTGAACGAGCAGCCGGTGCTGGCTTCGACGGGCTCAACCTTGGTGGTGACGGTGCCAAGCTCGGGCGGCGGTGCCAAGGTGGTCAATGAGCGGACCTTACCAAACTGGACGCCACCCATGTTGCTGGCGACGGCGCAGTAGTAGTAGGTCGTGCTCGGGCGGAGTCCGCTAAGGCCGATCGAGACATAGCCTGCGCTTCCAGCCTGCGACTGACCATCGGGGCCTAGCACTTCGCCACCGGCTGCACCCTTCTGTGCGCTCACGCGGGTTCCAAACGACTCGTCACAGACGCTGGGCTCGGTTTCACCGACGCGGAACCAGACCGCAGCCTCAGAGCCGTTTTCGTAGACGGTGGCAGCAACGGTGGCGACCTGGGCATCGACCGCAGCAGGCTGCTCGGTAACGACCGTCGGAGCCGAAGTGCCTGGAATGAAGCGCACAATGTCTCCCAGCGTGGTGCCGTACGCGTTCTGAGCGATGGCGCAGTAGTAGTAGGTCTCGCCGCGAGCCAGGTCAGCGACGGGAGCAGAGACGACAACGGGACGCGCCGTGCTGCCCACCGACTGCGTGGTCGCAGCGCGCAGGCCGAAGCTGTCGCTGCACGACTCGGGTCGGGTGACATCGTAGCGGAACCAGACGGTGGTGGCGTCGCCACGCGGGTTGACCAAGGCAAAAAGCGTCGCGCTAGAAACGGACACGTCAGACGGCGGGCTGGTCACAACGGCAGGCGACGATGGGTTGGTGGTCAGCGACAGCACTTCACCGAAGCTGGTTCCATCGCTGCCCGAGCCAATCGCGCAGTAGTAGTACGTCGTGCCAGGCTCAAGTCCAGAGAGCGCTTGCGAGAAGCGGACCGGCTTGTCCCCTGTGCCAAGTGCCGTCGCTCCGTTGTGGGGCGCGCGGACTCCGAACGTGTCACTACAGCCCTTGGGCGCGGTGGTGCTGTAGCGGAACCAGCCGCTCATCTCGACGCCGCGAGGCGTGGCCGAGCCGTGAAGGATGGCCGAATCGGTGACGATCTCGCTGGCCGCCAGGGTGCTGACCTTGCTGTCCTGGGCGACGATGGCGCTGCCGCCCGAGGGCGAAGGCTTGGTGAAGCTCGACGACGGCGGCGTGGTAAACGACAGCACCGATCCGTAGGCCGTGCCAAAGGCGCTCAGCGCAATCGCGCAGAAGTAGTACGTCGTCGATGGCGACAGACCCGAGATGGACTCTGCAAACGGGGTCGCCCCACTTCCCGAGCCGAGCGACGTACCGCTTGCGACTGGGGCGCGCGTACCGAACACGTCGTTGCAAGTGCCAGGGCTGCTGGTGCTGTAGCGGAACCAGCCAATCGTCGAGTTTCCGTTCGGATTCGACGAGCCATTGAGCGTGGCAGTGGTCGCAGTGACCGGCGTAGCGGCCATGGTTGCCACCGTCGGAGCCATCGGCGCGGTGAAGCTACGAATGGTGCCAAACGAGGTACCGACCGAGTTCGAGGCAATCGCACAGTAGTAGTACGTCGTTCCCGGAACCAGCGTCGGTGCAGGCTGCGAGTACGAGACCACCGAGCTGCCTCCGCCCAAGGCCGAGCCGCCCATGTTGGGAACGCGCGTACCGAAGGTGTCGTTGCAGGTTCCGGGGCTGCTCGTGGCGATGCGGAACCAGCCGGTGGCGGTCGCTCCGTTCGGGTTGGCCGAGCCATATAGGTTGGTGACAATGCCCGAGGCCGAATCGGTCGTGACCGAAGGCGGACCCGGCGGCGTCGTAAACGACAGCACTGCGCCCAAGCCCATTCCATACGAGTTGTTGACGATGGCGCAGTAGTAGTAGGTCAGGCCAGGCTGTAGTCCGGTGATGGGCTGACCGAAGGCTACCGCGCTCATGCCAGCGCCCAGGTTCGTGCCGCTGCTCGTCGGAGTGCGCGTCCCGAAGGTGTCATTGCAGGTTCCGGGGTTGACGGTGCTGTAGCGGAACCAGCCGGTTGCAGCGGCTCCGTTCGGGTTGCCGGTGCCGGTCAAGGTCGCCGTCGTCGGTCCCACGCTGGCCGGGGTCGTGGTGGTCGCCGTCGCCGGGGCCGAAGTCGTAAACGACAAGAGCGCTCCAAACGCAATCCCTTCCGAGCTGGCAGCGATGGCGCAGTAGTAGTACGTCATCGCTGGCGACAGGCCCGCAATGTTCTGAGAGAACGGCTGATCGTAGATGTCGCTGCCCAGCGAGCTGCCTCCGGTGACGGGCGCTCGGGAACCGAACTTGTCGTCGCACGCGCCTGGGTTGGTGGTGCTGTAGCGGAACCAGCCGGTGGCGCTGGCGCGATTCGGGTTGCCCGCACCGTTTAGCACCGCCGAGCTGGTCGTGATGCTGTTGGCAGGCGTGGTCACGACGGTCGGCGTCGAGGGCGTGATGAACGTCTGGACCGCACCCCAGGCCGTACCCGACGAGTTCGCAGCAATCGCGCAGTAGTAGTACGTCGTCGCTCGGGTCAGGCCCGTGATGGGCTGCGAAAACGAGACATTGCTCGTGCCAGAACCCAGCGCCGTGCCGCCCATGGCAGGAGCGCGCGTGCCGAAGCTGTCGTTGCACGTTCCAGGGCTGACCGAGTCAAAGCGGAACCAGCCAACCGTCGCGTCTCCGCCGGGATTGGCATAGCCGCTTAGCACACCAGTGGTCATGGTCAGGCTGCTCGCCGAGGAGGTCACCACCGTCGCGGCGGTCACAGGCGTGGTGAACGAAAGGACTGCGCCGTAGCCCATTCCATAGCCGTTTTCGACGATGGCGCAGTAGTAGTAGGTCGTACCAGGCAGAAGACCGCTCACCGACTGCGCGTACGGAACGCTGGCTGCGCCCGCACCGAGTCCGACGCTGCTACTCGATGGAGCGCGGCTTCCGAAGCCATCGTTACAGATGCCCGGATTGGCGGTGCTGTAGCGGAACCAGCCCGATGCGCTCGCACCGTTGGGAGTGCCTTCACCGCGTAGTGTCGCCGTCGAAGACGAAGCCGAGGATACAGCAACCGTGGTCGCCGTCGCGGGCGAGGCCGTGGTAAACGATCGAACCGCACCGTACGCGATGCCTTCACTGCTCGAGACAATCGCGCAGTAGTAGTACGTCGTCGCTGGCGACAGGCCCGCGATGTTCTGCGAAAACGGCTGGTCGTAGATGTCGCTGCCCAGCCCGATGCCTCCCGACAGCGGCGCACGCGAGCCAAACTTGTCGTCGCACGTCATCGGGTTGGTGATGCTGTAACGGAACCAGCCGGTCGCGTACGCACGGTTCGGGTTGCCCTGTCCGTTGAGCGTCGCGGACGTGTTGGTCAAGCTGTTCGCCCCAGTGGTCACTGCCGTCGGTGTCGAGGGCGTGATGAACGACTGAACCGTACCAAACACCGTGCCCGAAGAGTTCGATGCAATCGCGCAGTAGTAGTACGTCGTCGCTGGTGCAAGTCCGGTGATGGGCTGCGAAAACGAGACGTTGCTCGTGCCCGAGCCGAGTGCCGATCCGCCCGTTGCTGGCGCGCGGGTTCCAAAGCTGTCGTTGCAGGTGCCGGGGCTCGCGGTGCCAAACCGGAACCAGCCAGTCGTCGCGTCTCCACCGGGGTTGCCATAGCCGCTCAGCACGCCTGTGGTCATGGTCAAGCTGCTGGCACCGCTGGTATTCACCGTCGGAGCAGTTGGCGGCGTGGTGAACGACAGGATCGCGCCGTAGCTGATGCCGTAGCTGTTTTCGACGATGGCGCAGTAGTAGTACGTTGCGCCGGGCTGTAGGCTGCTGATGCTGTTCGCAAAGGGAGCCGCACTCGTTCCCGCGCCAAGTCCCGTCGCAGAGCTTGTCGGAGCACGGTTTCCAAAGCTGTCGCTGCACGCACCGGGATTGGCGGTGCTGTACCGGAACCAGCCGCTTGAGCTGGCACCGTTTGGCGTGCCCTCACCGCGCAGGGTGGCCGAGTTGGACGAGATGCCGGTTGCCGCCACGGTGGTTGCCGTTGGACTCGTCGCGGTTGTAAACGACAGCAGCGCGCCAAACGCCGTGCCTTCGCTCGAAGAGACGATCGCACAGTAGTAGTACGTCGTCGCTGGTGACAGGCCCGTGATGTTCTGCGAGTAGGACTGCGCGTAGATGTCGCTGCCCAGACCGGAGCCGCCAGTCACTGGCGCGCGTGAGCCAAACTTGTCGTCGCATGCGCCGGGATTGGTGGTGCTGTAACGGAACCAGCCGGTCGCATACGCACGGTTGGGGGTGCCGATGCCGCTCAGCGTCGCAGAGGTGTTGGTCAAGCTCGATACGCCAGCGGTCACCGCCGTCGGAGCCGAAGGCGTAACAAAGGTCTGAACCGTGCCAAGCGCCTGACCCATCGAGTTGCTGGCCAGCGCGCAGTAGTAGTACGTCGTCGCCGGAGCCAGTCCACTGATCGCTTGCGAGAACGAGACATTGCTCGATCCCGCACCAAGAGCCGATCCGCCCGTCGCTGGAGCGCGCGTGCCGAAGGTATCGTTGCAGGTGCCGGGGCTCGCGGTGCCGAAGCGGAACCAAGCAGTCGTCGCATCACCGCCCGGATTTCCGTAGCCCGTCAAGGTGCCAGCCGACATCGACATCGAGCCCGGACTTCCGGTGTTCACCGTCGGAGCCATCGCAGGCGTGCTGAACGTCTGGATCGCGCCGTAGCCGTCTCCGTAGGTGTTGTTGACGATCGCGCAGTAGAAGTACTTGGTGCCGGGAAGCAGGCCGCTCACCGACTGAGCAAACGGAACGACAGCGGTCCCAGCGCCCAGGTTGGTGCCACTACTGGTCGGCGCGCGCGATCCAAACGAGTCGTTACACGTTCCCGGATTGACGGTGCTGTAGCGGAACCAGCCGACGGCAGAGGCTCCATTTGGACCACCAGCACCGTTTAGCATCGCGGCGTTTGAAGAGATGCTGGTCGCCGCGTTGGTCGTCGCTGCCGGAATGCCCGACGTGGTCAGCGACCGAACGATGCCGTACGCAACGCCTTCGCTCGAAGAGACAATCGCGCAGTAGTAGTACGTCGCACCGCCAGACAGTCCGGTGATGCTCTGCGAAAACGACTGATCGTAGATGTCACTGCCCAGGTTATAGCCGCCGCTCAGTGGAACCCGTGATCCAAACTTGTCGTCGCAGGTGCCCGGATCCGTCGTGCTGTAGCGGAACCAGCCCACCGTCGAAGCGCGGTTCGGGTTGCCGACTCCGTTGATCGTCGCCGAGCTGGTCGTGATGTTGGTGGCAATGCCCGTCACAACCGTCGGACTCGATGGCGTAACGAACGACTGCACCGATCCAAACACCACTCCCGACGAGTTGGAAGCCAGCGCGCAGTAGTAGTACGTCGTCGCCGCTGCCAAGCCCGTGATCGTCTGCGAAAAGGACACGTTGCCGCTGCCCGAGCCCAGCGCCGATCCTGCCATCGCTGGCGCACGCGTTCCAAACGAGTCGTTACAGGCTCCCGGGCTGACGGTGCTGTAGCGGAACCAGCCGGTGGTGGCGTCGCCGCCCGGATTGCCGTAGCCGCTCAAGGTTGCGCTGACCCGGGTGACGCTGCTGGCACTGCCGGTGTTCACCGTTGGAGCCATCGGCAGCGTGGTAAACGACTGCACCGCGCCATAGCTTGCGCCGTACACGTTTTGGACCAGCGCGCAGTAGTAGTACTTCGTGCCCGGCTGCAAGCTGCTGAGCGTCTGGGCAAACGGCGCTGCCGAAAAAGACGAACCGATGTTGATGTCTGTGCTGGACGGAGCGCGCGAGCCGAAGCTGTCGCTACAAGAGGCTGGCTCGCTGGTGCTGTAACGGAACCAAGCCGACGACGAAATCCCGTTGCTCACGCCCGTGCCATTCAGCACGGCTGAAGTCGAGCCCACCGACGAAGCGGGCATCGTCACCGCGACCGGCGCACTGGCGGTTGTAAACGTCTTGAGAGTGCCAAACGCCACACCCTCGCTGTTCGAGACGACCGCGCAGTAGTAGTACGTCGTCGCTGGTGAAAGACCCGCGATGACCTGGGAATACGACTGCTCGTAGGCATCACTTCCCAGCGAGACACCGCCGCTCACCGGAGCGCGCGAGCCAAACTTGTCGTCACATGCGCCGGGATCGGTCGGAGCGTAACGGAACCAGCCCGTGCTCGCCGCGCGGCTGGGATTGCCCGAGCCATACATCGTCGCCGTGGTGTTCGTCACACTGGATGCAGTCACCGTCGTCGCAGTCGGTGGCGTTGGCGTGGTAAAGGACTGCACCGCGCCCCACGATGTTCCCAGCGAGTTCGAGGCCAGCGCGCAGTAGTAGTACGTCGTGCCCTGCGTCAGCGTTGCGATGTTCTGGGAAAACGGTGCGTTGCTGGTGCCCGCGCCAAGCGAGATGCCTCCCGTCGAGGGCGTGCGCCGACCGAAGGTGTCGTTACATGTTCCGGGGCTGGCCGTTCCCAAGCGGAACCAGGCCTTGGTGGCGTCTCCTCCGGGGTTAGCATAGCCGCTAAGCTGGCCCGTGGTGCGCGTCAGGTTGGTTGCACCGCCGGTCGTCACCGTCGGAGCCATCGCCGGTGCAGTAAACGACTGAATCGAACCAAACGTCATTCCGTACGAGTTGTTGGCGATCGCGCAGAAGTAGTACGTAACGCCCGGAAGCAGTCCGCTGATGTTCTGGGAATACGCAATCGGCGCGATGCCTCCACCGACGTTGGTACCGCCGCTAGATGGAGCGCGCGTCCCAAATGCGTCATCACAGATGCCCGGATTGCTGCTGCTGTAACGGAACCACGCCGTCGTCGCTGCCGCCACCGGATTGGCGGTCCCTTGCAGCGTCGCCGATGCGCTCGTCACGTTCGTCGAGCCAACCGTCACCACCACCGGCTTATACGGAATCGTAAACGACTGGATCGATCCCAGCGCCGTGCCATCTGCGTTGGTGACAATCGCGCAGAAGTAATAGGTCGTCCCCTGGGTCAGTCCCGTCGCTGTGATCGAGTACGGAACCGATGTCGTGCCGATTCCTAAGTCCGTTCCTCCCGCTGTAGGAACGCGCGTTCCGAACGTGTCACTACACGATCCAGGATCGGTTGCGCTGTAGCGGAAGTAACCGGTCGATGCCTTGCCGTTGGGCAGACCGACACCGTTTAGGACCACCGATGAGCTGGTGATCCCGGAAGCAGGCTGTGTGCTCGCCAAAGGAGCCGCAGCAAAGCCGGTGGCCGAAAAACCGAGCAAAAACAAAAGCAGCGCAGCACGAACAATCGCAATCAACACGATGGCACCCCTGAAAAACGATCACCTACATTACGCAAAAGAAATTTTCGAGTCGAACAAAAACAACGCACAAACCATCACACAGCATAAACATCAAACAATTCGCTACATTCGCTCTGTTTCATCGCCATTTAATTGCCACACAAATATCGCAGAGAAGCCATGGAAACCACACCGATTTTCCGCATAGCTCGTCGTCAGTTCTCGCAGCGGCTTCTCCGAGGTGGTTGAACCATCACAAGCGCCCTTTCTACGCGCGCCAGATCGCTTCCAGGCCGCGTATAGTGGCCGCCTGCACGCACGGGAGAAAAAAAACCATGGCACAGCACGCTGCGCCCGCCTGGGCCGTCTGGATGCGAACACTGACCACTTGGCTGTCGGAAGACATCGGCGGAGGGCCTCGGCCTTGGAAGCTGGCCTGGATTGTGAACTTCCAAAAAGGCGGAACCTTCCTGTTTCTGGGTGCGCTCTTGGCGTACTACCGAAATCAGACGACCGCTGCGTGGATCTATCTGGCGATGCACGGAACGTATGGGCTCGTCTGGCTGCTCAAGGACTTGGCCTTTCCAGATGCCAACTGGCAAAAGCGCGTCACGCTGCTTGGTGGTGTCAACGCATTTGCGCTGGTGCTCGGTCCTTATTGGTCGTTTGGCTGGCTGCTGATATCCCGAAACACGACACCGAATTATCCGCTTCCGGCACACATTTGGTATTGTCTGTGCATCAGCTTATGTACATTTGGCAGCGTGCTGATGATTGCCGCAGATGCGCAGAAGTATTTCACATTGCGACACAAGCGTGGGCTCATCACCGATGGCCTACATCGCTACATCCGACATCCCAACTACCTGGGCGAGATGATGATCTACGGCAGCTTTGCTCTGATGAGCTGGCACTGGTTTCCGCCGCTCGTGCTGGCCTGGGTGTGGCTGCTTTTGTTCGCGGTGAACATGGTCACCAAGGAAGCCAGCATGTCGCGTCATCCCGAGTGGGCCGACTACAAGCAGCGGACGTGGTGGCTGATTCCTTTTATCCTGTAGTGCGCAATGCAGCGGCATCTGATCCTGCCTGCGCAAGGGAAGCTCCTGATCAGCACCGATGTCCACGGAAACGAAGAGGACATCGCTACGCTGGAAGCGATCTTTGTCGCGCTGCGTGCGCAGGATCCGCAGACCCACTGGGTGATTCTGGGCGATGTGGTGCATGCTCCAGATGAAGCGTCTCGTCGAGAAAATCCCGATCTATACGACTATCCAGATGGCTCGATGCAGATTGTGGATCGCATCTTGATCCAGCAGCGCGCGCACCCCGGACACGTTCACTTTGTGCTTGGGAATCACGATCACGGACATGTTGGGGGTCCGCACACTGCCAAGTTCTATCCCGATGAAGTGGCAGCGCTGGAATCCAGGCTCCGTCCCGACGAGCGCCAGCGACTTCACACCCTGTTTTGTTCCGCGCTGTTTGCGGTCGCAGCCCCATGCGGAGTCCTGCTCACCCATGGAGCCCCCGATGACTCGCTCCACGATCTGCGTACACTCGATGAGACGCCGCTGGACATCCTACAGATGACAGGTCCGCAGCTACGGATGATGCGTACGCTGCTTACCAGCTACGGACAGTCCGAACGCTCTTAACCATTACAACACTCCAAAACAGGAGTGAATGCAATGGGAATACAAAGACTGACAGGAGCGCTGAAAAGCGAGTCATGGGAGACGGTACGCAGAGGCGAGCGGTGGCACTACAGAATCCTACATAGATATATTCATATTGTTTGCTGCTCGGATAAGAGGATAAAATCTGCACAGGCTCATTTTGTGGGGGGGCATCATGCGTAAGTCAGGAGGGGCGCAGGGAATCGGGGGGAGACTCCGAGCGGTTGGGTACGTTCGGGTTAGTACAGACCAGCAAGCCATGGAGGGCGTGAGCTTGGATGCCCAGCAGGTCCGGATCCGGGCTCACTGCGTCAGCCAGGACATCGAGCTGGTCGATATCGTGATCGATGAGGGATTTTCGGCCAAGTCCCTCGAACGGCCTGGGATCAAGAGGGCGCTGGCGATGCTGGCCAGCAATCAGGCCAACGCGCTGGTCGTCGTCAAGCTCGATCGGCTCACGCGGAGTGTGAAGGATCTCGGATTCCTGTGCGATTCCTACTTTCGGGAGGGACTCCCATACTCGCTGCTGTCCGTCAGTGATTCGATCGATACGCGGTCGGCGAGTGGCAAGCTGATGCTGAACGTGCTGATGTCGGTCGCACAGTGGGAACGGGAGGCGATCAGCGAGCGCACTCAGGAAGCGATGAACGAGCTGAAGCGGCGCGGAGTGCGGATGGGGGGCGCTCCCTATGGATGGCAGTACACGAAGGAGCCCGACGAGCACGGACGGCGGAACATCGTGATTCATCCCAGCGAACAGAAGGTCATCCAGCGCATCTGCGCCATGCACAGGGATGGGCTGAGCGTGCTCGACATCGCGAAGAGACTGACTGCGGACGGGGTACGTCCGCGTGGTACGGAGTGGGAACGCCCGACTCTGTATCGAATCCTAGAACGCGCTGGACTCCTGACTCTGCCGCGTCGGCCCAAGAAGGAGAGCGGAGATGGTCCGAAGAAGCAAGGACCGACCCGAGACAAGACGATCGCGATCAAGCAGGCGCACACGCTGCGCGCACAAGGTCTAAGCCTGCGCCAGATCGGCGAAAAGCTGCGGAAGGACAAAATCCTCCCCGCCCGTGGCGAAGTCTGGCACGCCGCGAGCGTGCTGGATCTGCTGCGGCACGGCGCAAGCACGGGTTAGGGAGAAAACAAGGGGGCGACGTTACAACCGGCTGCCATTTGGACCGAGTTCCCGATTGAGCGTGATACAATTGGGCGGTTGCGATTCTAGATGATACAGCGGGGCCGGAGCGCGGTCGATGAGCGGATCGGTTAGGCCAGAGGAGTGAACGGATGGACAGCACGGACTACATTGGGCTTCGTCTGATGATCGCGTCTAAACCTGAAAATTCTCCGGAAAGCGAAAGCGAGAAGAAACTCCTCATCAATGTCCTCGATCGTGTCCGACAGCAGTTTGCCATTACTCGTGAAGAGTCGTGGCCCGGCTTGCGAATCGCGCTTGTCAGGGCTGGCGACGCTGGTGAGGAGTTTGAACGGAAACTCCAGGCTTTCACCAAAGAAGTGGATACGAAACTGAGCTGCCAAATTGTCCATGCGAGAGTCAGACCAGGCGATCTTGGGGTGGAGATCTTCCGTCACTCAGCACTGCAAGAGTAAAGTCTCCCCGCTGAAACGTCCCCTGGCGCTGACCAGCAGACCGCGTGCCGCCCTAAACGCCCTCATGGAAACCAGCGTACCGCTGACCTACGGGAGAGGGGAAGCCGCATCCAGACAAGGGACATTTCTCGTCTTCACCGACTTCAATCGATGGCCGCACAAGTCGGTAACCGTCTGGCGTAACCTCTTCGATGCCGTCGGAGAATCAAGGGCGGCTCAGTCGAACACGGCCCGGACCAGGGAACCAAACCACCGGTTGTTCTTTCTGCCCTCCATCGTTGAAGCAGCCACACGGGCACCCTGGCCATCTTTCGATACGTCCACAGCCACCCACAAGCAATCGGCTGAATAAGGCCCCCTTCGCTTTGAGCAACGGCCCCCCCGGGAGCGTACGAACGCTACGCTCCGCTGACCACGGCCCGGCGAATAAGTTCCTTGAGTACCTGATTGCGCTTCTCCGACCCCCCCGCACGCACCAGTTGCTCTAGCTCATCCTTGGCCAGCAGAATAATGACCACATCAGACTCGCTGTGTTTCAACAGCGTCGTCTCGACCCCAGCGGTGAAACCATAGGGGGCCACAAAGAACCCGAGCTTGCATCGTCCTCGCCGGGTTTGCAGTTTCTCTCGCAGCCAGACGACTTCTTTGGGATCTACTTTTGATGTCCAATTTTTGCATTCGACCAAGAAGTAGCTCGACTCTTTCCGCCAGATTTCATCCGTGGAACCGTTCTCAACGACCAAGTCGATCTCTTCATTGCTACTCCGCTGGTTCGGAAAAGTATTCTCGAATCCGGGAATGGAACGCCACATGATCAGCAGCAGTTCCTCCAGCCGAGTTCCCTTCTGATGGCGATCCGTCTCCCGCTGCACCTCATCCCACAGCTTCACGATCTCGGATTCACGCGCCCCGTTTGTAAGCGAAGCAATCCGTGCTTCACGAGCAGGCTCTAGTGCATTGCGAATCTTCGCCAGAAGGAGCGCATAGAAAACGCCAAAGTCTGTTTTCTCCACATAGTCATAGGCACCATTGTGGAATGCTCTCTCTACGGATGCGGCATCGGCGTATGCAGTAATGATGATCGGCTTAATCGTCGGAGCTCGATCAAGCACTTTGCCAAGAGAATCGATTCCAACATCAGCGCCATACTGTCCATCAAGCTTCAGATCGAGGATCGCCACATCAAAGCGTTTGTTCTCGAGCAAGGTTAATGCGGCGGCTATGTTGTTCACGGAGCGCACTGCATCACCCTGCGCCGTCAATCGCTCCACCAGCATGGCGTTAAACGCTGGATCATCATCTACCACCAAGATACGGGCAACCGCTCTCATCGCTTGATTTCCTTTTGACTGAATCCCTGCCCACCAGTTGACAGCGGCAGTCGAACCACAAACCGAGCCCCACCGAGAGGCGCTTGCGAACAGACCACGACACCTTGGAAGTCCCGCTCGAAGACCTGTCTTACGGACGAAAGCCCAATGCCCGTCCCATCCGGCTTGTTGGTAACGCCCTCGTCAAAGATCCGCTCGCGCTTGGCTGGCTCGACCCCTTGGCCATCGTCATCCACGATGAGACGGATTGCGTCCTGGGCGGGCTCTAGCTCCATCGCCACCACCACTCGCCGTAGCTCTGGTCCGCCATGCTCAATGGCATTTTGGATCAGGTTGCGCACCGCCAAGACAAAGTGTTCCCGACGACCATGAAGAAGCGGTCGGCTCCCCCCCTGTGGCCCGATCAGCGCAATCTGAGTTGTCGATGCCAGTGACTCCACCACCTCGCCGATGGCCTGCACTGCCTCAAACGGCTGCGGCGGCTTGGCCCCCAGCTCAGCAGTCTGAAGCAGCTTCTTCGCAAACTGAAGCGCTCCCCGGACGCCCTCATCAATGGTTTTGCGCCGACGTGCCAGTACCTCACTCGGAGGCAGCGTCAAGACCTCTCGATACATCGAGTCGAGCGCGGCCTGCACAGGCAACAGCGCATTGCGCATCTCATGGGCCACCATCCGCGCTTGAATCGTCGTCGCCTCTGCGGCAGATGAATTGAGTACCACTGGACTCTGAACCGCCTCGACCACTGAGCTGACCAGATCACTACATAGCGACTTTGCCAACAACGACAGCGGCGTCTGATTTTCTCCTATCACCTCTTCCAATAGCTCTCGACCGAACGCAGACACAGACCAGTACTCAAGCCCATTACCAACATCATCTACCGTCAAAATCCCAAACTGACTCATCCTAAGCTGTGTTTTGTAATGACATGGACCACCATACTCATCGTCCATCGAGTCATCTCTCCATTTAGGACAATTGAGAAATAACTTTGCTCCATCTAACGACAACCGGTCAGGATCAGATGGCCCTAGCGATTGCTGAATCTCCACTTGGAGCAACCATCGCACAGCGTCTCGCCCCTCTAAACGCTGGAATACTTGACCCAAGGGACTGACCTGTATCCGACCCTCTTTGCGCATGGTCAAACGGTTAGCCTTGGCGTAATGGACAACATCCATCCCAACAAACACCTGGGCGGTCTGCCAGGCCAACGTCTTGGCCTCATTGGTTAAGCGGTCAAGCTGTGCAGTCAGGACACGACTGGAGAGTTCCCCAGGCAGTGAAAACCAGCGAGCCAAGCCGAGTGCCACCAACTCCCGAAGCTCCGCATCGTCCATAGTCGGTGCCAAGCTCTGCTTCAGAAGCCGAGCGACTTCCCGCGCAAACACCACCACACGGTCGCCCTGCTGCCAGTCGTCGAGCTGCCGATCTAGTTCTTTAGGCGAATAGCGTAGGTTTGACTCCCCCTTTTCCACCCGCTCCAGTGTTCGCAGCAGCAGGTTGCGGGCCCAGACTGGATCGATCGACAACTCTTCTGCTTCGGCAGAGGGCTTCTGCTGCGTCAACCGCTGCAAATAGGTCTTGAGGGCTTCTAGAAACGACCCCTGGCTCATGATGGCGGTAGCCTATCAGAAAAATCCTTGCGCCTCCCTACACTGACCATCAACGACCGTTGGATCTTGTGATCCATCCGCGCTTGGCGAGACTTGAGTCGAGCACCATCACTAATGGTGCTGCGGTTGCATTGATGGAGATCGCTCGGCCATGCTGAACAGCCGCGCTATGCTCGATCTGCTCAGAAATGCGATCATTTCCCATCTTCGATTGCAGAGTTTGTCTGGCTCCGCTACCCCCGAGAAACGGCCCTTGCGGCTAGGGGCGCCGGGCCATACTTCCTCGGTAGCCAAACTCCCACGCATGTGCTCCCGGTTGCTGGTGATCACATCGCCGTGTTTGTCACCGAGCAACGCCAACCGCTCCCGGTCGTTGGAGCCGTCCCGAACTTCGAGCGGTCAGCCGACGCTTGCCGCTGGCGACGCTGCCGCACGTCTCCGCCCTGGGAGTTCCATCGGCCCGAGTCCGTAGGCAAGCCAACCGGGCGACACACCGAGGGCTATCGCGAACGCTTCGACGGTCGCTATGCTAGGCATGCTAGCCCCCGTCTCGGTGGATCTCACGGCGGTATCGGTCAGCCCAGCGGCCCGAGCAAGTGCGCGCATCGTCAGCCCGCGAGCGGATCGAGTCTGTCGAAGTCGCGAGGCCACGCCTTCGCAGCGCAATCCCTCTGTCGGCTGGCTGCCCTCTGATTCGATGCCATACGCCAGGAATGCAGGCGACAGCCCGAGAGCATAGGCGACCCGTTCGACGGCATCAATGCGAGGGATGCGTAGCCCTTGCTCCCAACCAAGCATCGTCGATTGGCCAGCAAGGCAGGCACGCTGAGTGATCCCTTGTCGAGAGAAACCAGCGCTCTGCCGCGCCTTCCTTAGACGGGAAGGGAAGCTCATGAAGCCTGGATTTTTGCGTCCACGTACCACCGACAGTGGGTAGCATGCACGCTCCCTGTCGAGCCAGTTGGACAGTTTACTGAGAAAAACCCACTACATATATTGCAACCATTGGGAACATTAGGTAACAGGTAGGTACGGGTAGCGATGCCCGGAAACAAAACAGGCTCGACGGCGGTGTTCTGCCGATCGAGCCATTCGCCCGCGTCGGGTTGTACAGCCCTGGAAAAGCCCAGCCCGACGCGAACAGGAGCAGTGTATGCCGTGCCATGTCCCTGCCACAAGTGTCTCTTGCCGTCGTCGTGCGCTTTACCAAAAGCGTCCGCCAACCATCGCCGCCAAGCTCGATCTGAGCAAGCCCGGTGAAGCGTGGGCGGAGGATTATCTCCGTCGTGCTTCGACGGGACGTTGGCCGATGTGGCGCGTGCTGGCTCAGCGTCGGGATGGGACGACGCTCCGCGTCGCGGTGCGCTGGACTCGATCGGATAAGCAAGGCCCGTTCTCGGTGGTCACGCTCTCGCTCGTCGAGCTGGCGCTACACTGGCGCCATTTCCCGTCCGGTGCCACTGCCGTCGATGCGCTGAATACCTAACCGGCGCCGGATCCGTCCACCGCGCGCCTCGCCACCAGCTCGCGAATCCGATCCGGCCACGTCGGACCGAACGCAGCACTGAGCAGCCCAGCCTCGGCGACATAGGCTCGTCGCTCGCCATCTTCCCAGCACAGCACGCCGATGTTCTCGACGAAGCCGCACTCGCCCGGCGATTTGTGTGGATAGAACTCGCGCCACCGTCCCGGCTGGCCTCCGAGCCCTCGCCCTTCCGACGGATGAACGCCAAGTACCGCTCGCGCCATGAGATCGACTCGCCACTTCCCGTCGCGATAGCGCGTCGCTGACTCGAACGTCATCCGTTGATCATGGCGATCCACAAAATACAGCTCGACGGTACACAGCGCAGGTTCTCTCGGAACGGCCGTCATTTCCGTCGGGACTTCGACGGAATCAGGCACAACCGCCAGATCGGAGGTCGGAGCATGCCCGGAGCGCGCTGGATTCTCAGCCACCGAATCGACCACAGGCGCGATTTGATCACTATCAGCGACGATCAAAGGAACCGTTTCAGAACCGTTCTGCAAGACGCTTGTGTCCCCAACTGCTTCCGCATGATCCGTTTCACCTTCGATCATTGGCGCCGCTTCAGCGTCGTCTGACACTGCAACAGAGATCTGTTCCGAACCGTTCGGACTCGTCGCTGGATGGAAATCCGTTTGGACAGACCGCTCACTTGCAGAGCCTTCGATGTTTGAGGGCACCTCGCTTGGAACCTGCGTCAGCGTCGGCACGATCGTCTGCTTCGTCGGCTGAATCGGCGTCAGCTCCATCAGCCACTTTGTTCCGTCGGGAAACGCGACCACCACGGACGCTTTGTTCGGGCTGCTCGACGGCGTCGCACTCGCCGCTTGCTCTTTCCTTGCCTCGAACGCCTTTTTCCGACAGCGCGGGTTCCGACAGTAGATTGCGTCTTTGCGCTTGCTCACAACCTTGCGACCACAGATCGGACACTTCTTCATGACTCAATCATAGCACACGGAGCTTTGCTCAATTTGGATCGGTTTCAAGAACAGATCCGCACGTATTCATCATCACAATATGATTGAGAATCAAACTTCCCATTGCAGCAAAAAAACGCAGCATTCATTGAGAAGCAATCGAACCAATGTAATTTGCTCAAAAAATGGCATCATTGAGAAGCTTTCTTTACACAAAAAATGTGAATTTACATCGGAATTGAGAAGTTTAGATCTAGCTATTATTTTTTAAACAAAACGAAGTCAAAAAGTTACGCGATCATTGATTCCAGGTTCGTCGCGATAAGCTGTGTGTTTGTGCTAATATGGAACTTCAATCGAGACCACTCATCGCGATAAAAAGGCGGATCGTTTACGAGACGTTCATTTTTGTAAAACGTGTGATTTTCGCCTACCTTTTTGTGTTCGTACGGACCGTGCGTTCTGTGGAAAGCGCTGTCGCGTGTGGTGGTATCGACATCCGGGTGTGAAGCGATTCGATTTTTCTCCCGGTGAG
>JAEUKB010000069.1 GCA_016794365.1 Myxococcales bacterium
GGATCGCTAAGGTAGTGGATCCAGACGCGGGGGAAGTGGCCAAGACCACAACTGGCGCGATCGTCGGTACACCGATCTACATGTCGCCAGAGCAGTGTCGTGGCGGCATCACGATGACGGATCGCACCGACGTGTATTCGCTCGGGATCATCTTGTATCAGATGCTCTCGGGAAGCCCTCCGTTTGGAGGAACCGGCGCAGGCGACTTGATCGCGCAGCACATCATCGAAAAGCCCAAGCCGCTGCACGAAGTGGCACCGCATGTCTCGACGGAAGTAGAGACGCTGGTACACAAGATGCTGGCGAAAAAGCCCGAAGAGCGTCCGTCGATGAAGCAGATTCTCGGCGAGCTAGAGCAGCTTGGGCTGGGTGCGACGGGAACCGGCGCGCAAGTGGTGATTGTGCAGCCGCCGCCGCAGGAACCGCCAAAGCGATCGTTGATGCCGATGATTGGGGCAGGCGCGGTGCTGCTGCTTTCGGGACTGGCGATTGGCGCACTATCGCTGCGTCAGGGAAGGCCGCAAGGTTCGCAGCCTAGCGCGCTGAGCCCATCCTCAGCGACGCAGACGGGCGCGGCACAGACGGAACAGGTCAGCCAGCGTACGGTGACGCAACCGACGGAAACCAAGCCGCAACAGGCCACGGTTCGACTGTCGCTGCGCAGTGAGCCGTCGGGAGCGCAGGTGGTGCAGGTGGCAGATCAAGCGGTGCTCGGACAGACGCCGTGGACGGTCGAGCGGGCTCGCACAAGTGAGACGCTGAAGGTTGTGCTGAGGCTTCCGGGCTACGCCGAACAGACGGTGGTTATCGAGCAACAAGAACCCTACGATCGAACGGTCAGCCTGGTGGCGCGGCCCACTTCGGTCGAGCCTTCGAGCGACAAACAGAATGCTCCGGTCAACCAGCAGCCAGAACAGCCAGGCAGTGCCGTCTCCAAACCCGTTGCCAAGCCAGTCCAAAAGCCCGTGTGGCGCGCGCCGGTCAAGCCGGTTGCAAAGCCTACGGCCAAGCCACAGCGTGACTCCGTCGATGACATTCCGGTGGTTCGCTAGCGCCGTTCTGCTTTGGACCGCTTTGGCGTCGGCACAGACCGCGCCAAACGCGCCATCGGCAGCACCGTCAGCGACGCAATCGCCGCAAGCTGGCGCGCCCAGCAAAGATCAGCGCAGCCTGCGCGAGATCCTCGACAGCGCGAAGCTGTTATTTGACGCGGGCAGCTACGATCAAGCGATCGCCGAGTTTCAAGCGGCCTACGCCAAGCGACAGATTCCGACGCTGCTCTTTAACATTGCCCAGGCTCATCGCAAGGCCGGTCACTTTGCCGAAGCGCTGGCGCTGTACGAGCGGTTTCTCAAAGACGATCCGAAGTCCGCGCTGCTGCCCGAAGCCGAAGCACACGCCGCTGCGATGCGCGCGCGCCTGGATGCCGAGCGAGCGTCGCAAGAGCGCGAAGCCGCAGAGCGACTGGCACAGCGTCGCACCGAAGAAGCCGAAGCGCTGGCCAAAGCCCGCGAAGTAGAGCGTCAGAAAGCCGACGAAGCGCTGCTGCTCGTGGCAAAGCAAAAAGAAAAGCCGATCTACAAAAAGGCCTGGTTTTGGGGCGTACTCGGCGGACTGGCCGCAGCGGGAGCCATCACCGCCGGAGCCATCATTGCGGTCCAGCAAAAAGAGCCAAGCTCTGACCTGGGCGTGCGCGTCGTCGAGTTTTAACCTTTGACTTGCGGAAAGGGGCGCTTATGAACTTCTCTGCTCGCCCGCGCGTTGCGACGGTGCGGATGCTGGCTGCGTCGCTGGGTCTGTGGACGCTGGGAATCAGTAGCTGCTCGCGGCCTCCGACCGTGCTGGTCAGCGTCGAGGATCTGCCCGCTGAAACGGCCTCGCTGCATGTGCTGCCGCTGCACGCCGGGCTCGGTCCGCACACGGAAGTGCAGCCGATCGATGTCTCGCTGCCCGCGCCGAGCCGAACCACGTTCCTGCTGCGCCTGCCTGATGCCTTTGTCGGCGATCTTTCCGTCGAGGTTGCCGCGTACAAAGGCGCGGGTGCGACATCGTGCATCTTGGCCACCGGCAGCGGCAAGCTCAGCGAACTACAGGGCAAAGACAGCAGCCTGCGCATTCCGGTGCTGCCCGTCAAAGACAGCGTGTGCAGCGGCCAGCGACCGCTCCTTTTGGGAGCCAGTCCGGGGCTGGGGCTTATCGACGGAAACGAGACGATTCAGCTTAGCGGCTGGGGCTTTAAGCCAGGTGTCGTTGCGCAGTTTGCGAACAATGGCTCGCCTTCGTCGTTTGTGTCCGCGATGACGCAGTTTGTGTCGGCGACGCGCATCGATGCCGTGACGCCAGCCCGGATCAACATCGGTCCGACGGACATCAAGGTTGTAAACAAAGACGCAGCGTCGCACACGCGCAGCGATCTGTTCCGCTATTACGCAAACAAGATCGATCTGGGTCCGCTGGCGGTCAATCCGACGGGAAGCTCGAACGATGTGTCGGACCTGCTGATCGGCAACTTGGTTCCGAAAATTCCGACGGCGGTGGCCAGCTTGGCGGCGACGTTCCGTAGCCAGGACAACATGCGGCTGGTGTGGACGATTCCCGCGCAGCCGATCCCGATGATCGATACCAAGACGGTTCAGTTTGCGGTGGGCAGCGCACCGAGCGGAATCAGCACGGCGGATATGGATGGCGACGGAATCCTCGATCTGGTGGTGGCGCTGTCGGGATCGAGCCAAGCGCAGGTCTTCCTAAACGATGGACAGGGAACCCTGACTGGACAGCCCGCGATCTCGACGGGAAATCAGCCCGAAGGCATTGCTGCTGGTGATGTGAACGGTGACGGAAAGCCCGACATCGTCACGGCAAACAGAGGCAACGACACGCTCTCGGTGATCTTGAGCAAGCCCGGCGGTGGTCACCTGCCCGCAGTTCCGCTCAGCGCATCAGGAAAAAACCCAGTCAGCGTGGTGCTGAGCGACGTAAACCAAGACGGGATCAAGGACATTGCGTCGCTAAACTCGATGGGACAGAACATCAACGTCTTTTTGGGCCTGGGCCTGGGTCTATTCAATCCCAAGAGCGTCGAGTTCATCGTCGGCAAAGATCCGACCATGCTCAGTCCCGCCGACGTAAACCGCGACGGCATCGAGGACTTGGTGATCGTCAATCGCGGCGACAACAACATCCAAGTCTTGGTCAATCGCAGCAAGGGCTCGATCAACTTTGACGTGTACACGCTACCGACGGACCAGACGCCGGAATCGGTGTCGTTTGCTGATATGAACGGCGACGGAGTGTCCGATCTGCTGGTCGCCTGCTCGCAGAGCAACACGATCGATGTCTTTTTGAACCAAGCGCCGGACGGGCTGAAAAAATCGATCGCTCAGTCGTTCAAGATGCCGGGAACGACCTCGTGTACCGGCGGGGTCCGTCGAGTCGCTGCAATGGACATCATCACCGATGGTCAGATGGATCTGGTCGGTCTGTGCCTAAGCGGTGGCGGAATCTTGAAGAACCAGACTTTGTAGATTTGCCTGCCGTCGCTGACACAATCGCGCTTATATAACCAACGCTCCCTTATATAATCGATGCCACCACGAACCTCGTCAGCCCGGCAGATGGCGGCGAGTCGATGGGTTCGAGCGAAGCAGTGGGGAAGCTGGTTCAAAGCCAATTGCGATGCCGAAACGTGATGCGGAGCCTTCAGGCTCTGTTCGGGGCTGTGTCCACGCTGCTGACCGCATGCACAGCCCGCGCTGACGTAGCGATCACCGATGAAGCGGTCGAGCTTGCCGCCGGTCCGAGCGAGCGACTTCCGATCAAAGTTAGACTGCGGGTCGCTGCGACGCCGCAAAATGATGGAAAAATAGCGCCTCCACCGACGAGCGTTTTGCCGCTGACTCGCTGGCAGCGCGAAGGCGAAGACTGGGTTGCAGAGCCGGGCAGCAGGCTCAGCGGTCTGGCGGTGAAAGTTCGGCTACACGGTGCATCCGACGGTCACAGCGAGCTGAGCATCGAGACGAAGGTTACGGCTCCGACGTGGCTGCGACTTCTGTCGCTGGAGCTTGAGACGGATTCCGTCGGTGCCGAAGTCGGTGGTCGCGATCTGCGTCCGAAGAAGGTGACGACGAAAGCGGCGCTGTCGGGACTCGATCCAAAGTGGGTGATCCTGCGGCCCAATCAGAAGCCGTGGACGATCTTGGTCGATGATGATGTCGATGGCGTAAAGGTTCAGGTTCTGCCGTCGCAGGTGCTGGTGCAGGCCGATCTGCTCAGCAGCGAGACGCGACCGTTTATGTTCTTTCAGCAGTGTACCGACCACTGGCGAGAACCGAACCACAAAGCGTCGCTGGAGACGCGGCTGTTCCAGACCGGCGAGACGCTCTCGACGAAGATTTCGCTGTATCAAGGGGCGGCGGTGCCGCTTCTGAAAGCGCGCTATCCCGAAGGACGACGGGCGGCGTTTGTGATCACCGATCATGCCGATCAGACGACGACTCCGACGCTGTACGCGCTGGCTGGCGGCACATCGATCGCGTCGTCGCCCCGGTTTGGCAAAGGCGGATTTTTGGGCAAAGGTCTGCCGATCAGCAAGTCGCTGTGGTTCCGAAGTGGCGAGCCTGCTCCGTCGGCATCGTGGGCGCATCCCAAGCATCCCGTGCTGTCGCCGTTTCAGAAGCACATGCATACCGTGGTCGTCTATCACAACCGCTACGAGCGTCCTCAGGTTGATCCGTCGGGAGCCGGGCGTCCCCAGCTCGATGATCCGTCGATGGCGTCTTTGGCGGTTCAGCTTCGTCAGGCGGGCTGGGAAGTGATTCCGCACTCAGCGACGCCGCAGTCCGACGATCGCGACAGCACAGAGGAAGCGCTGCGCTTCTTCGAGCAATATGGCGCAGCGACGTGGATCGATCATCAGCCGTACACCAACTGCGAGGCGCTGACCAATCGCGGCTTTCACGGTGGCAGCGACGGGATTTCCGATCTGTTAGAGCGCCACAAGTATCGCTACGCGTGGTCGGGAATCGATGTTCCTCCGTCGCCAGTGCTCAACCTTTTGTCGCCGCAGAAGCTCGATCAGTACACGCCGGTCCTGTATCCAAGCGGTCGTTTGTCGTCGGGCTCGCCGGGAAATCTATGGCTGTTTTCGACGATGATGACCTACGTGGAAAGCAGTCGCTTCTTCGCGCTGTACAAGAAAAAGTCGCTCGATCAGCTGGAAAAAGAGCGTGGTCTGCACATCGCGCACACTTATTTGGAAGCGTTTCACCCGGCGGGAAGCAAGTTTGCAAATCGCAACCTGATGCAAGCGGGCAAAGCGCCCGGAGAGATCGTTCCGTCGCCGCGACTGGAGCAGCTGATTGCGACGCTGGCGAGTCGAGTCTCGCGTGGAACGCTGTGGGTTCCGACGCTGGAACAGCTTGGCGATCACCTGCGCGCGATGGCACAAGTGACGGTGCGACTGGAAAGTGATGGCTCGGCCACGCTGAAGTCACCGACGGCAATCCGCGCCGCGTCGTTTGTGGTGCCGCGTCCATCGCTGACGGTGCTGATCGACGGAAAGCCGCTGCAAAACGTGCGATCGGACAAGTGGGAAACGGTGTTTTTTACCGATCTGGCAGCCGATCAAGCGGTGAAGGTCGAGCTGCGCGATGCCAAAGGGCGGCCCGTAAGCCTGCTCAAACCCGCAGGATCTCCGACGCTGATCGCCGAGGCAAACCAGGTTCGCGACGTGATACGATGATTGTATGAAGCCTAAGCACGATCGCACCTCTTTGGCCCGCACTACGGTCCACCCTAACCGTCGCACACTGCTCAAGAGCACGCTGGGACTTGCTTGCGCCGTGTCCCTGTCGTCGCTCGGTCTTGCGGCCTGTGGACTGATTTCCACCAACATCCTCGACAAGACGTTCGAGCTTTCGACGCAGAAGTTCAGCCTGGACTTTGGCAGCACCACCGGCAAAGTTCCGACGGTGGTTTGTATGATTGCAGGCGATCCAAAGTGCTCGACGCTGGCGACGCAGGTCTCCGCAGCCGGAGGAACCGCGACGGGAATCTGTGACACCGTCACCAAAGCCTGCGGCGCTGACATTGCCGTCACCAAGAGCTATCCCGTCACGCTCAGCAACGATCCGACGTTCGTTCAGACGGTGGGAAGCAAGGCGATCGCGATCGTCAAAGCGATCGAGCTGCACTACGGCGCGAACAATGCCTCGACGGTGAATCTGCCAGAGATGGATCTATACATCGGTCCCGAAACGGCGAAGAGCCCGGCAGACAAAGATGTCTATCTGATCGACAAGATCCCGGCGATTGCCAAGGGATCCGTCGTCGCTGACAAGTCGCGGAAGATCATCGTCCAGGCGGGAACGCCAGCGTTTGAGCGCTTCAGCTACTACCTGTCGAATCCCAAAGTGCCGTTTCTGCTGATGATCAGCGGCAAGCCGACGGTGAAGGCGGGCGAGGATCTGCCTTCGGGCAAAGTGGACATCACGATTACACCGGCATTTACCGTCGGTCTGCCCCTGTAAGGAGCGCGCGTAGCCGCGACGAAACCGATGCTGCGCTTGGCGGAACGGCCCCAACTGCCTATCCGTCGTCGCTTGTGGCTGGTTGCGGTCTGGCTCACGCTGTGGATTTTTTCCGTCGAAGCTGCGACGGCTGATGAAAGTGCCAACCTTCCGAGGCCGGGCGACTGTGCGCTGTGGGCGGGTCAAGCGCGCCTGATTGCACGCAAGCTGCTGGAAAGAGCGGCGCAGACCGATGCTCCCGACGTGGCTCGCTTTTACGTCGAGACGGCGTATCAGCTATCCCCCGCGCCGACCCTTTTGTACAACCTGGGATTGCTTCGTCTTCGCAGCGGTGTCACCGTCGAAGCTGCTGATCTGTTGCGTCGCTATCAAGCCGAAGTCGGGTCAGAGCTTCCGTCTGAACATCGCGCTGCGATCGCGCAAGCACTGGCTCGCATTCCGACGCACAGCTATGAAATCGAGCTGGTCACCACCCCGGGAGCCGTGGTCTTCGTCGATGCGCGCTTGGTGGGACGCGCTCCGCTTGGGAAGCCGCTGCTGCTTGCGTCGGGACCACATCACATTCGCGTCGAGCTGGGCTATCGCCACCTGGAAACCACGGTCAGTGACAGCGACGGAAGTGAACCAAACGCAGCCAAGCCCAGCCAAGTGATGCTGACGCTGCCCAAAGCGGTGGTGCTGCTCGCGCCGGAGTTTTCACCAACGCAGCAAAAGCGCATTGCGACGATCTTTGCCGAGCAAGGAATCACGCTGGTTCCGTCGCGCGATCGCGAGCGATTGCTCGGCCAAGTGACGGATCGCACCGGCTGTCTGACGCAGACAAGCTGCCAGCTCTGGATCGGCGAGCAGCTGGATGTCGAGCGTGTGATGGTGGTTCGCAGCATCGATCTGTCCAGTCCGTCGAGTGAGCGCTTGTCGAAGCTGTCGCTGGAGGTGATCTCGATCCCGCAAGGCGCGCAGCTGTTTCAGCGTCAGACGGTGTGCCAAGACTGTACGCCGACGCGAAGTGAGCCGTATCTTCATGCGCTGGCGCGAACGGTCCGTCGAGAACTTCCCGATCTGGCGCACAAAGAGAGCCCCGACCAAAACGAGCCTGCGCCGGTTGGATTCGACGAGAGCCCATCGAAAAACCTGTCTCCATGTGCGCTGGCAAGAGGAACTGCGCGACGGCTGGCCCGACGGCTGCTGACCGACTGGAATCAAGCAGCTGGCGACGATGAAGCGCGCGTTCGCTTGGAAACCGCGTATCAGCTCTCTCCGTCGCCGCTTCTGCTCTACAACCTGGGCATGATGTATCGACAGCGCGGCGCGCTGGTGCAAGCTGCGGATCTGCTCGGACGCTTTGTCGCCACGGCGGGTGTAGAGCTGACGAGTGAGCGACGAGCCAAAGCCGAATCGGTACTGGCCGATCTACGCGAACCCACAGCGACGGTGACGATCACAGGTCCAGACGGAGCCTTTGTGTTTGTCGATGGCAGGCTCCACGGATCGCTGCCGCTTCAGTCACCGCTGCTCTTGTCGCCGGGAAGTCATCGCTGCTCCGTCGAGATCGGCTATCGCCAAGCCCAGCACCAATTCAACATACGCAGCGACGATTCTGTTTCGATTCAGAGCACACTTCCCGACGCAGCGCTGATCCTGCCCGACGAAAGCGTGATGGCTGCGCATCCAGAGCTGCTGCTGGTTGCGCAGCGCGCCGCCGAAGAAGCAGGGCTGACCGTCGTGCCCGACCGCGATCGCGAGCTGATCGTCGGAGGACTGCCCGATCATCAAGGCTGCGAGCAGAGCCTGCTCTGTATGCGTCGCGTCGGAAGAATGCTCGGTGCGCAGAGCGTCATCATGCTGCATCAGACGAAGCCGGGAAGCTGGCTGGGACGGCTCGTCGATAGCGAAGATGGAGCGCTGAGCCTGGCCCAAAGCGAGCGCTGCCGAAGCTGCACAAGCGACGATCAAGCGCTGCGTTTTGTCGTCAAGCAGCTTGCGTCCCGTCGTCACGTTCAGCGCGCCAAGCCACAGATCGATACCGAGCCGACGGCCACGCTCCTGATTGATGGATTTGCGCTCGGGACGGGACCGCAGACGCTGCTGCTCACTGAAGGTCAGTACCAAGTGACCGCAACGTTTTCCAAAGATCAGCGCCTGACCAAGCTGCTGCGAGTGCCGAGCGATCAGCGCCTGAGCCTCCGTCTGCCGATTGCCCAGCCGCCGCGCAGTCGCTTTGCGCTGACGACGGTGGGTCTGTCGCTGCTTACTGGAGGAACCGTGCTCCTGGCCACGGGCATCGGTCTGTGGAGCGCAGCCGCCCTCGCGCCACCGCCTGATCCGATGGCTGAACGTCGCGGCATTCCCGTCACGGGTCCGGTGCTTCTTCTATCTGGCGCTGCGACGACGCTGGCCGGAGGACTCATCCTGGGCCGAGTCGGACTGCCTGGCCTGCGCGAGCTTCGCAGTCGTTGAAAGCCACCGGCTGCTGCGTGTAGCGTGTCGCAAGCCTCGAAGACAATCGACCGGCTGTACGTCAGACAGCTGCTGCCCTTTTGATGCGATCACCGACGAAGGAGAAATCAATGAGCCATCCCTCGCGTTCCGCTTTTTCGGATCCAAACCCTGCCTGCGCTGCCAAGCCTTCCGCTGCGGTCAGTCGCCGATCACTGCTGCAAGGACTTCTGCTCGGGCTCCTGCTGGCACCCAGCGCAGCGTCCGCAGCCAGCAAGCCGGAAGACCTTCTCAAAGGTCACATGTTCATCAGCGACTCGTCGTTTCCCCTCAAGTGGACCTCGGCGGCTGAGTACGCATCTCGGCTCAAAAAACTACACAAAGAGAGGCTCTTTTACGATAAGAAGACCGGCAAATTGACCATTTACTACGCGGCGTTCTTCGCTTCGCCGGTCAATGACGTGCAGGTTGACTTTGTCATCTACGACATCACAGGCGGCGCAAACGCCAAGGTCAAAAAAGGCTCCTGGGAAGCATTCCTCGGGCGAAAAGGCGAGCGCGCGATCTTCAACTCCGTCGAGCTGGACAAAGAAGACATCGAGATGAACAAGAAGTACCTGTTCGCCATCGAGAGTCGTCGCGTCATCATCGCCAAGGGTGAGCTGACGCTGCACGGCGAGGCTCCGAAGTACTCGGGCAAGGTCGATTTCTCCGAAGAAGATACGAAAAAGAAAGAGTGAGAGGCTGCCCATGATGAGGTCTAGGCCCCCGGCGAGCTTGCAAGCAGTTCTTCTGTGTAGCGTGACATGGTGTTTGCCGTCCCTTGGTGCTGCGGAAGAGACCGCATCTCCGACGACAGCCAAGTCCGCAGGAGGCGAAGCCGGTAGCCAGCCTTTGGCAGCGCCGGTGGTCGATGAAGCGACCTTGATTGCAAGACTCCGCTCGACGACGGAAAGCGAAGCTGTCGCAGCAGCACGCAAGCTCGGAGAAACCAATACTCCGACGGCACAAGCAGCGCTTCTCGACGCACTTTCGATCGGAGTTTCCCCGAAAGTTGCTGCGGCTGCACTGTCATCTTTGTCGTCGCTGCGCAGTGCGGACGCGCTGCCCGTTCTGGAGCTGTACACACACCATCGCAATCCCGACCTGCGCAAGCGCGCGGTGCAAGGGCTCGTCGCACTGGTGGTTGCTCCCGAGGGAAACGAGACGCCAGCCAAGCCGCCAGTCGGTAAGAAGCTGGCCAAGCCTGTGACGGTCAAGCCCGGCGTGGCACACGAAGAGCTGGCACCGAAGATTGTTCCGCAGCTGATCGCGGCGCTGTCCGACGGAAGCTCTGACGTGCGTCAGGTTGCTGCCGAAGCGCTCGGTCAACGTCGGGAAAAATCAGCGGAACCAGCGCTCATCAAGCTGCTTCAGCGCAAAGACACGGCGGCGCCCGAAGCGCTCGGTCTGATTGGCGGTCCCGATACGGCGCGTGCGCTCGGCGAGATGATCGGCACGGTGCCAAACTATCTCCTCACGACGACGCTCGGCGCACTGCTCCGGCGCTCGGACTTCGGTCCCGAGCCTGTGCGCACCGAAGTGGTCAAGATGCTGGGCAAGATGCCGGGTGACCAGCCCGTCGATTTCCTGAGCGACTACGTCAAAGCCACCGACACCGACAAAGAGTCCAAGGCCCGACCCTCTCGCGCCGAGGCCCAAAAGATCATCGAGCAGAGGACCGCAAAATGACAAGCGCACGGACGATCATCCGATCACTTTCGACGCTGACGCTGGCATGTGCGACGACCATGCTGGGCTGTGCGGAAGCGGCTTTTTCGGTTCACACCCAAGACAACGATCTCACCACCGTCAAGCCGACCGTCGAGCGCATCAAGACGACCAAGGTGACACCGACGCCGCGATCGGGAACCGGACACGCGCTGTTGTTTGTTGCCGTCGGTCCAGAGCGACGAGTCGGTCAAACCGAAGCCAGCACATCGGTCGAACAAGGTCTGGTTGGCTACGATCTGACTGACGGAAAAGAGCTATTTTCTGTCGCAGCTGATGTGCGCTCGCGCTTTGTCGTCAGCCAAGGCGTCGTGATGTATCGCGAAGGCCAAAGCGAGCTGGTGCTGCGCGATGTCCAGACCGGAACGGTGCGCGCTCGCGTGCCGCTCGAGCCGGGTGAGACGCTGGCCGGTCTGTCGTCGGATGAAAGCCAGCTGTACTACGTCACGCGCGCCAAGATCGGCGGCGAAAACAAGAGCTTTCTGACCGCGCTATTGCCAAGCGGTACGCGCGCATGGCGACTGCCGGGCAAAGGCTCGATGGGCGCGCCCGCGACGTGGGGCCAGATGGTGGCGGTGCCGTATCGCTATCAAAATGCGGTCATTCTCGACGCCAAGACCGGACAAGAGCTGTCGCGTATCCGTCAGAAAGACGAGCAGATTGGCTTCGTTCGCGAGAGCAGGAGCGGATTTCTGTACGGCGTCGGTGCCAGCGGTGCAGCACTGTTTAACGAGCAGAGCGTCCAAGGCGAAAAGAAGGCGATCTCGTACGTGCAGCCGCAGCTTGGCGAGCGTGTGCGCGTATTCCTACACTGGGACGGCTACCGCGCCGAGCAGACCGATTTTTCGGCGTTCGATCGCAACCGGCTGCTGTGGGATGTCGATGCGCAAGGCGACAAGGTTCGCTTCGTGGACGATCAGACGGTGCTGCACTCGTATCGCTTCCTGTTTGGGATGAACGCCAAAGACGGAGCGGTGCGCTGGGCCTACGCAAACCCGCGTCAGACGCTGATGGCCTCGGAGCTAAGCGGCGATCTGGTGCTGTACGTCGCGCAAGACGGTGAAATCGGCGGTCTGCGCAAGGACTCGGGCAGCAAGGTGCTCAGCCGACGACTGAGCCTGCGGCCCGGACAGAACGTGATCGGCGCAAGCTTCGACACAGCGGGACTTACAGCACCGACGACTGAAGTGGCCAAAGCAGAGCCGGTTCTCGACGTGCTGCGCGGCATCATCTTCGATCGTGACTCGTCGTTTCTCTCAGTGAAAAGCTTTGCGGTGCAGGCGCTCGGATCGATTCCGGGTCAAGGTGCAGCGTCGGAGCTGGTCAAGGTCATCACGGCGGAAGGCATGCCGAGCGAAGTGACGAAGACCGCCGGGGATGTGCTGGCACAGCGCAAGGACGATCCGAAGGAAATCTCAGCACTTCTCGTCGCAGCGCTTCGCCAAAGCTATGACTTTTTGGAAGACAAGCGGCCACGCGGGCTCGATGTGCTGGCGCGAGTGGCGCAGTCCGTCGGTGCCAAAGATGCAGTTCCGGTGCTGGCAGAGCGACTGCTCGACCCGAGCACTCCGACGGCGGCGCTGAAAGACATCGTGGTGGCACTGACCAAGCTGGGTGGCAAAGACGCGCTGCCGCCGCTGCGCAATGCACTGCTCGTTTATCGGGCCGATCCGCTGTTTGCGAGCGATCCCGACGTGCTGCGCCGAGCGGGTGAAGGGCTGCTGGCCCTTGGTGGTGAGCCTGAGCGACGGCTGATCCAGTACGTATCGATGGAGCCGCACACGCTGCCGGGCCTGGCGACGCACTTCCGCAAGGTTCTCGACGAGCGCGCTCAGCCCAAAGCAGCCGCCAAGCCTGCGCGCTAACGCCCTGCCCGCTTCCCGACGCAGCGCTTCGTTCGCTTCCTGTTCGTTCGCTTCCATTCCTTCCCAGACATCGGTGCCATCGGCCTAACGAGCCGAGGCTGACGCGGTTGCGCTCGAAAACCGCTTCGTCCCCTTGGTACACTTTTGGGCAGTCTGCTCGGCGTGCGCTACGTCGGGTGAGGAACCGCAATCACAGGAGTCACGGGATGAGCGACTTGATTGGAAACCTCGTCAGTACGCTGGGTGTCAGCCCGGCGCAGGCGGAAGGCACTGCGGGCACGGTGCTGGGGCTGATTCAGCAGCACGCACCAGCCGGAGCCCTGGACAGTGTGGTGCAAAAAGAACCTGCGGCCCAAGGCTGGATCGATCGCGCGGCACCCGCACTGACGAATCAGGGAGGCGGCGGTCTGGGTGGTCTGGCAGGCTCGCTGCTGGGTGGAGGTGGACTCGGCGGGCTCGGCAGCCTGGGCGGGCTTGTGCAAGGCGCAGCGGCGATTCAGGTCGTCACCTCGCAGCTTGAAAAGCTGGGCATCCCGAGCAGCGTCACCGCGCAGGCGATTCCGCTCGTGCTGTCGTTTGTGCAGTCGAAGCTGGGGAATCAGTCGTTTGCCGCGCTGACCAGCAAGGTTCCGTTTCTCCAAGAGCTTGCGCAGCATCAGCAGAGCAGCAGCGGAGGCGGACTCGCAGGGGCGCTCGGAAAGCTGTTCTAAGCGGCGCTACGGCTTGGGATGTGCGGCAAACCAACCCCACACCGCGTTGGCCCAGTCCGGTCGTCCCAGCGCGGGAACGTGACCGCCTTCGCGAATCGTCCACAGCTCGGCCGCACCGCCCGGCTTGCAACCGGAAAAGCGCGTCACCGCAGTCTCGCGGCCCGTGATGTTTACATCGACATCCAGATCCGCAACCCCTGAAACGGGACTTGTCGCGCAGCCCGCCACTTTCGCCCAGAACGACACGCTGTCTAGCGCCGAAGGAAGCGAGCGTCCGGTCCCCGGCTCTGTTCCGCCCTGATAAGGAACCGCGTCATCTTTGGTTCCGTGGACTTGCAACAGCGCAACGGGCTCCTTCGGCTTGCAGCGATTCACCGCGTCTACGTAGTTGTCTCCCGCGAGCGACACCACGGCGGCTACGCGCTCGGAGCGATCGCACGCATAGCGATGCGACATAAAGCCCCCGTTCGAGTGTCCCACCAGATAGACGCGCTTGCGATCGACGCGATACTGCGACGCCATGTCATCGATGATCGCATCGACATACGCCACGTCGTTGACGTTCTGCTTGTCAAAGTCACAACAGACATCGGTCGCGTTCCAAAAGCGCTTGTTCTTGGAATCGATCGTTCCGTCGGGATACGCATACAGAAAGCCGAGTCTGTCTGCTTCCTTTCCGATCCCAAAGTACAGATCCTGCGCGAGTCCGTTCGCTCCGTAGCCGTGCAGCAGAATCACCAGCGGCCAGTTCCTACTGTCATCGTAGCCAAGCGGAATCTTGGCATCATAGGGACGCGCTGCCACAAGCTGCTTTGCCGTCGCCAGCGCACTGTCTGAAGGAATCAGTTGATCTGGATCGGGCTGCTTCACATCCTGCGCATCGCAGCCGCTCAGCGACGAGCACAGGAGTCCGAACAGACCGATTGAAAGGAGAGAGAAGGAAGACCGTACAGCGTTCATCCGCGCAAGCTAACACAGCCGCGCCACAGCCAGGAAACAAGCCTGCTTTATGGATGAATTGGCAGGAATGACAGGACAGGAATCCGCAGCATGAGTCAGTCGGACTACGGCTGGTAACGCCAAATCGAGTTGCCAGATCCAGCCAGCCAGATGTCGTTGGCAGCGGGTGAATACATCTCGACCAAGCTGCGCGTTCCAAACGGCCCGGGCACAACAGTGAGCGTGTTTCCATCCGTACTGTGGAGCAGGACTCCGTTGTCACCAGAAATCCAGACATCTGTATCCGAGAGCGCCACCACTGAATTCAGCTTCGTCGTTACAGGCGATGGGATGGTGTTATACTGGCCCTTCGACGTATCGTAGCGAATCACCAGACCACTAGCGCCGACCATCCAGACATACTTGTTCGGCAATGCAGCGCCATGCACAGAGTAGAGCGAGGTAGAGCCCGCGAGCGACGTTACACCGGGAACAGTTGTGGTCGTACTTCCAGAGACTCTGACAACTGTTCCCGACAAGCCAACGGCCCACGTCTCCGTTGCACTGCGTGACCAGATGGATCGGACAGACCCACTAAACGCAGTTCCGTTGAGCGCAGCGAGTGGCGATATACCATTTTGAACTCTATACAAAAAGCCTGCATCACTGCTTGCATAGTAATCAAGTGCAGAAAAGCCGCCGACTGCACCAACATTACTTGACGCATTACCCAGCTTGAGAGCCGCCCACGTATTGCTGGCAAACTCTAATACATAGCCAGTATCTGTACCTAGCACTACCTTTCCTTGAGTAGCCCAGGCATCAAAAAACCCTGTTCCCGGTGGAGGATTGGGAAGCAGTGTAAACTTCTTTCCGTCATAGCTAAATACCGTTCCATCGTCGAACAGAATGTAATTAACACCGCCGAATCCTGTTATGGACTTAACAACACCTAGCGCGGTATTCGGGCTCAGCGAAGGGAATGGTGCAAGAAGCTGGGTGCCTCTGGTGTCTGAGACGGTTCGGATGATCGTCCCACCGTCGGTGGCTAAGTACACTTCCCCAGCAGATGGACCCCACGCCGCGTTGTACGTAGGAACATTGGTAATGCCATCTCCCAAAATGTCGCGCGTGCTTGGTTTGCTGAGATCTGCACCAGGAAATCGGGTGACCAATTTCTCAGCCCCTGCTACCCATACTTCGCGTCCTGCATATCCCCACAGCGCACGCAGTCCCAACTTACAGGCATTACTTGTCGCCCACGCAGCACCATCCCAGCGCGCAACGCCACAATCCAACGACGAGGTTCCGCCTACTGCCCAAACATCACTTGGACCGGAAGTCCAAACATCTGCCAACGGGCCAAGTCCAGGACTCGGCTGCTTCATCCAACTGCTGCCATTGCCCTTGAGTACCGTGTTGGTCTGTCCCACCACCCAGATGTTCTGCTCATCACTACCGTTCACCCGATACAGGTTGGTGGTGACTCCGCTCGACTGCGGGCTCCACGCAGTTCCGTTTCGCTGCAGGATGGTTCCCTGAGCACCAACTGCAACCAATTTTCCGTCGGAAGAACCCCATACAGAGTTGAGATGATTCGCGGTACCACTGGTTTCACTGACAAACTTGGAACCATCCCAGTGCAGCGCGGTTCCTGTGTCACCGACAACCCATGCAGAGTTGGGAATAGCAGACCAAACCCCGTTCAGTGCATTCTTGGTGCCACTGTTTTGCAGCGACCATGACTGCCCATCATAGTGCATTGCAGTGCCAGCATCACCGACGGCCCATATATCGCTCGCGCTGGTTCCCCAGATTCCATACAAAGACTGTCCCTGCGGCAGCGGATGATACCAGCACCACTGACTCAAACACAGTCGCGGCTGAAACTTGGCATCGACTTGAATGCGTCGATCCATCTTGATCGTACAGTCATTTACACCATCACATACGGAGCTGGAAGAGACGTACGTCTGAGCGCCATACGACTTGCCGGTCGGATTGAACTTGAGCGTGATGGTATCGCCCTGATTGAAGTCATAGCAGCCGGTCCCACACAGAGCGCCGGTGGAAGACAGGGATACGCTTCCCTCTCCACTCTGCGTCAACAGCAGAGAGCAGCGTCGCGGTGTGAGCGTACTGAGGGAAACAGAGACTTCCTGTCCGCGACCTTTTGAGAGATCAATGATGGCAGTGCCGCTCGCAGACTTGCACTGATCAGAACCGAGCGCAGCGATGTCTACGGTCAGGATTCCGCTCTTGTCTGCTGGCAACCGGATTCCGATCGAATCGAGCCCGGACGTAATGTCCATTCCCTTCATCGCTGCTGCATCACCAAGCTTGGCGGTGGCATACAGCGAAACGGTATCAGCGGGACGATTGCTGATACGAACCAGGATCGCATAGTCGCCGCTGTCGCCGCAGCTTGAGAGCAGTCCCAAAGAGACCGAAAGGAATCCCAGCGTAGCTTTGAGGAAGCGCTTGCTAGACATGGAGCCTCTTCTACGTAGTCCGTAAGTTAAAAATTCGGGGAGTACACAGTGGTTCCAGCAGGAATCGGATCCGTGGTTCCGCTGCTGCTTAGGCCGACGCCAAGTCCGACTCCCAAGATCGTGACCGCAGCAACACCACCACCAACAATGGTCCAGAACCACCACTTCTTGTAAATCGGCTTCTGCGCATCACTGCTGGTCGTAGGAATCGGAGCCGAAGAGTCCGTTCCCGAAGGAGTCACAGTTGGATTCAGCAACGGACTGCTTGGGTTCGATGTTCCCGTCGAGCCGCTGCCTCCTGAAATGCCCTTCATCGCATCCAGTGCGGCCTGCGCTTGGCTGCGATATTCCTGCACTTTCTTGAGCGTCTCTGGATCACTTCCCAGCGATGCCTTTTCATAGTTGTTGTAGTACTGAACCGCTTCTTCCAGCCGTCCCAAGCGATGCAGCGTGCGACCAATGTTGACAAGGAGCCACGGCATCTGACGTTGTCCGTACGCCGCTTGAAACTCTGGAAGCGCCGCTTCGTATCTGCCGCCACTGTAGGACTTCATCGCCCTTTCGTAGTGGCCACGGCACTCGCTATCACGCAGACAGCCATCGTCGGGATCATTCGCTCCTCCAGCCTGTGCAAGACGCGGAAAGGACAGCACAAAGGCAAGAGCAAGCCACAGCGCGGACGAGAGGTTCATGAGTCTGGACCTTAGGAGGTGAGCGTTCGACACTAGCCTGAGTATAACGCCATGTAACAGTTAGGTGGCAGTGCTTTGCGTAGCGTCTTTTGACAATTCTGCGGCCAGCTCTGCGGCTTCCTGAAGTGCGGGCGCAACCAGCGGAGATTCCGTCGCTGTCCACGGTGAAAGACGCCGTCCAAGCTGTGCGGACAAGGACAGCACTACGCAGACTGGACGTACAAGCGCCGACATGGACGCTGCTTGGCGAAGCTCGCGCATCGCTTGCTGATCCAGACCTCCCAAAAATCCCAGCGCAAAAAATCCCACCACAAACGATCCCGCACCCGCGAAGAAAAACAGCGTCATCATCCCCAGCCAGCTCGTCGGAGAAACCAGCATCACAACGCCACGAAAACAGACAAAGTTCACAAGGCCCGCGACAAGCGGAACGATCACTGTGCTCTGTACAGGAATCCGAAACGCGACAATCCGGCGATGATTGAGCCACCAGCCGATCCCACACTTCAGAACCAGCGCCAGGTTGAGCGCAACATAGATTCCCAAGAACTGAAGTCGCGGCACAAACACGATCAAAAGGAGCAGGCGCAGTCCCTGCTCGATCAGCATCACCAGCGTCGTGGTTCCGGGTCTTCCTGCACCTTGCTGAAGGGAATCAGAGAGCCAAGCGAGCGGCAGCAGCAGTCCACTTATACAGCCCACCACCAGAAAGTCCGACGCACCTTGCCACTGTGGTCCCAGCGCGATCTGCACATAACGCGGACCCACAGCAATCAGCAGCGAAAACACCAGCGCAGAAAACAGGAATCCGAACTGAAGATAGCGCGATATGTAGTACTGAATCAGCTTCTTTTTCCCTGCGGCTGTAGCCTCTGACACCGCCGGGAGCGCGCTCTGATAAAAGCTCCAGGCAAAGAAGAACAAAAACTGGAGTCTGTTATGAATCATATCGCGGATTCCCAGCCACACCGGAAAGTCCGCCAGCCAGCGCATGATGATCAGGCTTTCCAAAAAAGAGGTCAGCCGGAAGGGCTCCTGTCCCATCGTAACCTTGAAGCCAAAGCCAAGCTGACGCTTCACCGTTTGCGCATCAAACTGCGGCAGCAGCATCGGTAGGATCGGAATTCCGAGCTTCTTTACGGCGATGACTCCGATCGAAAACACCACCGCTTGATTGGCCAGGCTACCGATTCCCATTCCGATCGCAGCACCAAAGGCTTCGCCATACTGCGGATGCAGAAGACCCCACTTCCGTCCCAGCAGAATAAACGGAATCGGGACCACAAAGCTCAGCACTCGCGCTTCCGAAAAGTCGAGCAGGTTCTGATAATCAAAGCGCTGCATCGCTTGACAGAGAAGCTTCGGCAGCGACGTAATCGGCGGAATCGCAGTCACCGCATAGAGCAGCGCAAACGGTGCATACATCGCATAGGACGAAGCAGGAAGCAGGCGCAGCGCAACCAAGATCAGCAGAGAGGCTTCAACCGTTCGCGCACAGAGCTGCCACCACACATAGAACTGAACATCCTTGAGCGCTTCTTCCGGCTGCTTGGGACGATGCTCTGCAAAGTATTTTACAAACGCAGTCTGGGTTCCCATGTCAAAGGTCAGCCAGACAATGAACAGCGTGTCTCCGGTGTTTTTCCACAGACCATCTGCTTCGGGAAAGGGCTGAACAGAGCCGGACAGATAGGACTGAAGCGCAAAGTACGGACCGATCAGCAGGAACATCGATCCAAGCAGTGTCAGAAGTCCGGACAGGGGCCTGGCAAAGCCCACTTCATTCCACTGCGATTCCGATTCCTTCTGCGATTCCGATTCCTTTTGCGATTCTACTTGGGTTCGGCTCATCCGCAGCGCAGTCAGCCAGTGAGCTTTCCACTTCGCAAACTGGCTACGCGGCAGCCGTCCCAGCACAAACAGGAGCCCGCACAGGATCCACAGACAGACCATCGCGAAAACCCACAGCGATGGATAATGAACCCCGATGAGCGGACTATAGGGCCACTTGGCAAAACCCAGCGGAGTCTGTCCGGCTGCCTGACAAGCGGCGACATACAGCAGATAGTTGAAGTACGGCCAGCGGCGAATCCGACCTCCGGGCTGAGAGGGATCTTCGCTGCGCAGATCGATCGCGATCATCACCTCTTTTTCGGTGGTCCACAGAAGCGGCCAGCCGCTCTCTGTCTGGAGCAGGATGCGATCCGGCGAAATGGCTGCGGCATCCTTTCGCGAGCCTGCAAAGGTCGATCGCCACTGACCGGGAGCGCTCTGCCAGTTGATGTCACACAGTCCGAAAGCAGGCTGCGGACACACTACCTTTGCCAGCTTTTCGACGGGATGACTGACGGAAGCATCCACCAGATGAAAGGACACCGCAGCGGAAGCAGACAGCGCCAAGCGTGCAGCCAGATCGGGATCAGCATTCGCTCCAGCACGCTGCGCAGACCCACTTGTCGGACACAGCCCGATCCAAAGCACAAGTAGCAGACCGACAATCCGCATCATCACATCATCGTAGCGCAGTCGCCAGCGCAGCAGCGCAGCAAAGTGAAGCACCGATCTCGAAGGAAGCGCGATCCGCTTGACTGTACGTAGCAGAGTTTAGGACAGTCTCTGCATCGCTTGTGCGCGCTCGGTCTTGATGAAGATCCCGATCAAGATCCCGATGAAGATCCCGATGAAGATCCCGAGGAGCCGTCCAAGAGAGCACAGTCATGATGACCAACAATCAGCGCGATGCAGCGGGGAAGCAGGCATGACGGAACAGCGCAAGACATCCGGTGCCAGGTGGCTAAGCAAGACCGTGCTGGGATTTGGTGTGGCCAGCCTGCTGTCCGACGCTGGACATGAAGCAGGAACCGCCGCACTCCCGGCACTCCTTCTCACGATGGGAACGGCTCCGGCTGCCCTGGGATTGATCGAAGGAATCGCCGATGGAGTGGTCTGTTTTGCCAAGATCTTTGGGGGCTCGCTGGCGAATCGTCCCACCTTGCGGAAGCCCTTGGCAGTGCTCGGTTATGCGATGACAGGACTGTCGATTGGACTGTTCGCGATCTCGACAAGCTGGCTGCATATCTTGGCGACTCGCATCTTGGGCTGGATGTTTCGCGGTCTGCGCAGTCCTTCGCGCTCTGCGATGCTCGCGGATGCGGTTCCCAAAGAGACGCTGGGTCGCGCCATTGGCTTTCATCGCATGATGGATACCGTCGGTGCCATCATCGGTCCGTTGCTCGCAGCGCTGCTGCTTTCGCGCGTGACGCTGCGCAGTGTTTTTTGGATCGCGATGATTCCGGGTGTCCTGGCAGCGGTTGCGTTCGCGGTCCTGATTCCGGGTCAAGTCAGTACCTCGCGGCAGCCTCCGCCTTCTCTGCTCACCGCAGCGCGTACACTTCCCAGTCCGTTTCGGCGCTTTCTGATCGCGGTGGCTTCGTTTGGAATCGGAGACTTTGCACGCACGCTGCTCGTGCTGCGCGCAAGTGAGCAGCTCTCTCTGCACAGCACCCCAGCCAGCGGTGCAGCGACGGCCATTCTACTACTTTCCTTGCATCATGCAGTCGCGGCAGCCTGCGCGTTTCCGGTGGGATATCTGGCGGATCGGATGTCTCCGCGCAAGCTGCTCGCAGTGGGCTATGTGCTGGGTGTTGTGACCGCGCTGCTGGCAGCGCTTGCACAGCCCGTGCTGTGGTTTCATGTGCTGCTGTTTGTGGTCGCCGGAATGGTGATCGGAATTGAAGAGACACTAGAAGGAGTCCTGTGTGCCAAGCTGGTTCCGTCCACGCTCCGAGGCTCTGCCTATGGACTACTTGCCGCGACAAACGGAATCGGAGACATGATCGCGAGCGCCACAGTGGGTCTGGTCTGGTCTTCGTTCGGACCGACCCTGGCGTTTTCGCTGGCGGCTTCTGCCTGTGCGATCGGAACGCTGCTGCTGCTGGTCCTGGTTCCTGAAGAAGACACTCCGCCCACGTAGCTGCACGCGCTGTCTGTCGTTCCTATTTTGTCTGTCCTGTCTGTCCTGTCTGTCCTGTCGTTTCTGCCTTGTCTGGATGATCGCGTCCGCAGCTTGTGAAGCGCAGTTTGTACTGCGCAAGCTCAGTTCGATTTGACGATCTGTACGCACTTGTCTCCGTCGGAATGGACGCTGGCTTAGCGGTTGCATCATGCAGCGCAACGGCCAGTCGCGCGGGCATGGCGTCCCTTGCGATGACGGGCAGAGACAAAGGGGAGCGGTCGATGTCGCACTGGACTTCAGATGAAGGTGAACAGCTCGTGCTACGGGATGAACATCACCAAGCAGAGCCGCGTGCGCAGACCAGTCCCTGGAATCAAAAGGAATCGCAGCGACGATTAAAGCGTCCACAGGAAGCTCTGCCGCACGACGAATCGGACGCAGCACAGCACACCGAAGGAGCCAGCAAAAAGTCCAAGGAATCGCGCGCCCAGCAGGGAATCAGCAGCGGCAGGAGCGTGGACTACGCGCAGCTCTATGGTGATGGTCCCGGCGAGAGCCTGCTCCCAAAGCTCAAAGCCCCTACCCCATCGATCAAACCGGAAGCCGCAGCGAAGGACTCTGTTTCTAAGGACTCTGTTTCTAAGGACTCTGTCTCTAAGGACTCTGTTTCTAAGGACTCTGTTTCTAAGGACTCTGTTTCTAAGGAATCCAAAGAATCGAAGGAATCCAAAGACGCAAAGGAATCTGCGGAGTCTGCGCGTGAGCAAGCGCCGGATCACACACCAAAGCATGGCGGTGGCGGCGGTGGTGGTGGCGATGGAAGTGGTGGAAGCGGCGGCGCTGGCGACGGAGCCGGAGGCGGCGAAGGGAATGCTGGCGGCGACGGCGGCGGTTCGGCTGGCGGCGGTGGCGGCGGTTCGGCTGGAGGCGGTGGTGGCGGACACGGTGGAGGCGGTGGCGGACACGGGGGTGGTGCAGGCGGCGGTGCGGTGCCTCCCAAACCGGCTGCGGCTCCGGCTCCGGCACCACTTGCAGCGGCAGAGACAGCGAAGCAAGCGATCGAGCAGTTTCATGGTGCAACCCCGACGCAGATGGCGCACTCCTTTGCGGGTCTGGGCGCGCAGGTAGGAAGCGCAGTTCACAAAGAACAAGCTGCGACAGGAAAGGCGATTCCTGAACTCACAGTCTCACTGGAAGAACAGACTGGCGATCACAAAGCAGCCGCGCCAATTGCGGTTGCAGCCGCGCAGAGCACGCTAGAGACAGCCCCCAAGCCCGCAGAAAAAAGCGCGCCACCGACGAAGACAATCCCCGGAAAAGCACACAAGCCCGCGCTCCCAGTGCTCACCGAAGGAGCGGACGGCAAAGCGTCAGCCAGCCAAGTTCAGCAAGGAATCCGCAGCATCTCTACGCGCGATGGAGAGCTGGCGGTGACTCCCAATCCCAAGCCCACGCTCAAGGCAGATGGCGCAAACGATCCCAAGCAAGCCGAGCAGAGACAGCAGCAAGCGCAAAAGGAAGTGGAGTCCAAATACAGCGCGGCACTCTCTGCGATCGCGCAAGGTCCGGGTCCAGAACAGGTACAGCCGATCGGGTTCAAAGAGCAGCACAAGATTGCGCTGAATCCCAAAGCGGAAGCGTACGAAACGGTCGCGCTGGAAGGACACAAAAAGTACATCGCGCTGGGACTCCCAACGGATGTGCAGTCGAGCTTTGATGAGCTGTACGGCGCCAAGATGAGCGCGTCGCTGAGCGCAGCCAAAGCGAAGATGGATGCCGCGCACAATGAGCGCGATCAGAAGCGCGATACAGAGATCCAGAGCGTTCAAAAAGAAGTCGCAGAGCAGAACCAGCAGGCGCAGGCCAAGCAGTCCGAAGAAGTTCAAAAAGGACGCAGTCTGATTGCCAAGGAACGCGAGCAGGTCGAGTCCAAATACAAAGCAGAGCGCGACAAGTTTTTATCGGAATCACAGAAGAAATCAGACAGCGCGCAGCGCGAGATCAAAGCAAAGATTGATCAGAATCAGCAGCAGATTGATGCGGCCTATCAGAAGGCAGAGTCCGACGCAAAACAGCAGGTTGCGGAAGGGGAACAGAAGGCGGACGCAGCGAAGAAAAAGTCGGAAGAGGAAAGCAAACATCAGAGCTTTTGGGATCGCGCACTGGGCTTTATCAAAGATGCGATCAGCGCGCTGACGGATCTGATCAGCGACATCTTTGATGCGGTTCGCAAAGCGGTGGCCAAGGTGTTGGACGCCGCAAAAGAGCTGGCGTGCAAGCTGATTGATGCGGCGTGTGCGTTCGTTCAGGAAGCGATCTCGCTCCTCGGAGAAGCGCTCAAAGGACTGGTGAACACGCTGCTTGGGGACATCTTCCCTGGGCTTGCCAAGTGGCTGAGCGATCAGATCGACAGCGCGGTGACGCAAGCGAAAGCAGCGGTTCAAAAAATCGCAGCGGATCTGAAAGAAAAAGTCTGTGCGCTGATCGATGCGTTCAAAGCAAAGATCGATGCGATTCTGTCGTTCTTCCAGAGCGCAGTCACCACCGTCCTTTCGATTGTCAAAGCGGTGGCGAGCGGAGACTGGAAGGAAGTGGTGAAGCTGGCGCTGGAAGCGGCGCTAAAGCTGGCCGGAATCGATCCCGCAGAGTTCTATGCCACCGTCGGAAATGTCGAGACGGTTCTGTCCGCGATTCTGGATCGTCCGGGTGCGTTTATCGGCAACTTGATCAGCGCAGCGGTGCAGGGATTTCAGCAGTTTGGCAAAAACTTCGGAACGCACCTTCAGAACGGCTTTGTCACTTGGCTGACGGGAGTGAGCGGAGAAGCGGGGATTCCTTCTCCGATCGAGCTGAGTCCGAAAGGAATCTTTGGACTGATCACGGGCGTTCTCGATCTGAACTGGAACTCGCTCAAGGGAATGCTGCTGGAGTCGCTGCGCAAGAAAGGAAAAGCGGGCGAGCAGGTCGCAAAGAAGCTGACGCAGGCGGAAGCGCTGGCGGCGCAGGTGGAAGCGATCTGGGAAAAGGTGCAGGAGCTTGCAAGCGGAGGCTTTGCGGGACTCGCGCAGCATGCAGCGGAGTACGTCGGCAGCTTGGCGGACTCTGTGATCGAAGGAGTCAAAGACTTCCTGATGCAGCGGGTGGTGATGGCCGCGATTCAGAAGCTCGCAACGATGTGGAATCCCGTCGGTGCGATCGTGCAGGCGCTCATCACTGCATGGAACATGTATCAGTGGTTTAAGGAAAACGTGCAGCGAATCATGGGAGTGGTTCGCGCAGTGTTCGGAGCGGTGGGACAGATTGTTCAAGGGAACCTGTCAGGAGCCGCAGGTGGCGTCGAGTCGGCGCTCGGGAAGCTGGTGGCTCCGGCGATCGATCTGCTCGCATCGATCTTGGGTCTGGGCGGACTTGGCAAGGATGTCCGTCAGGTCATCGAAAAGGTGCGGACCCAGCTGCACGAGGTGCTCCAGAAGGTCAGCGACAAGCTGGTCAACATGTTCTGGGGCGTCGCGGAAAAGGTGCTCAGCAAGCTGCGCGGAGAGAAGCCCAGCCCGGCCACGCACGCAACCGATCCGCACGAAAAGCCCAAGACCGATCCCGCCGCGCAGACCCACGCGCCGCACGATCCAAACGCCCCAGCCACCGCCCCCAAGCCCCAAACCCCAGCCCCATCGGGGGCGGATGGGCAGCAGTCCAGCCACGGCCCGCTGGGTGCGCATCTTTCGTTCCACGCGGGCAATGAAAGCCACGAACTGTGGTTTGAAGGCGACGCCAAAGAACCCGTCCTCATGGTCGCGAGCGCCGATCCGGGGCCGGTTCGCAGAAAGCTCACAAAGTGGCGAAAAGAACTAAAGGACTCCAGCGCGTCAGAAGCCGAAAAGAAAGAAATCAATACACTCATCGGCAACGCCCATCGCCTGATGAACAATGCCGAATCGGAAGCGAAGAGGCCAGATAAGAAGGATGAATCCAAAACCATCCAGATTCAGCGAGAGGCCATTGGCGTCTTCACGCAGATCTTTCAATTCTTCTATAATCTCCATACAGCCACCCAGCACTGCGAATGCGGAAGCAACGACGACAAAGCGCAAGCCGCATCCAATGCATACGCCGATGAGGTAAATACATTATTCGGCTCAAACAACAAAAATGCAATTCCCAACGTTGCAGCAGCTGGATATGATCCAAAAACCGGAAAATACCACTTTGGATACAGCACATGGAACGACAAAAAAATCAATGCAGACAAAATCAACGAATCACATCCACAAATCAGAGTTAAAGTTGCCGTCTACTATCTTAGCAAAATTAAGCAAGAGCGAGAATTATCAAAAAATAACCACAATATTTCCGAGCAAGAGTTGCAGAAACGCAACGAACGGGAAAGCAAACTTACAAACTATGCTCGCCGACTTTACAAGGTCATTGAATCGCAGGGTACATCAGACGACCTCTCTATTTTTCATGATCTCGAAAAAGAACCATCGTTACGTGATGAAACTCATTCCCTATGGAACTGTGCAGAACGGAGCGTGATGGATCAGATCCTACGTGAACGACCAGATGGATCAAAATTTGACAATGTTAATCAGGAGGTTAGCATTAGAGCATCTGAGGTAAAAAACAAGAACACACCCAAGCCAATGTGTAAAAATTGCGGCCGACTTCATAATACGAATTCGAGGTAAAAAGAGATCGATGTCCACCGAAAAGCAGACCAATGAGCAAGTTCCGAATCAGCTTGATGCTACGATGGAGATTATCGAGCAAAAGTTAGAGGAATTAAATATCAAGTTAGGTACTGGAGATGGATTTACGCCTCGAACAGAATGGCCTTCGCTGGAGACAACTCTTAAGAATTCTGGATGGTCTCCTGAGCGAAGAGTCAATATTGCTTCTGAGTTAGATCAATTAAACTCACAAGGAGTAAAAATCAATCAGTTTGCTATAGATTTCATCAGCAGCTTCAATGAATTGTCGATTACATTTCCCAAAAGAACCGCCAACAATACACATACATATATTTTCAACATTAAATCTTCCATAGAGGAATACCATACAGACATCAGAGAAGTCCACGAAAGAAAAACACAGTCAACACTATGCCCAATTGGTATAAGCGAAGATAAAATGGTCGTGCTTCTTATAGCAGAAACAGGGAAGGTGTATGCGAGCGTCGATACCAGCCTTGAATTTGTCGCGAACACCTACCAAGAAGCGCTTATCAAACTAAATAGAAACGAACCATTTATTGACTTAGAAGAGTAAATTATTTAATAATCAAACCGGAGGCCGAGGTTGGGGAAGATGGGGAGGCCTACGACTCGGCCTTCTTGGTAGAGCTGGCGGCCTCCGTAGATGAGGCTTTCGGCGTTTTTGCGGTTGTAGAGGTTCTGGACTTCGAGAAACAGACCGAAGCGAAAGCGCTTGAGCAAGAACGTCTTGTCAATGCGCAGATCGAGCTGATGAAAGTCCGGCAGCCGCACCGCGTTGGGCTCTCCGGAGAGCGCTTGGTAATACTGCCCCGATACATCGCGCAGCCCACCGATCACCTGCGTCGTCGGATTTCCCGTCACATAGCGGAAGCGCACGCCCGCGACGAGCCCCCACGGCAGCTCATAGGTCAGCACCGCCGTCAGAATGTGCGTCTGATCGAAGCGGAACAGCCGCCACGGCTCGTCGGGATGATCGCGGCGCTCGGATCGCGACAGCGTGTACGCGACAAAGCCCCACAGCCCGTGCCACAACGGCTGACGCAGCAGCAGCTCGCCGCCATAGACGCGCCCGAGCCCATCGTTTGCGTAGATCGTGTCGCGATCGGACACCACCAAGCTGCGCAGATCTTTGTAGAAGCCGACCAGCTCCAGGTGCAGACCGCTCGGCAGATCGACATCGCTGCCAAGCACGTAGTGAATGCCCGACTGCCACTGTAGGTACGGATTGCCAAAGCGCGGCGACAGCTCGGCCCCTTGCGGCGACTGATGGTAAAGGCCCATGCCAAACTTCAGGCTCAAGCGATCGGGTATCAGCACCCCGCGCACAAGCAGCCGAGGCTCGACAAAGTACAGCGATCGCGACACCGTGCTCTTCACCGTCGATTCGCTGTCTTCGTCTCGACTGGGCAGGCGCAGGTAATCGACGGAAACCCGAAGCTGCGGAGAGATCTCGACGCGATCGTCAGCCAGGCGCAGCCGCGTAATCAGGTACGGCGAGGTCTGCACCAAGTGATAGATGAGCAGCTCACGAATCACCGGCCCCGACGAGCCCGAAAAAAAGCCATCCCCGAAGAAGCCGTTTTCCGATCGCCCGGCGTCCTTGATCATGTCGCCGCCACCGACGGGAATGTTCTGGCTGTCGGGCGCTCCTTGACCAAGCGGCATCATCGTCTCGACGCGAGCACGCGCGCCTTCAAAGTCGATCCCGAGCGCGTAGTCAACGTGCGAGCCCCACTTTTGGCGCAGCTCGCCGCGCAGGTTGTAGCCTAGCTGCATCACCCGCAGGTTCACCGGCTGTCCACCGAGCCCAGCGTCACCCGTCAGCACCGAAAAGGTATCGCCGCCGACCGACGGCATCAGCCACAGCACCGAGTCTTTGGAAAACCGATGTGTGTAGCGCAGCCGCGCTCGCCCAAAGTACGACTTGCTGTCGATGTGAACACGGCTGTTGGGATCGGGATCGTCCACCTTGGCGGTGATGTTGCTCGTCGCGCCAAACACAAACAGATCCAGCTCGTCCTTTTCGCTCGCGACGTAGTGCGCAGCCAGCTGATAGTCCCAATAGAACGGCGAAAGCTGCGTGTCTCCCGAGTTAAACAGCGGCAAAAACGCGGACAGCCACGACACACGCCCACCGAGCGCAACGTGCAGTCGCTTCGTCACCGGCCCTTCTACCGTCACGTTTCCGTCGATCAGGTCCAGCGTCGCCGAGCCATGCCAGCGATCGCTCTTGGGCTTGCGCGTCGTCACCTCGATGACCCCGCCGAGCCCGCGTCCGTAGTCCGCGCTGTAGGCCCCCGGTCGAAAGGCCACGTCCGTCACAAACTCAGCGCTCAGCGTCGAACGAATCCCGCCAAAGTGATAGACGCGCGGAATCTGCACTCCGTCGGCGTAGACGCGCGTATCACCCGGAGCCGATCCCCACACCACGATCTGTCCAGCGCCAAACGGTGCGCGCGCCACGCCGGGCAGGTTCTGAACCGCTTTGACCGGATCGTTCTGTCCGCCGGGAATCTTCTTCAGCTCGCTCACCGACAGCGAGGTTGACACCACTTCCCGACGGAGCGGCGCGGCCTTCACCACCGTCTGAAACGGCTGATCTTTGGGCGACGCAAAGTACACCACTTCGAGCTGTCCGTCGGGCAGCGTCTCTTCACCTTGGGTCGGCTTGATTCGCGCCGATCGCAGCGAGAGCAGCACCTTTCCCGGCGGCAACCCGACGAAGCGAAAGCGACCTTCTTCGTCTGTCTCGACGGTCTGCGAATCGGCCTGGTCCGCAGTCCGCAGCGTCACTTTCACCGACGGCAGCGGATCGCGAGTTCCCGCTTCAAGTACCGTTCCGATAAGTGCTGATCGATTGGGCGCGGGCGACGACGCTTCTTCTGGGATAGCTGCGGAAGCCAGCGACGGAACCAGTAGTCCTAGCAGCAAAAAGAGGCGGAACGAAGTGCGGAGTCCGTGTACACCCAGGTCGCCCATGTCGGGCACGGTAGCGAAAAATCCGCCGCTTGGGGATCCGTTCTCCGCGACTACGGCAGCGCCTTGAGCGCAGCTTCCGTCATCCGCAAGAGCGGCGCGGTCTGAATCGGTGCGCCCGTCGCATTCTTCATCCACAAGTCGGGCGTAACCTGGCCCAGCTTCGCCATCCGCTGAAACTCTTTGCCGAGGCTGCCCGCAGGCTGCTTGGCCAAGTGTTCCTCGATCTGCGCAGCGATCAGGTGTCCGATCGGATAGTCGGGCAGATACAGCGTGTTTTGGATCATGTGCGAGTAAATCCCGAGCAGCAGCTCGTCTTTTCCACCGAGCACCGGCGCGTAGTAGTGATTCCACGTCTCTTTGGCCAGTCGCACCACTTCCGCTCGCAGCTCCGCCGGGGTCGCGTCGGGATGATCGTACATGTAGTGCCACGTCGCGATCTCGACGAGCGACACGCCAGCCAGCTCCCAGGTGTCCCAAAAGTCAGCCAAGACCCGACGGTGATTCGTCGCTGCATCCGGTTTTTGGATCCCGAGCAGTGCGATGTCCCGCTGCTGAAACACAAACGCCAGCGCCTCGGTAAAGGCGTTGTTCGGAACCCCCGCGAGCAGCGTGTCCCCGACTTCGTACAGCGAAAACACCTGCTCGACGTTGTGACCCAGCTCATGGATCGCGATGTTGTAGCCTTTGTAGTCCATCCCGAGCGGTCCGATTCGAGTCCGCAGCCTCGGAAAGTCACCGCGTCGCAGCGCTTGCATCGCATGGCCCGCACCGCGCGATGGATCGACCCGGATGTGCTCGGCCAAAAACTTCGCTGTCTCGGGCGCAAACTGCAGCTTCTGCAGGATGTTTGGCATGTCGGCGGCGAAGGCTTGTGCCGTCGGATAGCGCTTGCGAGTCAGCGCGTCCAGCTCGCTCTCGGGTACCTTGCCGCGCGCCCGAAAACCCGCAAACCACAGGTCATGCGGCTGAAGCTTCCGTCCCAGCTGTCGCGCTGCGCGCTCTGCCACCTGCCGCACGAGCGGCGACTCGCAGATCTCAGCCAGGCTGCGCACCACTTGCTGCTCGGGAATCTCTCGGGACAGCTGAAAGCTGCGCTCGATCAGCGTCTTCGCCGTCGGAGAATACGGATCCAGTCGTCGCTGCGCATCCGCCTGTCCCAGCAGGAGCGCATAGCGACGATCGGGCTCACGCTCCGCCAGCTTGTCGGGTGTCAGCGGCTTCGCAGGCGGCGCATCCGCTTCGATCTCTTCCGTCGGAGCCAGCGACACCTGATTGGTAAACGGATTCCAGTCCACGCGCGGGTTGTCAATCACCGACGCTGGAATGCTCTGCTCAACGATTCGCGTCATCGCTTTGGCGATCGTCTGCTGCTTGGCGATTCCGTCGGGATCGGCATAGCCCGCCCGGATTTCGTCGCGCAGGTTCCAGTGACTGATCAGGCGCAGACCTTTTGGCCACAGCCTGCGTCCTTTTTCGTCGAGCAAGTGATGCATAAACAGGTTGTACGAACCGATGTAGCGCTCTCCAGCGACGACCGATTCGGACACACGCTGCTGCACCTCGGCGGGAACTCGACGGGCAAAGCGCAGCGCCAGCCGAGCCTGCGCCCACTGCTCACGCGACCACTTTTCACCGTCGGACAAGCGCTCGCTCAGCGTCGTCAGCGGATAGTTTAGGAGCACCACGAACCCAACCTTGCTGGCAAACAGATCTTCGACGACGTGCGTCGAGGGATCGACGCTCCCGAGCAGCGTATCCAGCGACGACAGCGGTCCGGTATCGGTATCCGTCGGACGACGCAGCTCACGCGCGGCTTCGTACAAGTGTCCGTCGAGCTGTTCCAGCACTTCCGACAGCCGCTGATGGAACTGTTTCAGCGTCTTTTCGTCGGACACAAAGTGCTCGCGCGCAAACGCAGCCAAGTCTCCGTCTTCCGCTCGCCACAGCGCGGCGACTTGGCGAAGTCCTCGCTCGATGCGCATACGCTGCGCAAGCCCGTGCTTGTCGAGCAGCTCTTTGGTCAGCGTCGCCAGCTTGTCATCAGACGGAGGCTCCGACGGACGCGCAGGCGCAAACACCGGCCCACTCGCGGCACCAAGATCAGGGGTGCGAAGCGGACCGCGTGGCACCGGTGTCTCTTCACACGAGCACAGCGAAAGCAGCGAACAAAGCAGCAGCGTTCCGTCGAACGAGCGACGGAGCCAGGTCAAGCGAGCAAGCATGGATGGATGTCCCGAAAAGCAAGGTGCTCGACGCTGCCACGCAAATGTAGCGTCGAGCGAGGTAGACGAGCAGGCTAGCGAAGCGACTTGCGCAGGATGCTGCCGCCGGTGCCGGTGATGAACACCTCGCTGGCGGAGCCGCTGACACTGACGAGGTTGTTGTCGGTGCCGCTCTGCTCGTAGTTCCAGCTGGTGCCGTCGTAGTGCAGGACCAGACCGCTGTTGCCGACCGCGTAAATGTCGGTGGCGCTGCGGCCCCAGATTGCGCGCAGACCCTGCGAGATGATCGGGTTTGCCGCTGGGTTCAGATCCGTCCAGGTCTTGCTGCCGCCGTTCCAGCGAAGCAGCAGACCGCCCGAGCCCAGACCGCCGTCACCGACGACCCAGACATTGTTTGCGTCCGCGCCCCAGACACCGCGCACGATGCGATCCGTGACGGGAAGCGGTACATCCAGCACCGAGGTTCCGTCGTAGACCAGGACGCGCGGCGCAAAGCCAGCCAGCTGCTCGGTCTTGTCGCCACCACCAACGATCCAGATGTTCTTGCTGTCGATTGCATAGACATCGCGCAGCGTCGGTGCTTGCAGGATCGGCACCGAGATCATGTTCCACTTACCGCCAGAGCGAACCAGGAAGGTCTTGTCATCGCCGACGGCATAGGCATTGGTTCCGTCGGTGGCGATCTTCAGCAGACGAGTGCTCGTCGGTAGACCTTCGGGCGACCAAGCCGTTCCCGACCAGCGCAGCGCCTGTCCCTTCGAGCTGGTGAAGTCGTAGCCGACGCTGAGCAGATCGTTGCCATATGCGGTGACGGAATACAGACGCAGGCTGATCGAGCCCGGCGACGGCAGCCAAGTGCCCGACATGCCACGCAGCGTTCCGCCAGAGTCTCCGACGGCCAGCGATGTACCGTTTACCGCAGCCGACAGCCCGTACATCGTGCCGTTGTTGCCGGTCAGGTCTTCGAGCACGCTGCTCGTCGTAAAGTTGGCACCATCGTAGCGGCCCGTTGTGCCGGCCACACCGACGACAAATACGTCGCTACCGCTCGTGCCCCAGACGCCCGAGAGGTGAACCTTGGGCGAGTTGGTGATGCGGTTGAAGTTTGTTCCGTCCCACTTGAGGAACATGCCTTCGCGCTTGGTCGGATCGCCAGCGGTTGGATAGCGAATGTCGCCGACGGCAAAGACGCTGGTTCCGTCGCTCCACAAGCCGTTGATGCCCGATACCGTCGATGGATTCGTCGGAGCCAGCACCAAGCTGGTTCCGTTCCAGCGATAGATAAGTCCCGTGCGTGTCGCGACGAAGAAGTTGTTATCGCTGATGCCGGAAATCGCGGCCCACGACGCAGACATCGTCGGACCAAACGAGGTCCAGCTGGTGCCATCCCAGCGCAGCAGCGTGCCGCTTTCACCGGCGGTGTAGATGCTGTTTTTGCCAGCTCCCCAGATGCCACGCAGGCCGAACTTGATCGTCGCAGGAGCCAGCACGCGGCTGATCGTCGATCCATTCCAGCGCAGCAGCGCCGGGCCCGCCGTCAAGTGATTGCCGACGAACCAGACATCGTTTCCGTCAGCGCCCCACACGCCGTACAGCTGCGCGACATCTTTTCCGTCCGTACCGAGCGGAAGCTGCGTCCAGACCGAGCCATCCCAGCGCAGCACGGTGCCACGATCGCCAACGGCAAAGACGTTCTTCGCGGACGAACCCCAGATCGCATAGAGCGTGTTGTTCGTCGGAGAGCGAACGATGCTCCACTTGCTGCCGTCGAAGTGGACAATGGTTCCAGCGCCACCAACAGCCCAGACATCTTGTCCGCTTGAACCCCACGTCGCCAGCAGTCCGTTGCCCTGCGGCGCGGGGAACTGCCAGCACCAGCCATCCTTGCTGCAACCGAGCGGCTGAACTGTGGTTCCACCATCGGTCGTCGTTGACATATCGGTGACCGTTCCAGTCAGGTCACGGTTGACGCCACCGTCGGAGCTGGTGCCAGGGTCGGGGCAGCCTGTACCAAGGGTTAGACCAGCCACTGCGGTGACCAGCAGGCCAAGCCGCACAGAGGTCTTCGTATTTCTGCGTTCTACGTCGGTCATTCCGGCTTCCTCACGTTGAAGTCACGACTAGCGTATTGAGAACCCGTAAGCGCGATTGAAGTTTCATCTTATCGTGTGGGAACGAGTGCGGGACAAATTTTGGCGAGATCTCCGAGCGGATCAGAAGAACTCATGACGAATCAACCGAATCAGACGCATCAGCTTTACGACCTTGTCTTGTTTGACCTAGACGGAACATTGGTGGACTCGGTGCCGGACTTGACGACGGCGCTCGGTCTGATGCTCGACGAGCGTGAACTTCCGACCCCGACACAGCAGCTTGTGCGTCGAATCATCGGCGAAGGCCAGCGCAGCTTGGTGGAACGCGCGATCGTTTACGCTGAGCGACAGCAGCGCGGGCACGCGAGCAGCGAAGCAAGCGGTCACGGCGACGGGAGCATTTCATCCAGCGTGCTCGATGAAGCGGTGCTCAGCTTCCGTCGGCATTACAGTGCAAACCTGTGTGTAAAGACGCAGTGTTACGAAGGTGTCGTCGCGGTGCTCCAGGCGCTGAGTCAGCACCAGACGCTCGCGGTTGCCACCAACAAGCCCGGACGCTGGGCTCGAGCGCTGTGTGACACGCTCGGGCTGTCGCCGTACCTGCGCTGGGTGCTCGGCGAAGATGACGTGGGTGCGCGCAAGCCCGATCCGAAGATCCTCGACGAGCTGTGTCAGCGAGCAAGCGTTCCCACCGAGCGAGCGCTGTTTGTCGGCGATAGTCGCATTGACTGGCAAGCAGCCGAGCGAGCCCACATGGACTTTGCACTGTGTACGTACGGCTATGCCGATGAAGTGACGCTCCATACAGCGACACAGCGCGCAGCGAATGAGCGCCTTCGCACCGGAAGCCCGCAGCGACCGTATATTTGTCGCTCGCTCGTCGAGCTGCTGCCGATCGCTTCGCAATAGCCGACGCAACATAGCTTGGCCGAACCATTTGTCGTCAGGCTTTTACGCCGCACCGGGCCCGTGGTATTTTTAAACAAAGGCTTATCGCGCTAAGCCTGCGTAATGTGTAAAGGTCACGTCCGGTTTTTTGAATGACCGACAAGATGCCCAAACCCGATGACGTCGTCGCTGGCTATCGCATTGTGCGCGTCATCGGCAAAGGTGGCATGGGCGCTGTCTTCGAGGCTGTCGATGACAAAAGCGGCCAGCGCGCAGCCATCAAAGTGCTGCACGCGCACCTGTCGCAAGATCAGGAAACCATGGCGAGGTTTCTCAACGAGGCCAAGGCGATTGCGACGCTCAACCATCCGGGCATCGTGCGGCTGCTGAACAGCGGACCGCTCGACGAAGGTGGCTGCTACATCGCGATGGACTTTATCGACGGTGAGACGCTGTCGGCCAAGCTCAAGCGCGAAAAGCGACTGGGACGCGAAGGGCTGCGACTGGCCAGTCAGATCGCTTCCGCACTGCAAGCCGCGCACCGTCGCAACATCGTGCATCGCGATCTGAAGCCGTCGAACATTTTGATTCCGTCGAGCACCACCGCTGGTGAGTCGGAGATTCGCATCATTGACTTCGGCATCGCGAAGATGTCCGCCGAAGATCGCGAGGTTCAGGACTTTCACACGCGCACGGGGACGATGATCGGCACGCCGGTCTATATGGCTCCCGAGCAGTGTCGTGGCGTCGCTGTGACCGATCGCACCGACGTGTACGCGCTGGGCATCATCTTGTATCAGATGCTGACGGGACGACCGCCGTTTTACTCGCAGGCCGACGGAGACATCTTGGCGATGCACATCCTGGTGCCGCCGCGTCCGGTGCGTGAGATGGAGCCAGCGGTTCCCGAAAGAGTCGCGTCGTTTGTCGAAAAAATGCTGGCCAAAGAAGGCAGCGAGCGCCCGTCGATGGCCGAGGTCGAGCAAGCGCTGCGCACGCTGACCGACGATCCAAGCTGGTCCAGTCCAGGGGCTGCTGCGTCGGAATCAACGGATGTGTCAGCGACTCCGATTGGTGGCGATACGCCGGAGTCGATGCCGACGCTGGCCAGTCGTGGGCTGGCGGCTCCGACGCTGGGCGTGGCAATGGGTCAAGCTGCGGCCTCGACGCGTCAAAATCCGCTCCGTCGTGGCCTGGCGCTGTCGCTGGCGGCACTGGTGGTGCTGGGAGCGCTGGCCGTGGCGCTGCTTGTGCGCAAAAATCCGGCCCCCAAGCCCGTCGTCGTGTCGCAGCCGTCGATTGTGGTGACGCCGCTGCCCAAGACCGTGCGCTGGATGCTCCGAACCACGCCCGACGGTGCCGAAGTCTTCGACGAGCAAGGAAAGTCGCTCGGACAGACGCCGTGGTCTCACGAGCAGCCAAGCGGCACCGGATCGCAGACCGTCTTCGTCAGAAAAGCAGGCTTTGGTGAGCTGACGCTCAGCTTTGCCAAGGATCGCGACGTCGAGCGCAGCGAAGTCCTGACCGCGAGTCAGCCGACCCAAGCCCCGCCGCCCGCCGCCGGGACTCGCCCGCAGCCCAAGCGAATCACTCCGAGTAAAGGCCGCAAAAATGACAGCCTCATTTTGGACTTTAAGACCCATAAAAAGCTCAACTAGCGCGCTCGCCCTGTCGCTGCTCGTGTGTTTTGGCACGCGCGCCGAGGCTGCGGATGACTTTGCCAAGCGCGTGAACAAGGCGCAGCAGTGCTACGAAAAAAAGCTCTACGACTGCGCCATCAACGAGCTGGAAGCGGCGTATCTGATTCGGCCCATGCCCGCGCTGCTGCTCAACATTGCGCATGCGTACCTCGACTTTGGCCGTCCGCGCGACGCGATCGTCTATTACGACCGCTACATGAGCGAGGAAAAGAACCTCGCGCCCGAGGCCCGTGCCGATGTGGAAAAGTTCAAGCGCCAGGCTGAAGAAAAGCTCGGTCAGGTGCAGCCGGTCCCAGCGAATCCGACGCCGCAAGTGGTGAATCCGACGCCTGAACCGCCGGAAAAGCCGCCCGAAGTGACGCAGCCAGTGCAGCCAGTTACACCGACGCAACCATTGGTAGTCAGTGACGGAAAGCCATCGGCTGCTGCCAAGTGGGCTCCGGTCGGAGTCATGGCCGTCGGTGGAGCCCTTCTGATCAGTGGATTTGCCGTCGGTGGTGTCGCCATGTCAGCGGCCAAGCAGGTTGTCTCAGGCGATGGTGCGTTCGACGCTGCGCTCGATCAAAAAGGCAAGACGCTCGGTCGGGCAGCCATCGCACTCGATGTCATCGGCGGTGTAGCACTCGTCGGAGGCCTGGTTCCGACCATCATTCGTCTGACCAAAAAAGCCCCGCCCGCATCGACTGCGCCTGCCGCAGCGTCGGAAGCGCCGCAAGCATCGGTCTTGTTCACTGGTCGTGGCCTTGCCGTCCTCGGGAGGTTCTAATGCGTCGCATCGTCTTTGCCGCTCTGCTCCTCGCTGGCTGTTACAACCCCGACTACCAAAGCAAAGCCTGTATCGACGACAAAGGCTGTCCCGAAGGCTATTTCTGCGTCGCTGGCAAGTGTGCGCAGACCGCTGGCGGTGACATGTCCGTCGATCCCCGTCCCAAGCGCGCCGAGATCGAGGTTCGCGAGTCTGGCTCGTTCTACATGGGAACCATGATCGCCGACGGATTCAACGACCGACCCAGCTACCTGCGCAGCGTGCCTGGACCCTATTTTTTGGACGAGCGCGAAGTCACCGTCGAAGAATATCGCGCCTGCGTCGATGCCAAGGTCTGCGAAAAGCCAGTCACCGGCGCGTATGGCACCCAAGGCTGGATCTGCACCTTCGGCGTCGATGGCAAAGAGCAGCATCCCGTCACCTGCGTGTCCAAGTCGCAAGCCGAAGCGTTCTGCACCTGGATCGGACGACGCCTACCGACGGAAGTGGAGTGGGAGTTCGCCGCACTTGGCAAAAACGGCGCCGACATCACCAATCAGCGACTGCCCTATCCGGGTGCCATCGGAAACAGTGCCTGCTGGAACAAAAACGGAACGTGTCCCGTCGCCAGCTACGTAAAGACCTACCTGGGCAAGATCGTCAACGGCGATCAGCCGGGCTTTTACGATCTGCTCGGCAATGCCTGGGAAAAAACCGCGAGCCCGTTCTGCACCTATCCCGCCGAGACCTGTACCACCAACCAGTTCACCGTGCGCGGCGGCAGTGGCTTTGACAGCGACGACAAGGTATCCAAAGCCACCTCTCGCCTGGGCAACACATCGACGGAGTATTATCCCAACCAAGGCTTCCGCTGCGCACGGACCGCGCCGTAGCACAGCGTCGGAGAGCCGCGTTTGGTTCGACGTTTTTAACGGCAACGCTGGCTCGGATCGAGTGCATCGAGCGCCGCCAGCAAGCCCTGCGTCGTCTGCGCATAGGTCCAGGTCTTCATCCGCTCTGTGGCTCCATCGCCGAGCCGTCGTCGCAGCGCAGTCCCCGAAACAGGCTCGCACAGCATCGTCAGCGCAGCGAGTAGCGCTTCTTCATCTCCCGACGGAAACACCAGCCCAGTTTGGCCTGCGATGACCAGATCTTCGACGCAGCCGACGCGATCCGATGCCACCACTGGCAGACCGGCGTGCATCGCTTCGGGAACGACCATCGCGAACGCCTCGCGCAGCGACGGAATCACCAGCGCATCTGCCGCTGCATACAGGCTCGGTAGCTCACGCTGGTTGCGAAACCCCAGGAAGTGAACGTCTGAAGTCCGATCCTGGGCGACGCGGGCTTCCAGCTCCGTACGCAGCGCTCCATCGCCACAAAATGCCAGGCTGGCGCGCAGTCCACGCTTGCGCAGCCGTGCAAATGCCGACAGAAGCAGCGACGGAGCCTTCACCGGACTGAGCTTGCCACAGCACAGCAGCAGCGGAACATCATCGGCAAGACCCAGCTTGGCACGAATGATCCGACGGGATTCATCATGTTCAGATTTTGTCAACTGAAATCGCGCAGAATCGACCGCATAGGGTGCAGAAAAGATCTTGTCGTCGGGAAATCCGTAGTAACGAAGCAGCCGACGGTTTCCGGTCGAGACAGCCAGCGCCGCCGAGCACAGACCGATGTAGCGTCGCAGCGTCCAGGCTTTGGCCACAAGACGAGCGCGCGCAAGTCCCTCGCTGGCTGCGTCCGTGTCGTCGGCATCGGCATAGCGCACCGAGTCACCGCGCAAGATCACCGGAATTCCAGCGCGCAACGACGCACAGAGCGCCAGCGGATACAGCGCATAGTTCCAGCCCAAGATCACCACAGCGTCGAAGCGCTCGCGCCGCAGCAGCCGAAACAGGTCCAGGCTGGCGACGCCCAAGAAGCGATCGAGTCCGGGCCGCAGCGCATGCGACGGAAGCTCGACGTAGTGATAACCCGATAGCAGATCAACATCCCAGCGCACCGACTGAGCAAAGTCACGATCCGCCGCAGCTCGCACCTGTCCGTCGAGCGAGCCATACAGCACCGTCAGATCAATGCGCGGCTCTCGGGAAAGCTGCACAAACCACGGTGCCAAGTACTGAATCGGATGAGAAGCGCAGATCGCAACACGGTGCCGAGACGGCATCCGGGCACGTTAACCGAGCCCGCGATACAGCGTAAAGCCGACTGCGTAGATCAAAAACAGCAGCGTCGGATAAAACAGAAACGGCGACAGCTTCGGAAAGCGCTCGATAAAGCCGGTGACTTCGCGCGTGATGCGCTTGGCCAGCGTCGCCGGACAGCGCACCGCACAGCGTCCGTCGATGAGTCGCTGTAGCTCGCCGATCATCTCGATGACGCTCGGAAAGCGCTGGTTCGGATCTTTGTGAATCGCGCGGGCGACAAAGTGCAGCAGTTCCGAGCGCGGCACCGGATGCTTGGGATGACGCAAAAACACGAGCTGCCAGTAGGTAAACGGCTCGGTTCCGATCGCCATGATCATCCCTTGCAGCGTCGTCACCTCCGACAAATAGTGACGCAGCGCCAGCAGTTCATGCAGCAGCACGCCCGCGCTGTAGATGTCGCTTCGCTCGTCGATCTTGTGGTTCCAGCCCATCGCCTGCTCGGGTGACATATACGCAGGCGTCCCGATGAGCTGATCGTTTCTCGTCGCAAACAGCCGAGCCTGCGCGTCGGGCTTGACCGGCTCTGACTTGCCCGCTTGCGACTTCAGCGCATCGCTCGGCATGTCGCCCCGAATCTGCTTGGCAACGCCAAAGTCCATCAGCACCACTTCCCCATACCGCCCCACCATCACGTTGGCTGGCTTGATATCGCGATGAACTCAAGCACCGTCGGGGAACGGCTTGAATCTGTTCCCCAAATGGGCATTTCTCTCGGGAGCGTAGGGAACGGACTGAAAGCGCCGCGCAATCTGTCAGGCGCTCGAGTCCGCTCTCAATGAGCCATCGTAGACCGCTTCGCACGAGTCCCACCGCTTCGATCTACACAGAGTCGGCCAACATCACCCCGAATCCATGATCGCCAGCTTCGGCAGCTGGCATGGCGCTTCGATCCGTGCAGTGGGCCGAAGGTGCAAGCGGCCAACCCCACCCCAACCCATGATTGCCAGCATCCGTGACTCGGTGCGCCTGCCATTGTTTGAGGAAAACGCAAGGGCCTTCCCATTACAACGCGGGCACCAAGGGTACGGCTTCGCCCGCGACAAAGCGACTGGTCTGTTCAGCATGGCGGCTAGGATGCGTGTGGCACTGCGGCACTGGGTCCGAGCACTGCGCCCTGCTTGCTAGCCTAGACCGCACTGTGGTCGGCTGAGGATGAACTCAGGATAGTGTTGGATCCGGTCGCGGCCTGCTTGCCTGATAACAACCGTAATGGTGTTTAGGGGCGTAGACCTAGACCATGGAGCCGATACCAAGTTTGAACATCCTATGCACCTATTGAGGACAGTTAGAACGGGATGTCATTGTTCTCGATGGGCAGACTGGTTGGCACCCGGCTCGATGCAGGAATGAGCCGTTCCATAAGTGTTTCAATCATCTGGTGATTTGTCTCGGTCCACCGTATCCCTTCTTCGGTTACCTGGATGGCTGGGATTGATTCCTCATTCCAATGTTCTTGAACAGTGACTCGTTTGATGAGCCCGAGCCGATAGAGCCGCTTAGTGGACATGATGAGTGAAAGTCTCGTCATTGCGCCATTTAGCTGCTGCTCCACTTGGTAAGTAGTAGTCCAGTCGGACTCATCGGGACACTTGCTAACGACAACCCCGAGGACCAGTGCATCATCGTCGGTGGGTCGCTCACTCCCAGCAGGGGGTTTGTCCCCAGATTGGAGGGCTCTGACATCGGCAACTAGTTCCGCCATGCTGGAGTAGCGAGCGTCCGGCTGGTCAAGACAGCGGAGCATGACGCGCTCGTAGTCCGGTGATACTTTCACGGCACTGCGAAGAGATGATTCCCAGTTCCTCCCTTTTGGGGCCTTGCCGGTAAGGAGCCAGAACCAAGATGCGCCCAGGCTATACACATCGCAACGTGGGTCACAGAGTCTTGGGTTCTCGACTAATTCAGGTGCAGAGAACGAATCGCCCACGAACGTTCCACCTGTGCGGGTGAGGCGACTGCCATCTGGATCAAGTAACGCAGCGATACCAAAATCTAAAACACGGCCATCACCTCTAATTGTCATCAAATTCCGTGGTTTGATATCTCGATGAACTATATTTTTAGAGTGAGCATGGCCAAGAGCGTCCGCGACAATTTCAATAAATGGAAGCACGGCCTCCGGGTTGGGTGTTCCCACAGAACTACGTGCCTTATTCAGATCCATTCCTTGGAATCGCTCCATAAGCAAATATGGCTTTCTTTCATATTCACCTACTCCGTAGATAGAGATAATGTGTGGATGCCGAAGTTTAAAAAGCAATTCGGCCTCTCGGAAAAATCGCGCCCGTGCCGTTTCGACGTTCGAGTTGAACGGCGATGGGTCTAGGAACTTAATTGCGAAAGGGAAATTGATCCCCGCTATCGTGGCCTCATGTACGACCCCGAAGCCACCTTCACCGATGCGTTTTCCTACTTCGAGTTCTCCAAGAGGTACCCTGCTGCCTACTGCTTGCTTTGAAGACCTTTTCACTGATGTTCCTTAACCGGTGCTCCGAACCTCGTCTGCCAAGTCCTGGGAGCAGGGCGCGATAGGCTACGAATAGGAAGCTACCGCTGCGTCATTGATGCGTCTGGGTTGCTGACACAAGGCACACCATCGCTCTTGAGTGGGCTTGGTAGGGAGCCGTTTCTACGTTTCCACGTCACTTGCCATGGAGATCTGCGTCCTCATCAGAATGCTTTCGGCTACCAAGTCTCTGCGCAAAACCGACAGCTTGTCGCACTGCTTTAGCCGCGGTGGCACGAGCCCCATAACTCATGTTTCTGGTGTATGCGCTCAGAAATGTCTCTCCTGGCATTCTGCCTGTGTCCGCCAATTGATCTAAATCCCTAGCTGAAGGAACTCTGTATCCTTGCGACTCGCACTGTGAATCTAATCTAGACTTCGTTGCATTTATAAATTTCGTAAGAGGGGGAACAATATACTCTTCGGAGATTGTTTCCGACCAAAGCAGAGTTGAGGCAGAAAGACGTCGTTCCATGTCCTCTATGTATTTTGGATCCGTCTTCTTAACTGCGGCCAAAACATGCTCAAAAAGCAATCGAGCATATGTCAACACATAAGGCAAGCGACTATATATGTAAGACCATTGACTCCATCTCGATTCATTGTCTGAGAATATGAAGTTAATATTCATAGGCTCCGTCCTTATGGCGTGATTATCGGTGAAAAGATGTATTGCTGTGTCGAATACATGAGCAAAGCTATCCTTGTTCCTTTTGTCATACCGCAATACCGCTAAATACTCTCCATCAAATCGGTCTGTTTCATCTATTTGATTTATGGCAATATCAATTCGTTTTTGATGAGCGCTCAATCCTCCCGAACCGCCAGCAGACAGTCTGTGCGGTTCAGTGGCCAACTTTGCTGCAAAGGAATCAAAATCGGTTGCAATTGATTCCAAAAGATGGAGATTCTCTTGCAATGGTTTCCTTAGCAAGGCAAATGCGACTGTCAACTTTGCCTTCCCTGAGCATGCCAATGCTTCATATACGAAGTGAAGAAAATCTGATAAGACTGCGGGAAAAATAGTTCTTCTCAATAAATCCACTCTTTCCTCCTCGCGCTTTGTTTCTGAGAGCCAAGTAAAAATATCTTCGGACTCTTCAAAAGAGTGCCGATCTGCCTCGTCTCGGAATGGATATTCAGCATTGAATACACCGTGTTTTTCGCCAGATCGTAGCATTTCTAGCATGATATCGTGGTTGCGATAACACAAATAATGCGCAGCGATAAACTCGGAAGGCAGAAAAGGGGGACGATTATTCAGTTTATTCATACCCTTATTCATAGATTGTTGTAATCAATGGTAGCTGGCTGTTTTCTAGGAATCGTCTCGGTCCCACGGCAGGCTCCTGCCATTACGACGATCTCCGTACCTCAGCGGGGGATGTGGGTCAAGTAGAGATCTGCGTGGATGGTTCGGCAGTCGAGCCAGGGCTGCGATGTCTTCCTGCGTGATGAGCAAGGGCACTGCAGCGTTCAGTGTTAGGCGGCGTCAGGGGACCGGTCCGCCGATCTGGCGTCAAGCGGTCTGAAGCGATTCTGACTCGGCTGGGGTTGGACGTGGCGTTCCCGGCAGCTATCTATGGTTTCGATGCTGTGACCGACATCAAGCTGCGTGACGGCAGACCCCGAGCAACACTTCCTCATGTGGCGATTCCTACGCTACGACCCGAGGCAACTAAGGTACTTGGGCGATTCGCAAGAATGGTTTGGAGCAGGCTCCGGGCGCTCGATTTGGGGGCGCTGGTGGCGGTTTGGTTCACATAGTCGTGCATGCCCCTGATTTCATTGATGTTGATCATTTGAAACAAATCCGGTCAAAATTCCAACTGCTCAATATTGCTGCACTTTGACAAGGCGCTTATCTGCCCAATATTCGGCTTTATGGGTTAAGTCCACAAAAACGCTCACCAATCAAATCAGGCATTACGGGCAGTTAGGTCGCATCCCGACGAGAGACGAATGAAAATCCCCTCGGATCGATGTGCAGATTGATGCCCGATTTACAACATGCTGAGAAGATTGCTTCTAAATGAAAAACAAATGCCGGATTTAATTGCCGATTGATTTCCGGGACTTGGATTTGTTTGCTGATTTGATTTCAAATCCCGAACAAATAAATTTGGCGCTCGCTACGGGCTGCTAGGCCGAAGGTCCATGAGTCGAAGCACCTGACGCGCTGTCCGTAGCGTCTCGTTACTGAGAACAAAGATCCGCGCCTCCTTGCCCGGCTTGTACCTGAGCGCAGCATAGGCTGCGGGCGCTCGACTTCGGGGCGATGACGGCAGTTTGATTCACATAGTCGCACATGCCCTTGATAATCTTGAGGTTGAGCATTTTAAAAAAATCCGGTCGATTTTCTAACCTCTCGATATCGCTACATTCTCTGAGAGAACCAAGCTTCCCAAGCTGAGCCTTTATAGTCCAGATCCGCGAAATCAAACAGACATAAAATCCAGCTTCATGGGAGCTTAGATCGCAGTCACTCGGGAGCTTTACGAAAATACCGGAAAACATGGTCTACTTAATTGCCCGATCATTCGCGATTGAGCAGATATGGCCTCTTCCCAAGAATAAATCGGAAAGAATGAAAAAAAATCAAATCTGAAAGATCTTCGGTAGTTGGGATTTTCGAGAACATTTTCCAAAAAATGCTCGAAAAATCCGTGCCGCGAATCGAGGCGTGATGAGCGTGGAATGCAATGGATTAACTACCATCCCGTCGCTACCCAGGAGTTTCCTTTGGGGGTAGCTATCCAGAAGTCGGACTGATTCGTTATCCGAAGCGAGCGCGTCCAGAGGTCCGAAGCCAGCCAGCTCGATGAGAAGCGGACGATAGAACGAGCAACGCAAACACCGAGGCCAGCGACGTTAAACTCCCCCGAGTAGTGCGGCTACTCCCACTCCGGCTTTTCGCCATCGCCGAAGCATAGCCAAGCGCGAGGGACAGCGAGTGCTCGAGCGAGCTTCTCAACCGTATCGCTGCGCGGCTGCTTCGTTCCCTTCTCGATAGTAAAAATTGTTGCGACTCCGACGCCCGACTGTTTGCTAAGCGCCTGGAGTGTCAGCCCGCGTCGCTCGCGTGCTTCGGCCAGGCGCACGCCCACCGACAACGACGCGAGGCGGCCAGTCTCAGGCTTCATGCCCGCTTTCTAGCACGTCCGCCGTCGGTGATTCTATTTTTCCTATAGAAAACACAGATCGCCACCAATCGGCAGTCTATCTCCGACGCGAGAGAATTGGTTGTCCGCTTGACGATGGCAACCAAAACAAGCCGCTCTCGTCGAGAGCGCTATTCCGTTGCGTTTTTCCTTTGGTAAATTTATCCTTTGGTAAAAAAACAGAGGCAAAAATGCCACTTACCGACGAAAAACAGCCATCAAAACCCCCAAGAATCCACTTGGCGACCGGCGACGGCTCGACGGTCTGCCGTCGGCAAGTTCCAGCCTCTTTGGTGGGTCAGTACGTCGAGAGCCTGACGATCGCCGATCGTCGTGTGCTGATACGGCGTGCGGTCTATGTCGATTCAATGCTTGTGAAGCGTAACGAGCGTTGCTCTGTGTGTTTCCGCAGACACGAAAGGATGCTGTAATGAGTGATTACCCGACAATGGAGATCACGATCAAACTAGAGTTTACGCCTTGTGAATCGGGCTTGCAGTATCAAATTACAAGCTCATGCTTTACAAGGGTAAACAACGGAGAGGAGATTAGAGGTAAGTCCGGTCCGTTGCGCGATTTCATGCACAGGGATGATGTCAAATCGTGTGCAAAGAGAAACATCGATATTTGGATAAAAGGCAATACACATCATCTGTATTGCTTCGATGTGTCGAACGGCCTACGTGTTTTTAATACCGTACTCCGACGAGTCGCAAGAGGTGAGCAATGAACACCATCAATGAGCTATACAGCGCACGACGTAGCAGCTTAAAGCGCAAGCTCTCACGCAAGAGGCCAGAGACGAAGGACACAGCGCAAACCGACGAACCACAGGAAGCGCCGAAGGTTCTAGGACCGTATCAGAACAAAGACAAGTGGCGTCTAGTTGTTAAGAGTGGCGATAAGCGCAAGTCGCTGGTATTCGATACATTCGATCAAGCCGAAACAGCCAAAAGCAATCTACTAGCCAGTTTTGACGATTCGGCAAAGCTGACAGTGGGTGATTTGCTGGCTCAGTTTGTCGAGCATAAGCGACAGCGTGGATGTGTAGATCGTTCACTGCTTCATGTGAAGCATACGATCATGCGCATCTTTCCCAAGCTCGACAAATCGGCCCATATGTCACCAGAAAAAGCCGAAGCGCTTTATCTGGCGACTGTTGATAAATACGCCGTAGCTTCGCATGCAATCGCTCTTAGAACGGTTAAGGCGATGTATCGCTTTGCAATCAAAAGGAAGCTTGTCGCCAAGAATCCTTTTGAGGAAGTCCAGTCCATCGGCAGAGCGAACAAAGGAAAGCTACAGCTTCGGACGGATGAGGCGAAGCGGCTAACGGACTATCTGACAGAACGTGCGGCGCTTGGCGACTGGCGAGCGCTGGCACTCCTTACGCAGTTGTTTCTCGGCTTGCGCAGCAGCGAAGTGCTCAAGCTCAAGAAGCGCGATCTGGACTGCGACGCAAGCGTGATTGTCGTCGATGGCACGAAGACAAAGAACGCAAAGCGCCGTCTAGCGCTCGACGCGCCGATCGTGCGTGAGCTTCTGCGACGACATGCCGAAGGAATGAAGCCGGAAGCGCTGCTTTTCTCTCTCAACGGCTCGACGGTGCTTTCTGCGACGTGTCTGCACAAGGCGCTGACGAAGTATTGCAAGCAAGCCGACTTGCCGACGGTTTGCCCTCATTCGCTGCGCGGTCTGCATTCCTCGCTTGCGGTGCAAGCTGGGGCAAGCTCGAGCTACGTGGCGCGGGCGCTGGGGCATGGTTCCGACGAAGTGACCAAGCGCCACTACATCAGCGAGAGCGCGATGGATTCGGCCCGTTCTGCGCGTGTTTCGGAAGCGCTCGCAGGCGACCTTGACGGCTTGATCGCCCACCTCCTAGCGCTGTCCCCAGCGCAGCGTGATCAAGTCTGCTCCGCCATCGGCTACCGTCGCTGACCTACCTACAGACAGCCGTTCCCTAGCGATTCCTCGCGATCAAGATCCCCAGCAATTACCGTCAGTTAAATCACTGAAAAAGTCCGCGATGAACAATTCCCTGGTCGTGGGCGTATTGGAGAGCGCGGAGTAAGCCCATGAAGATTTCGAGTCGAACTTCGACGGGATAGCGCGAGTGGTAATACGGATCTCCGTCGGCGAGCTTTTGGATGATGTGCTCCAGCGTCTCGCCATCGACATACTTCATGACGAAGTAATATTCACTACTGAAAAACCATTTGATAATCACGACTTCTGATGTGATGCGCGCTGGCACACCGGGCGGTTGTTCTCGTTCTCGACGGGCACAGCTTGTCGATCGAAGGCACACAAGCGGCACGCAAGGGACACGCGGATTCGCCGCTGGTCAGACTTCCGCGCTGGCAGCCAGGAGCTGGGCGCGCAGCCAGCTGTGTCCGGGATCGTCTTGTTGCAGACCGTGCCAGTAGGCCCAGATCGCGAATCCGGGAATGTCCAGAGGCGGTTTGACGATGCGCAGAGGGAATGCTCCGCTCATGAGCTTGGCGACTCGCTCTGCAATCGTGAGGATCAAGTCACTCTGCGCAACCACCAGCGGTGCGACCATGTAGTGCGCGACCCGCAGCGCAATGTGTCGTCTGAGTCCTCTTTTTTCGAGCTGCGGATCCACCCAGGTCGGTCCCGAGCCCATCGGAGAAATCAAGACATGCGATAGCGCTGTGAACTTCTCAACGGTCAGACAGCTATCTACGTCTGGATGCTGCGCACGGAGCAGACAGACAAAGCGCTCCTCGAACAGCTTGCGCGACATGATGTCGGGACGATCGATGGGAATCGCTCCCAAAATCAAGTCCAGCTCTCCCGAAGCGAGCGCCTGCGAACAGCCTGCTGTCACCATCCGCGTGCTGATCGTGACCGACGGTGCGCTGCGCTGAACTTGGGCCATCAACTTGGGCAGCAGCACCACTTGGGAATAGTCCGCAGAGGCAATCGTGAAGTGTCGCTGTGAAGTCGCGGGATCGAAACGCGGACGAATGCGAATGGCTTCCTGAAGATCTTGCAGCGCCTGTTTCAGGAGCGGAGCCATCTCCAGTGCGAGAGGAGTCGGAGCCATCCCGGTCGAGGATTTGAGGAACAGCGGCTCATCAAACTGATCACGCAGGCGACGAAGAATGTGACTCATTGCGGACTGCGTGATGCCCATTTTTTTCGCCGCACGGGTGACACTTCGCTCTGTGAGCAAGACATCAAGCGCCACCAACAAGTTCAGATCCATCGCACTCAACGAAGCAGGGGACGGAGTCCGTGCCTTCTGAGCGTTTGGGATATGCGGCTTCTTCATGCTCGGCATGAGGAACCTTCAGTGTACCAAATGAACGAGCGACCCGATACTCGCTCATGACCCCCTTCAAAAGGAGACTCCCATGAAGACACTGTTCACTCGTGTTTTTTCTGCTGTCTGTACGCTCGCGGTGAGCGCAAGTCTGGCCGGTTGTGGAACGACCTTCAATCAACAGCTCAGCGGTCACTGGAAGAGCAGCTCATGCGAGCCAGCAGGAAACGGAATCTTCCTGAAGCGAGATTTCACACTGACGGAATCGACGTGGAACCTGACGGTCACGATCTACAACGACGCCGCGTGTACAGTGCAGTTCCTGGGTGCCAACGTAGGTGGAAACTATCAGGTGAAACAGGCTTCACAGAGTGTCTCAGGCGCAACGGAAGTGGACTATCAGTTTTCCACGCGCACGGTCACTCCGCTGTCCTCTGCTGCGGCCAGTACGCTCCAGAGCGGAATGTGCGGAACGGGTCCGTGGTCTGTGGGCAAAGTCACCGACATTGGAGCCACCGGCTGCGCAGCGCTGGGATTCCCATCGAATGCGACGTGCCCGACGGAACTTGATCTGAATCAGATCAACGGAGACAGCCTGTTCTTTGGCGATCGCTCTGCGGATCTTTGCAAAGCACGGCCCGGAAAGCTGGGCGCGTATCCGGTCTCGCGCGTTCCGTAGTGAGGCAGTCACCCTCTGTCATGAGATGATGAGGGTGCTGTCTGCGGACTCGTTGACGCGACGAGAATCCAAGGGCGCGGAGGGCTTGCGAAAGGAGGTTCGTTGGTGAAGGAATACAGCACGACGGACGATTTGTATCAGACCCTTGATACACCCCATCGAGAGCCAGATAGTCCTTTGTGGAGTGAGTCTCCAAGTCGGCAGGCGTCTCTGCTCGCTCGTCGCTACGAGATCAAAGGTCTGCTTGGGACTGGGGGCGCTGGCAGTGTGTTTCGCGCCCGCGACTTGGTGCTGGGGGAAGACGTCGCGCTGAAGGTGCCAAAGCGCGTTCATCCCCAGCTGACCGAAGCAATCGAAGACCTCCGCAATGAAGTCAGGCTGGCCCGCCGAGTCACCCATCGCTCCATCGCTCGTGTCTATGATCTGGTCGAACATGACGGCGTCTATTTCCTGACGATGGAGTGTATCGATGGAATGTCCTTGGCCAAGCGACTCCGGCGAGGAAAGAGCAGACAAGACATCCTACCGCTTCATGAAGTCATCACGCTGGCATCCCAAATTGCCGAAGGACTCTACGCCGCCCACTGTGCCGACGTGGTTCACTGCGATTTGAAGCCGGAAAACATCATGCTGTCGCGGTCGGGGCGGACGGTGATCATGGACTTTGGGATCTCGCGTACCCGACAGAGCAATCGACCCGAGGGACAAGTCAGCGGAACACCAGCGTATATGTCTCCTGAGCAGTTCAACTCGGTGCCGATTGATGGTCGCTCGGATCTGTTTTCCCTGGGTGTGATGATGTTCGAGATGCTCAGCGGCAAGCTTCCCTTCGATGGGGACACACCGATGATGATGGCGCTCGCTCGGCAACATCATGATGCACCGCTGCTGTCGCTGCTGCGCCCCGATCTCCCCACCGAGATGATTCAGCTTGTCGCACGCTGCATGGCACGACATCCCAAGGATCGATTCACCACTGCGGAAGAGCTGCGGCGCGCACTGCTCAGCGTGCCACTGACGGTTGATCAGCAGTCCTTTGTGCCGCCCCAAACGCTACAGTCTGATCCCGATGCGACCCTGATTGCACGCAAGGAACACCGTCTGTGTACGGTGGCGATCTGGCGACTTCAAAACCAGGGACAAGAGGCGCAGTCCTATCTCTCCGAAACGCTGGCTGATTCCCTTTCGGATGCGATCGGTGAAGTGCGTGATGTGCGGGTGCTCCCTCGCGCTGCAATGGAAAGACAGAAGCTCTCTGCGGTTCCGTTGGAAGCAGCGAAAAAGCTCGGTGCGCATGCCTTCCTATATGGCACCTACGCGCTGCAAGGTCAGCACTTGTCAGTGACGCTCAAGCTGCTCGCGGTTGACAGCGGATTTCAGCTTTGGACGCAGCGCTGGGAGATTCCGTTTGGGCAAGCCATCCAGCTTTGCCAGCAGGCCGCGCACTGTATTGCCACAGCGCTGATGACGGAAGTATCGGCTCGACAAAGTGAGAGCATCCTCGATCCAGAAACGCTCAGTCTGTACCTCAAAGCACGTCAGCTTTATACCGGCAACGATCCGGCATTTTTTCATCGCAGCGTCGAGCTGTTGGAACAAGCACTTGCGCGTCAGCCCGACAGTCCGCTGCTGCGAGTGGGCTACGCCAAGGCATGTGCGCGAGCGTGGTATTGGGGTCATGAAGAAGATCGCATCAAAGCGATTTCTGCGGCGGAACGCGCGGTGGAAATGGCACCGCATCAGGGGGCGTCCTATGCCGCGCTCGCTGCGACACGACATGGCACAGGCGATCTACCTGGGGCTGTACGTGCGCTGCGAAAGGGACTCCTGATCGCGCCACAGCTTGCCGATTTGCATGAGCTGCTGGGACGGATTCTGTGCGAGTGCGGGCCTCTGTCCGAAGCGGTTGCGCACCTAGAGTGGGCGATGCTGCTCGATCCCTTGAACATTCGACCGCGAATCGATCTGATCCGTGCGTTTGCGCTAACCGGAGCGTGGAAACAGGTCGAAACGCTGTCAAACTACGAGGTCCATGATCCGCGCGAGATGCCGATTCTGTGGTTGATCCGAGGCCGGATGGCACTGTGGAGAAAAGATCCAGCGTGGGCCCGACACCTGCTCTCCCTTCCTGGGGATGATTCCTTTTTCTGTGTCCGTGCGCGACGGCTGATGCAGCGAGTGGCTGACCCAGCGACATCCCCACCGCTGAGCAGCGAAGAGATCGTCCTGTACTATGGCACGCACAAAGGCGCGAATTCCCGTCGGAGATCAACCCTGAATCAAGGGAAAGCGGAGCTTTATTGCTTTGAAAACATGGCAGAGCAAGCACTCGGCGCACTCAAAGAGTGTGTGGCGGACGGGTTGTATGATCTCGTGTGGCTTGATGGCTGTCCGCTGCTGTCGGTCCTGCGCGCAAGTCCAGCGCTTGATTCGCTCCGCGCGCAGGTGGCAGAGCAAGCAGAGCGGATTCACGCAGCGATGGATGCGACCGTACTGTCTTCCGCTTGGCACTAGGTCACACACGCATTCCCCCTTTTCGCGCAGGATGGATCAAACAGAGAAGCAGAATGCTCCGTTCTCATCATCCCGATCATGAACAAACTTCATGCCCAGGCCGCGTCATCCTCGTCGAAGATCGCTAAAGGAATGGCGGGCAACTGGAACTCCCGCATGGCTCCGTTTGCCTCGTTGTATCGATGCGGAAGCCTTGGTGACGCACATAAGAAGGAGAGAAGGATGAAGAGAACCCAACAGCTCATAGGAATCGGTGCATGGATGATTGCGACCGCGCTGCTGACAGGTCAGGCCTGCGACACACAATCACAAAATCCCACGCCGACTCCCGACCTTGCGGTAGCCCCGGACCTCGCTACTCCTCCCGCAGATCTCGCGGTGTCACGGATCAACAAAGTCACCGGCGGATTCGAGCAGCCCGAGAGCATCTTCTGGGATTCCGCAAGCAGTGCTTGGTATGTGTCGAATATCTCGTTGGGAGCGGGCGCACAGCTTGGGACCAAGGACAACAAGGGATGGATCACGCGCATCTCTGCGGACCTCAAGACCGTGGATCACAACTGGTTGGGCGCAAACAACAAGCTGAGCACCCCAGCAGGAATCCGCATCAGTGCTGGAACGCTGTACGTTGCGGACATTGATCAGCTGGTGGCAGTCAGCGTGACCAATCCAACGGCAGCACCCGTTCGTAGTGCAGCGGTTCCGAAAGCAGGAACAGCGCCAGCCATCCTGCTCAACGATGTTGTCGTGGATGGAACTTCTGTCCTGGTCACCGATACGTTTGGGAGTCGTCTGATTAAGTTTGCCACGCCCAATGTGGCCAACAACACGGGTGCGGTGTTCGGTACGATGACGAACTTCAAGTTCCCAAACGGTCTGTTTCTCGACGGGACGAACCTGATCTTGGTGGAAACAGAGGACTTCTCGATGCCCAATCTCCAGGGCAAGATCTACAAGATGCCTGTCGCAACGGGGGCCAATCCTACCCAGCTTGGGACATTCACTGGCAAGTTTGATGGCATTGAAAAAGACGGTACCGATTACCTGATCTCGGACAATCCTTCTGCGACGGTGTATCGCGTCAACAGCACGACCGGGGCGCAGACCAAGCTCTACGACTTCAAAGTCGATGGAGCGATGGTTGCCGCAGACATCGGATACGATCCCGTCATGCGTCGCATCGGTGTTCCGGATCTGAATGGGAACACGATCTATTTCTACGATCTGCCGTAGTCCAAGCTCGCAATCGTCATTCGTCTACACTGATGTGCGCAGGCAGACGGATGCTCGTTCGATCGATCATCGGAAGCGCTGCTGCCTGCCATTGCTTCACATGCTCTGTCTGTATGTGTGCGTCAAAATCCGCGCGGCTCCGGTAGGCTTCGTAGAACACGATCTCATCGGGCTGCTGTACAGAACGGAGCAAGTCGAAGAACAGACATCCGGGCTCTGCTCTTGTGGGTGCAATCGTCGCACGACTTAGCTCCAAGAGCTCGAGTCCTCGTCCTGGCAGTGCCTTCATGATGATGGTGATTGCGTACATGGATCTAGCTGGCCTCTGTCTATTTTGCTTCATCTTCGCACAAACAGATGGGTCCAGTCAGCCAGACCACTGACGCGCTTTTTTGTATCAGCACTTGGCAGACAGGTCGCAACAGCGATGGGATGGCTGGGACGCTCAGCGCAGGTGCTTGCTCAGGCTGAGATCGATGTGGCTGCGGATCGCACGGAGCAGGCTCTGTAGCTCTTTCTGTTGCAGTCCGAGCTGCTTGCTGAGCTGCTGATAGACGTAGCGTGCGAGGTCTTCACGCGCACGCTCAATCCAGCGAGCCACCGTCGCGCGATGAACGTGATGAATCAGCGCAAGATCATCAATCCGCAGTCCATCAAACAGATGACGACGCAGCAGATTGCGCTGACGCACGCTGAGACTGCGCAGTGCATCAGCAAACGCCGTTTCAAACAGTGGACCATACTGCGTCTTCAGATACTGCGCTTCCAGATCGAACGTTCCCGGCTGCACTGCGAGTGCTTGATCATCTTCTTGGAGTTGCGGAACACTCGCGAGTGCATGACGAACTGCCACCGCGCGCAGCCATCCTTGCAGGGCTCCTTTTCCGCGATAGCTGGCAATGCGTGGCTTGCGATCATCGGCCACAAACAGATGCGGAATCAGCTCTCCCAACACTTCATATCGTCGCTGTGGATCGATTCCAAGGCGAGCCAGCGCGCGATCAAGCATCGGAAACGTGGTCGATTGAAGCTGCGCGATCGCGCGATCATTTCCATCTGCACACGCACAGCACAAAAACAGATCCGAGGTATGAAGCTGCTCTAGGCGCTGCATCAGATCAGGAAACGGAATCACAGAAGGAGAAGGAATCACGCGCTCCGCCACGTAGGACAGGAAGCGATCATCGGCAAGAGCAATGCTGGGCCACGCTGCGTGCGCCGCTTGCAAGATGCGATGCAGGACTGCGTTTAGCTGCGCGTGATCTTGCGCGCTGTACGCAAGTTCTGTCTGAGAAGCGACTGTGAGCGCGTTCAAAAAAGGGGTCGCAACGTCCATCATCCACCTGTGCGCTGTGAAAGCCACGCATCCATGTCCGCGAGTTTGTCGCTGCTTCCGCTTGCTCCGCGTAGCTCTTCGCGCGCTTGTCGGGCCAACATGAGCGCTTCCGTTCTCTTCTTCTGTCCCCACAATGCTTGCGCCAGTGCAAAGCGAACCGCTGCGCGATTGGCCTTCCACAGACCGCCATGCTCTGCCAACGCGAGCGCACGCTGTAACACGCGCTGCGCTTCATCCACTTGATTGCGCCGCAGATACACAACACCCATCACGCGCAGCGCTTCCGCCAGCTCGGGATGGGTTCCGTCTCCGGCTTGTTCAAACAGAGACACCGCACGCCGACAGCTCAACAGCGCAGCATCATCGAGGACAAGCTGCGCCTCCAGATCGCACAGGTTGATCAGCACCAGCCGAACGCCATCATCACGCGGATGTTGCGGCACCTGTTCCATGATCGCGAGCGCACGCTGCATGATCGGAAGCGCTTCCCGGAGTCTTCCTTGATCTTGAACAGAGACCGCAAGGTTCATCATCGCATCGGCTCTGATCGGACTGTTCTCCGGCAGCGCTTGTTCGAGGATGCGCACAGCTTGACGATTGCGTGCTTCTGCTAAAACAGGCTGACCCACTTCATGGAGCAGCATCCCAACGGTGAGCAGCCCGCGTGCATAGCGTGGATGTTGGCTTCCGTGGACTTTGAGCAGTGCGGACTCGAAGCGCTCTAGCTGCTGACGCGCTTTGTCTATTTGTCCTTGCTTCAGGAACAGAATCCCGAGCAGTCGTGCGGTTTCCGAAGACTCTGCCAGATCGATTCCTTCGTACGTGATCAACGTGTCCAGTGCGCGATGTGCTTCCCGTTCAGCGGCAGCAAGGTCTCCTGATCGATGGGCCAGTCGCGCGCGCAAAAGAGACAGCTCTCCCACAAGTCTGGTTCCACTTGCACCGAGTCGCTCAACCGATACTTGCGCGAGGTCTGCGTACTCTTTTCCACGGACTGCATCGCCGATCACTTCTCCGGTGAGTCCGGCCAGACCAAGCCATGCGCGTGCTGCAACATCGCGTTCCGTACTCGCTTCTGCCGCGAGCGCAGACTGCCACAGCGACGAAGCTGCTGCGCTAAACTCATCCTTTTCCCATTGCAGACGACCGAGCAGATACAGCGCTTCCGCTTCAATCGCACGATCCTTTTGCTGCTGCGCGCGGCTGACAAGCTGTCGGACTCCTGCTTCTGCACTGATCCACTGTCCGGTGTTGGTGAGCGCTTGCAAGTGCGCGAGCGTGTCACGCAGCAGCTGGTTTGTGATGGTTCCTGCGCTCGATTCGGGTCCAATCTTCAGACAGTCGAGCGGAGAGCGCAGCGATAGAACAGCCTGGGTTGCACGCTCAACCACGATCGATTCCGGCGCTTCCAAAATGCGCACCAGCGCTTGTAGGTCCGTGGCTGCACGCGATAGACATACGCTGCGCGCACGCGCTCCATCCCCCGCAATGCCTGCGCTGAGACCCAGCTCACAGCTCTGTTCACTGGCGCGATGTAGCTCCTCATTTCGCTTGTGAAGCAGACGATCTGCGTACTCAAACGCTTGCTGGGCATACGGCGCTTTGGTGTTCAGAAAGCCACGCCGAACCCGATCTGTGGTGGCGCTGTCCCAGTGAAATTGCTTGCGCTCCAGCTCGGCTACGCAGCGACGGTGTTGATCGCGCAGTGCCAGCCGATAGCCGCCCGCACCAGCCATCAGGACACCTGCGATCGCGGTAGTGAATAGGAATCGAAACAGCCACCGATTTGGAGAAGGACGCAGCGCTGCCAGCAGCGAATCCATGTCTGCAAAGCGTGCGCGTGGATCCTCACGAAGACCTTGGCGCAGTGCGCGTACGATGCTGTGCGGAGGCGAGTCTTTGGCCAGTCCCAGCGCTTCCATCATCGTCAAACAGAAGCTGAACTGATCCGATTGAGGAGACGGAGCCGTCCCAATCCGAAGCTCCGGTGCAAGGTAGCGCGGCGTCCCAGCCAAGGGACGATCTCTCGGTATCGCATCGTGGGTATGCGCCAGTCCAAAGTCCGAGACCAGCACGCGCCCATCACTACGTCGCCACAGGATGTTTTCCGGCTTCAGATCGCGGTGGGTCAGGCCAGCTCTGTGGGCTGCTGCGAGTCCGGTTCCTGCTTGTTGGGCCAGCGCGAGGATGTCGGAAACAGTTCGCGGTTGCTCTTGGAGCCAGCCGCGCAGCGTCAGTCCATCGACATATTCCATCGCCAGAAAGAGCTGACCGTCCACAGCTCCTGCATCGTAGACTTGCACCACGTTTGGATGACTGAGCCGCGCCATGGCTCGTGCTTCGCGCTGTAGCATGCCCGCTTCCGCACCTCTCCAGAGATCGGGACGGAGCAGCTTGATGGCGACGTGACGAGCCAGCTCTGGATCTTCGGCCAGATAGACTACGCCCATTCCGCCCACGCCAAGCAGTCGCAGGATCCGATATCGTCCTACCGTCGCAAAAGGAAACAGCGGAGCGTGTCTTCCTTCATGAGAAGGGAGCACGGAAGGGAGTGCGGAAGGGAGTGCGGAAGGGAGTGCGGAAGGAGTCGGAGTTGTACGCTCTCCACTTCGTCCAAGCAGAACCAAGGCTGACAACAAGCGACGACAGCTTGGACATCGATCAACATGCTGCTCGATGTAGATGCGCTGCGCCGGTTGGGCTCGTGCTTCAGCGACTGCCAGTAGCTCTTCTTCATCGGGACATTCCAGCGCAGAAGACGAACTGGGATCGCTGCTTCCAACAGGATACATCTCCAACGTCTGAGCTTAGCACGTCGAGACAGACCTTGTCTGGACAGCGCATGTGGATGCACGAAGGGATTCCCCATACAGACACGGACAGGCAGGAGTCCTGGCGCTTGGCTGCGCAGCCTGCATACAGTTGGAATTTTTTGCGACAAGTTGCGGAAGCGTCCCTCTCCCAAGCAGACGACCCAAACAGGGAGGATCGGATGAAGCGAAGACTTGCAACGTGTCTGCTTTCGTTGGTGGTGTCATGCAGTGACAGCGCAGTCAGCGGAGAGAACCATTCAAGCGATGACACATCAGGAATGAATCCTTCTTCCGTGATGTGCAGCGCCGCAACCTGCATAGGAGAAGGCCAAGCCTGCGTGCAAGATCGCTGCGTAAGTGACTGCCGTGTCGCATCAGCCACTTCATGTAGTGCAGACAAAGTCTGTGACTTTTCGGATGGACGCTGCGCTGTCAAAGGAAGTCCAGGTGTACTCACCGGAGGCTTCACGGACTGTGCTGGTCCCAAAGGCGTGCAGCACTGCGGTCCGGGCTCTGTCTGTTCCTTGGACAATCAGTGCGAGGCTGACGGACCGTGCGCAGATGTCTCCTGCGATGAAACGGGACGCTGCTGGGGAACAAGCTGTCCGAAGACGCGACCGGCTCCGCTGTGTACGTTGCCCGATGTGGACAAGCTAAGCGGAGTGTCTGCAAACGCCATCAGCTTCGACTTTGATCGACTGTGTAACAGCTATGTAGTGACGCTGACTGGCTACGATTATCTGTATCAAGTGGCTCCTGACGGAGTCGTAACCACGGTGGCTGGCTACAGCGATGCGAACATGCATGAAGTGGTCGCAGCTCCGCTTGCGTCTTCTGCAAAAGCTCCAGGTGATGTCGCGCTGATTTACGGAATCCATGGCGCTGCGATCTCTCTGCTCCAGCGAGGAGAGACTCTGTCTCTGCCACCCCTGATTCCTACCCAGACTCTGCCAAGCGGAGTCGCTCCGATCGGGGCTCCGTTTGATACCTATTCCGCAGGGCTTACGTATGGTCCCAAAGGACGACTGTTTGTAGCCAACGCGCAGACATCGGGTGACTTGGTAGAAGTCTTCGCCAAAGATGGATCGACCACCACGCTGTACACCGATCCCAATGCAGAGCGGATCACCGCAGCGACGCAGTACAACCTCCGAGCGCTGGTGATCGGGATGACGAGCGGAGAGCTGCGTCTGTTCGATCTGGGAACCAAGCAAGCGACTGTCCTATCGAAAGGAATCGGCGAGCCGATCGCAAGTCTGGCCATGGATCGCTTTACCGGAACGCTCTACGTTGGACACATGAGCGGCTCTGTGGTGACGGTGGATGCCAAGGGAACGGTGACTCCCTTTGCGAAGCATGAGCTGGCGGCACGCCTACGCATCGCACCAGACAACGCGCTCTACTGTCTGACCGGATCTGTCTCTGGGGGCGGTGTCAGCGGAGCGAGCTTTGGCAAGACCGCACTTCCCAGCACGCGATAGCGCCCAGCTCGTGATTCCTTCTCAGTTGTAACGCATTCCTTTTGGATATAGTTGACAAGGAAACTATATCCAGCTATCTCTCTTCCTGAGCGCTCGATCATCCTGGCGAGCCCGTCGTACAACGCAAGAGCGAGGAAGAATCGACATGATCCAGCCACTGATCACAACTGCGCAGAGCTGCCTAGATGCCGCTTACGACGGCACCATGGACTTCCCTTCCATCATCCGCACCCTGATGGACGCCGGGTTTGAAGGCTATGACGTGGACTATCGACGCGGAACGTCCACCTACTTCCATTCCAGCGGAGACAGCGTTCAGCTGGCACTCCCAAGGTGTGATGCATCCGTCGCTGCCAAGTTCGATGGAAGCGCTGTCGAACAGGCTGTGCGTGAAGCGCAACACAAAGTCCCCGGCTACACGTACGCAGGCTTCTGCACGAAAGCAAAGACCGCAGGCTGCGCTGGGTATATGGTTTCCTTTCTCGGAAAGCGCGTCGTCTACTTCGGACGAACAGCAGAGACGCATGTCGAGCACTTCCCTCAGTAAATCGTCGCGTACACGCCGATCCAACGTCGATTCAAGCGCGCCACAGCATGTTGGTATCAGCGAGCTGGAAGCGCATCTTGGCTACTGGCTGCGCGTGGTGTCGAATCATGTGTCACACGCCTTCAAGGCGAAAGTCGAGACGCTGGGTGTGACGGTCGCAGAGTGGGTCGTGCTGCGCGCTCTGTTCGATTCGGACGGCATCAAGCCGAGCGAGCTGGCAGCAAAGATTGGACTGACCCGTGGAGCCATCTCGAAGCTTGTGGATCGTCTGGCCGCCAAGGACTTGGTGTCGATTCATAGCGATGCGCAAGACGGACGCGCACAGCGCATTACATTGAGAGCCGCCGGACGCCGCCTGGTTCCAAAGCTTGCGATGCTGGCCGATGAAAACGATGCAGAAGCGTTCGGGCACCTGGACCTGACCAAGCGATCCGCGCTGCTGGCGATGCTCAAGGAGCTTGTGGAACACCTCGGTCTGCAAGGAGCGCCCCTCGACTGACGACAACAAGCAGCGAGCGATGGACATCAAGCGCGCTGATGCGCTTCGTTGGGACTCCTTTTGGCGATCGTCCTGCGGTGGATCTCGATCGGTCTGCATGCCCTCAGGAGTGCTCCCCGTTGTCCGTCTCTGCGCGCGCCGTGACATTGTGGCGGAAATGCGAAATAGTCCGGCGATGGAAAGCAGCCCTGTGTTCTCGCTCGAACAGCACCCCGCTCACCTTGGACTTGGCGCAACGGTTGTCTGTGAGCCCCGCTTCACCGGCGATTGGGATTGGTACAAGTCCTATGGTGAGCGTCATCAGTGCGATGGTGTCGAAGGCCGACTCGTCTCGATGTACACGTTCAGCAAACCGTGGGAGACCTGGGAAATGCACCCCAAAGGCGCAGAGCTTGTCTTGTGTACCGACGGTGAGCTAACGCTTCATCAAGAGCTAGGCGGCCAGGTTCGCACTGTAAAGCTGCGCAAGGGGGAAGCCGTCATCAATCCTTGTGGCGTCTGGCACACCGCCGACTGCGACGCTCCTTGCACGGCGCTGTTCATCACCGCTGGCGAAGGCACCGAGCTCCGCCCGCGCTAACCGACAACACCGGGAACACAACCGGCACACACGCATGCCTTGATTTGCGACACAGCGACAGCGCTCGATTGATACGCCATTACTTCATGACGAAGTCACCGCGTACGCTCTTTGTCCCGTCGCTGTAGAACAAACCAAACCCTGACTGTGTGCCTGCGGTGTGACACGGATGTGATGCGACGATGAAGCGCGTAGGTTTCATACGGACTGCGTGACATCCTTCGATGTTATGTTGCTTGCTTCGCTGGTTCAATTTGCAGATCAGGCGGTCCCAGCAGCATGCGCAGCTTCACCACAAGTCCGTTGTGTCGATACATTTCACGCAGAAGATTCCAGGCTTCAGAAACGTGAACCGTGATCGGATTTGTCGATTGAATCTGATGCGTCAAGCCATAGTGAGGTAACTCTCCTTCTGGTTCATATGTGCCAAACAAGCGATCCCACAGGATCAAAATTCCACCGTAGTTTTTGTCTAAATACTGTGTCTGTATAGCGTGATGGACACGATGATTCGACGGAGAATTGAACACGCGATCAAACCAGCCCAGCTTGCCGATTGAGTCGGTGTGCAGCCACTGCTGATAGCCAACCATCACAAGAAAACAAGCAATGATCAGCTTGGGATCAAAGCCAATCAGCACCGCTGGGAGATAGAACCACGGCGAAAGAAATCCATCCACAAACGACACGCGCAGTCCAGTCACTTGATCGAACAGCGGAGAGCTGTGATGAACCGAGTGTGAGATCGCCCACAATAAGCGAATGCGATGGCTGGCGCGATGCTCTACGTAATAGAGAAAATCAACAATCAGAAGGCATGCGGCTGCGCTCAGCCAAGTGGTCGATATCCGCCAATCAATGTAGGTCTGTGCAAAGGCAAACAGCGCGGATACAAACGATGCAGCGACTCCCGCACAAAGCAGCGTGGGAACCAGCGGACTCGCGCTGGCGAGCTGTTCAAAAAGCAGTCTTTTGTCAAGCGCGGCCCGGCGCGAGCGCTGCCACAGTTCCACCGGCAGCAGCAGGAAAAACGGCGCAATGGCCAGGACAAAGCTCAGGGTTTCCAGACGAGAAGCGATCGACATGTGCCCTCCTGAGACAATAAAGTGAGCGCTCATTCAATTTATCATTTTGCTCCTTGGTTGCCAGCGAAAAAAGTACGCTCGGAGCAAAGAGGTAGACAGCGTGCGACGCGCGAACCCAGACCTACAGCAGCAGCGAGTTGAAGAGATCGTTGCGGCGGCCACCGCCTGTTTTTTGGAAAAGGGCTTTCACAAGACCAGCGTGCAAGACATCGCGCAGCGCGCCGGGCTGAGCATGGGTCTTTTGTACCGATACTTCCCGAGCAAAGACGCGATCATCGAAGCGGCAGCGACGACGGCAGGACGGGAAGCGCGTGAGCTGATCGATCGGTTTGCGCAAGCGACGGAGCTTCGGCGTGGATTTCGACAGCTCGCGCAGGAGCTGCTCACGGCGGCGACGATTCCGGGCTATCAAGCGCTGCTCGCCGAAGTCCATGCAGAGTCGTTTCGAAATCCGTCTCTGCGACGGATGGAGCAGCAAGACCTCGCGACGATGCGGCTGGCGGTTTCCGATGCGCTGCGACAGCATCAGCAGGCTGGACGACTGGCTGCGGGCGTCGATACGCTGGCGCTGGCGACGGTGATTTTCGCGACAATCGAGGGTCTGTGTGCGCACGTTGAGCTGGACCCAGCCCTGGATGTTGCGATGCGGCAGCGAGCGATCGATGTGCTCTTGGGGCTCTTGGATGCGGCGCAGACCACGATGTCTGGACGCTCGGAGTAACGGCTCGACTACCAGGTTGGCTTTCGGGAGTCCGTTCCGTAACGATATGGACTGACGCGCATCTCGAAGTGAAGGTGCGGTCCGGTTACGTTGCCAGTGGTTCCGACCAGACCGATCTGCTGACCGGCGGACAGCTTCTGTCCAGCGCTCACGTCAAGGCGGCTCAAGTGGGCATACAGATAGCGTCGTCCGTCGGAGGACTGAATGATTGCAGCGCGTCCATAGGCAGCCCCCCACGAGGTTGGATAGGCCGCTTCAATGACACGCGCACTCGTGATGGCAACAGCCTTCGTTCCCGTCGGTGAAGCGTAGTCATCGCCGGTGTGATAACCCGCAGCCCAGGGTCCAGGTTTTCCAAACGGAGTCGTGACGCGATAGCCCGGAACCGGAGAGCTGACGCCCTGCGCCAACAGCTCCTCTTGGCATCCTCCTTCTTCGTCGGAGACAGCGATGCAGGGAGTGCGCTCCGCTTCAGCCAGCTCGGATCCGTCACAGCCCGGCGCAAGCAGACCACACAGAATCGGAAGAGACAGCGAGAGACAGCGTGTGCGTGTTGACATGATGAACAGACATCGCAGGAGTCATGCCAACCCAAGCGCTCGTGCCGCACCGTCATCGCTCAGCCGAGCAGAGCGTCTGTGGATGCTGGGGAGCGGACCCTGATTCCTGTACACATCACCTGATGGCTGGACTCTGCAAGGAACCATCGCGATAGAACGCATCTTGCTGCGCACGATTCCCAGCCGCGCGCAAGCTTACGTACACGCAGCGGGCTCGGGCTCGGTTAGAACCGGAGCTTCTTGACCTCGGACGCGACATGCTCGTCGGACAGGTGACTGTAAATCTGCGTCACCGCGACAGAGCTGTGACCGAGCAGCCGCTGAAGCGTGAGCAAGCTGCCACCAGCCATCAAAAAGTGCGAAGCGAAGGTGTGACGCAGCACATGCCACGGCGACCGAGGCACAGCCAGCCCCGCGCGACGATACAGACCGCGAATGTCGGGACGGATGGTTGTCGCGGTGCCTGTACTCGATGGACAGACGTATTCTCGCGATGGACAGCGCTTGTGCCACGCAAGCAGCGCGTCACAGAGCGGATCCGCGATCGGGATCACCCGCTCTCGGCGCGACTTGGTCGGACTGGAGCCATAGCCATTGCGAATCGTCAGCACGCCGCGAGCTAGATCCACCGCTCGCCAGCGCAGACCGTAGACCTCGCTCACACGGAGCCCGGCATACAGCGCCAGCCGCACAGCGATGCCCACTACGTCGCGCTCTTCATCGGCAGCAACGATCAGCGCAGCCACTTCTGCACGCGATAGGTATTCCACACGCTGATCCACCGTCGGAAGCTGAAGCTTGGACCAGGGATTTTCACCGACCAGCCCTTCGGCCATCGCCCAGCTCCACGCGGCTTTCAGCTTGGCAACCGTCAGCCGCAGCGTTCCAGCAGCCAGCTCCGCACTCAGCTTGCGAACCACGCGCACCGCATCCTGACGATCCACGACGCGATCCAGCAGCGGGAGCACCCGCGAAATCGTGTAGCGCTGCTTGATGGCCCACGCACTCCGATCGCGCGTACGCGGCTGGGCTTCCTCGATCCAGCGCGCAAGAAGGACGGTGCCATGGATGGGCTGCGGACGCTCTGACACGCCAAGCTGACGTCGCGCGGCCTGGGCTTCCAGCTCGACGAGGATGCGCCGAGCATCTGCCGCCGAGGCCGCCTTGGTCGCTTTCGCTTTCCTTTTGCCGTCGCTGTCAATGTAGCGAATGTACCAGCCAAGGAAGCGCCCTGCCCGGTTGAGCTTGCGGATCACCTCACCCATGCGTGCCCCTCGTGTGCCATCCGATCCGTCCTAACGTGCGTCGAGCCGGTCCACATCCGGCATGTATGCAAACCCACACCGCACTCGAAGTCCTGATAATTGCACGATTTTTTGTAATTTAAATTACTTCATGACGAAGTAGTAGTTGCCCTTTTCATCGAGCCCGACATCGTGGATCGGGACGATGTTCGGATGTTCGAGCTGACCGACGGTGCGCACTTCGCTGATGAAGCGCAGCAGCGCCGACGGATCGTGAGACGGAGGTCGATTCAGCCGCTTGAGCGCCACCGTCCGTCCGATGTCGTTGTCGCGGACCAGACAGACCTCGCCCATTCCGCCGCGACCCAGCTCTTTGATCGTTTCGTAGCGAGCGTTCGACTTGCGAACCAGCTCGACCTGCTCACCACGAACCTCGACGAGCGGAAGCACCGTGGTTTCACGCCGAAGTTCTTTGGACGTGTCCACAGATGATGTCGTCGCCGCCCGAACAGACGGAGCCAGTCCATCCCGTCCCGTGTCCGCAAACGGCCCGCTGTCTGCCGCCACCGTCTTGTCGCCAAGCAGTTGCGTCGCTTCACCACCCAGCGAGATTCCTCTACCCGACGGAGAAACCACCGTTTCTACCGCAGAAATCAGCGGCGGCAGTCCCGCACTCACGCCACCAGACCCAGGCTGTCTACTCATCGCGAAGACCCAGTTCCTGCATTTTCTTACTGTACCTTAGGTCGTTTGCGCGGGTATCCGGCTCGTGCGAAATCCCAGCCTCCGCGCCGCGCAAAGCCGCTTGCCCAAAGCCGCTTGTCCCAGGCACGCTACCTGCAACACATGTCGAATCCAGTCTCTCGGCGGATTGCTCTATCGACCGGCCTTCGCTATCACGTTCTCGAGTGGGGCGCCGACAATCCAGCGCTCGATCATACCGTGGTCCTGATCCACGGATTTTTGGACCTGGCGTGGACCTGGGAAGCGGTCGCGCAGTCGGATCTGGCCCAGCACTTTCACCTGATCGCACCCGATCTACGAGGCCACGGCGACAGCGATCGCGTCGGTCCCGGCGGCTATTACCACTTCATGGACTACCTGGCGGACTTGGAAGACGTGATCGCACAGCTTGGTCGATCGCGCGTCTCGATCGTCGGACACTCGATGGGAGGCTCGGTGGCGGCCTACTACACGGGCGTCTATCCGTCGCGGGTGTCGAAGCTGGCGCTGCTGGAAGGACTGGGCCCGCCCGATTCAGACTGGTCCGCGTGGCCCGATCGGCTCAGTGCCTGGATCGCCGCGTGGAAGCGTCAGCGGGAACGAGGTGGCAGCAAGCGCTATCTGTCCATCGAAGAAGCGGCGGCGCGACTGCGAGCCACCGATCCCAAGCTGAGCGTGCCGATGTCGCAGCGACTGGCCGAAGTGTCCACGGTTCGCACCGACGATGGACGACTGATTTTTAAGCACGATCCGCTGCATCTGACGCCCGCGCCGTACTTGTTTATGGTCGATGGCGCGCGATCGCTGTGGCAGCGCATTACTTGTCCGACACTGCTCGTCGATGGAAAAGACACCGAGTTTCGCTATTCTCCCGAAGAAGCGCAGCGTCGGCAGTCGGTCTTTCCAAATGCCCGACACGTCGAGCTACCCGATGCCGGTCACATGATGCAGCGTCATCAGCCCGAGCAGCTTGCGGCCATACTCGACGAATTTTTGCGAACCTAGCGGTCGCGCGCTGGAACCAACCTGGGCTTTGTCCCGTCGCCAAGACGTTGATTGCTGATATGGCGCAGTTTTGTGCGAAAATGTTTGTCGCCTTTGCCGTAGCCGAAACGCCTAGGCGAAAACCCAACGCATATAGGACGTGAGCGCTTGACCTCCGCAAGCCTGTTTGAAAGAACCTGGGATGCTGCCATTAAGCTAAGCCGAGGCGGAAAGCTTGAAGGTCAGCACTTCGTTGTCCGCGTCGCCGACGAGCCCACAGGCGACACGCTGCGATTTCACATCCTGAACCGGCAAGGACAGGTTGTCTTTACGCCTCCCACCGACGATGAAGTCGAAGCGGGAGGGCTGTTTACCGCCGCGCGTCGCTTTGTGGAACTGGAAGATGCCGAAACCCGCAGCGTCGATCCGCCAGAGTTTTTGGCGCTTCAGCGACGGACCTTCAAAGACAGCCTCCGCGAGTGGGGCTTGATGGATGCCGAAGGCCGCGTGCTCAAAGCCTACGAGTACGATCCCGAGCCGCTCCTTGGTTACGTCGTGCGCGTCAACGAAGTCTACGCGTATGGAATCGTCAAGCAGACCGCGCTTGCGGAAGGAACGATCACACCGACGGGAGCCTGCGACAGTCCAGACGAAGCGCGTCGCCGAGCCAGTGAGCTGCTGATGCTCGCGCTGGTCCGAGGCGCCACCGTCATGGGCATGAACGGAGTCCCCGCTGTCATCGATCTGTCCGCCGATCCCGAAGACGACGACTCCACCTAACCGCGCGCTGACAGACATCCAGCGAGCGCCTTCGTCGAAGAATTAAAATTCCCAAAATTCCTTGTTGACGTAGGCGCAAATCCCGACTACTAGATTGCTTCGCAACTCGCGCTGGGGCTGTAGCTCAACTGGTAGAGCGCTTGAATGGCATTCAAGAGGTAACGAGTTCGACCCTCGTCAGCTCCACATCAAACCCCATCGGTAACCACCGATGGGGTTTTTGATTTTCTGGGGGTCCGATCGGGGCTTCGGAACGAATCCGGAACGATTGGTCGCGCTGGAAGACGCCGCTCGGACGGACGCGCAGTCGTCTTCGTGCGAACGCTACTTGGTGCTGAAGGTGGCTTTGGTGCAGTCGCTCGCGCACTTGCCCGCGCTGATGTCGGCGCAGGCCGTCGCATTGACGCACACGGCACAGGAATCGTCGGGACTGCCGCAGCTTGCGTCACAGGACAGTCCAGACGACTTCAGTCCGCAGCCAGAGATCTTGTCGCACGCGTTTTTGCAGCTCTTGTCACCACCGCACGCAGCGAGTCCCAGCCCCAACAAGGTCACCAGCAGGAACGGTTTCCAACGCTTCATCGAAGAGTCCTCCTCGCAATAGGGTAGCGACAGATCGACGAGCGCGGACCCCAAATCATCCATTCGATTGTGGGTCGTTTAGCGACGGCAGGCAGAGAAGAGGTGGGACGCGGTAAGGTGCTTAGAACGCCTAACAAAACCGTCATGAGGAACCCTGGAAGCAAAGAGGAGGACCGGAGCGTACGCAAGTACGTGAGGACCGACGATGCAGCAGCCAGGGTCCGCAATAGGTTTCGTTAGGCGTTCTTAGTGACGGCTTGCGCTGCGCTGACCACCACCGACGATGTGTGGAGACTCACCGAGCGCAGCTTTCGCGGCTTCCATCACCGCTTCGCCAAAGGTCGGGTGCGGATGGATCGTCAGCGCCAAGTCAGGCAGGAACGCGCCCATTTCCAGCGCAAACGCACCTTCGCTGATCAGATCCGTTGCGGCGGCTCCGACGATGTGCAGACCGAGCACCTGCTGCGTGGCTTGGTCCGCGACGATCTTGACAAAGCCGTCCGTCTCCAGCGAAGCCAGCGCGCGTCCATGCGCCGAAAATGCATACTTTCCGACGGTGACTTTGTAGCCTTTGTCGATCGCCTGCTGCTCGCTCAGACCGACCGAGCCAATCTCTGGATCAGTAAAGATCACGGCGGGCACCGACACCGCGTCTTGCTCTGAGCGATGACCGGCGATGACTTCAGCGGCCACTTCTCCTTCGCGGCTGGCCTTGTGCGCGAGCATCGGCTGACCGCACAAGTCACCAATCGCAAAGATGTTCGGAACGCTGGTGCGCTGCTGCTTATCGACGACGACAAAGCCGCGCTGATCGATGGCGACACCGACTTGCTCCAGGCCCAGGCTCTCGCTGTTGGGACGACGTCCGACGGTAACCAGGATGTGGTCGGTGCTGATCGCCAGCTCTTTGTCTTTTTGTCCGTCGGCATTGCGCGGAACGATCCACAGCTTCAGGCCGCCTTCGCTCTCTTCGTAGCGGAGCGCCTTGTGCTGCAAGTACACCTCGACGCCCAGCTTCTTGAGCTTGCGCGCGACGACGTTGACCAGATCGGGATCGTTGCCCGGAAGCAGCTGATCCGTGAACTCGACGACGGTGACCTGCGCACCCAGCTTGCGCCACATCGTGCCCAGTTCCAGACCGATGTAGCCGCCACCGATGACCGTCAGACGACGCGGAACTTCCTTGAACGCCAGGCCGCCCGTCGAGTCATGAATGCGCTGGTTGTCCACCTGGAAGCCCGGCACCGTGATGGGACGCGAGCCAGTCGCCAAGATGATGTAATCGGCGGTGATGGTGTAGCTGCCTTCGGGACCGCTGACCTCGATGGTGTTTTTGTCGCGCAGGGTTGCGGTGCCTGCGACGAGCTGCCCACCCGCGCTCTTGATGAGCTGCCGTACGCCGGAGGTCAGCTTATCGACGACGCTGCCTTTCCACTCTTGCAGCTTGCCGACATCGAGCGACGCACCAGACACCGAGATGCCCATCGACGACAGGTGCGACAGCTTTTCCCACTGCTTGGCCGCGTTGATGAGCGCCTTCGATGGAATGCAGCCAACGTTTAGGCACACGCCACCAGCCGCAGCCTTTTCGACGCAAACGACCTTCTTGCCGAGCTGACCGGCTCGAATCGCCGCGACGTAACCGCCCGGACCGGAGCCGATGACACAAACCTCGGTGCGAATGTTCTGCATGGACAATCCCCTCTGTGACCTTTCGCGATCCAAGCTGGACCACGGGATAAGTGTTAGTAACGGTACCGGATCACCAGCTCGGCGAAAAACACATCTGGCCGCAGCGTGACCTGACCGAAGGTGGCACCGTCGCGCGCCTCGATGCTCTGCGCGGGCGACAGGTTCAGCGCGTTGAACATCATCAGGATCACATCCAGGTTGACGCCGGTCAGCTTCTTGAGCCCGTACGCCACCTGAAGATCCAAGTTCACCGTATCTGGCAGGTTGAACGCCGCCCACGTCATGGGATCGTTTACGCGCGTTCCGGTCGAGCTGCCTCGTGGCGAGCGATACAGCGTAAACGACTGATCTTCGGGACTGCGGAACACCTTCCACAGCGGCAGCCCCGAGTAGTACTGAAACCGTCCGCCAATCGTCAGGCCAAAGTCGAAGCTGTAGTCAACCAGCGCCTTCAGATAGTGACGGTACGCGCCCGCAATCGGTCCGTAATAGAGCGGGTTGAGGCGCGGGTTGCTACCAAAGCCGTTCGACTCGAAGAAGTCATTCACCGTGCCGTTTAGGAACGCCAGCGTGTACGACGCCATGATGTCCCAGTTGCCGGGATTGCCGCGCACCCACAGATCCATGCCGTGATAGTCGCGACGCGCATCGGGTGACGTGCTGGCCACAAACAGCCGCTGCCGTTCCCCGTTTGCATAGCCGACGATCCGCGTGCCCGCCGGGTCCCAGATCTGGTTCACTTCTTCGTTCACCCACAGGTTGCCGTAGTGCCGGTAGGTGTAGTCGAGCCCCACCACCGCATCATCGAGAATCTGACGGTGAATGCCTGCCGACACCTCGTCCACGCTCGGCGGCGACAGGTTCATGTCGGTCGCAAAGCGCTGCGTGCCCTGCCCTCCCGATCGGCGCACTTCCTCGAACTGCTGCTTCGTCGTGTTCCAGCGGTTCAAGATCGAGGTCTGCGTCGGGTTTGTGTAGTCCGCGATGCCCGCGTTGCCCATGTCGTTGTGACGCCCGTAGTGCGCCTTGATGAGCGTCGTGTGATCGTGCAGCAGATCGTAGACAAACGACAGACGCGGACCGAAGCCCACAAGCGTCTGAATCCGCGCGCCGCTCGTGTCAAACAGGTAGCCGGTATCGACGCGCAAGCCGGGAACAATCGTCAGCCACTTGCCGATCGTGTAGCGGTCTTGGATAAACAGCCCGGCGTTGATGGCCTGAGACTTGGTTGCATAGCCCGCGCCCGGCTGAGCGTCTACGCTCTGGCTCTCCGGGAACGCTTCGACCTGGTTGCAGCTTGAAAACGTGCGCGGATCTTGTGGATCACACGGCAGGCCCGCAACGCTGTCGAGATAGCGCAGTCCGCCCGGGACTCCGACGCGGTGCTGGTAGTTCATGTACGAAAACTGGAAGCCCGCTTTGATGTTGTGGCTGCCGCCGAGCCCGCGCGCGCTGTACATCAGCGTCGGCGCAAACTGTAGGTTCCACTTTCCTTGCTCATCCCACGGACGGTTCCCGTTGAGATACACGAAGTTGTTGGTCGTCGCATCCGCCGTCGATAAAACGTGGCTTGGCGTCGTGCGATCCGCCTGTCCGTTTACCTTGTGCAGCGAGTCTTCTAAGTAGCTCTTGTACGACAGGCCAGTCTGAAGCTGAAACAGCAGCTTGTCCGTCAGCAGCGAGTCCACGAGCAGCCCGACCCAGTGTCCGCCGCGCTGCACCCGTCGCTCTGCTTCAGGAGCCAGCGTGTTCGGATCAATCCCGCGCAGCGCCGACGAAGTCGAGGCATTCACAATGTCGTTAAAGTCCGTGCTGTACGACAGGGTGAGCCGCGTCTTCTTCGTCGCCTGCCACGTCAGCTTGACCCGGCCCAGATACAAGATCTGGTCTTGGTAACGGTCGTACGCCGACTTGATTCCGTAAAACGGCTGCTCGTTGATCGATGTCGTGATGCGGTTGAAGCTCGCCTGGAAGCTGGTCCAAAACCACAGCCGGTCTTTGATGATCGGTCCGCCGAAGTTTACCGACCCCATGTAGTACGAGCGATCGGGAATCGGCCTGTCGTCATAGAGCAGCGTCGTGTTCTGCACCGGACCGCGCGTCGGATACCTCGTCAGCGCCGCCATAAACGGAGGCTGAAGGATCGCCGTCGCATCGAACGTAAAGCTGTTGCCGCCCGATCGCGTGACCATGTTCTGCACCAGGCCAAGCGAGTTGTATTCCGCGTCCATCGCGCCGACCGACACCACGAACTGATCGACCGAGTCCGAGTTGATGAGCGCCGAGCTAGAGCCAAACGCCCCCAGCGTGATGTCGGTGACTTCCAAGCCGTCGATGAAGTAGCGGTTGAAGCGCCCCAGACCGCCGCGCACCGATACCTTGTCCGTTCCCGAGGTCACACCCGCCGTAAACTGCGCAATCGCCTTTTCCTGTCGGAACGTCGGCGCTTTGGTGAGCTGCTGGTTGCTCACCGGCGTCACCGCTGCTGCGCTCTCTGTGTTTAAGATCGGGTTGACCTTTTCGATGATCTTCGTCGTCTGCTGCGTCGTCTCTGCCCCGACCTCCAGCTCGACATCGACCGAGCTGCGCTGGCCTGCGTTGACCCGAATCCCGACCTGCTTGATCGGCGCAAAGCCTTCCATCGAGATCTGTAGCTCGTACGTTCCGGGCGGTAAGTTGACGAAGCTGTAGCTGCCATCGTCGTTTGTCACGACCTGCTGCGCACCACCGATCAGCTGCTTGCTGCTCACCGAGATCGGCACGCTCGCCAGGCCGTCTTTGGTGCCCTTGATGGTGACAAAGCCGCCGATGCTGCCGCCTAGCTCTCCGACTGCGCTTGCTCGCTGCCAGACCGACAGAAGCAGACACAGGACCATCACAAAGTAAGCCCGTTTTTGCACAGGCCGGACAAGGGACCAAGGTTTGGGCATACGTGTTCTCATGGCTAGCCGAGTGGTGGCGGCAGTGTAGTTTGCGCACCTTCGGCGACAAAACGAAAAAGTAACTTTGGCTCTCTCCCGCGCCGACCTACGATGGGGCCCGAGTCCACGTCACCAAGGAGAAGTCCTTCATGAACCGTGCGCGCCCACGAGCCTGGCAGCGAGTCACTCCGCTGGCCCTTTTGCTGCTTCTACCCGTCTGTGATCGCAACAACACAGAGGAGCCACCGCCCGACCTCACGCCCGCTGTGTGTCCCGACACCTTGCCTGCGCCGCCGAGCGGCCAGCGCTGCACCGTCACCCCGAGTGCGAGCGGCGCCAAGAGTCTGCTGCTCACCGGCACCTTGCTGCTGCCCGACGCGGTCCAGAAAAACGGCCAGGTGCTCATCGATGCGACCGGCAAGATCGCCTGCGTGTCCTGTGACTGCTCCGGCCATCCCGAAGCCGCTGACGCCGCCAAGGTCAGCTGCCCCGACGGAGTCATCTCCCCAGGACTGATCAACGCCCACGATCACATCACCTATACCAAGGCCGAGCCCGGCACCCACCCGACCAACCGCTACAACCATCGCCACGAGTGGCGCATCGGCGTCAGCGGCGATCCCAAGCGGCCCAAGATTCCGGTCGCGGGCAACAACAACTCCTCCGCCGTGCAGTGGGGCGAGCTGCGTCAGCTCATGGCTGGCACCACCTCGCTCGTCGGCTCTGGATCGGCCAAGGGCGTCCTGCGCAACCTCGACACCAACGTCCAAGAGGGCCTGACCGAAAAGCCGATCGACTACGACACCTTTCCACTCGGCGACTCCGGGGGCGAGCGCCTGACCGCTGGCTGCGACTACCCGTCCATCCACAAGTCCACCGCGCTCGCCGCGATCGATGCCTACGGCCCGCACATCAGCGAAGGCATCAACCAAGAAGCCCAAAACGAGTTCTTCTGCACCAGCTCGACGCTCTACGGCGGACAGAAGCTGGTCGAAGACAAGACCGCGATCATCCACGCCATCGGCTTGACCGCCCGCGACGCCTGGCTGACTTCCGCCCGGGGTGCCTCGGTCATCTGGTCGCCGCGCAGCAACATCTCGCTCTACGGTCACACCGCACAGACCCCGCTTCTCGCTCGCGTTGGCGTCTCCATTGCGCTCGGCACCGACTGGACCGCGTCCGGTTCGATGAACATCCTGCGCGAGCTGGCCTGCGCCGCCGACTTAAACGAAAAGCAGTTTGGCGGCTTCTTCACCGATCGCGAGCTGTGGCAGATGGCCACCTACAACGGCGCGCTCGCGACCGCCACCAACGATGTCCTCGGCCAGCTCAAGGAAGGGCTGGTCGGCGATGTCTCGATCTTCATCGCCAAGACCGATCGCAAGGACTACCGGGCCGTCGTGCGCGCCGGGGTCGAAGATGTTGCGCTGGTCGTTCGCGGCGGGCTCCCGATGTACGGCGACGCCGCCATCCTCGAGTCACTCGGAGCGGACGACGCAGGCAAGTGTGAGCCGCTCGATGTCTGCTCGGTGCCAAAGCGCATCTGCGTAGAGCGCGAGACCGGCAAAAAGCTCGCCGACCTGGAAACCGCTGCGGGCAAGCCGATCTACCAGCTCTTCGCCTGCGGCGTCCCCCCCAAAGAGCCCAGCTGCGTTCCCTTCCGCGACGGCGAGTTTACCGGCATGAGCACCGCCGAAGATCCCGATGGCGACGGCCTTAGCGGCGCGGCTGACAACTGTCCCACCGTGTTTAACCCGATTCGCCCGATGGATCGCGGCCAGCAGCCCGACAGCGATGGCGATGGCCTGGGCGATGCCTGCGATCCCTGCCCGCTCGACAAAGATCACGCCATGTGTCGCAAGCCCGATGCAAACGACGAAGACGGAGACGGCATCGGGAACAGCATCGACAACTGCCCAACGATCGCCAACACCAACCAGCTCGACAGCGACATGGACGGCCAAGGCGATCTGTGCGACGCCTGCCCCCTGTTTGGAAACCCCGCTGGCGCCGCCTGTGAGTTTTCGGTCAAAGACCTGCGCGACCCCGCCCGAGGCCTGCGCCCTCCCGTCGGCACCAAGGTCACCGTCAAGAACCTGCTCATCGTTTCGCTGCGCAGCATCAAGAGCTTCGGCTTCCACGCCCGCGACGTGGGCAACAGCCTGCCCTATTCCGGCATCTTGGTCTTCCAAGGCGGCACCGCAGCCCCCAAAGCCACCGACGGCACGCCGCTTCAGGTGGGCCACATCGTCAGCGTCACCGGCAACTTCACCGTCTTTAACGAACAGGACGAGCTAGACACCGTGTCCAGCGTCGTCATCACCGGCATGGACGCTGCCGCTGCGGCGGTCACGATCGATGTCACCACCCGCGAGCTAACCGGCGGTCAGCCCTCCGCTGCCGAGCGCCTGGAAAACCTGCTCTGCCGCGTCAAGAACGTCACCGCGCGCGCCACCCTCACCGCCACCGATGACGACTTCTGGGTCAGCGATGAACCCACCGAGATGTGCAGCGGCACAAGCCCCGGCTGCACCCGCGTGAGCGACTTCCTCATCGACGGCGACAAAAACGACGCCAGCCCCAAGTACGCCCCCGGCACCACGCTGAGCGAGATCAAAGGCATCGTCTCTGGCTTTGCCAACCAGTACGCGCTCACGCCCGCCACCTTGGCCGACATCAAGCCGTAAGAACACCTCACAAAACCTATTGCGGACCCTGGCTGCGGCATCGTCGGTCCTCACGTACTGTGCGTACGCTCCGGTCCTCCTCTTTGCTTCCAGGGTTCCTCATGACGGTTTTGTGAGGTGTTCTAAGCCCGCCGCAAACCCCGCCCTCTCCCCCGCCGCCTTCCCGCTTGCGGCATAGATGACTTCACTCATCCCGGGCCGCCTTCCCGCTTGCGGCATAGATGACTTTACTCATCCCGGGCCGCCTTCCCGCTTGCGCCATGGATGACTTCACTCATCCCTGCCGCCTTCCCGCTTGCGGCATAGATGACTTCACTCATCCCTTGCCGCCTTCCCCTTTGCGCAAGGGATGACATGGGCCATGGCGAGCCGTGACGCGCGAGGCGCTGCGGATGACTGGAAGGAAGCGAAGCGAAAGGACGAAGGCGGGGCGGACTGAGAACGACTCAGAAAGCCGTGAGGAGGAACCCCGGCGGCCAAGACAAGGCCCGCAGCGTACGTAGGGTACGAGCGGACCGCCGAGGCAGCAGACGAGGTCCGCAGCAGGTTGGAGGCGTCGCGCTTAGCGCATGTTGTGGACTTGGTCAGGGGTCTGACCGAGTGCTTCTTTGCGAGACAGGCGGATCTTGCCGGTGCGATCGATGCCGATGACCTTGACCATCACCTCGTCGCCCTCTTTGACGACATCGGAGATGTTGTGGACGCGCTCGTTGGACAGCTCGCTGACGTGAACCAGTCCATCGGTGCCGGGCAGGATCTCGACGAAGGCGCCGAACTCGACGATGCGGCGAACGGTGCCCATGTAGAAGCTGCCCACTTCCGGCTCGGCGGTCAGGCCCTTGACGATGTCGATCGCCTTCTGGGCCGACGGTCCGTCTGGAGACGCGATGTTGACGGTGCCGTCGTCCTCGATGTCGATCGCAACGCCGGTCTGTTCGATGATGGCGCGGATCATCTTGCCGCCCGGTCCGATGATGTCGCGGACGCGATCGGGCTTGACGTGCAGGCGGTAGATGCGCGGCGCGTACTTCGACATCTCCTTGTTCGGAGCGGCGATCGTCTGCGCCATCTTGTCGAGGATGTACAGCCGACCTTCCCTGGCTTGACGCAGCGCGCGCTGAAGCACTTCTCGCGACAGACCGGGGATCTTGATGTCCATCTGCACGCTGGTGATGCCTTTGCGCGTGCCGCAGACCTTGAAGTCCATGTCGCCCAGGTGATCTTCATCGCCCAGGATGTCCGACAGGATCGCGATGCGATCGCTCGAGCCCTGATCACCCTTTTCGTAGATGAGCCCCATCGCGATGCCCGACACCGGCGCGACAATCGGAACGCCCGCGTCCATCAGCGCCAGGGTGCCACCGCAGACCGCCGCCATCGACGAGCTACCGTTCGACTCCAGGGTCTCGGAGACAATCCGCACCACGTACGGGAAGTCTTTTTCGGTCGGCATCACCCGCGCGAGCGCTCGCTCGGCCAGGGCACCGTGACCGACTTCACGTCGCGACTGCGAGCGCATCGGCTTCGCTTCACCCGTCGAAAACGGCGGGAAGTTGTAGTGAAGCATGAAGCGCTTGGTTACGTCGCCCATCAGCGAATCGAGGCGCTGCTCGTCTTGGCTGGTCCCAAGCGTCGCCGTCACCAGTGCCTGCGTCTCACCTCGGGTAAACAGCGCCGAGCCGTGAACTCGCGGCAGCAGGCCGACTTCAGTCGTGATCGGACGGATGTCGGTGGTACGACGGCCATCGATACGAATCGCCTCACCGAGCACCATCTCGCGCACGGTCTTTTTGTGCAGCGACTGGATGGCTTCGTTTACTTCCTTGTTGCGACCCGCGTAGAGCATGCCTTCGCCACACAGCTCGGCGAGGATCTGCTGACCAACCAGCGCCTCCTGCTCGTGTCGCTTGTGCTTTTCGCGAACCGTGACCGCTGCCCGCATCCGCTCGGCACCCAGCTCTTTGACCTTCTTGTGCAGCGCTTCGTCCTTCTGCGGAGGCACAAACTGTCGCTTCGGCTTGCCAATCGCGGCGCGCAGCTTTTCCAGCAGATCGAGCACCGGCTGCGCTTCTTTGTGCGCAAAGAACAGCGCGTCCACCGCCACGTCTTCCGAGATCTGATCGGCGCCACCTTCGACCATAACGATCGCATCGCGGCTCACCGCCACCACGAACTCTAGGTCGGACTGATCGCGCTGCTGGAACGTGGGATTGATGATGAACTGACCGCTGACGCGCACAACCCGCACGCCAACATACGGTCCGTCCCACGGAATGTCTGAGAGATGAAGTGCCGCTGCTGCGCCGGTCATGGCCAGCACATCGGTCGGGTTTTCGCGATCGAACGAGACAGCGAACGCGATCACCTGGGTGTCACAGCGATACCCTTTGGGAAACAGCGGACGGCTTGGGCGATCGATCAGACGAGAAACCAGCGTCTCTGCATCGGTCGGCTTGCCTTCGCGCTTGAAGTAACCGCCAGGAATCTTGCCGCCACCGTAGGTCTTTTCGACGTACTCACAGGTAAGCGGTAAAAAGTCGATGCCTTCACGAGCACTCTTGGCGGCAACGGCGGTGACCAGGACCATGCTGTCGCCGTAGCGGATCATGACCGCTCCGTCCGACTGCTTGGCCATCTTGCCTGTCTCAATGGACAGTTCCTTGCCGCCCAGGAATACGGATTCTTTGATGTACATTTTCGCTCGATATGCGCTAGTCCCCTGACGGGAACCAGCGGTGGAGGGTCAAGTTGTGTCTTCGGGTGCGGGAAGATTCGTCGCACCGCCAAGAGCAGGGAGCGAGCGCCCGAACAAGCCTCTCGCTTCCACCGGATGGGAAGCGTGGTGCGAAGGCTCGTCTCGGAAGGAGAAAAGGCAAGAGTCGCAAGCCTGCTGCTCGGCTTGACCTTCAGACCGTGATTACTTGCGAATGCCGAGCGTATCGATGAGCGAACGATAACGCTCTTCGCTGCTCTTGCGCAGATAGTCCAGCATGCGACGACGCTGGCCGACCAGCTTGAGAAGACCACGGCGCGAGTGGTGATCCTTCGAGTGGCTCTTGAAGTGCTCTGTCAGGTAGGTGATTCGCTCGCTGAGCAGAGCGATCTGAACTTCGGGCGATCCCGTGTCCGACTCATGCTTAGCGAATTTGGCGACGATGTCTTTCTTGCGCTGCGTAGCGAGGCTCATTCTAGCTCCACGAATCGTTCTAATTTTTTGGGACAGTCTTTTCCCAAACCCTGCGCGCTGTCAACACATGTTCGCGACCGCTGGGAAATAAGGCGTGCCGACGACCTTTCTTACGGAATAACAGAGAGATTTCGCAAGGTGATTTGTGCTGAATCGCGAAAACGACCGCTGGGAAAGCGCGAAAGATAGGCACGAAGATCGGCTTCTGCGGTGGCGACATCTCCCAAGTGAGCGCGACACATTCCTTGCCCATACAGCGCACGCTCCGCCACATCTGCGGTCATCGCCGTGCTGGTCCCAAAGTCGGCCAGCGCATCTTTGCAGCGACCACTGGCCGCGCGCAGCTCGCCACGAAGAACCCGCAGCTCTCCGCCACGCGGCAGACGCGCAAAGCTGGTCTGTTCCAAGATCCCAAGCGCTTCCGCCCGGCGTCCCAGCAACAGCAGCGCATCGACCCGCGCCGCTTGGGCTTCATCTTGAAGCAGACCGCTTGGAAAGCGTGACGCATAGGCATCCAGACGACTGAGCGCCTGCTTGGGATCTTTGTTCTGACGAAGCTCGCGAATGACCAGACCGAGCAGTCGCGACTCGATCGCCAGATCGCTTTCCGGTGGAGGCTCTGCCGTCGCTGCCATCGCTGCCGCCGCATCACCAGGAACCGTCGCGGGCGCGGTGGGCTTGCTCAACGATGGTGATGACGCACGACGAACCGCGTGAACAGACGATCGATTCGGTGCAGACGGAGCCTGCACAGAGACAGACTCGGGTAACTTCGTCTCGACAGCAGCAACGGGCGGACTAACCGACGCTGGCGCAGCAACATGAACCGCATCCGCAGCGATCACAGCTTCCGTTGGAATGGCCGACGAAGCAGAAGTCGATCGACTGCCGGGCTGAGACAGCAGCAGCGTCGCCAGCGTACCAGCAGCAAGAAGTCCCAAGCCGCCCCCCATCATCCAGCCAAGCGATGCAGTCGGAGGCTTGGCGATCGCGTCTCCCACACGAGCCAGCGCCTGAGGAGACAGCGGTGGCGGCGAGGGCACTTTGGCGATCAGCTTGGCCGCTTGGGCTTCGATGGGCGACAGGGAACCGTCCGTCTTGCCCGCGAGCAAGTCCGACAGCCTGGTAAGCGGTACGCCTTCTGCGCCCGTCTGTGAAGTAGTTGACTTCATGATCTTTCGCTCTTGTTTAGCTTCTCCAGACCGTCGAGAAACTGTGCGCGGGCCCGATGCAGCCAGACCCAGATGGTCGCGACTTTTTGGTTCATCAGCTGGGCGATTTCCTCGCCGGGCAGCTTTTCAATCTCGAAGAGGATGAACGCGGTTCGATACTTCTCGCTCATCCCATCGAGAATCCGATACACCGTCGCTCGCGCTTCTTTGCGTTCCAGGTCGTCGCTGGGAAGCGGCTCATGCGATGGGAGTTCAGCCAGCACGTCGTGTTCATCGCTGCTGGAAAAGATCCGCCGCAGCCGGAGCCGTCGCAGCCGATGTCGCACCTGATTCTGCGTAATGCGAAACAGCCACGTCGTGATCTTGGCTTCGCCGCGAAACTCTGGAAGCAGCCGATGCGCGGTCAAAAACACGTCTTGCACCACGTCCTCGACATCCACCTGCGGTCCACCCAGTCGAGCAGCCCACCGCGCCACATCCGCCGCATGAAGCCGGTAGACCTCTGAAATCGAGGCCACAACGGGCGGATTGGTCACAACAGAAGATGCTGCGGTCACGGCATTATCTTAGGCCCGCAGCGCAGCAAAAACTTACGCGCAAAATGCACGGACCAGCGGGCCCACAGCGGGCGAAAGCCGGACATCCATGCTACGTTCCGCGCCATGTTTTCCCGAGCCAAACCGCGCACGCAGCCAGTGCCGCTTTCCGATGAGCAGCTTCTGAACGAAGCGGTGAGCGCGCTGGCCAGGCGCTCTCGCAGCGAGTCCGAGCTGAGGCGACATCTGCAAAAGAAGCTCGGACGACCAGACAGCGACTCAGGCACGCGCATCCAGAAGGTCATCGCGCGAATGTATGAGCTTGGTTATCTGTCCGATCAGCGACTGGCCGATAGCGTCGTCGCGTGGAAACAAGGACAGCTCCATCTGGGTCGCCGCCGGGTCACCGAGGAACTGCGCAAGCGCGGACTGTCACAATCGCTGGTCGAACACACCGTCGAGCAAGCCTACTCTGAAGTCGATGAGCTGACGCTGGCCAGAGCCTTTGCCGAAAAGAAGCGACTCAAGCCGCCGAGCGATCCCAAAGATCCCAAACAGACGGCCAAGCTGCTACGCGTGCTCCAGCGCGCCGGGTTTTCCCTAGGAACCTGCTGGAAAGTCGTCAAGAGCTTGGGCAGTCAGGCCGAGCCAGAAGGATTCGACGAATCGGCGACGCTTTCAGACGCTGACCCGTAAGTGCAGAGCCGTCGTACTGCGTCACAATCCCCGAAGCAGCGACAGACGCGATGGTCCGATGAGAAGACCGCTTTCCCTCGATTTTCCGTCTGGCGTTTCGGGGAACATCAGTTCAAAATGGCGCATTCGCGAACCCGAATCAGGAAAACACCGACGATAACGCCGTCGGACGACAGGCCGGTCTGATGACCTTGGCCTCTCGAAGCGGAGGAAATGATGAGTGACAATATCGAAGCAAAGGTCAAAGAGATCGTCTGCGCTCAGCTCGAAGTCCCGCCAGACAAGGTCGTTCCGAGCGCGAGCTTCATCGATGATCTGAAGGCGGACTCGCTCGCCGTGGTGGAGCTGGTGCTGGCGCTCGAAGACGAGTTCGGCATCGAGATTCCCGACGAGGACACCGAGCAGATCAAGACGGTGCAGGACGCGATCAACTACATCACGACGCACCGCAAGTAAGCGCGGCAACACCGAATCGCAGCCGTGGCGCTCTCGTCACAAGCGCGATTGCCTGGATAAAAGCGGTCGTCGTTCCAAAAAGCAGCCTGCGACAAAATGTAGCGGCTCACAATTTGGTGTTGACTCTGCCCAAACCATAAGTAATCTCACTGCGTTCGGTTGTTTCCGATTCACTCGGGGATCGTCCAATGGCAGGACATCAGACTCTGACTCTGATTATCTAGGTTCGAATCCTAGTCCCCGAACAAACACATCTGGCTTCATTGAGACCTTGCCTTCCCAACAGGCTGGTGTTAGAAACCGGAAGTTGTTTTGGCCCCATAGTCTAGCGGTTAGGACGTCGGCCTCTCACGCCGAAAACGCGGGTTCAAGTCCCGCTGGGGTCACCAAAGCTCGCCAGAATCCCTGGCGAGTTTTTTTTTGCCTTCAGTTGCTCTGGCTGACGGTCCCGCTTAGGTTCTTATCCATGGCTTCTGCCGACTCGCCAACCCCTCCGCCTCCGTACTGGCTTCTCATCGCGGTGCTATCCAGCTCGCTGCCGCTTCGTCCCGAGGTGTCGCTGCGACTGTATCAAGCGGCGTTTCGGCTCCATCGCAGCGGGGAAAACATCGAGCGCCTGCAAGGCGATCTGCTGCGCGGCAAAGTGGTCCGTCTGCACAAAGACTTGGCGATTGGCAGCGTCGTCGGACCAGCCTTTGAAGCCGAGATCAGCACCGAGCAAGGCGAAGGCGTCGTTCACTTTCTGCTGACGCGTCAGGGGCTGGAGCTAGGCGAAGAAGAAGCCGCATCCGGTCATCATGAGCCCGGTCTGCCGACACCTGGCGGCAAGTGGCTGAACTGACAGCGCAGCGGCTCCGTCACAACAAGCCAGCGAGCACTCGCTCAAGGCGCATTGATTCCCAGCACCACCGCGTCCAGGTTTGTCGCCTGACCACTGACCACTTCCCGTCGCACCGATGGCGGTGATGTTGCGGGCTTTTTCGAGCACAAAAAGCGCTCGGGCTGCGACGCATCCACGGTATTCACCGTCGCTGTAAGCTGCATATCGTAGATCCCTGGCACGATGCAGTACGGCGTCGTGAACTCGCCTTCGGTGCAGGCCACGTCCCAGGAATACAAGCGATCGTCACTGATGCTACGCAGCGTCAGGTTGATGCGCTGAACCAGCCACGCGGAAGACTCCAGGCACGAGCTGCCAATGTTGGAGCACTGCTGACGGTCGATGCCGTCTCGACTGGGGTTCGCATTGCAGCAGCACAGCCCGCGCGCTAGCAGTCGTCCCAAGCTGATGTCAGCGAATCGCCAGCGCACCACGACCGCGCCGAAGCCGCGTCCCGATTCACAGTCAGCGGTCAGCACCGCGCTGCCCGGACAGAGCCCGTCTTCGGGAATCGCGCTCTCGCAGCCGCTTCCCCACAAGCCCAGGCACAGCCCAAGGCCCAAGATCCAGCCCCGCCGAACACGCCATTTGATGTCGCGACGTGTGCGCGTATCATCTGTCGCCATGCTGTTTAGCCGCTCGGATGGAATTGTCGTCGGTAACGTATCGCCGATGCGACGGATGATGCCGTACATCCTACGCAGCCGCAATGAGTCGTGCGTCTATTTTGAGCAGAAGCTCGATCTCAGCGAGACGCTGCCGTACCTTCACGCGCTCAATCAGCGACTCGAACGCCCGCCGGAGCGCGAGATCAACCTGTTTCATCTGATCCTCGCGGCGGCAGCGCGGGTGTTCCAAGAGCGCCCCGACCTCAATCGCTTTGTGTCCGGCGGCCAGATCTATCAGCGTCGTCACATCGAGCTGTCGTTCGCGATCAAAAAAGAGCGCAGCGACAAAGGCGCGCTCACCACCACCAAGCTGCGCTGGAGCGGCGACGAGAGCATCATCGCGGTGGCCGATCGGATTCATGGCGCGATCTCCGTCGGGCGAAGTAACAAACCAAACCAGGCCGATCAAGAGATGGCGGTGCTCACACGGCTCCCCGGACCGCTGCTGCGGCTGATCATGTGGTTTCAGCGCAGCCTCGACGCGTGGAACTTGCTTCCGAAGGTGCTCACCGAGCCCGATCCACTCTACGCGAGCCTGTTTTTCGCAAACCTGGGCTCGATCGGACTCGACAGCGCGTATCACCACCTGTTCGAGTACGGCACCGTTTCCTTCTTCGCGGTCATCGGACGCATCGGCAAGCTTCCTTTTGTCGATGGACATGGCGCGCTCGAAACGCGACCTGGAATCAGCATCAAGTACACCTTCGACGAGCGCATCACCGACGGTTATTACTGCTCCCGCAGCCTCGATCTGCTGGCCAGCTACATCGAACATCCGTCGCGACTCGAAACACCAGCAAGGACCGAGCATGTCTCGCATTCAGCTCAGTAAACCCAGCATCACCGACGAAGAAGTTCACGCTGTCGAGCAGACCCTGCGCTCTCGCTGGCTGGTGTATGGACCGGAAAACCGCGCGTTCGAGGAAGAGCTGGCCAGCTTCTGTGGCAAGCGCTTTGCGGCGACGCTTAGCTCGGGGACGGCGGCACTTCATTTGGCGCTGCTGTCGCTGCCGCAGAGGCCCACGCGCATCCTGGTTCCGTCGTTTACCTTTCCTGCGACCGCCAACGTCGCGCAGTTTCTGCCGTCACCGCCCGAGGTGTACGTCGCCGATGTCGATGAGCGCACGTTCTGCCTGCCCGAACAGACCGTCTCCGCGTGGCTGGCCCAGCATGAAAGTCCTGCGCTGCTCGTGCATCAGTTTGGCCATCCATCGCCGATCCCGAGTGCCCAGCACGCGCTGATTGTGTCCGATGCGGCGTGTGCGATTGGGGTTCGGCCCGCGCTGGCTGGCTCGCTCGCGTGTCTGTCGTTTCATCCCAGAAAGCTGCTGACGACCGGCGAAGGTGGCGCGATCTTGACCGACGATGCGACGCTGATCGATGCGATTCGGCAGCTCCGCGCGCACGGACTTCGCGCAGTGCCCGGCGAAGAAGTGATGGAGCTGCCCGACGCGGGACTCAACTACCGGCTGCCAGAAGTCGGCGCGGCGATGGGTCGCGTGCAGCTGCGTCGGCTGCCTGCGCTCATCCGTCGTCATCGCGAGCTGGCCGAGCAGTACCTTCATCGGCTCAAAGACCTACCGCTTGGCTTTCAAGCCGATCATCCCGAGCGGATCTGGCAGACCTTCTCGGTCGTGCTGCCGCAAGGCATCTGTCGCAAGGCGGTTCGCGAGCTGCTTTCGTCCGAAGGCATCGAGACGCAGATCGCTTCCTATGGACTGCATCGACTGACCGCGTACCGAAACGCGCCGCGCTTTTTGTCCCAAGGTCCACAGCACGAGCTGCCCGTCTGCGATCGCCTCCACAGCCAAGGCATGGCGCTGCCACTACACAGCGAGCTATCCGATCGCGATGTCGATCGGGTCTGTGATGCCTTGCAGCGCGCGCTCATCCAGCCTGCGGTTCGCCAGTCGTAGCGCCAAGCCCACCTCGTCTTGACCGATCGCTTGCGACGTAAGTCCACGGAACGGCTCGCAGCAAAGCCAGTGCCTTGCGATCGCGATCCCGCGCAGATCTTTTTTCCACACGCAGCGTTTCCAATCGACAAGGAGTTCGACGATGAAGACGCTGCTTTTGGCCCTGCCCCTTGTGACGCTGCCCCTGGTAAGTGAAACCGCTTCGGCAACGCCGCTACGCAGCCAGACCGGAACCTACGAGCTACAGGTCCTGACCGACGGAGCCCAGGCCCCGACCTTCCAGCACCAAGGCGAGACCTACGTCATGGGCCAGCGCGGCCAGCGCTACACGCTGCGGATTCACAATCACTCGGGACGCCGGATTGAAGCCGTGGTGTCGGTCGATGGTCGAGACGTGGTGGACGGACGCACAGCGGACTATCGCACCAAGCGCGGCTACCTGGTTCAGCCTTGGGGCTATGTCGATGTCGATGGCTGGCGCGTGTCGCAAGGGGAAGCCGCCGCGTTCCGGTTTTCGTCGGTGGCAAACTCGTATGTCGGTCGCACTGGATCGACCCGTGAAGTCGGCGTGATCGGCGTGGCCGTCTTCCCCGAGCGCTACGTTCCGCCACCGCCGCCGCCCCGTCCGCTGTATGTGCCGCACCACGAGCTACCGAGCCGCAGCTACGACGAGTATCGCGATGACTCGCTCTCGCAGGCTGAAAAGGCGGCACCGAGTGCGCCAGCGCCTTCGACGAGCGCGCCCATGGCACCGATGGAAGATCGCGCCGCCACCGGGGGTGCCTACGCTGAACGAGAGAGCAAAGCCAAGCGCTCGGGGCTCGGCACCGGCTTCGGTGAGCGGGTCAGCTCTCCCGTCGAAGAGGTTGTGTTTTATCGCCACAACCCGACCAGCCCCTCGATCATCCTGGGGGTTCGCTACAACGACCGAGGCGGCTTGCTGGCCATGGGCGTCGATGTAGACGGTGACGGCGACAGCTACCGCGATGTCTACCTACGCCGCAGCGCCGAGCCGTTCGTCACGCCCCGTCGCTATGCCGATCCCCCCGCTGGCTGGCCGTACTAAGCCCAGTCTCTTTCCCTAGCCCGTGTACGTCTCGACTGGGGCCCCGCTTGAGTCTTTTTCCGTCCCGCGAGCGGTCCGAAAAAAGCTCTCCGGTCGCCCCCAGTCTCTTTCCCTAGCCCGCGTACGTCTCGACTGGGGCCCCGCTTCCCTGCGGACGGCGCTGTTAGAACAGGCGCTCGTCCACGGATACGGTGTCGCCTGGCTGCAAATAGAACGACTGCGAGCCCTCGGCGATGGCTTTGAAGTTCACGATCAGCGTCTCGGCCTTGCCCGACTGAACCCGCGTCACCCGCACCCGCTCCCGCGCTGCCATCGGCGTCAGGCCGCCGACCATGCTGATCGCTTGCTCCAGCGTCATGCCTTCGACGAAGTTGATCGTGCCGGGGCTACGAACCTGACCGATCAAGACCACCTTCTTGCTGTGGACTTCCTTCAAAAACACCGTCACTTGCGGCGCTTTCAAGTAGGCGCGGAGCCGATCCGAAAGCACGTCAGCCACCTGGGCCGTGCTCAGCCCGCGCACCACCTGCCGACCGATGAGCGGCACATCGATCGCGCCTTCCGGTGACACGCGGTAGATCCCGGTCAGCTCGGGCTCGCCGTAGACGCGCACCTCGAAGACATCGTCCGGTCCCAGGCTCATGTCCACTTGCGGCGGCGGCGTCGCTTGGCGCACCACCACGGCGGGCGTCGCTGGACACCCGACCAGCAGCGGTCCCAGCACAAGCGCGCCAATCAGCACGGCCAGCGAGCGATCCCGACGAAGCATCATGGGCTGGCCATTAGTAGGACAGATCGGCTTTGAACAGCACGACATGCTTCACAAAGCCCGCGTCCATGCGCGTGCCTGCGCCATCGACAAAGCCAAAGTCGGTGATGTCGGTGAGCAGGCTGTAGCTCAGCCCGGCCTGAAGCCAAGAAAGCGGACGATAGCTCGCTTCGGCGTTGAGGCTGACCAGGATGTCGCTGCGTGTCGTCGCTCCGTTTTTGTAGGCGCGGTAGTACAGCACCGATGGTGCCACCAGCGGTCCGTAGGCACGGAAGTAGGTCTCAAAGCCTGCCGATAGATAGAGCGACCGCCAGGGGTTGTGCTCATACGACAGATAGAGCCGATCATCGCGCAGATACATCGCGTAGATCGAGTCGAAGAAGTCGCGCGCCCAGCCGAGCCGCAGGCTCATCCGCTGCACCAGCAGCAGCCGCGCTTCGAGCCCTCCGACAAAGTTGTTATAGCGATACGCTGCCAGGTCACCGACGAACTTGCTGCCGTCCGTTTCGCCGTAGTGCAGGCTGTTGCCGTAGCCCAGATAGGCCGACACGCCCAGCCACGTCCACAAAAGGCTCTGGATCCCGCCTGTGATGCGCAGCGGCGCGGCACTTGGAATCACCGCACCGTCCCCGTAATAGCCGGTCCACGACGAGCGAACTTCCAGCTTCACCTGGGTCTGCGGCAGCACCCGGTACGCGCCCCACAGCGACACGTCGTTTTGAAACGATCGCCCGCGTGATAGCTCGCTCTGCACGTAGTGGTCAAAGCGCAGCGACTCCGACAGACCGATCTCCAGCGGGCCGCCAAAGGGGCGATACATCCCAAGCAGGCTCAGCCTCTCGAAGATGCGCGGCGCAAACGTCTGCGTGGTCGCGATCTCCAGGTTGCGCGCGTCGTTGGTCACCAGAAACTGGTTGTAGAGCCGGAACGACAGCGGATCGCCTTCTTTGATGCGCAGATCCGCTTCCGACTGCGCGTTCACCTGCTGCGGGTAGCCAATCCGCGTATCTTGCGAAAAGAACTGGCGATACTCGACGGCAGCACCAAAGCGAAACTTCAGAAACTGTCGCGAGTCGATCTCCAGCCGCTGCGGAGGCCGCGTGGCCAGATCCACATGCGCGCGCAGTCGCAGCACACCGGCACCGCCCGCCTGGCTCGCCATGAGCATGTTGCTGTCGTAGCCCAGCTCGGTCGCGATGCCGGGATGAATGACCAGCCCGTCGCCCAGAACTTTGAAGCCCGGACCTTCGCGCAGCTGCATCGCCGGATAGACTTCAAACGGACCATAGGGCACATACTGCGCCCGCGCCGACGAAGACGCCGCGCACAGCAGCAAGGCGAAAGGCCCTGCCAGTCGTTTAACGAGCGGGGCGGAACGCACTGGCAGGATTGGGGCGGCTCGGAAGCTCTAGCCGCACGGGACGAATGGTTTGCAGCTCGGCGGGACCGGCTTTGGGATCATCCCCTTGCCCGCCGCCAGTGACAGTGATCGAAGTCGCACGCGAGCCAGTGACCAGCTCTCCGCCGACACAGCCTTCGGCATCGGTGCGAAGCTGACGAGACAGCTCCAGCGCACGAGACAGCCGCTCTCGCTCTGCTTTTTCTGCCGCCTGATCGCCTCGGGCGGTTGCGGCTTCTAGCGCGGCCACCGCCACTTGGGTGCTCTCAAGCGTCTGCTGAAGCCCACGGAGCCGCTCGTACAGACACAGCTCTTTGACCTTGTCGCCCTTGTCCGCCGAGGTCTTGCGCAGCGCCTGCACCTGACTGACCGACGAGCGCTGCTCAGACAGAGCCAGCTTGGGATCGACCGGCGTCACTGGGCTTGTCGCTGCGCCCGAGGTCGCTGGACTTGCAGAAGCCGGGCTGGCAGCCTTGGTTGGCGTCGCTGCATCAGGCTGCGCAGCCTTCCCTGGATCGCCGCCCGCCGCGCTCGCAAGACTGGGCACTGCGACGGCAATCCCGAACGCAGCGACCCAAACCTTGGAAAGTGACAAGCGGCGAGTACACATCGGCCAAACCGTTACAGTCAGCTTAGGTCAGCCGAGTGTTCCTCGTCAATGCGGGTGACGGGTATCTCCTCGCTACGGTCCATCCGGACCCCGCCCCGTGAAACCCCCGCCCCTTAGGGAGCCGCTGGTCCCACGACCGGCTCCACCGGATCGCCGTGCTTGGCTTTGGCCCGCGTGCGCGCCGCCTTCTTGCCAACGGCGGAACGATACTCACGGGTGGCACGGTAGAGGCTTCGCAGGTCTTCATTGCCCGGCATCTTGGCCCGCTGCTCCACGCTCGCGGCAATGTTGCTGATGTGCTGGTGTCGCTCATGATCGAGCGCCGCCTCTGTCTCTGTCACCAGCTCGAGCAGCTTGCGCAGCGGCTCTTTGTACTTTCGCACCAGCAGGATCTTGTCGGTCAGCTTCGCCAGCGCTTGGGCATCGGCATCCAGAATGCCAGCCCGTGTCCCGAGGGTCTTTTGATTCGCTGCCACTTCCGACAGCAGCGCATCGAGCCCTCGTTGCTCGCGGCGCATGCCCACCATTGCCCCCGGCGGCAGATCAATCATCAGGTCCGCCAGCAAAGAGCAGTCCACTGCGAGGTCACCAACTACAGGATTCTTGGGATCTTTGGCCATGGTCTCACACGTTCCTACTCGCACCATGCGAGTCCTACACCTCTAGCCACCATTTTGTAGGCCGCAAGCCCCATATGTCACAAATCCGACCAACGCACCAAAAGCAGCCCGCCAGCCAGCCCAGCCCGTGCTGCGGCATCACCTGGAGGAGGTCGCCATTCACCTGGCGGTGGTCGTCATTCACCTGGAGGGGGTCGTGATTCGCCTGGAGGTGGTCGTGATTCACCTGGAGGGGGTCGTGATTCACCTCAAGGTGGTCGGCGTTCACCTGGAGGTGGTCGTGATTCACCTGGAGGTGGTCGTGATTCACCTGGAGGCGAGCGCCCGTTCACCTGGACGTGAGTGCCCGCTCACCTGGAGGTGGTCGGCGTTCACCTGGAGGTGAGAGCCCGTTCACCTAGAGGGGGTCTGGATTCACCTGGGCGTGAGGGCCCGTTCCCCTAGAAGGGGTCGGCAACCGCCGTAAGGGGGTCGGGATGTACCTGGACGTGAGTGCCCGTTCCCCGAAAGGGGGTCTTTGCTCCCCTAAAGGGGGTCGGGCAGCGCGTGGGATGCAGGGACTACCTCTCGACCGGGGCCCCGCTACCCTGCGAGACTTTTTCCGTCCCGCGAGCGGACCGAAAAAAGCTCTTCGGTCGCCCCCAGTCTCTTGACTCAACCTGCGTGTTTCGGTGTGGGCGCGGGCTAGTTGGCGGCTTGCGGGACGGGCGCGTGGTGGGCGGCCTCGCCGCGCAGGCGCTTGGCCCACGACAGCACGGTGCCCTTGAGCAGGCCCTCTTTCATCAGCGGTGCGACGTGATGGACCACGTCTGCCGCCGTGTGCGTGACATGGTGGCTCGGCTGGAAGAAGGGGCTGGACAGCAGCGGGTGCTTGGCAACAAACGCCCGCACCTCTTCCGCCGTCACGCCGTGCTCACGCAGCGCCTCGTCGAACTCACTGCGGGCAAACGTCCGGGCCTTGAACAGCATCATCTGCACGCGGCTGTAGACGTTGACCGCGCCGTCGCCAGAGGTCTCGATCGGCAGGAAGATCGCGTTCGGGTGCTTTTCGGTCACGTACGACTGAACGCCGTCCGACACACCGGAGCTGGGCATGCAGCCGAAGGGCTTGACCGACAGCGTCATCGTGCATTTCTTGTGCTCGGCGTTGAGCACCAGCTTGCCGACTTCCATGTGGCCTTCGCCGCCGCGCAGGTGGTTGTTGTAGAGATCCTTGGCCGCTTCCGCCACGTCGTCCATGTTCGGCAGCTTGTAGCCGTGCAGGCCCATCGCGTTGGCAATGGTCTGGAAGATCACGCGAATCGCCTTGTCGGCCACCCACAGGATCGCGAGCTTCTTGATCGGGTTTGTGCCCGCCAGGCCGCGCCGACCTCGGTCTTCGTTGCGCAGGCTCATGCGCTGCTTGGTGTCGTAGACGTGCTCCCACACGTTGTAGAGCAGCCAGTTCGTCACGATCTGGATGTCCACTTCGGCACCTTCTTGCTCAAGGAACCGCTGGAGCGCGTAGTTGCCATCGCCTTCGGTGGTCATCGCCCAGAACTCACCGATGACCGACACCTTCGGCTTGACCTGGGTGCGGTCCACTTCGACCTGACGCAGCATCGAGCGGGCGCGGAACAGCGCCGAGACGATGTTGCCGCTGGTGCGCAGGGTGTCGAAGAACATCTTCTTGACGTCCTCAAGCACCTTGTCGGTCTGACCGGCGACCTTTTCGTAGGGACGCAGGCGGTAGCCAATCGCGTTCAAGGCATCGCCGATCATGATGCCGAGCACCAGGCGAATGAAGAACTTCGGGTTGAGATCGAGGCCCGCGTCTTCGCCCGTCGCTTGCTTGAGTCCGCCCTGCTGCTGGAACAGGAGCACGCGGAAGCCGTCAAAGCCCGCGTCGCGCAGCGCCTTGCGGTACTCGGTGACGTAGGTGCCGAAGCGGCAGGGACCACAGGCGCCCGCCGTCACGAACAGGTAGCGCTCGACGATCTCTTGGGTCGGAATCTGCTTCACATCGCGCAGATACAGCAGGTGCTTGATGAGGTTTCCAACCGTGAAGTAGGTCGGGTTGCACTGACCCCGGTTGCCGAACTCTTTGCCAAACTGAAGCGCGTCGGTGTCCGGCACATCGAGCGGCACCACGCGGTAGCCAATGCCTTCGAGCGCGCCCGAGATGAGGTAGTCCTGCGCCATCGTCAGACCACCGCAGAGCATGGTCGTGTGGGGACGCTGCGACGCGGTCCAGCGCTGGTGAACCTCGTCGTGCCACTGGTCGCGCTTGTCAAGACCCAGCTTGGCCCGCTGCTCGGACTCAAACTCACGGAGGATGGCATCGACATCCACCCCCGACTCCTCCGGCTTACCGATGACGGGCAACCGAACGCGACGCTTCTCTTCGACTTGGATGGTTTCCATGCTCTTGCTTGCTCCCTCTTGGGTGACTCGGGAATCGGTTACAGGCGGACGACCTGCTCTTCGCCTTTTTTCTTTACGCCGATGCGGATCAGGCTCTTGTCCTTTTCCGTCGTGCTCTGCGGGGTAAACCGCGCGGCATAATCGGCCACTTTCTTACGCAGCTGCTCGATCTCGGCCTGAAGGCTCGGGTCTTGCTGCTTGCGCTCGCTCAGCTGCTGCTGCTTTAGCTCCAGGAGCTGGAGTCGCTTTTCTTCGATCTTCAGGTGAAGCTCGGTGCTGCGCTTGGCGACATCTTCCAGCCGCTCTTCGTGGAGCTTGAGGCTGTGCGCGTAGGTCTTCACGCGAATCTTGATCGATCCGCCCGGCTTGTTGGCGTCGATGTCGTGCAGTGCGGAATACGGCGTTGCGCTCGCTCCGATGATCGAATCGACCAGGCCGTAGGTCGGCGCATCGTGACCGCACTTGAACGACGACAGATCGAGCACCACCACGTTCGGGTGACGCGCCGCGAACTTCGCCGCCCACACCTTCTGCACCGAGTTGGCCGAGTAGTTTTCCGGCCACACATCGGTCACTTCCAGCGGTCCGTCGATGCGACCCTTGTCGATGTCTTCCTTAAAGAAGCGATACAGCCAGCGCGGATCCTTGGGAATCGAGCGAATCGACAGGATCGGATAGCCGAGCACCTGGAACTCTTCGAGCACGCCATGGTTGAGGCCCGGATCGCTGTGATACGGACGACCGATCATCAGCACGGCGACGCGGTTGTCTTCTTCGACCTGCTCCAGAATGGCTTTGCCGCGCATCTGGATTTCCGCGTCGAACTTGGTCATCGCCTTGTGGGCTTGCTCGACCGCGTAGTCGCTCTCGTCTTCCGTCACACCGAGCAGCTCGCCGAAGCAGTCGAACATCTGCTTGCGCAGAAACGTCGGCTCCGTAAACGTGAGCGCCGGGTCCAGGTACTTGATGCTGCGCGTCGCAAAGAAGTCCACTTCCTTGGTAAACGCGGCCTTGAGCACTTCGGGAACGCCTGCGACGATCGGGCACGAAGCGCTGTCCATCACCTTGTGAATGCCCGGCGGAACGTGGGTGATGCACGGAAAGAAGATGTAGTTGAGCGGCTTCTTTTCGCTGTGCTGGTGGAACAGCAGGTTGTGAATGTGAGCCTGCGCCACCTTCGACGGATAGCACGGGTCAATCGAGCCGTACTTGCCGCCTTCCTGCCAGATCTCTTCGGTCGTTTCATCCGAGAACACGACGTGGTGCTTCTGGATGCCGATCGACTCGAGGTAGGTGCGGATAAACGGCGCGATCGTCCAGATGTTGAGCACGCGCGGAATGCCGACGCGGATCGCTGCGCGCTTTTTCCAGGACTCTTCCGAGCTGCGCTGGAACGGACGACGCACCGGCACGCGCTTGACGCTAAACAGGCCCTTCTTCACTTCCACGTCGTCCACGAGCGTGTCGGCAGTCGGCATCGGCTCGGCGTCGTAGAAGTGCGAAAACAGCTTCTTGGCCTCGAAGTCCACCAGGTTGGGGAACTCCTTCATCAGCCGCTTGCGCTCTTTGGTGATCGCAATCATCGCTTCTTCGGACTCGACGGTGCCTTTTTCGCACGAGAAGCCCGCGATGTAGCGACTGGTCTTGCCGTCAGGAGTCTCGGTGTCGATGAAGGTGCGCTGGCACAGGTTCGGACAGAAGTGGCAGCGCGTCGTTTCATCGGTGGTGGACGTGTACTTCAGCTCCACCGCCGCATCGAGACCGATGAAGGTGCTCTTGCCGCGACGCTTGACCACGCGCAGCGTCTCCATGGCGGCACCGATTGCGCCCGCTTCACCGGTGTGCGGGTGAACGTAGACCTCGGCACCGGGGACGCGATCCTTGATGTAATCGACCTGCGCTTTGACCGCCGCGAGGTTGTGCTGCGTGCCGCCTTGTAGAACGAACCGCTTGCCCAGGCTGGCCATCCGAGGAATCTGCACCACGTACTGCCACACGTTCTTCGGCAGCACCTGCGCCAGACCGGCGAGCAGCTCTTCCTTGGCATAGCCTTCCTTTTGGAAGTTTACGCGGTCGGAATCGAGGAACACTGCGCAGCCGTAGCTAAACTTTGGTGCCAGCTCTGCCTGAAACGCCACGTCGGCATACTGCGTAATCGGCACACCGAACTGATCGGCCATGGCTTGCAGCAGCATGCCGTTGCCCGCCGAGCACTGGTTCGACAGACGGAAGTTCTTGATGTCGCCGTTTTCCATGAACAGGACCTTGATGTCCTGTCCGCCGATGTCGCAGATGACATCGACATCGCCGAAGAAGTGAACGGCGGACATCATGTGTGCCACCGTCTCGACGATGTTGCAGTCGCTCTTCACCGACTCTTGCAGCACGTCCGCCGCGTAGCCGGTTGCGCCAAAGCCCATCACCTGGAGCGTCGCGCCCTGTCCCTGCACGTAGTCACGGATGCGCGCCAGGATCTCTTTGGTGTCCTGAATCGGGTTGCCCTTCGACAGCTGGTATTCCTTCGTCAGGATTTCCGCCGTGTCGTAGTCGATAAGGACCGCCTTCGATGATGTCGAGCCACCGTCCATGCCGATGACGCCGCGCACCATCTGACCGGGCTCTAGCTGCTTTTTGGTGAACTTGGGAATCCGATACTGCTCTCGGAACGCATCCAGCTCGGCTTGCTTTTCATCGATCGACGGCGCACGCAGAAGCGGCGAGCCTGCCGAGTCTCCCAGCCGAGACTTCCGTCCCGTCGTAATGAACTCTTGCAGCTTCTCGATGCCGATAAAGCGACCGACTTCCGGCGCTTCGTACATGCCGTACATCACCGCGCCAAAGGCCGCGTAGTACTGCGCGTTCTGCGGCACCATGATGAGCTCTTCAATCGGCACATCTTTGGGATACGCAAAGCCGCGATCGTTCCAGGTCTCGGGAATGCGCTTGCGCCAGCACTCCCGCAGAAACGGCAGGTAGGTGTTGGGTCCACCGAGCAGAAGAACCTTCGGACGCAGCGTGTTGCCACGCGTCAGCACCGACAGGTTTTGCATCACGATCGCGTCCGCCAGCGAGTTCATGATCTCGACGGCGGGAATGCCGCTCTTGACCAAGTTGACGATGTCCGTCTCTGCGAACACGCCACACTTGGCGGCGACGTGGTGAAGGCGGCTGTCGTCGAACTGGATCTTGACGACCTCTTCGTTCGGCAGCGCGACCTTGAGCACGCACTTGTCGATGGTGGCGCCGGTACCGCTTGCGCACTTGTCGTTCATCGACGTGGTCGCCTGCTTATCACCCGTCTTCTCGTTCTTCTTGAAGATGATGATCTTGGCGTCTTGGCCACCCAGCTCGACGACTGATCCCACGTCGGGATGCAGCGTCTCTACAGCCAGCGTGACCGCGTTCACTTCCTGAACGAACTTGGCACCAATGTGCGGTGCGATCGGTGACGCGCCCGAGCCAGTCACAAACAGTCGCATCGACTCTTTGCCCAGCAGCGGCAGCGCTTCGCCAATCTGTTGCAAGAAGCCGAGCACAAACTCTGCTTGCTTGGTCTGGTGGCGCTGGTAGTCGCTCCACAGGATTTCTCGCGTTTCCGGGTCCACAACCACGGCTTTTACGGTGGTGGAACCGACATCAATGCCGATCATCACCGGCTTGACGCGCTGTGTACACTGCGGCGAGACATATACGGACATGCGGCCCTGCTCCTTCGTCGAGATCGTCCATTGCACGCTTTGGCGTGGTCAGGAAGTCTACCGATTAGACTACCAGTACAGTCTATGGGCAGACGTTACGCGCCAGCATCCGCACAGGTCAACAAAAAAGACCGTCGCCCAAATCGGCTCAGCAGAGTCGCATTTTTGAATCGGTGAAGACCCGCGTGTCCCAAGTGACAGTTCGACTCTGCGACGAACTTGTCATTAATTTTTAGTAATATTCCTTGTATATTGATCATGTGAAAGTCCGCCATACTCTGTCCGCTTGGGTCGCAGCGGCGGTGCTGCTCGTCGCCCAGAGCGGTCGCGCCGAAGATGCGATGGACCAAGCTCGCAAGCGCTACGCCGCCGGTGAGCGCGAGTACGCCAGTGGTCGCTACTGGCAGTCCGCCAAAGCCTTCGAGGAAGCCTACGACCTCTCTCGCAAAGGGGATCTGCTGTACAACGCTGCCCGTGCCTACGATCGTGGCGAGTACTACCTTCGCGCGATTGAGACCTACGAAGCGTATCTAAAAGCCGGGACTCCGCCCGACGTGGAGCAGATCAACCAGCGCATCGCATCCCTACGCAAGCAGCTGTGTCAGGTTCAGATCAAGCTGGGCACAAAAGCGTACGTGTTTGTCGATGGCCACGAGTACTACCAAACGCCGATGGCAGGTCCGGTTTCCATCGACAGCGGCTATCACCGCATCGAGGTTCGCGCGGGCAATCGGTTCTGGGCCAAAGAGCAGCAGTTTGTTCCCGGCGAGCGCTACGAGTTTGAAGCCCAGCTCGAAGAGGATCGCGGTGGCGGTCAAGGTCTGGTCAGCACAGCATCGGTCGAAGAGAGCCGATCCAAGCCGCGCACCCGTCAGGTCGCTGTCGTCGTCGGAGCCGGTGGAAGCGTCGATGTGCTGGGCAACAACTATCCGCCGCACCAAGCCTCGCTGCTCATCGGGGCGGAATATCGCGTCAAAGAAGGACTGCGCGGCGCGTTCGATCTGGGCGTCAAGATCCCGATCGAGTTTCTCCAGAGCTGGACAAACGCTGGGCTGCTCATCGGAGCGCGCGGTGCGCTGACGCCGGTGCCTCGCATTCCGTTTGAGCTGGTTCTGTCGCTGGATCTGGGCTTTGCGACGCTGGACTATCGATCGAGCGCGCCGGTTTCGCCCAAGTGGCCGTGTGCATCGCCGTCGGCGCTCGCGAGCTGCTCGATCTACGCCTTCCGCATCGTGCCAGCAGTGAGCGTCGCGTATCGCTTTGCGCCGTCCTTTGAAGTCCGCGCGCAGCTTGCGGGCATCGAGCTAAACCTGAGCGATCCGATCTTCGATCCTCGGCTGTCGTTCGGTCTGCAAGCGGCGTATCGCTTCTTCTAACCGCCTGCGCAGCGCTTCTTTGTCCGCAACGCCTCTTTAATAGATGCCGGGGAAGATGCGAGAGGGAACCTGCCGTCGATACTCTTCCCAGTCTGCGCCGTACTTGGCGTGACACAGCGCATCGTCACGACGCTCACGGTGGATGAGCAGGATCGTGAAGTAGATGATGTAGAAGTACGGCAGCACGTTCGACACTCCGGCGGTCAGACACCACGCCAGCGCCATCATCAAGTCGCCGCAGTAGTTCAGGTGTCGCGCCAAGCCCCAAAACCCCGATGCGAGCAGCTTGGTGCCGCGCGCGGTGCGAATGAACGAGGCGGGCTTGCCCCAGATCAGATGATCCGGGTTGCGGCTGAAGTGATGCTTCTGAATGTTGGTGCCTCGGAACACCGCGTAGCCCGCCAGGTTGAGCGCAATGATCCCGAGCACGGCCCAGGTCGGAAGCTCACCCGGATGCGCCAGCAGATACTGCGCTTGCAAGCTGTAGGTAAACGGAACCCACACCAAGTCGCCAAAGCACAGCATCCAGCCAAAGCGCTCGTGCTTGATGTCCCAGGTCGTCAGGATCGCTTCTTCGTGAAAGAAGTAATCCATGATGTAGAAGAACTGAAACAGGCACACCAGCATCATCGGCGTCGAGACCGTGTGATGGAGCTGCCACTGCTTGGCCGCGACCGAAAAGTTGATGAGCACCCACAGGATGAGCCCCGGTCTGGCCTCGCAGAACAGCTTGAAGTCGAAGCGTCCGACGCGCGGGTTGAGCTGCGTGCCCATAAAGTAGTCGTACATGACCCGCCCCGTCATGTGCTTGTCCGACGACGCTTTGCCTTTTTGATACAGATACAGGCTCAAGCCGTAACAAAACAGCGTCGTGGTGCTGATGATCGGGCCCATCTCATCGAACAGGAACGTCGGTGAAATCCAGCCCATCCAGCAGCAGAAAAACAGCGTGAGCAGCGTCATCCAGAACGAAAACCAGCCGTTCATCTTGTACGACAGCCGACTGCCATCCGCGAGCGGCGTTCCTTCGACCCACTCTCCCGGCGCGTAGATCTGAAGCAGCGCTTGACCACCCAGCCACAGCGCCACAAACAGCGTCGAAGCCAGCGTCGGACCGGGAACCAGCGAGAGCAGCTTGGTCAGCTCGGCCATCGACGTGGGAACCAGGAACGCGCCCTGGTTCTGCGTCATACAAATCCACATATAGAACACGAGCGGCGGCAGCAGCAGCATGATCGGAAGCCACGCTGCGCCAAACTCGTACTTTTCCATCGCCGCCTGAAGCTCTGCTTGGGTTGCAGGCTCCGACTTGGCGCTCACTCCTCGTTGCGACATAGAAGACCTCTTTGCTGTTCAAGCGGCGGACTAGAACTTGCCCTTGAGCAGCGAGCGAATCGTCGCCGCACCGTAGGTTTTCACCGTCTGCCAGACGATGCCGGGATCGATGCCGACAAACAGCGCACCGCCGAGTCCCGTCGGCAAGCAGCTTGGAATGAAGCCGCGTCCATACTCGAGCATCCAGCCGTATTCAGGACAGCGATACGCTTTGGCTTGGCCGGGCGCGAGATAGGCCACTTCGCCGGGCTTGTAGACGCTGCGCTCGGTCGGCTGGTCACCAATGTAGACCCACATCTCGCCATCGATCATGAAGTCGTAGATGTCGAGTCGATACGTGCCCGAAAAGCCCTCGGTGCCAATCGGCGTGCCGAAGATGATCAGGTATTCCGACAGCGAGGCATGCAGGATGGTCATCACGCCGCACGCGCCGCCGGTCAGGTTGAAGATCCACTTGTGGTTGGTTTCGATGTAGCCGGGATACGCTTCGGCCAAGTCGCTGGTGAGCTGACGGAACATCTGCTCTCGCGGCATGCCGACGACGCGCTTGCTCAGAGAGTGAAGCTTATCTGGATCGAAAATGTAGCCCATGCTGGTGTCGGTCCTCGTAGGTTGGCCTGCGGGCTTGTACGCCCGAACAGACTGTGCCAAACCGATACCAGCTTGTCTACGCCCGCGTGAGCCTGGCGCAGCGACGGATTTTCTTACGGAAGCTCGTCTTCCCCAAAGGCCGGATCACTCGGAGATTGATTCGATGGCAGCGCGGGCACTGGCGCAGGCACAACACCCACTGGAGGCACGGGAGCCGCAGTCGCTGGTGACTCACTCGCTGTGACGGAAGGATCGCGGACCGGCTCGGCCTTTGGTTCGACATCCAGCGTCGGCGGACCGAGCGGCGACGCATCCAGCGGCGGCGAGGACTGACTCGCATTCATCCGCATCGGATTCGGCGGTCCAAACGGCACGACCGGCTTGTCTTCTTTGGGCACAGGCGGTCCGTACGGCTCACTCGAGGTCACTTCTTCGACCAGCTTGGGCTCTGCATCGAGCGGCTCTCCCGCGAGCAGCTTGCGAATCGCTTGGCTTCGCTCCGACGAAGACATCGTCTGATACGCCACGATGGTCTGTCCGGCTTTCAGCTCGCTCGTGCGCGGCATGCGGTTGATCCGCTCCATGTCCGCCGCCGACAGCCCGTAGCGCTTGCCGATCTTTTCCAAGGAATCGCCGCTCTGCACCTTGATGAGCAGTCGCTTGCGACCACGCAGCGTCTCGACCAGCTCGAAAAATTCGTCGCTGCCCGTTGTCACCACCCGAACCCGCGCCGGATCGACCAGCACCACCTGCGAGGTATCCAGCTTCGGATCCACCCACAACGACAGAACCATCTTCGTCGCCAGCGTCGCTTCCGGGTCCAGGCTGTTCCAGCGCAGCAGGTCGGTATCTTTCACCTGAAAGAAGCGCGCAATCGACCAGATGCTGTCGCCGGTGATCGTCCGATAGAAGATCTGCTTTTTCCCCGGCACCGAAAAGTTTTTGTCCGGCACCGCGACCACCACGATCTCATCGCCCGCGAGCGAGCCCGGCGGAAGCGGCTCTTGCGCACCACGTCCCGGCGGTAGCAGCAGCGTCAGCCCAGCGCGTACCTCCGCCGAGTCATCCACACCATTGACGCTGCGCAAGCGACTGACGGAAATGCCTCGCACCCGCGCGATGTCTTCCAGACGCTCACCAAAGCGCACGATGTACGGCTCAAGCTTTTCGCCGCGATAGTCGTAGGCCGCCACAAACTGTGCCGCCGTCCCGACGGGAACATGTAGCTCCCAGGTTTCACCCGGTCCAAGCGGCGGAGTTCGTCCACGTCGCAGGTGCGGATTCAGACGCTGTAGCTCTTCCGCCGTGACGCCCACCGCTTTCGCCGCTGCGGCCAGGCTCACCGAGCCATGAACCGTCACCGAATCAAACGACAGCGGCGGATCGGGCTGCATCTCTTCATAGCCAAAGAAGCCCTTGTTTTCGCCCACTAGCGCCGTCGCAATCGCCTTCGGCACATAGAGCAGCGTTTCCCACGGCAGACCGTCTTCGTGCCGACACAGCTCCCAGTAGTCGTTGGTGTTGTACTTTTGCATCGCGCGCAGCACCGCACCGTAGCCAGCGTTAAACGCCGCCAGCGCCAGATGCCACGATCCAAACCGCGCCTTCAAGTCACCCAGGTAGCGAGCCGCCGCATCGGTCGAGCGCACCGGATCTTGGCGCTCATCGACCCAGTAATCGACACGCAGTCCGTAGATCCGCGCACCTTCTGGCAGAAACTGCCACAGCCCGACCGCACCTTTGTGGGAGCGATCGTGCGGATCGTAGCCACTTTCGATCATCGACACGTACAGCAGAAAGCGCGGCAGGTTGTACTTGTCGAGCGCCTTTTCAATGAGCGGCTTGTACCGACCTTGCCGACGCAGCCATGACGCCATGATCGATCGTCCGCGTCGCTCGTCTTTGTAAAACTCCAGGTACTTGATGACGTGCGCCTCGAACCGCACAAACGTTGGAGCCAGTCCCAAGTTGTCGAGCAGCTTCAGCGCTTGCAGCCACGGCACCGACGAGCTGGGCGGCGGCGCTTCTGGCCTGGACGGCAGCGGCGTGTGCAGTCCGTCCGCCATGCCATCGCTCGATCCGCCTGGGTGATGACCATCGCCAGACGTGCTGAAGCCATCACGCAGTCCGGCCCGAGGAAACGTCTCTGACTCAAACGAGCGCAGCTCGCGCAGCTCCGGTGACTCTCGTGAAGTGTCCAGCGCACCACCACGAATGGCCTTGCGCTGCACGCGATCGTCTCTTGGATCGATGACGGTTCGGCCCCCATCGCTCGCGGTCGTGTGAAGCTCGCTTGGGCCTGCCGCAAACGCCGGGCTGGCCGAAAGCAGCAGCCACAGTCCCGCGTACGACCGAAACGGTCCGCGCTTTGCAGAGAAGCCGTTCATAACGCTGGGAAGTTAGCAGCGCTTTTCAGACCACCAAACATTTTTCGCCGCTGCGAGCCGGACCCAAGCGTGCGTCAGGCTGTGCGGGAAGGAAAGACGCTTGCGCAGCCTGGGACTGCCAGCGGTTTTGCTCGGTGTGCAAAGTCGCGTCTGGATTGACCCACGGTCAGCCGAGTATCATCGAATGCCATGGGGCTTACGATGCGTTCGCTTTTCTCGCTCCGTCGGTTGATGGGACCGGCCTCTGCGCTTGCTCTCGCAGCGGGGCTTGCCCTGTCACCGTCCGTCGCTTGGTCCCAAGGCCGAGCCGGTAGCGAAACCGAGGAAGAAGCCATCCTCAAGAAAGCCGAGGAGCACTTCCAAAATGGCGACTATGACTCTGCGGCGGATCTGTACGACCAAGCGATCAAGCTGGATCCAAACCGCGTCGAAGCCTTCGTCAAGCGCGCCTCGCTGTACTTTCGCGAGCGGAAATACGATCAAGCGATTGAGCTGCTGACTCGCGCCGAGAAGCTCTCGGTGAGCGATCTGTCGGTGAAGACGGCGCTGGGTCTGACGCTGTACGAAAGTGGTCAGCGCGAGCGGGGACTCGGCTACTTAGAAGAAGTGGCGCGGCAGCGACCCGAAACGCACGGCGCACAGTTTCAGATCGGCAAGCACTACGCGCGCATCGATCCCAAGCGAGCCAGCCAAGCGCTGGAGCAGTACTTTCGCTTCCGTCCCGAAGAAGACAAGCGCAACGACTGGGAAGCGCAGCTTCTGCTGGGCACCGCCTACTACCTGGGCGGCAACATGACAGATTCGCGCAAGCTGCTCGAAAAAGCGCAGGATACGCGGCCCAAAGACAACCAGGTGCGCATGACGCTTGGAACGGTGCTGATAGCGCAGCAAAAGTGGGCCGAAGGAGCCGCGCAGTACGAGCCGCTTTTGGCCGATGTCTCACGGCGGCCAGCCGTCGCGTTCAACCTGGCAACCTGTTATCTGCACCTGGGCCGTCGCGACGAAGCCAAGAAGCTGGCCCAGACCTATCAAACCCTGCGTCCCGATGATCCACGCGGTGCGATCCTGCTCGCGCAGATCGAACAGAGCGGCGACAAAGAAGCGGACCTTCGCGAAGCGCTGCGTCGGTACGAAGAAGCGCAGAGCCTTCAGAAAAAAAGCTCGAGTCAGGGCAGCAAAGTGAACATCTCGGCCTCGATTGGGCGGGTGTATCTGAAGCTGGGTGACTCGGCCCGCGCATCGGCAGCCGCAGAAGCAGCGCTGTCTGAGCTATCCGGTAAGTCGGGCAGCGAAGCAGCCAGCATCGATGAAATCCAGCTGCTCGCGATCTCACTCGAAGCGCGCCTTCAGCAGATGAACCAAGGCAAAGTCGGTCCGGGCGCAGGTCCAGCAGGCATCCAGCCCATGGCGGACAAGCTGGCGCAGCTCGCTCCGTCGGATGCCAAGGTCTTGGCGCTGGCTGGAAGCGGATCGTATGCCGCCGCCAACTTCGAGAAAGCACGACGTTATTACAGCGACTCGCAGCAGCTTGATGAGCGACTTCCCCGCTCGCGCTTTGGGCTGGCCAAGACCTACGAACAGCTGGCGCTCTCGATGATTTCGACGGAGCTGGGCGACCTGGAAAAGGCCGGTCGCGAGACGAAGGAAGTCAAAGACAGCAAAGAGTCAGGCAAAGCCGGAGAAAAACCATCCCCGCTGAGCAGCGCGATTCAGCTCTTGCAAAAAGCGCAGAAGCTGGATGACTCACCGTCGGTTGTGCGCAACCTGGCGACGGCGCTGATCCTGCAAGGCAGTGGCAGCGAAGCCGAGCGGCTGGTGTCCGCGTCGCTCGCCAGCACGGGCAAGAGCGATCCGCTGCTGTGGGTGCTGGAGGCGCGACTGCAAGGACAGCAAAAGCAGCTTCCCCAGGCCGCAGAGTCTGCGGATCGAGCGGTCGCGGAAGCCAAAAAGCTAGTCGATACGCTGCCCGCCGCAGAAGCTGGACGAAAGCCACTGCTTTTCAAGCAGCTTGCGACGGCTCGGATTGAACAAGCGGCGCGCTATGTTGCACTGGATGCCGCGCGCACAGCCGCACCGACTGGCAAAGATCGCGAGCGAATCGACGGTGCCATCGAGGGCATGCAGCAAGCCATTCGCGACCTGACGGGCCAGGCCGGACCCGAAGGCAAAGAGCTTCAGAAGGTCGCGCAGCGAAACCTCCAGCTTCTGTATCTGCGCAGAGGACGGCTGCGGCTGAGCGAAGCCGAAGCGCACATCGGTCGCAGCGGTGTGACCCAGCAGACCACCAAAGAAGCCGAAGACGCGCTGGCCGACATTCAAAAGGCCCTCGAGCTGGGCAGCTTCGAGCACAAGCCCGAGCTGGGCTACGCGCAGTGCCTGGGCGCAATGGCGGGCGCGCAGGCCAACCAGTTTAAGACCGCGCGCGATCTCATCGCCAAAGCCAAAGACAACGGCTGCGACTTGGTGTCGCCGTACAACCGACTGGGCACCGAGCTGCTATCGGTGTTTGTCCAGTACCGCGCATCGACCGCGCCCATGCAGCGAGAAGCGCTGCTGCGAACGCTGCCTCGGCTTCAGACCAAGGCCACTGGCAACGACGCCATGACGCTCCAAAAGGTGCTGCGGGCGATGCTGTATTCCACCAACCTGGCGCTCGCCTACGACTACCACCTGATGGGACGCAGCAAGCTGGTCGGTCCCACGCTGCGCAACGCCCAAAAGGTCATGCCGCAGCGCGCCGAAAACGACGAAGATGTGGTCCTGTCCCACAACCTGGCCGTGGCCGACATCGTCGAAGGCAAGCCCGGTGGCGAAAAGGTGCTGGAGCGGCTGGCACCCAATCCTCCCGAGTCGCTGGTCAACCTGGGCATCCTGCATGACCGACGCGGCGAAGCCAAAAAGGCGCTCGACTTTTATAAGCGCGCCGCTGAGCGAGGCGCACGCACCGCCAAGCTGCGCGAGTGGATCGACACCAAAGACCGCATGATCGGATCGGGGCAGTCGCAATGAGCCACGGTAAGCCATCCAGTTTGAACTTGTCGCGACGGCAGCTTGCCCTGGCACTGGGCGCTGCGCTGTGGGGAATCGCTGGCTCGGCACAGGCCGCCGATGGACCGCTCCAGCTTGCGTTCTATGCACCGACTGCGCCCTTGCCCTCTGCGGAAGCGCGCTACGCGTTTACCGACAAGCTTGGGCAAGCCCTGGGCGCGGCAGGCGTTCCGGTTCAGACCAAGATCTTTGCCCGTCCGCAGGACTTTGAAGCGGCGCTCAAAAAAGGGCTCATCGACCTGGCCGTCATCGATCCGCTCTATGTCGCCGAGCGCGGCACCAACTTCCAAGTGCTAGCCATCGCCACCGCATCGGGAGAAGCCTATCTGCGCTGGGGTTTGTACACCCACGAAGCGGGCGGCAGCCTGTTTGACATGGCGGGCAAGCGCCTCGCCTGGGTCGCGCCCGGTGGCAAAGACGGCACGTACATCGGCAACGTCCTGCTCTACGGCGAGCTAAAGACTTCGTTTTTCAACCTGCGACCCGCTGCGCCCGACATGACCGCTGCCGTCAGCGAGGTCGTGCTCCGTCGCGCCGACTGCGTGTTTGCCCCCGAGCAAGCCACCAGCGGCAAGTCCCTGCGCAAGGTCTACGATACCGGCGAAGGCGGACGCCTGCCCAACCCCGTGCTCGTCAGCACATCCAGCCGCGTCACCGAGCCCATCGCCGCCACCATCCGCAAGGCTGTCTCGGGCTTTAACACCACCGGCATCCTCGATGGCTTCAAGACCACGGCGGTTGCTGCGGACGCGGTTCGCATCGTGCGCAGCAAGCTCAAAGGCCGCCCCGATCGCGCCCTCGTCTTGGCCGAGCCGTCGCGCCTCAACACCCAGGTGCAGAGCAGCATGATCAGCACGCCCGAGCAGACCCCCGCCGCCCTGCCCCTGCGCGCCCTGTTTGCCCCCTCCGAAGGCATTCCGTAGCCCGCCCGCCCCAAACAGCCACGACGATAGCGCCGGGACTGCCGATTCGCTGCTGCGCGCCGGTTACTTCGGTCCCATCCGCACCGCGCGCTCGTGAAGCTGCCAGCCCTTGTCGCCGCGAGCAAAGCGCAGCGTCACCATGTGCGTCTCCGACTCGCACGCGCTCGCCAGATAGGTCAGCGACACCTCACAGCCGCTCACCGCAAACGCCAGCGCCCCTTTTGAAAAGTCCGGCACCTCGGGAGCCTGCGGATCGCCACACTTTTGCTCCCCACAGTGAAGCTGCGCAAGCTCCGCAGCGGTCTTTGGCAGCAGCACGGCGGGCCACAGCAGCGTCTCTTTTTCTTTCAGCAGCCCATCCACCGCGCCCAGCACATGCCGCTTGGCTTTGGCTTCCATCTCATAGGTCGCACTCGCAAACGGCAGCGGAAACTTGGTGTGCGCCGACAGAAAGTCGCGATGGTCCGCCTGGACGGCTTGGTGATACTCCCGCAGAAACGACACAAACTGTTCAAGCGACGCTGGATCTTGGGTCATCACACAACCGCGAGCCTTTCTCTTCTGTGCAGGCGCTGCCGCATCCGCTGCTCCGACGGTCACGGCCAAAAGTGCCAGCCACAGCGCCACGCGGTGCCCGCTACGACGGGTCCGCACCACCGACATCAACGAGCGCATCTTGTTGTGCATCTAGGCCCGCCTTCGGTAACACAGCCGGGCACGTTGGCTCAATGCGTGTTGTGCTTGACGTTCCAGTAACCCGCCGAGCCATCTCGAAGCTGCTTGTCGCTGATGGTGCGAATGTTCCTGCTCTTGTTGCGGCCACCGTCGTTGACGTTGAACTTCTTGCCGTCATCGGACACGCCGTTGAGCAGCATGTAGTGTCCGCCGTACTTGGTGTCGGTGCCATCCGCCCGCGTGCCGTGAACGTCGTGACCCAGGAACATCACCGGGACCCCGTTGTTCAGCGACTCCACCGCGTTGGCCAGCTTGCCCACCGACTGTCCGGTAAAGCCCGGATAGCTCTTCGACAGATCGCCCATCATCTTGTCGCCGTCTGTGCCCGAGCCTTTGACGCGCCCGTGGTTGGTCGCGTAGTCGGCCATCTTGCGCGGCGTGTACGGGTCTTTTTCCCCGCGTGAGTGACGGCCTTCCGGATCTTCCTGATCCGCAAAGTCCATCATCATCGCCAGCGCCGTCGGACCGCAGCCCGCCTCGGTCATCGACGTGTAGCTCTTGTCTTTGCCATACACCGTCGAGCCCCAGCGCGGATCAAACTGCTCGTACTGCTTGGTCGTGCTGAGCAGTCCCGTCGCCAGCGTCTTCTTCGTGCTCAGCAGCTTCTGCTTGGCTTCCGGCGTCAGGCTCGGATCTTTGAGCTGATCGTTGATCGAGTTGATCTCGTTGCGATCGTGCCAGCGCTGCAGCGCCGTCTGCTGGTCCGAATACTTGTTCTTTTCCGTCTCCAGCTCGGTCTTTTGCTTCACCAGCTCTTGCTGCTCTGGCGTCAGGTTCTTCGGCAGCTTTTCCGGCAGCTTGCCGCTGATCGCCGCGATTTCCGCGTCATACACCCCGCTGCGCTCTTTCAGATCGCCCAGCAGGTCTTCGCGCCCTTCGTTGAGCCGGTCCGTCTCTGCCTTGGTGATCTCTGGCTTGATCGGTCCGCCCTTGTCGATCAGCCCCCGCAGCTCGCGGTTGTAGCGAATCTGCTCGTCGAGGTCTTTGTCCCCGTGGTCGCGATAGTCCGCCAGGGTGGGCTTGGGCTCCACCAAGCTGGCCAGCGGCCCCGCCGTCGGTCCAGGCGTCTGCAGCACGCTCTGCGGAGTGTCGGCATAGTGACCAAACAGCCCCTGTGCCAGCAGCGGATTCACCGACCCGCCGCCACCGAGCAGGCCCGACAGCCCCGGCCACAGCCCCGGCACAGCCCCCGGACTCTCCGCTTTTTTCTGCTCAGCGTCCGGCTTCATAAACATGTCGTGCGTCAGCGGCTTGCGCTCAGGCTCCGTCGAGAAGTCGGACATCGAGAGACCCCTTCGGTTACATCCGTTCCTCTAAGTTATCGATCGATCGCGCCTTTCCGTTGCGCCCCGCCCGCATGTACGTGAGCACCGACAAGGCACCAACCGGGGTCCGCAGTCGGTGTTGCCAGCCGGTCTTGGCCGACCGTTCTACGCGTCCGCCGGATCGGGGCCGCTGGGACCGCCGGGACTGCCGGGGCTTGGCGACAGGGGATCTGCGAGAGGCTGCGGCTGGTCTGCTTCTTCGGTCAGACCGGCCCGACGGCGAGCGGTGGGCTCGATCCGCTCTGCCAGATCCTTGCGCCCGGCCAACAGGTACAGCCCATAGAACGCATAGGTCACGCCCTGATAGACCTGATCCCAGGCCGCCGTCGCTTGGTTTTTTCGGGTCAGCGTCAGCTGCGCCTCTCGCGACTCGCGCTGCACCGCATCAAGCGCCTTGTCGAGCGCCTCGACCAGCGGTGCCAGCTCGTCCGCCAGCACGCTCGCCTTGACCGTGACCCCGGCCCGCAGCGGCTTTTGGGCAATCGGCGTCTTGCGCAACAGCGACTCCACCGCCCGCCCCCGCTGAAGCAGCTGCGCCCCCAGCTCGGGCAGCGACTCGCTCAGCCCATAGGCCGCCATCGTCGCCGGTCCGTACAGCGCCGCCAGCGTCTCACGCAGGCTGAGCAGCGTCGCCGCCAGCTTGGCATGCGCCTCATCCCGGACAAGGCGCGGCTCGACATCATCCAGTAGCTCCGCCGCGTGCGCCAGGTCCGCGTCCTGCACTTCTTTGGCCGCCCGCTCCAGGACATCGCCGAGCGCTGCCAGCAGCTTTTCCGTCAGCTCCGGCTTGGCAGTGCCCTTGGGAAACAGCACTGCGTGCAGCGGCTCGACGATCTGCGGCCCATGCACCGTCGCCGAGCTGGTCACCGTTGCACTGATCGCCAGCCGCCCTGCCGCCATCTTCGATAACTTCGATCCCTTTGCCATCACGGTTCCTCCGGTGAGAGTTGTAGGTGCATGGGTAAACCCATGACCCGGCCTGGTTATTCCGCCCACCAGGGCCCACAGGCCAAAAAAGTTCGTCCCACCCGGTCCGGATCGCTTCTTTCAAGCTGAAACAGCCGCTGCCGCGCCTCCGGATCGCCCTTGAGCAGACCAAACAGCCGCTCCCGCCGCGCCGGATCGCCCTTTTCATGTTGAAAGCCCCGATCCCGCCGCGCCGGATCGCATCGTTGGGGTTGAAACAGCCGCTGCCGCGCCTCCGGATCGCCTTTTTCATTTTGAAACGGCCGTTTCCGCGCCACCGGATCGCTTGGTTGGGGTTGAAACAGCCGCTCCCGCGCCGCCGGAGCGCTTCTTTGAAGGGGACACAGCCGATCCCGCACCGCTGGAGCGCTTGGTTTCAGCGGCTCAGGCCACGCCGGACAGCGGAAAAGCCGCCCGTGCAAAACGCAACAGCGTCGCAAGACCCTTGACACCGGTCCGACGGAAACGTAACACTGGTCGTCTCTCTTTTGCCCTGCCGCTAGCGGCTTGCGCACCCTTCACAAAGGAAATCCTGGATGTCGAGACCGAACTATCGGGTGGTCATCTCGTTCGATAGCGAACGCAAGACCTTCACCGCGCGCGTTCCTGAGCTTGCCCACTGCACCGCCGAAGGCACGACCCGCGCGGAAGCAATGACCCACATCGAGCAAGAGATTGACGCCCTCATCGCCAACCTGCACGCGCAGGGCAAGACGGCCCCGGCGGCGATCGATGACGCGCCCCCGAGTGGCGAGCTGACGGTCAAGGTCAGCAAGGGACTGCACCGCGAGCTTCTGTGGCAAGCCGCAACCGACGGTGTCGATCTGAATCAGCTGGCGGCAGAGCTTCTGTCGGCAGGGCTCGATGGTCGTCGCGGCAGCCCCAAGCGTCGTCCGCAGGCCGATGGCAACCAAGCGCCCGAGCCCCGAGGCCGTCATCACGATGGCGGTGGCGGTGGCGATCGGCGGCGCGGCGGGATGAACCAGGGCGGTCACATGATCGAAGACCGCGCGCACTTTATGGAATACCTGCGCAACCTGGAACACGACTCGCGCCGGGCACCGCACCAGCGGGATGACCGACGCGGTGGCGATGGCCAGAACAAGGGACGCGGCGGTGGACCTCGCCACGGACAGGGCCGCGATCGAGGCCGTCCGCACGGAGCCCCCAGCGGCGACCACGGCGCGCCCACCGGCAACTCCGAGCGCGGCAGCTAGTCCAGCGTCTCTAGCTCGTCGCCTTCCAAGGTCAGCGATGGGTCCAGGTGCTTGCCGCCAAAGCCCTTGGGTCCATCGCCCTTGTCGGTGTCTTCGGCGAACTCGCTGTCGCCTTCCAGGCCCATGTCGGCCAGTGACGTGCCGCGAACTGGCGTCGGCAGGTCATCGTCTTGCAGTCCCTCTGCCGGATCGAGGTGATCCGTCGCCATCGTATGCTCCAGCGGATCGAACTTCTGGCCGGGCTGGGCGGCGGGCTCTGAGCGGGGCGCGGGACGCTCGGGCAGCGCACTGCGTGGCAACACCACCGGAACCGATCCGGCGCGCGCCAGCATGGTGCTGTCCAGGTGTGGCAGGGCTTCCCACTCGTCGTCACCGGGAGGCTGAACCGCAGCCACTCGACCGGGCGCAACGGGCTTGGGTTCCGGGGCCGCAGGCTTGGCAGCGGGCGGCGGCGCGACGGGACGAGCGACCAGCGGGGACATTCCCGTGGGACGAGCCGCTGGGGATGCTGCCCGCAGAGACGGTGCCAGGGCCGGTGGTGCCAGGGCTGGTGATGGAGTCGGCGGCGGACTCTTCAGCGCAGGCAGCGGCGGTGGCGGCGGCGTTTTCGCCGATGGGGCAGCCGAGCTTGACGGAGCAGCCGAGCCAACCGGCGGAAGCGGCAGCCCCACGGGCGCTTGGGCCCCGGTCGCAGCGCGCGGCACAGGCGGTGCCAGCTTGGCCATCGGTGGTGGCGGCGGCGGTGGCGGCGTTTTCGCAGACGGGGCGGACGGCGGCATCGCAACCGGCGGCTGCGCCCCCGTGGCAGAGCGCGGCGGCATCGCAATCGGAGCCTGCGCCCCCGTGGCAGAGCGCGGTGGGATAGCGATCGGCGCATGCGCCCCGGTCCCGGCCCGAAAGCCTGCGCCCAGGTTGGCCGATGAGCTTTCCAGCGACAGATCTTCAAGCGCAGAAGGCTCGATCGGGCTCCAGTCCAAGTACGCGGTCGCGGCTTCGTGAAAGTCCGCATCGAGCGGCTGAAGCTGAATCGAAGGAGCGCGCGCTTTGCCGGACGGAACCGGCGCCATCTGTGGCGGTGCGAGCGGCTGCGAGCTGGGCGGAACACTCGGCTGCGAGCTGGGCGGAACACTCGGCTGCGAGCTGGGCGGGGCGCTCTTGACGGCAGCGGCCAGCTCTGCACTCTTGCGCGCCAGGAGCTGCTGAAGGTCCGCAGGCAGGCTGCGCGCATCCAGGATCTGGGTCGCTTGCTCGTGAAACTCGGACTGCTTGTGCGCCATCACCGGCTGCGCGGCAGGCTTGGCGGCAGGCTTGGGCAGAAGGAAGTCCACCTGCTCCCGCGAGAGCACCCGCGTCTCTTCGGCGTGAAACGAGTCATTGATGATCGGCGGGGCAACCGGGCCGCTGGGCCGCTTTTCCAGCACCGGATCGCGCTGGATGATCACCGTCTCATAGCCGCTTTCGACGCCGGGCTGCGGGCTGTTATAGAGCGGCACCTGCGGCACTGCGACCGACGGCTTGACCCCGCGCGGCATGGTCTGGGCGGACGGCTGCCAGTCGGACGGAGCACTCGGCTGCGCCTTGGCGGCCAGCTGGGCCATCTCGTAGCGCGGCTTTTCCGCCGTCTCGAGCATGTCAAAGTCCATGGTGCCCGGCATGCTGACCGACGCGAGCACGCGCATCTGATTCGGACTCGGCCCGGTCGGCGTGCTGGGCAGCGGATCGGCGACATCTTGTCGTCCAAACGCGGCAGTAAACTGGGTGTATTCCGCGTCGGGTCCGAGCACATCCGCGAGCAGGTTTTGACCGACGTTGTCGTCGAACGTCGAGGTATCGATGACAAACTCTGCCATCGCGGCCCGCTCTTTTTCGATCTCGCGGGCAAACATCGTGTTCATCGTGCGCGCCAGCTGCGCAGTGCTCGCGTTCGGGTAGTGATATTGAAGAAACGATCCGAGCGCCTCGGCAAACTCTTGGCCGTTTTCCCAGCGCTTCTTTTCCTGACGCTCCATCGCTTTGTCGATGATGCGCTCTAGCTCGGGATGGATGTTCGGACGCAGCTCGCGCAGGGGTCGCTTGCGCGCGTCGCGGACGGCAAACAGCAGCTCGATTTCCGTCTGGGCGGTAAACGGAGCCTGAAGCGCCAGCATCTCGTAGAGCAGCGTCCCCAGCGAAAACAGGTCGGAGCGGTTGTTGAGCTGACGGCCCATCGCCTGCTCGGGCGACATGTACTTGACCTTGCCCTTGATGACGCCGGTTCGGGTCTGCTGCCGCGCACCTTCCGCCTTGGCAATGCCGAAGTCACACAGCTTGACATCGCCGCCGTACGACAAGAGCACGTTCGAGGGCGATACGTCGCGGTGAACGATGTGCAGCGGCGTGCCATCGCGATCCGTCTGCTCGTAGGCAAAGTGCAGCCCGAGCGCAACCTGCATGCCGATGTGGGCGATCAGCTCCTCGGGCAGCCACTCTTGGTTCTGACGGGCGCGCTCCAGCAGAGCCCGCATGTCTTTGCCTTCGACGTACTCCATCGCGATGAAGTACTCGCTGCCTACCTTGGAAAACTCGTAGACGCGGGCAATGTTCGGGTGCTTGAGCAGTGCCGTCAGCCGCGCTTCGTCGATGAGCATCTGAATGAACTCATCGTCTTCACACAGGTGAGCGAGCACTCGCTTGACGGCGACGAGCAGCTCTTTGCCTTGTGCGTCGCGGGTCTTGGCTCGGAAGATCTCGGCCATGCCGCCGAACGCGACACGGTCGAGCAGGTAATAGCGGCCCAGTTGTTGCGCTTGCTGAATCGGCATCGACGTTCCAGCCTGAGCGAGCGGCGGCGTTTCGTCCTGCCACCCGTCCGTGCCAAGCTCAGACGGTAGCACCGACCTAGCGGGCGATGCAATCGCGGAATACCGCGCTCGTCCGCCGGAAAAGCAGCCCACAAATCAGCGTCGTCTGCACCGATTTTTACAGCGAAGGCACAGTCGGCAGGGCAATGACCGGCGCCGCCATGGCTGCCGAGGCCCGCGACTCTACGATCATCAGCGCAGCCACCTTGGACTTGTCCGACACCGTCCCCGTGAGCAGGATTGTGACCACCTGATCTTGCGCAGCCGCTTGGGCGGCCTGATCCAAGGAAATGTCCCACGAAGCTTGACCGCTATCGCGTGAGCGCAGGCGCAGCGTCCGTCGGGGTAGCGTGCCAAGCTGCGGCTCCGATGCGCTACCGTAGCCAAGCCGATTCACCACGGCATCGTCGCCATCGAGCAGATCAGCGGACCCGAGCCCTTCGATCACGTTGGCGACGCGCCAGACGGTCTGCGGCGCACGCTCCGGTCGCGGCAGCGCCAGCAGCTTGGGCAGGGTCTGGGTTCCGTAGAGCAACAGCAGCCAGCTCTTGCCGGGCCACATCCGCAGCGAGCCTCGCCACAGCGTCTGCGCAGCCAGATCCAGCGCAAGCTCTGTGGTTCCCGCGTGCAGCGCGCCGAGCGGCGAAGCCTGCTGATAGCCGATGCGCGAAAAGAGCGGACCTTGACCCGACTTGGCGGTGACCTCTGAAACGGAGGACGCGGCATGGACCAGATAGATCTGTCCATCGGCAGCGCCTGTCGCGGGACGCACGGGAAGCGCGGTCACACGGCCACTTTCTTCATCAAAGGCAAGCAGGGAAAACGGCTCACTGCCGAGCGGGCTGGGATCACCGATGGCCAGCAGCGTGGTCGCAGACGAAAGTGGCAGTCCAGCGGGCAGCGTCACATCCCACAGCGGCGCGGACTGCCGAGGACTGCGTAGCTGAAGCGACGACGCCATCGCCAGCGGCTGCCCAAGATCCGCATAGGCCGAGACAAAGCCGCTGCCGACGCCATCGACCAGCACGTCTCCGCCTGGGCTGACCAGCGACAGAAGCGGCGCACCTTCGCAGAAGTGACCCAGGCGCAGCCGTGCGTGCTGGCTGTCGCGCTTGCCCAAGTGCAGCGGGGTCAGTCGCAGCGAGGTCCACAGACCGCCCGAATCGACCCCTTGATGGGCGACAAGCAGCGTCTCACTTTCGGGCAGCAGGCGCAGCGAGCTGGAATACAGGCGCTGCCCCGAGCCACTCAGCGACAGCGCATACTCACCGGACGGCAGCGACAGGCGCGGGCTGACTTCGTGGCGGGCAAGCTCTACGTTGGGCAGATCCCCGAGCTGAAGCGACAGCGTGGGCACAGCACTGCTGCCGACCACAACGTGCAAAAACGCGCTCGGCGTCGGCGGCGCTTGCTCGGTCTGACTCGGGCTCTGATACGGCAGCGGTTCGCAGCCAACGGCGATCGACCACAGAAGCAGGGACGCTTTACGCATCGGAAGACCTCTTTACAGCGCGCAAGACTGCGGAACGGACCGACTACGCGGGTGCCGCCGGAGCGGACTCCGTGGATTCGTCGCGACGGCCCAGCTCGGACACCACGCGATCGAGCACGCCGTTTACAAACGCAGCCGAGTCGCTGGTTCCATAGCGGCGGGCAATCTCGATCGCTTCGTTTAAGACCGCGCGCGCTGGCACTTCGGGACAGCCGATCAGCTCATAGCAAGCGAGCCGCAGCACGTTCCGATCAGGAATGCCCATCCGCGACAGCCGCCAGTTGCGCGAGCAGCGCGAGATCAGCGCATCAATGTCTACATGTGCGCGACGAACGCCGGACACCAGCGACTCGACAAACAAGCGTGACTCACTCGGCAGGCTCAGCACTTCCGCAGTCGTGCTGGACTCGCCGTCATCACCGAGCAGGTGCGAAAAATACAGGCTGGCTGCTTGTCCGACGGAAAGCTCCGGCTGACGATCAAGCACACACAGGATTTGCATCGCGCTCTCCCGAGCACGACGACGACTACCGCTGGTCTGCGCCATGGCTTAGCTTCCGAAACAGCGAGATCATCTCAAGTGCGGTCATGGCAGCGTCGGCACCTTTGTTTCCAGCCTTGGTGCCCGCACGCTCGACGGCTTGCTCAATGGTGTCGGTGGTCAGCACGCCGAAGATCACGGGAATCGTGGCCTGTGACGCAAGCTGCGCGATGCCTTTGCTCGATTCTGCTGCGACATAGTCAAAGTGGGGCGTCGCACCGCGAATCACCGCGCCGAGGCAGATGACCGCATCGAACTTCTTGCTTTCGACACAGCGACGGGTGACAGCGGGCAGCTCGAACGCACCGGGACAGCGCACGATGGTGATGCTCTCGGGCGAGCCGCCGACGCGACGCAGCACATCGACCGCACCTTCGATCAAGCGCTCGACGATGAAGCTGTTGAAGCGGCTGGCCACGATCGCGATCTTCGCGTGGGAGGCATCGAGCGAGCCTGACAGCTCGATCACCTGGGTCTTGTCTTCGCTGGACATGAACGGAATCCTCTTTACAAAATGGGCCCGACGGAACGTCGTCGCGTCGGGAAGTTGCAGTGTGCGCGGGCCAGACTAGGGTTTGAGCGGGATGCTCTCGACGAGCTTTAGCCCATGCCCGGTCAGTCCGGCAATCTTCTTCGGGTTGTTGGTGAGCAGCCGGATCGACTTGACGCCCAGCTCGCGCAGCACCTGCGCACCGAGGCCGAAGTCTCGCAGCTTGTTTCCAGACGGATTCGAGTCGGTTTTCCGCAACAGATGCGCCCGCAGATCCTCACGAACGCTGAAGCGTCCCGTCGGAAATACATAGAGCAGCACGCCGCGACCCGCCGCTTCGATGATGCGCAGCGCCGCTTGAAGCTGGGCACCGCTGTCACAGCCCTGCGCGCCGAAGACATCGCCCGGCAAGCTCGCCGTCTGAACGCGCGTCAAGACGGGATCATCGACCGACAGATCGCCGAGCCACAGCGCCAGGTATTCCGTCGGCTCGATCGGCGTCCGAAACAGCGCGCCCGAAAAGGGCTTCGCAGGCACGCCAAAAATCGTCGGAGTCAGCGCAAACTCTTCAACCTTTTCGACGAGCGATTCGGTCTGAAGGCGATGCTCGATGATGTCGGCGATGCTCAGCACGAGCAGCCCGTGGACTTCGGCAAAGCGCAGCAAGTCCGGCATCCGCGCCATCGTTCCGTCGTCGTTCATGATCTCGCAGATCACCGACGCGGGAGTCTGCTTCGCCAGCCGCATCAGATCGACCGAGCCTTCGGTATGTCCCGTCCGCACCAGCGTCCCACCGCGCTTGGCACGCAGCGGAAAGATGTGTCCTGGCGTCACCAAGTCTTCGGGGCGTGCGTTCTTCGCCACCGCCGTCAGGATCGTATGTGCCCGATCCGCCGCCGAGATTCCCGAGGTCACACCCTGACGCGCTTCAATGCTGACGGTAAACGCGGTCCCAAGCGGCGGTCCACCCGACCGTCCACTCTGAAGCGGGAGCTGCAAGTGATCGGCCCATTCCTCGGTCAGCGTCAGACAGATGAGGCCCCGGCCAAAGCGCGCCATGAAGTTGATCGCTTCGGGCGTGACCTTGTCGGCGGCCATCACCAGATCGCCTTCGTTTTCACGATCCTCATCATCGACGAGGATCACCATCTTTCCGGCTGCGATATCGGCCAGCGCCCGCTCGACGCGAGCCGCTCGTTCCGTCGTATTAGTCACCGCGTGCAAAGCCAAACTCCTTCAGCTTGTCGAACGAAATTCCCGTCGAGCTTGCCGGTACATAGGCCGCGATCAGCTTTTCAACGTGCTTGGCCACGATGTCCACTTCCAGGTTCACCGACGAGCCTTTGACTTTTCCCGCCAGGTGCGTGTGGGCCTGCGTGTGTGGCACAAGCGACACGGAAAAGCCGCGTCCATCGACCTGATTCACCGTCAGACTGACGCCATCGATGCAGATCGCGCCTTTTTCGACGATGTAGCGCAAAAGCGATGGCGGCGTCACCACGTACAGATCCCAGCTATCTCCGCGCCGCTGGCTCGCTTCAAGCTGACCGATGCCATCGACGTGTCCCGTCACGATGTGTCCGCCCAGGCGATCGGACACACGCAGCGCTCGCTCTAGATGCACCACCCGACCGATCGACAGCGTCGCCAGCGTGGTTCGAGCGCGCGTCTCGGGACCGACTTCCAGCGCGGCCCAGCCCCGATCGGACGAAACGACGGTCAGGCACACGCCATCGACGGCGAGCGATGCACCAAGCGGCAGCGGCTCTGCCAGCAGCGACGCCGTGATCGTGATGCGCTGACCGCTCCCGCGTGGCAGCGGCGACACCTCGCTGATTTTTCCCAAGTCTTCAACCAAACCGGTAAACACGGGCTCTTTTCCTCGAATCGTCAGCGGACCAAGCTACTTCACCGAAAAGCCGCCGCGTCGCAGCTCGCCTTCAATCAGCAGATCGCTACCCAGTGGTGTCACAGACGGTGAAGCCAGCCATGACGACGCAGACACATCGGGCACCGAGACATGCCGCAGCAGCGGCACACCTTCGTCGCCGAGCAGCAGCGGCGCGACAAATAGCGCAACCTCATCGTACAGACCCGCTTCCAGGAATGCGCCGTGTAGGATGCCGCCTCCCTCGCACAGTGCGAACAAAATGTTCCGCTCGCCGAGCAGTCGCAGCGCCTGATGCAGATCGATGTCGGTCGGACTGCCTCGTCGCGAGGCCACATCAATCGACGACGGGGAAGGCACAGCCGCCAGCTCGACGCCTTGATCGCGCAGCGCCGACGCATGATCTGGTTTCAGACGCAGCGACGCGTCACTCGTCAAGATCAGCGAGCCTGGCGAAGCCACCTTGGCGGTCGTCGGAGTCCGTAGCGATCCGTCGAAGATCACCCGCAGGGGCTGCTTGCTACGCGGCGCGTCGGACAGCCTGACCGTCAGCGCTGGATCATCAGCCAGCACCGTCTGAGCACCCACCAAGATCGCGTCACAGCCCGCGCGCAAAAGATGTGCCTTGTGACGAGCAAGCTGTCCCGTCAGCCAGCGCGGCCCGATCGACGCCCCCGGCTGCGCACGCGGCGCCAAGCGTCCGTCGAGAGAAATCGCGGCCTTCATCACAAGCTGCGGTCTGCCACAGCGCAGCCAGCGCAGATAGCCTCGGTTTTGCCACCGGCACGCCGCTTCTTCGATGCCGACCAGGACCGACAGGCCCGCTTGCCGCAGCCGATCGGCACCACCGCCGGCGACGCGCGGATTGGGATCGCCGATTCCGACGACAACACGAGCGATGCCAGCGGCCAAAATTGCGTCGGTACACTTGCCAGTGCGTCCGACGTGATTGCAGGGCTCTAGCGTGACATACAGCGTCTTGCCACGCGGATCGCCGCCCGCTTCGCTCAGACGACGCAGCGCATCGACTTCGGCATGAGCCCGACCGACGGCGGCATGAAATCCAGTCGCCAGGACACGCGGCTCTGTCGCTGACTCATCGACGATCAGTGCTCCAACCAGCGGATTGGGACTCGTCGCACCCCGAGCCGACTCGGCAGCAGCCAGCGCCAGACGCATCATCGCAGCGTCGTGGGCTCTTTGGCCGGGCAGAAGGTCCGACGCAGCGGCTTCGACACCGCCCGCATAAGGAGTAGAGACGGTCATGGCGGAAAAATGGCTGGCAGGGCGTGTACATCAGCCACACAAACCGCGCAAGGCTAGAATCAGCGCCGCGCTGGCCGAGGTTGAGGTTCCAGCGGCGGTCCGCGCACGTCGCTACAGTGGCTGCGGCTCCAGACGGTCCGGATCGAGCGTCCACGCGACCTCGCCGCCCGAAAGACACACCACTTGGGCTTTGCGCAGCGGCGGAAAGTGACTTCGTCCACAGAGCAGTCCACACAGCGCAGAGATGCTCGGTTCGTGTCCGACGACGGCGATGTGACGACTGCGCTGCAAGATTTCCTGCTGCGCCGCTTCGATCGGACCCATCGGCTGTAGCGACGGAACGACCTCAATCACACCTTCGTAGCCGAGCTGTTCGCCCAAAAGCTCCGCCGTCTGAACAGCTCGCACAAGTGGACTGGTCAGCACGGCATCAAACGTCACGGAGGCTCGGCGCAGCGCACGTCCGACCTCGCGAACGCTCTTGCGACCTTTGCGGCTTAAAAACCGCTCGCTGTCCGACAGTTGACGGTCTTCATCGACAGCATGTCCGTGGCGAATCAGGAAAATCTTCACCAAGTAAGGGTGCTGGAACTGGCGTCGCGGTGTCAAATCCGCAAACGACGGCCCGGCACAGGTGCCCAGCGCGGACTAAAATACAAAGTTGCGCAGTCGGGATCGCAGCCGATCGCCGATTCCAGGGGGATTTGAACGCAATGCGTCTGTGGGGTTTGGCGTTGACCGTGCCTGTGGCCGTGGCCGTGGGGTCTATCATGGCTGCTTCTTCCGCTTCAGCGGCGGCAACGATGCCGACTGTCTCTTTGGCAGCGCGGATCTTTGTCCCTGCTGCCGTGCCCGCTTTTGAGCCCGCTCCCGACGATCCCGAGCCCGCCCCAAGCGAAGCAGAGCCGCCCCCGAGCGAGCGCGCCGTCGCACTGGCCCCGCCACAGCGTGTCGGACTTTTGCCAGCGACCGCCGAATCATCGCGCTTTCACTGGCCCCTTTGGCGGGTTCTCACTGGCTCTGCGCTCATCGCTGGTGGCGGCGTCATGTTTGGCTTCGGCCTGTCCGCTTTGGCCTATGACGGCATCTGCGTACCGACCCCACCGCCGGGTGTGCTGGCCTGCCGACGCTACTACGACACCCACGGAAAGGGCGTGGCGCTCGTCACTGCCGGTGCGCTGACCGCCGTCGCTGGTGTCCTGCTTGCCACCATTCCCTCGCGTCGCAGTCGCATCCAGCTTAGCGCGCAGCTACAGCTCCCAAGTGTCGGTATCGCAATCTTAGGAAGTTATTAACAAAGCGATCGAAACCAGCAAAGAGGCACCTACCATGACCATTCTTCAGCGTTATTCTTCACTGACACTTGTAGCACTATGTGGAATTGGATCCCTGTGTGGATGCGACTCGCTGTGGTTCAATTATACAAAGCTAGATCCTGACTTTTGCACTTCGCGAACACCTCAGTGTGATAACGGATACATCTGCAATCCCACCACGGGTGCGTGCGTCTCTGAAGACGCTGTTCCATCGCTGGTATTCCGCGATGTCAGTCCCAAGTGGCTCCCGATGAGCGGCGGACCGATTGTCATTCAAGGTGCTGGCTTTCAGTACGGAAACATCAGCAGTCAAGTCAGCGTTGCCGAAAGCATCACCACCAATACAACGGTTACACCGGACAAGATCGTCACCACGGCCCCAGCGCTCCAGACAGCCTGTATGTCGGTGCCACTTACGATTGATAGAGACGATGGCTTTTATCAGTCGATTGACAATGCGATCTTTTATCGATTTGAGCCATACAGCATCAATGGTGCAACCGCGATAGTCGGAGGCCTGGGACTCATCGATCAGTTTCAGGTTGCCCAGCTTGATCTCGACGATCCCAGGGCGGACTTCCTGTTTAAGAAGACCAATGGCACATTTGGCGTGATTCCCAATGAATCCAATATCATACTCCAGTCCACAGATACAATTCAATTTATAAAAGTCGTTCCAGGTTATTTCACGACAACATCAAAGAATGCAAATGTCGCTGGTCTCCTGGGTGATCAAGTCTTTGTCTATGCCAAAGATCCTCAGAATGCAATTGTCAAGATGGGTACATTTGCTACAAGCAAAAAAGGCAACAAAGATGCCCTTGCCATCGACATTGATCCAACTGCACAAGATCGTGACGAGATGATCATTGTGAATAGCGATCCAACGAATGGCGATTTTGTCTCTGGTTACAAAATAAAATCTGACACCATGGCAACCTTCAACATCACCGCAGGTTATGTTCTTTCACTTGATTATACCGCTCATGCCATTACAACCTATCGTTCAAGCAGCAGCGGAGCCATCGATCGATTGCTCATTTCCGGGACTGCAACCAATACACGTATTCCTGGCTCTGATATCAATCGAGGACTGTATCATCTCATCACATTCAGCGGAGATTTTAAGAGCGATCGCTACATCACAGACGCAGCTCTACCACCCGGTCTTGTTTCACTATTAGCCAGTGATCTGGATCAAGATGGCAGTCCTGACATTGCTGGCTATTCAAAAGTCACTGGCAGTGTCTATGTCACGCTTAGCAAATACAAAACAACCAAAATCTTAAGAGCCTATGGGCTCTCTCAAAACAAGCCTGCCAGCGTCAACTTGCAGGCAATCGATGCCAACTGCGATGGTTCACCCGATCTATTCATCTCCGATCCAACGGGTAACGAAACAGCAATTCTTCATTACAACAACCTCAATGACTTCTCTCCTGATCCGGTGAATTTGCTTCAAACATTCTCGGGTCAAACTCAGAAAATCTCTTATGCTCTTTCATTTTTTCCATCGACACAAAACCAGATCCCAAAACTTCTATATATGGTTAGCAGCGGACTGTACTTGGGCAATCCATCGTTTCAGAAGCCATGAACAAACAAAATCGGGCAACACGACTGCGTGCTTTGGCTGCTGCATCATAAATCCTTGCGTATGATTTGGTCCTGTTCACTGGACGCAGCAGTCTTCAGCACAGTGTAACCAGATTTTCTATCCATCAAATAGACAAATCGAAAGCGCAAGGCTTATACATCGAGGAGACACCATGTCCAACAAGCTATTATCAACCATCGCATTTATGGGTCTGACAGTTGCATCCATGACTAGCTGTGATTCACTGTGGAATTCGTTTACCAAACCAGATCCTGATGACTGTGCAAGCGAAGGAAACGTATGCAGTGACTCTGGTGATATACGCGTGGATTCCATTATACCGCGACAAATGCCAATATCTGGTGGTCTTCCAATCAGCATCAACGGTCAAGGTTTTCTAGCGAAGACCGATGTGCTAATTGGCACAAGTCCTCTTAGCAATGTCAAGACAACCAATGATGTCATCAGTGGAACAGTGCCCCGAGCCCAAGCGCGCTGTGGATTATTTGACGTGACACTCACGCGCTCTGATGGAAAACAAGCTGTAGTTCCCAATGGCTTCACATACACGCTGGATCCATATATCAGCAAGCCATCCGTAGGCATATATTCTCATACGTTCAAAACAACAAATATCATTGTCGATGACTTCAATGGTGATCAAAAACCAGATATTGCAATGAGCCTGAACGATCGATTTGGTGTGATTCTCAGCGCAGGGACAACTGTAAGCAAAACCATAAGTCCAACACTGACCCAAAGCTCATTTATTCAATCCGTTCACTTCAACAGCAGGCTCGCAGTTCGTACAACCGCCATCGCGACACTAAATAATACGAGAAACACAATCGGAGTTTTCTCATACAACCCCAGCAAGCAGCTCTTTGAGTTCATCAACACGATCTCTTTCCTCAAAGAGGTTCGCATCATGTTGTCTGGTGATCTGGATCAAAATGGCAACGATGGGATTCTGGTTGTAACCAACAATGAAAACGATGCGACCAAAGACAATGTTCATCTGATTGGCTTTGTTCAGGCAGCTGATACGTATCAGTCTTCACCAGCAATTTTCCAGGCAGTGAACAAGATTGATTCGATGATTTTGGCCAATCTGTCAAACGATACCTATCCAGACATTGTCTCTAGTGCAGCTGGTCGCGTTGTTGTCTTAAAAAGAAATGGCACGGAAGGAGCAGAAATTGTTCGTTATCCAGCATCGCTGTTCTCGCTCACCTCTGGTGACTGGAATGGTGATGGCAAAATAGATATTGCAGGCCTTGATTTAATGAATCAAAAGGTCGTGCTTGTACTCAACAATGGCTCGCAGCCAGCGTCGGTTTTGACTGCCAGTGCTGGATTCCTATCATCCAGTCAGACTATTCTGGTTGCTGGTGACTTAAACTGTGATCAGAGAGCAGATATTGCTGTGATGCAAACGGCGAATACCATCGATACACCGCTCAAGATCATTTCACTGAGTCCGCTCGGTCAGGTTGAAGTGAAAGACTCTGCACAGGCACTGCCAGCAGGACCGATGGTCATCGGTGACTTCAATCAAGACGGAAATCCAGATCTGATCATTGGCAGAAACAAAGCAGTCGGTACCGACACGCTCTTTGTCGCAGGATCAGTCTATTAAATAGGAGAGCGTATGCCCTTCTTTTTATCAAAACATCGCGTTCTATACTGGCTGATAGCGCTGGCGATGGCAGGACAGCTTCATTGCAACGATCTATGGAGCAGCTCGCTCGTCGAAGATCGTCGCAACTGCGTGCTGTCCCCGGCGGTCTGCGGCGACTTCGAGGAGTGCGACTACGTCACCGAGACCTGCAAGCCACTGCCACCGCCGAGCTGTCCGGCCATCTCGATTGAAGCCATCACACCGACGAGCGGCTCACGTCGAGGCGGCACAAAAATCACCATCACCGGCAGCGGCTTTCAGGGCGACATGCGGGTCGAAATCGACGGTACGCCGCTTGAAAATGTCGTGGTGGAAGCGTCCAGTCAGCTCAGCGGCACGCTCGGCGCGTCGATTGCTTCGTGTGGTCCGTCGGCGGTGACGCTGATCAGCTCGTGCTTTGAGCGTGTCAGCAAAGCGCAGGCCTTCGCGTATTCCTTGGAGCCGCTGGAGTTTGACGATCAGCCCTTGCAGCTTCCGTCTCCGCCGGGCACCAAGGTTCAGCAGCTGGTCATCGACGAGCTAAACAGCGACGGAGATCCCGACATCATCGGCATCGAACCGAGCGCCGTCCGCAGCTTCCTGAGCGACGGCAACGGATCGTTTACCACCAGCGCACCGCTCAGCCTCGGTGGTACACTGTTTCAAGCCGCAAGTGGCGACTTCAGCGGCGACAAGTTCCGCGATCTGATCATCAGCGACGAACAAAATCCACGGCTGTGGCTCCTGTCAGGCAGCGGCACCGGATCACTCGCGCCACAGAGCATCCCGATGCCCGAGCCCATTCGCGGCGTGGTCAGCCCAGACACAAACAGCGATGGCATCAGCGATGTACTCGCAGTCGGCAAGAGCGGCACGCTCTACCTACTCCTCGGCAGCAGCGGCGGACTCACTGGACCCGACATCGTCGCCAGCGGACTGCCCGCAAGCTCCATGCTCGCCGCGCTGGGGGACATCTAGCAAAATTTCGGGTCGCACAGCAGACCTGACAGCGTCGTAGGTGTCAGCTACAGCGACTGAAGAAGGTCCGGGTGAGGCCGCGCAATCAGCTCCACCGAAAACAGGAGCCCCGGCGACAGAAGCTGCTGCACCGTCGCAAGCCCCGCTTCGACCATGTCTTGCTCGCCGAACAAGATTGCAAAGCCCTTGCCGCCCAGACCGTCGCACAGTCGCAGCTCGAAGATCCGCACCTCTGCCGCTTTGCAGGCCGCATCAGCCCCGCGCAGCGTCGAAGCAGCGCTCAGCGTTTCCAAGATGCCAATCGAGACATCTTCCGACAGCGACAGCTTGTTTTTGCGACGCAGCACATCCAGCACTTCGTCATGAACTTGGGTCAGCAGCAGCTCGTCACACAGCGACGAACCAGCTTGCGCACGACCCGCCAGCATGGCTTCTTCCACGTCGCCAACTTCGCCACTACACAGCACCAAGTGCTTGCCGGGCGACACTGGACGGTTGACGTGAAGCTGCACGGCGGCTCGCTTCACCAGCGCATCAGCGACGGTCACACCACGCGCGATCGACTGAAGCTCCAAAAGCCCGAGCGCAGGCCCGCTGGCTTCGACGTGCTCGGCTTGACCTGTGCGCAGTGGACCCAACGTGGTGATGACTCCGAAGTCCCGCCAGCTTACACGAAGCGGAACGCGTCTTTCATGGTGCAGCGCAGCTCACGGGTGAAGTTGAGCGCGGTGGTCATGCCTTCGCCCGTCGGTGAGGCAATCGTAAACGAGGTGTAGCCTTCGCCGCCGTAGCCAAGCCCAGCCAAGCTGCTGCCGTTTTTGACGAAGATCGACACGTTGGCCGTGCGCGCCATCGCCGACAGCGCTTCGATGTTCTGCGAGTACATCACCGCCGTGTGACCGAAGCCATGCTCACAGCGCACTGCGCCCGCAATCGCCGCAGCCACGTCGGGATAGCGCACCATACCGATGACCGGCATCAGCAGCTCATGCTGCACAAATGGATGCTGCTCGGGCAGCTCGGCGAACAGCAAGCGACACTCGTCAGACACGTTGACGCCGATTTGTTTGGCAATCACCGACGGATTCTTGCCAACCCACTCTCGGTTGACGTGGTCCCCGTCAAGGATCACCTTTTCCAGATCCCGCACCTGCCGGTCGTTGAGCAGATAACAGCCCATGCGCTGCAGCTCTGCCTTCAAGCTGTCGGCAATCTTGGCGACCGCACAGATCTCTTTTTCCGCGACGCAGACGATGTTGTTGTCGATCGAAGCGCCTTCGATGATGCCGCGCGCCGCCAGGTCAATTCGCGCTGTCTCGTCCACCACCGCCGGAGGATTGCCCGGACCCGCCGCAATCGCGCGCTTGCCCGAGGTCATCGCCGCCTTCACCACCGCGCCACCACCCGTCACCGCAAGCAGCCGCACGCCCTTGTGGGTCATCAGCTTCTGTGCGCTCTCGATGCTGGGCTCTGCGACGCTCGACAGCAGGTTCGCCGGTCCGCCCGCCTGCACAATCGCTTCGTTGAGCAGGTGAATGAACCACGCGCAGGTTCGCCAGGCATACGGATGCGTGTTGAAGACGACCGCGTTGCCCCCGGCGAGCATACCGATGCCGTTGTTGATGATCGTCTCGGTCACGTTCGTCGTCGGAGTGATCGCGCCAATCACCCCGTATGCACCGCGATCGAGCACCGTCAGACCGTGATCGCCGGTAAATGCCGTCGGACGCAGGATCTCTGTCCCCGGCGTCTTCGTCGCCACCAGCGTGTTTTTCTTGATCTTGTCGTCCACCCGACCGTAGCCCGTCTCAGCCACGGCGTACTCGCTGAGCAGCTTGACGTTGTCGAGCGTGACCTTCCGCATCGCCGCAATCATTCGCTCGCGCGTCGAAAGCGGAGCCGAGCGGAACTGCTCAAACGCCGTGCCCGCTGCCGCCACCGCCGAGTCGATGTCCTGAAACAGACCGTGGCTGCCCCGAGGAATGCGCGCATCCCCCCGCTTGCCCGACCCGCCACTGCGCAGGTGCGGCGGCACAAAGCCTCCGGGACGCTGCGAAGTCCCCGTGCTTGGCTTTCCCGTCTCAGCGGCTTTCATCACCGCTTCAGCGGGCGTCTTCATCGAATCCGGCGACAGGCGCAGAAGCACCTTGTCAACGATCTCTTGGATGCGCTTCTCGTCAACCTGCACGGCCAGGCCCTCTCGTTTGTCAGACCAGAATCAGGATCACAACCGGCGCGCTGGCACCGGCTGGGCACTGCTACGCGGGGTTTTTCTGATAACCAGCGGCACCGTCGATATCGACCGAGTCTACGATCGCCATGATGGTTGCATCGACGGGACGATCCTTGGTGACCTGGGTCTGCCGTGCCGACGAGCCGGATGCATAAAGCACGACTTCGCCGACGCCAGCTCCGACCGCATCGACGGCGACCACTGGCGCTGCTGTCGTCGGCTTCCCCGTCGAGTCACAGGGCTTGACCAGCAAAAACTTCAGGCTGGTAAGCTCTGCTTCCTTGCGGGTTGCGACGACAGTGCCGACCACCAAGCCAAGGACCATGGTGGCCTACTTGCTCGCCGTCGAGGTGCGACCGAGCGGCAGCACAAGATCGATGTTCTGGTGCGGACGCGGAATGACGTGAACCGATACCAGCTCACCCACGCGCTCGGCGGCCCGCTGACCCGCTTCGGTGGCAGCTTTGACGGCGGCCACGTCGCCACGAACGATCGCGGTCACATAACCACCGCCGATCTTTTCGTAGCCGACCAGCTCTACGCGAGCAGCCTTCACCATCGCGTCAGCCGCTTCCACCATGCCGACAAAACCTTTGGTCTCGATCATTCCAAGCGCATCAGCCATTTTCGTGTCCTCTTGTTCGTACGCGTCTCGGTCGGGATCTTTGAAAGAATCCAGCCGACGATCAGTTACTTGTCTACAAACTTGTCAAACTGCTTGCCGGAGATCGACTCAATGGCCGCCGTGGCCGCAGCCGCAGCCGCATCCACTTCCGCCTCTGGTCCCGACAGATACAGTCGTCCAAACGCTCCGTACGGAGTCACCGACACCAGGAAGATTCGCGCCGCCTTTTCGGCTTCATTCGCCGCAAAGGCAACGTAGCCCGCAGGCTCGGTTTCCAGGATGAACAGCGACTGGCCGGGCAGCACCATCATGCCCTGCGAGTTGCGGTTGATGATCTGCGCTTGGTACGGCTCGATCGCGCGGATGATCTGGTTGGTCAGCACGCGAGGCTTGTAGCGATCCATCTCGGACAGACCCAGCTGCCCAAGGATCGCTTCGCCCGCCTGCCGCACTTCACCTTGATCGAAATCATGGACTTCCAGAAGTCCATACGCGCGCTCGACGACCTGAAGCGCTGGTGCCACCTTGGTCGCCTTGAGCGCCACATCCGTGACGCGATTGATGGCGATACCAGGAGCAATCTCGACGAACAGCGAGGCCTGACCAGGAACCGGCAGAAAGCCTTTCGCTGTCTTGCCCATAAAGCTCGCAAGCTGCGGCTGAAGGGCGTCGATGAAGGTATAAGTTCGGAGCGTCGTCGTCGCCATGTCGATAGGGCTTTCGCAAAAAGTGGCCGGACGTTAACAAAGCGATTCTTACGGGTCAACCGCCGAAATCTGGCTGTCCGCAGCGAACTTCGCGAGCACATCCGCAAGTCGCTTTTCCGGCAGCGTCACTCGCGTCGGCATTCCGCCAGAGATCGCAAACAGCTTCAGAAAGTCGATGCCCGAGTCAAACGCCGCCGCCAGCGTCACGTAGCCCGCGTGCCGTACGATCGATACCTTCGCCAGCGCTTGTCCGCACAGCAGCAGCTCTGTCTTGTCAAAGGCCGTTCGCGCGTGAAGCTGCGCATCGACAAACACCGCTTGACCGCGTCGCTCATACAGCGAGGCCAGCCGCTGCGTCTCTCGCTCCATCACCTCGAAGTCCGCCGCCGCTTGATCGATGCGCTGACGCAGCACCGGATCTTGGGCTCCCGTCGCGACATAGTGAACGATGCACTGCTTGAGCCCATCGTCGCGAAAGTGTGCCCGCAGCGCGTGATCGATGCGCACCGCTGTCGGTCCCGGCGTTCCCAGGCGCGTATCAATCGCACGAGCATCGTCGTCTGCGCCGGGATACGGCTCGGTTCCGCCACGCAGCCACTTGGCCGCCGCGTACAGTCCGTCCAAGTCGAGGTGACACACGATCGTATCGACCGGCCCAATGCGCGCGACCAGCTCCTCGGTGATCATCTCGGGACAAGCGCCGTGCTCGGACTTTTTGGCCAGCACAAAGCGCGGATCATTTGCGTAGTCACGGTGCCGCTCGTGATCGTGATGATCGACCCAGACCGCCAGGCGCGGGCCCAGCTCCTCGATGAGCTTGCGTGTGGTTGCTGCAAACGAAGTCCCCAGCTCGTCGGCCACAAACGCGACATCGAGCACCGCCACCCGACCCAAGAGCTTTCCCGACTGTGGCAGCACTCGAGGCGATACAAACTGAAGCTTGACTGATTCCATCGTCACACGCGCACGCTTCCCGGCAGGGAAATCCCTCGCAGCTTGCGATACAAAGACACCGCGTAGCTGTCCGTCATTCCCGAGATAAAGTCCGTCACCCGCAGCACGCGCTCATACGCCGTCGGCTCGTCGGGCACACGCGGCAAAAGACGCAGCAGCTTCTGTTCGTGCAGACAGCGCTCCGAATCGCGCTTGACCGCCGCTGGAACCAGCTCGCCCAGCAGCTCACCGAGCAGTCGATAACCTGCCAGCTCAATCTCCAGCACCGACCGGCTGCTGTAGCAGTACGTCTCGGACAGGCCGCGAATGTGCCGAAGGAGCTGCGCCGACGGAACCATATCAAGCAAACCGATGCTGTACTGCCCGGCCAAGATGCTCGCTTCACAGTCCATAAACGCTTGCTGCGTCTCGATGAGGAGCTGCTTGATCGCTCGCGCCCGCAGGTACTCGACGGCATCGTTTGACGCATCGTCGATCGGCATCGAAAAGTGTGGTGTCTGTTCGGCCACCGCGCGCAGGGCATCCAGACCCTTTTGCCGAGGCACCAGGTTCAGCCGCAGCCCGTCTTCCAGGTCTAAGATGCAGTACGCGATGTCGTCGGCAGCTTCGACCAAGTACGCCAGTGGATGACGCACAAACGCCAGCCCATCGCAGACCGAAGGCAGCAGGCCCACTTCTTCGGCCACCGCCGCAAACACCGCCCGCTCCGACTGGAAAAAGCCCGGCTTGCGCAAAAACACCACGCTCGGCTGCGCGTCGCCCGCTTCCCGAGGATATTTGCTAAACGCGGCCAGCGTCGCCGCCGTCAGACGCATGCCATGCCGAGGCTCGTCGTGCAGCCGCGTCAAGATGCGAAAGCCTTGCGCGTTGCCCTCGAAGCGCGAAAGGTCGAGGAGCTGCTTGTCCGAAAGCCCCGCCCCGCGCAGCAGCGCCTGCGCCGATTCACTGCGAAAGTAGCGTCCAATCGCATCTTCGCCCGAGTGACCAAACGGCGGATTGCCGATGTCATGAGACAGACACGCGGCGCACACCACGTCGGCACAGTCCTGCGCCCACGATCGTGTCGGATCTTCTCCGTGACGCGCGGCAATCTCTCGTCCGACGGCAAATCCCAGCGAACGGCCGATCACCGCCACTTCGTTGCTGTGCGTCAGTCGCGAGTGAATCAGGTCATTTTCCGGCAGCGGAAAGATCTGCGTCTTGTCCTTCAGCCGTCGAAACGCCGGGGAAAACAAGATCCGGTCGGCATCGCGCTGAAAGTCGGTTCGCAGCGGCGGTTCGTCTTGAATCAGCGGCTCACAGCTTCCATCGCTACGAATCCGTCGCGACGACAGAAGCTTCGACCAGCGCATCGACTCGCTCACGGCTCGTCCTCGATAAGCACCGGCGCGCCTTGGTTGCGCAGCGACTTGTCCGCCGCACCGAGCACGCGAATCACATCGAGTCCTTCTTTGGCTCCACTGCGCGGCGCTTGGCCTTTTTGGATGCACTCGATGAAGTGACGGCACTCGACGTTGAGCGGCTCTGGCAGATCCAAGTGCGGAATGTGGATGTCGCCGTTGCGCACCGTCAGAAACTCACCAAACTGGGTAAACTCGGGCGGACGGTGAAAGCCCTTGTCGTAGATGCGTAGTTTTTCCGTCGGATGCGAGTCGTCAAACTCCACCATGCGGCGCTCACCCACCACCGTCAGCCGACGCTCTTTGCGCGGATCGAGCCACGACACCTGAATCTGCGCCATCTTTCCGTCGCCAAAGATCAGGTTCAGGAACACCACGTCTTCGACGCCGGGCTGAAGATACGCGTGTCCACGCGCCGCCACCGACACCGGCACTTGCCCGAGCAGATACAGGATGATCGACACATCGTGCGGAGCCAGGCTCCACATCGCGTTTTCGTCGTGGCGCAGCTTGCCCAGGTTCACGCGCAGCCCGTAGAGGTAGTAGACCTCGCCGATGTCGCCGCTTTGGATCATCTCGCGCAGACGCAGCACCGCCGCGTGATAGAGCATAAGGTGCCCGCACATCATCACGCGACCCGACTGCTCCGCGACGGCCTTGACCGCTTTGGCATCTTGTACCGACAGCGCCAGCGGCTTTTCACACAGCACATGCTTGCCCGCACGCAGCGCCAAGATCGTCTGTTCCGCGTGCAAGACCGCCGGAGTCGCCAGCACCACCGCATCGATGCTCGGATCAGCCAGCACCTGCGCATAGTCGGAACACAGTCGCGCCGAAGGTGCCAGCCCCGCCGCTCGCTTCAGGTTCTTGGCATCGGGATCGCAGACCAGCGTCAGCTCACAGCCAGCCAGTCGCGCAAAGGTCCGAACGTGATTGACGCCCCAGTAGCCAGCGCCGACGACCGCGACGCGAACCAGAGCAGGAGAGGATGTTTTGGCAGAAGAAACGGCTTCGTGAACACTCATGACAGGTCAGGCACGGTAGAAGCCGCGCACTGATTCTGCAACAAAGTCGATCTGTTCTTCGGACAAGTCGGGATGAACCGGCAGCGCCAGCGCTTCTTTCGACGCCGCTTCGGACCGAGGCAGGCTCCCCGGCTTGTAGCCCAGCTGCGCAAAGCACGGCTGGAGGTGCAGCGGGAGCGGGTAGTACACCTCACTGTCGATCTGGCGGGCCGCCAGGTACTCGCGCAGTGCATCCCGTCGCTCGGTCCGAATCACGAAGTGGTGATAGACGTGACGAGGATGATCGACAGGCAGACGCAGCGGCAGATCGGCAAGCCGCTCTCGGTAGCGCTGCGCGTTTTGACGACGCTGGGCTTGCCAGGCATCCAGGTGCCGCAGCTTCACCCGCAGGATCGCCGCCTGAATCGGATCGAGCCGGAAGTTGCCGCCCCACAGGTGATGGACGTACTTGGGCCGACTGCCGTGCTGACGCATGATGCCCAGCTTGTCGGCCAGCTCGGCGCTCCTGGTCACGACTGCGCCACCGTCACCGGCTGCACCCAGGTTTTTGGTCGGAAAGAAGCTCAGCGTTGCGCACGCCGACTGGCTGGCGATGCCTTCTTGCAGCGTCTGGGCCGCGTCCTCGATCACCGGAATACCCGTCGCCACCAGCTTGCTCACATCCATCTGGAGCCCGAACATGTGGACCGGCAGGATCGCCACCGTCTTTTTGCTGACGCGGCCAAGCATGTCGTCGATGTCGGCGTTGAAGCTGTCTTCCGCGATGTCACAAAACACCGGGCGCGCTCCGAGCCGCACCGCCGTCTCTGGCGTGGCAAAGAAGCTGTACGCGGTCGTCACCACCTCGACATCGCGGGTGCAGCCAAAGTGCTTGCCGCTGCCCAGCCCGACATCAAGCGCCATCGCCGCCGCCAGCAGCGCATCGGTTCCCGAGCTGACACCCACAACATGCAGGCCGCCCAGGTAACGACCCAGCTCTTTTTCAAACTCGGTCAGGTCCGGGCCCATCACGTAGCGACCCGATGCCAGCACGCTGGCCACCGCTGGATCTACGTCGGTCCGAATCTTGTGGTACTGCGCTGAAAGATCGATGAGAGGGACTCGCATTGCCGTGCGAGTATAGGAAGGTGGGGTGGAGCATGGCAAAGGATTCTCGACCGGCGAGCCAAGCGAGCGTTTCCTCAACCCAAAGCGGTGGTCCGACGACCAGCGGCTACAGCCGAGATGGTGCAGCAGCCCAGAGCGGCCCGGTGCCGTTTGGCGCAGACGACCTCAGCGAAGATGACCTGGCCGACATCGAGTCGCTGCTTGCGCAAAAGCAGGACATCACGCGCAACGACATTCCCGCGCAAGACTTTCAGACGATGCTGGAGCGTGCCGGGAAGCGCTCCTGACAAACGCTGCGTCTGACGAAGCGGCTGGGCTGCACGCTGAACCGTGACTTGGGCTTCGCGCTTGGCTATCGTGCGCGCGCCATGGACCCTTGTCGCTTGCGCTTGGTTTCTGACTCCGAACGGCCCCTTCTGGCGTCGCAGGTGGCCGCCCTGGAAGCGGTGCTAGAGCCCCATCCGTGGGGGGAAGACTCGCTGCGCAGCACTTTGGATCAGCCGCAGACCCTGCTCGCCGTCATCGAAGATCCCCACAGCGCGATCCTGTCCTATTGCCTGATTCAGTCGGTGCTGGATGAAGCCACGCTCTTGCAAGTCGGCACCGCACACGCCGCGCAGCGACAAGGACTGGCTCGCACGCTGATCCTGTTTTGTGCCGATACGCTGGGTGCGCAGGGCTGTCAGACCCTGTGGCTGGAAGTCCGCGCCAGCAACACGGCGGCCAGAGCGCTCTACCAGCAGCTTGGCTTTGTCCAGACCGGCGTTCGCACGCGCTACTACCCGCCGATTGTGCCCGGTGCGCCCGCAGAAGACGCGCTGCTGCTCAGCCTGACGCTGATTCACGGGCCACCGCTGCGCGACACTGCGTAGCTACAAAAGCGGCTCGGTCATGGCGTCACGGACTTTCTGGGCGCGTGACTCGACGATCTTGCGCAACGCCACAAAGCGCGGATCCCCATGCAGCGGCTTGAACAGCGGACACAGATCCATCCACACCACGTCGATGAGCCCGTTTTCCACCGATGCCGTCAGCGACTTGATGACCTGCTCATAGTCTCCTTGGAATGCATACCACTCGCCGCTGAGCTGATGAAACAGCGCCTGTCCACGCCCGCTGCTGCTGCGCCCAAGCGGCATCTCGCCCAAGAGCCGAGGCAGATCCAGTGCTGTCCCGCTCGCCACCGACTTGAGCAGCTCCAGCACTTGCGGGAACGCCTGGAGCCCGATGTCGATGTGCTCCAGCATCTTCTGCGCCCGCACCCGATCCCGCCGCCAGATACAGATCCGAATCCGCATTCCGCCGGTAAACGACACGCTCAGCGGGTTTTTCACCGCCTGATCCACCAGCGCGTCGCACTTCTGATGCTGACCTTGCAGCTCGTAAATCCGCGCTTGATCCACCCGCAGCCGCAGCAGCGCCGGATCGATGTCCATCGCGATCTCCAGCGAGCGCAGCCCTTCGGGAATCGGTCCAGTTTCAATCAAGATCCGACCCAGCAGATCGTGCGCTTCCGCCAGCGTGGGAGCCCGCCGCAGCGCCTGCCGCACCGACAGCACCGCTCCCGGCAAGTCCGCGTCTTGAAACTTCACCATCGCCAGCGCCAGATGCGACTCACCGCTCGTCGGAGCCGCTTTGAGCGCCTGCACCGCCGCCGCCCGCGCCTTGTCCGCCGCGTCCGCCGCCCCAAAGAACCAGTTGCGCGCCTGCGCCAGCGCATAGCCCGACAGCAGCTTTGGATCGTTTTCTCGCCCGATGAGGATTTCCTCAAACAGCGCCACGCATTCTCTCATCTGACTGGAGACGCTGCGGTGATAGAGCTGTCGTGCCTTGAGGTACTTTTCAATCGCCTGCGCATCGCTCAGCTTGGCTCGCTCTACCGTCTGGCCCATCTGACTGGTCAGCGCTTGCGCCAGCGCCGCCGTCACCGAGTCCGACAGCGAAAACAGCTCCGCCACCTTGCTGTCGAACCGCTGCGCCCACACCTGAAAGCCGTCTTCCACGTTGATGAGCCGCACCGTCAGCCGCAGCGCGTCCCCGAGCTTGCGCAGCGTCCCGTCCACCACAAGCTGCACCCCGAGCGACTGACCGATGAGCCGCGCTTCCCGCGAGTCGCCTTGGACGCTCATCGACTGGCCTCGGCTGCGCACTCGCACGCCCTTCACCATCGACAGCGCATCGATCAGCTCCTCGGTCAGACCTTCCGCCAGGTAGGCATCTTCGGGCGCGCTCTGGTTGCGCAGCGGCAGCACCGCCACCGACTTTTGCCGCGACACCACCGTTTCCGCGCTCAGCGCCGAGTAGCCACCCGAAACGCTCGACGCCGCAGGAACCTGCATCGCCCGCGACGGCAAAAACTGAGCCAGCGCCGAAGCCAGCTCCTGCGCACTCGCGATCCGATCTTTGGGATTTCGACGCAGGCAGCGCAGCACCAAGTCGGCAAGCTGCGGGTGTAGCTCTGGGCTCACCGACCGAGGATCGGGCGGATCCTGAAACAGCCGCTTCATCGCGGTCAGCATCGGCGTCGCCGCCACAAACGGCAGCTTGCCGGTCAGCATCTCAAACAGCGTCACCCCGAGCGCGTAGATGTCCGCTGCCGCCGTCACCTCTGCCGAGCCATCGACCTGCTCTGGCGCCATGTATTCCGGCGTGCCCAAAAGTCCCGCCTGACCCCCTTCAGCATCCGGCTGCTCCACCGCCCGCGCGATGCCAAAGTCGGTCAGCACCACCCGCCCGTCTTTGGCCAGCAGCACGTTTTCAGGCTT
>JAEUKB010000093.1 GCA_016794365.1 Myxococcales bacterium
CTGCATGCGCTGGCGCTGCCAGCAGCGCGAGGGCCCCAAACGACAAGATGATTCGCATGTGCGTTCGCATGTAATCCCTCGCTCCTCTTACCGAGCCATCTTGTATTCAAACTTCGGCGGCAGGAAGATCGACAAGCCCAGACCGAACTGCACGTCCATCACCAGGGTGGTGCTTCCGTTGTCCTTGCGGCACTGGGTATACGCGTCTTCAAACGCCTGAGTTCCAGCAGACTGACCGGCTAGGTACGAGCTGCAACCAGCACCACTCCTCGTGAACGAGGCGTTGGCAACCGGCTCAAACTTGTCGGGGTAACCGTACAGCTTGAGGAACGCGTTAAGGGCCAGCCAGCGAGTCAGGAACAGGCGCGAGCCCACACCGATGTCGAAGATGGCGCTAATCGTGTTGAAAGCCGGATCCGACCGCTTGACCGGGATGACCTGGCTCATGAAGGCACCGACACCCAAGGTGACGTAGCCTTCCCAGTGAACAATCGCGCGGTTGAACAGCGCGAACTTACCGGCCACCGGCACGTATCCGAAGTCCAGCAAAGCCGAGAAGATCAGCTTGTTCACCGCTGGCAGCGCCTTGTCCTGCGAGCCGATGAGGAAGTACGTCCCCGTCACGTCCGAAGACTGCTGCGGGAAGTAGTACTGTCCCTCGACGCCCAGCCACAAGGCTTCGCTCAGGAAGTAGTTGATCTGCGCGCCGACCGCATGGTGCCGGATCAGCGGGTTGTTGAGGGTGAAGTGGTACGAGGGAGAAATCTCGACCCGCTTCGCCTTCAGTGTGTAACGTCGGGGCAGAACTGCTATGTCGTCCCAACGCGTCTTGACTCTCACGTCGTCGGTCGGAGTCTTTGCACCCGAAACCTCGGATGAAGTCGTCTCGCCCGATGGCGGCAGGGCGGCGGCTGGTGGCTCTGCAGCGGGCGGCTCTGCTGCCGGTGGCTCAGCGGCTGGAGCGGGTGCTGCTGCCGCTGGTGGGCTCGCCGGTTGTGCTGCTGCTGCGGCCGGCTTGTTCGCCTGCCCGTATGCCGTTCCGCCTGCGCCAGAGAGCGTGAGCGCCGACGCTGTCACCATGCACAGGCTTATTGCCAATCTCCTCATGCTTACCTCGCGTAACGCCTTGTGGGGCTGGCATCCTCTGATATCGAGGGGAAACGATATCATGCGCCTTTTATCGCAATCAAGCTGCTTTCGGGACTCATTTCGAGTTTGCGTCCCGAGCTTACACTTGTCGTCGCTGGTCGTTTCGTGCTTGCCAAGACCAGAAGCGGGGCTGTATGGCCCGGGCGCGAAAACAGCAGCGGCGGGGTGGATGCCCTGGCCCCGTGAGCGCTCAACCTGCTGATTTTCGACAAGGAACTGTCTGTTCCGCACGCTATCGCTTCCTAACTTGACCTGTTTGTCACGACTACGAACCGAATCACTGACTGAACAACCGTCACCACCTGGGCCTACGCGCTCGCCACCTACGAATCGGCACGCACGTCGGTTAGGTAGAACGGTCATATAACACATCGACAAAATCTTCTGCGTCAAAAGCACGCAGGTCACCAATTTTTTCGCCGACTCCGATGTAGCGAACCGGCACGCTGAGCTCGTGGGTGATGCCCAAGATCACGCCGCCTTTGGCTGTTCCATCCAGCTTGGTGAGCACGATCCCAGAGATCTCCATCGCTTCCTTGAAAGTCCGCGCCTGCGCAATCGTATTTTGCCCCTGCGTGGAATCAAGCACCAGCCACGTTTCATGCGGAGCCGATGGATCGGCCTTCTTGATGACGCGCCGAACCTTTTGCAGCTCGGCCATGAGCTGTTCTTTGACGTGCAGCCGACCGGCGGTGTCCGCGATCACCAGGTCAAACCCTTCGCGCTGCGCACGCTTGATCGCTTCAAAGATGACCGACGAAGGATCGCCGCCTTCTTTGCCTCGGACCACTGGAACGCCTGCGCGCTGGCCCCAGATCTCTAGCTGCTCGACCGCTGCGGCGCGGAACGTGTCACCGGCAGCCAGCAGCACCTTGCGACCCGCTTCGACATGCTGCGCCGCGAGCTTGCCAATGGTTGTGGTCTTGCCGACGCCGTTTACGCCAATCACCAGCAGCACAAACGGCTTGTGCGCGCTGAAGTCCACCGGCGGTGAGTCTACTTGCAGCAGCCGTCGCGACTCTTCTTTGATCACCGACCAGACTGCTGCGGGATCTTTGAGCTCGGACCGCGACAGCGTCGCCCGAACCTGGGAAAACAGGTGCTCGGCGGTCTTCGGTCCAATGTCGGCGGTGAGCAACACTTCTTCAAGCTGCGGCAGCAGATCGTCAGCGATCTGTTTTTTCGACAGCAGCTCGGCGATCCGCGCGATAAAGCCCGAGCGTGTCTTCGCCAGGCCCGCGCGCAGCTCGTCTCGTCCCGCCCGCGCTGGCTTGGCTGAAGTCGCCGCTGGAACCGGGTCCGCAGATGGTGAATCGGTGGTCGCACGACTCGGCAGCGCAGGTGTCGATGGATCGGCTGCGGGCTGGCTCGGCAGGGCTTTGTGCCGCAGTCGCCAGACCACCAGCAGGATCACCACCACGACGGCCAGCCCCACCGCGACCAGCAGCGAGGTTTGGTCTGTAGAAGGCGCAGAGCCGATTGCTTGCGCCAAGGGCATCGTCACGGAAAACATGTGGTGCCCCGGTACTATAAGCGGAAGGCGTCGCAAGTGGCTCAGCGTTTTTTCTTGCCGATCGAACCGGGCCCGCGATTAGGTGCCACGACATGTGGACTTCTCAGGCGCACAAGCCGCGCTCGCTCACCGGACAGGTCGTCGTGGTCACCGGCGGAGCGCGTCGCGTCGGACAAGCGATCTGCGAAGCACTGTGGTCAAGCGGCGCGCACGTTGTCATTCACCATCACGCATCGCACGAGGCGGCAAAGGCGCTCGGCGATCGGCTCGGATCACGGGTGACGCTGGCGCGCGCGGATCTGCGCGATCGCGATCAGACCCGAGCGATGTTTGCCGATCTGGCGACGCAGCTTGGCCGCATTGATGGGCTGGTGAACAGCGCAGCGGTGTTTGAAAAGACGCCGCTAGAGACGCTCCGCGATGAAGCGTGGGACGAGATCTTGGCCGTGAACCTGACCGCCCCCAGGCGCTGTATGCAGCTTGCGATCGAGCACGGAGCCCAAGCGATCGTGAACATTGTCGATCTTGCGGCGCTGGCTCCGTGGCGAGGCTATGCGGCCTATGGCGTCGCCAAAGCGGGACTTTTGCAGCTAACCAAGATCGCCGCCAAAGAGCTGGCAGGTCGGGTTCGGGTGAGCGCGGTGGCACCAGGACTTGTGCTGCTGCCCGACGATGTCTCTGCGCAAGAGAGAGCCAGGCTGCTCGCCAAGCTACCGAACGGTCAGCCGGGATCGCCGCACGATGTCGCGCGCGCGGTGCATTACCTGCTGACCGAGCCCTTTGTCACCGGCGTGTGTCTGCCGATCGATGGCGGCCAGAGCCTGGGCTAGCGACAGCGAAAACGACAGCGACCAAGGCAGCTACCAAGGCAGCTACAGCAGGCGAAGCTGCGGACTCGGCTTTTCCAAGCGCGAAAACGGCACGCCATGGTGCTGAAGGACCGGCTCGGCCACCGCGCGAACCTGCTTTTCAAGGTAGTGCGCGTAGTCGATCGGCTGCTGGCGGTGCTCGGGATGCTCGGGACCAGCGGTCGTGATCACAAACGGAACCACACTGCCCGGCCACAGCCCATGACGCGCACCGACCACGACATGCGGCGCGTGCTTGGCCACATAGTCGCCGGGATCGCGGTGCAGGGTCTTGCGATACACCAGCTGGGCATCGAGCTTGCCCGCCAACAGCTCGGCGATCGTGCGCTCCAGGTACAGCGTGACCTGATCGACGGGCGCATTGGCAAACAGCAGCGCATACAGGTGCTGCTGAACCCGCTTGCTCAGCTCGCTGACATCGCGTCGCACCGCTTCCAGGCCGACAAAGTGCAGCTTCCACTCGCCACTTTTCCAGATCATGCCCGCGTAGCGCTTGGCCGCGCCCTGTTCTTTGCCGCGCTGACGATGAAGCAAAAGCTGCTGATAGACCGAGTGCAGCGCCAGCTCGATCCGGCTCTCGACGCGCCAGGTTTCGGCAATGTAGGACGACAGCTCGGCATTGAGCCGATTCAAAAGGGACTGACCAACGCGAAACAGCGACTCCGGGTCCGCGTGCTCATCCGGGCTGGCCAAGACAAACAAGCTGTCGGTGTCCCCGTACAAGACCCGATGTCCAGCGCGCTCGAGCCAGGCCTGCGACCACTTGAGCAGCTCACGACCGAAGCTGGTGACGGCATTGGCCAATTCGGGACGATGAAACCGACACGACGGACTCCCGAGCACTCCGTATAACGAGTTCATGAGCAGCTTGATTGCCTGGCTCTGCGCTTCGTGACCCTGGCTCTTGGCGGCGCTGCGCAGCGGCAGTAGCTGATCCAAGATGACGGTCAAGATGCCCCGCTGACGACGAAAGCGCGCGCCACTGGGGGCCACGATCGGATCGGACTCCCGATCGTCATCGGCAGCCATCAGCCCGAGCGGATCGATCTGAAAGGTCCGAATCACGCTTGGATACAGGCTGCGAAAGTCGAAGACCAAGACGTTGCGATGCAGACCGGGCAGAGGCGGCAGGATCTGACCGCCGACCACCGGCTCACCCGCTTCACTCCGCCTGTCAAAAGTCGGAGCCACATGGCCGCGCCGTCCCAGCTCGGTCAGATACAGGAAGTCAAAGGCCGCCACGCTCGCGGTGGCCCGATCGATCGGCAAGCCGGTCAGGCGACTGCGCTGCATGGCCAGATCGACCAGACCCGCCGTCTGAACCAGCCGCCAAAGCGCCCCGGCTTCGCGACCACAGCGCGCGATGACATCATCACTTGGTGCGCTGGCTTCGCCGCGTGCCGCACCGCGCTCTCCTTCTAATGATGCAAGCAGGGCTTCATCGCCCCCGGTCCCTTTGATCAGTCGCCACAGCGGTGCCACATCAAACAGCACCCGCCCCGCCAAGGAAGCCCGAGGAAGCGGACCGCGACCGGCGCTCGGCTGATAGTGAAGATCGCCCGGACCCCGCGCGAGCGGCAGCGACATCCGACAGCGCCGTGCCGACTCGCGCAGCAGCAGCAGATCTTCGCCCAGCAAGTTCCACCCCACGATGAGGTCTGGATCTTTGGTCACCAGCCGCTGAATCAGGCCCGAAAGGAGCGCGCGCTCATCGGCAAAGACGGTCGCATCGGGCACGTCCGCCACAGCCGGAGGTCCCAGCTGCCTGCGCAACAGCACCACGCCGTGGGCATCCGCAAGCGCCGCCGCCAGCAAGGTTCCATCGGGGGCCGCCTGGAGCCGCAGGGTCAGGTACGACAGCACCGGCAAGGCCGATCCGGGGGTCAGCTCTGGGTTTTCAAAGACCAGCGCCACACCGTCTTCAGCCACCCGTCCGCGCCGCTCGGGTCCGTGGATTTCGACGCTGGCAAACAGGCCGCGATCGATCAGGTAGCGCATGACCATGCTGACATCGGCCTCGAAGGTCACAAGCCCCGCCGCGTGCAGCCGATGGACAAGCGCCGCCGCTGCCGCCGGGGTTGCCAGCTCGACCCGACTGAGCGGCTCTCCCGCAAGCGATCGCCGGGTGGTGGGAAACAGCGTGGCACTCCCCGCCGCGATGCCGAGCAGCGCGTCCTTGTCATCCGATCGCACATAAAAGCAGGCGCGCTCCCGATCGTCTCGGACCAGGAACGTCTCACCCGTCACCAGCCGCCCGTACAGCAGCAGCACAGGTCGCCCAGCCCAAAGACGCATGCTGGCCTGCAAGATAAAGCCTTGTCTGCTCATGGCCCCCCAGCCCCAGGCAAGTCGCCCCACGGACTCGCCCACGTCACATGGTATCGCGACTTTGCGTCCGCTTGTCAGGCGCTACAGCTTGGCGCACAGTCTGCGCCATGGACGCCGCCGCCGCGCAAAACCAAGAGCGCAACCACGCCATCTACGAAGACCTGTGGACCCACTACGAGCTGTTCCCACACAGCGGCTGGACACACGCCTGGGCCGAGATCGAGCCGCTCTATCAGCCCAACCGCACGCTGGAGATCGGACCGGGCATGTTCCCGCACGTTCCGATCGCCGGAACGCACTTTGTCGATCTGTCTCGTCATGCGCTGCGGGCGCTGTCCGAACAAGGCGGCCTGTGCGCGGTGGCGACCACGCCCCTGCCCTACGAAAACGAGCGCTTCGATCTGGTCTGCTTGTTTGAAGTGCTCGAGCACGTCACCGAAGACGAAGCGCTGCTCGTGGAGATCGCGCGGGTGATGTCGCCCGGCGGCCACCTGTTTATGTCGTGCCCGTGCAATCCCGACTACTTTACGTATTACGACAAGGTGATGGGCCACGAGCGCCGCTACCGTGCCGACGAGCTATCGGAGCGCCTGACGCGCGCGGGCTTCGTGATCGAAAAGGTCTGTCCTCGGCACGACCGGATGGACGGCTGGTTTGGCGCGGTGTTCGGCTTCGGCACCAAGTTCCTCCCAGGCTTTACGGCGAGCATCGTGCGTCGCTATCTCCCCAAGGTCGCGGCCCTGCCCTGGCAGTGGTACGACGGGAACGATCTGTCGAAAGCGGAGTCGATGGGCGGGGTCACGCTGCGCGCCCGCAAGCTGCTTCCCGGTGAGCGGGCGATGAAATAAGCTTTCATCATGCAAAAATTCGGCGCGCTCTTTGTGATGACCGTGGGGGTGACTGCGGTGTGGCTGTCTTGCTCGGACCCACAGCCAAGCGATCCAGGCGCAGACATGACGGTCCGCGACCTGCGTCCGGTCATCACCGATCTGACTCCCTCGGCGGTCATCACGGTGCAGGACGACTACTACTCGCCCAAGGAAGTGACGATTCCGGTGGGCGGCAAGGTGCGGTGGGTGTTCCGGGCGGCGTCTCAGCACGGCGTGTTCCCGTGGGACATGGGCTTTCCGGGCAGCGACACGATGTCGCAAGGCACGTTCGAGCACACCTTCAACCAAGCGGGAACCTTCGACTACGGCTGCGCGATCCACGGTCGCGCCATGCCCGGCACGATCATCGTGAAGTAACCGGACCGGCCCGGAGCCGCTCTCCCGCACCTTTTTCACTTTTCAAACGCCTACGGAGCGGCGCTCCGCAGCGTTTTTTTGGGGGGAAACCAGCGGAGTCGCTCCACCGCACCGTTTTTTTTCGGGGGAAACTGGCGGAGTCGCTCCACCGCACCGTTTTTTTTCGGGGGAAACCGGCGGAGTCGCTCCACCGCATCGGTTTTTTTCGGGGGAAACCGGCGGAGTCGCTCCACCGCATCGTTTTTTTTTCGGGGGAAACCGGCGGAGTGGCGCTCCGGCTGCGTTTTTTTGGGGGGAAACCTGCGGAGTCGCGCTACGGCATCGATTTTTTTCGGGGGAAACCGGCGGAGTGGCGCTACGGCATCGGTTTGAAGGGTTCGTGCGGGGGATGGTTTGGTGGGGGTCTTGGGGATCTTTGGGGAGAAGTCACGGCGCGGGTCCCCCTTCCCTGCGACGCTTTTTCCATCGGCCCTTACGGCCCGCTGAAAAAAGGTCTCCGGTCGGCCCACGCCTAATGTGTGCGCATACAGATCGCTGCGTCGTCGGCCCACGCCTAATGTGTGCGCATACAGATCGCTGCGTCGTCGGCCCACGACCAATCTGTGTAAGCAATTAGCCTGGGGGCGACCGAAGACCTTTATTTTCGCGAAGCCTGCTGAGCGAAAAAAAGGTCGCAGGGTAGCGGGGCCCCAGGCGCGACGCCCTTGCAAGCGCCAGACCCCCAATGACCGAAGCGTTCATCGGGGGGATCTTTGGGGAGAAGTCACGGCGCGGGGCCCCCTACCCTGCGACGCTTTTTCCATCGGCCCTTACGGCCCGCTGAAAAAAGGTCTCCGGTCGGCCCACGCCTAATTGGTGTGCAAATAGGCTGGGGTCGGGGTTATTCGATGGAGATCTTGGTGCCGGGGACCCAGGCTTTGTGTTCGCTGGTGTAGTACAGGTACGCGGTCGAGGCCTGGGCGGTGAACTCACCTGGGACGGCGGCGATGAGGTCGAGCGGCAGCTTCACTTCTTGCTTCGGCTGCATCTGGCGCAGGTACAGGTTCACCTGGCGCGGGCGGGTTTCGTAAAAGCCAATCAGGCCCTTTTCGCGCAGCTCTTTGAGCTGCCAGGTCTGAAACTGGAGCCCGCCGGGAATCTCGATCCGCGCCAGCGTCATCGGCAGCCCTTGATCGGTCTTGTTCGTCAGCGTGACATCGAGCCGGACCGACTCTCCTTGCTTGACCTGCGTGCGCTGAAGCGCCGTCACAAGCTGCACTTTGGTGTCCGGGCTGGTCGCAGGCTGATCGGAGCGATAGGTCACGCCCAAGCTGTACGGCAGCGGCGTCTGCCCGGAGTGTCGCAGCTCGATGCGGTTTTTGCCGGGGACCAGGTACTTGTGAAGGCCCGCGAAGGTGAGCGGCTCGCGATCGCCCGGCTGGTAGCCAAGCTGACCCGCTTCTTTGCCGTTCACGAGGAGCGTCACCGTGCCCGGCGTCATCGCGCGCGCCCGTGCCGACGAATAGGTTGTAATCGCCTTGAGCGCCAGCACGGTCGCCTGGGTGCCACCAAACGAGCCTTGTCCGCGTCGCTGCTGCATCAGCCATTCCATTGCGCGCTCGATCGGATCGTCGAACTGACCGCTCTTGAGCAGGCCGAGCAGCGCCAGCGAGGTCGTCTCGACGTGCAGATCGTGTCCGCCCGATCGTGTGATGCTGTGGCTGGCACCCTTCCACGCGCCCGAGGCATCTTGCAGCGACGCCAGGCGCTTGGCCGCCGCGTAGCCTGCGTCTTTGCGTCCGCTGTTGAGCAGCGTATTGACCGACAGCGCCAAGATGTACGGATCTTGGGTGTCGCGCGCGACGGACTCTTGGGCGTCTAGCTCGCGCTCGAAGCCGGACTGCTTGGCTTCGCTGATGCTGTAGACGATGTAGGCGTCGGTGACGGCCTTGCTGGCTGCGCCGAAGCTGTCGAGCGCTTGCGGATTGCGCGCAAAGCCGCCCTTGCCGTCGCGTCTCGCGTGCAAAAAGTCCGCTGTGCGCTTGATCATCGCGCCGCTCACCTCGGGGAAGACCTGCTTCATGTCGGTGAACTCGACCAGACCGTAGGCCGTCAGCGCTTCGTGGCCCGGTGTCGAGCCAAACCACTCGTAGCCCCGGGTCGGCGTCTCGTAGCCGGTGAGCAGCTTGTAGCCACTGCCGAGCAGCGAGGTCGCCCGCGACATGACCCGAGGTGCCGCAATCTGCGCCGTCTTCAGGTAGCGCAGGATCATCACGTTGGGATAGTTGGTCGAAGAAGCCTGCTCGAAGCAGCCGCCCGGTTCGCTGAGCATGCCGTCGAGTCCCGCAATCAGGGTCGAGACTTGGCTGACGTAGATCTTCAGGTGTGCGTCTGCGGTTCCGTCGATCATCCCGGCCAGCTCAAGGTCATGACCGACCACGTCTTTGAGCCGACCGGACTTCGAGACGGACTGCGGGAAGCCGCGCGGGGCGACGGCGATCTCTCGCACGAACTCATCGCGCAGGCCACTGGCATCGGCGACGAAGCGGACCTCGGTCTTGCCTTTTTTGCCGGTGACGGTCAGCGGATAAAACAGCGCATCGCGCGCCATCGGTGCCAGCGTCCCTTGCGAGCGCTCGACCGGACGTTCCAGCTTGAGCAGGTTGCCAAACTGCGCCGACAGGTTGACCTGGACTGCGCGATCGCGCTCGTTGACCAGCAACAGCGGCAGTGCGATCCGATCGCCTTCGCTGACCTCGACGGGCAGCTTGACGGCCATGCTAAACGGCAGGCTCGCCTTGATGACGGTTTCCTGACGACCCGCCGCGCCCCCACCGAGCGCTTCGGTCTGCACGCGGAAGCTGGTCACTGCGTCGGTCAGCGTAAATGAAACCTGCGCTTTGCCGTCCTGGCCAGTCTGGACCGAGGGAGCCCAGAACACCGTCTCACGAAAGTCGGTACGCGGTCCGCTGTAGTCGGGCTGGTAGCTCGGCACCGGGAAGACCCGCACGGGTGCCCACGGCTCGACGGGACGCGGTCGCGGACGAGGCCGAAACATCATGTCACCATGCGGGGCACGCAAGCGCTCGCCAAAGCCAGGCGCAGGCAGACCGCCCACGTCGAGATCATCCATGGCCATCGCGCGTCCACCGCCAGCGGCCATTTTCTTGGGAAACGCCCTGGGCTCTGCGGCGGCCATCATCTTGTCGGCAGCAGCGGGCGCTTCTTCATCCTTGGCTCGCGCGGGACCGGCGGCGGGCCTGGGTGCAGCCATTGCCGCCGCTTCCATCGCAGGCTGCGCAGGCACCGTCGCCATCGGAGCCCCCATCGCCACGGCCATCGGTCGCTGCGCCGCAGCCCCGAGCGCAGCCTTGGCCTTGGGCGCGTCCGCTTTGCGCTCATCCCGAGGCGGTGCAGGGGGCAGATCCTGCGGCTTGGGCGCCTTGGCGAGCAGCACCGGCTGCACGGTCTTGTTCTTTTCCACAGGCGGCGGAAGCTGGCGCGTACCCCGACGAAGATCGGCAAAGCGCGTCACCACCTGGGCCTGACCATCGGTCGCCTTGCCCTGGTTTTGCGCCACAAGTCCCCCGAGCACGGGCCGCCACTCAAAGCGCCGATAGCCGCGCGTGCCCATCAGCAGATCGAGCGCCATCGCGCTCTTTTTTTCCGACAGATCGAAGTAAAAGTTCGGCTCCTCGACCTTGCCGGTGAGCTCGGGCTCTAGGTACAGACGGCTCAGCATGTGGCCGGTCTTGTCGTCGGCAAAGCTGAGCACCGTGTCATCGACGACCGACAGCGCCAGATCCGCCGGAACCGGGTTGCCCAGGGCATCGCGCGTCGTCACATCAAGCGTGACCTTTTCGCGCGGCACGAAGCTCTTTTTCTGCGGCTCAACCTGAACTTGCAGGCGAGAGCGTCGCTGCCGATAGACCAAGCGCTCGGCCAGCGGCAGATACGATTCATCAAACACCGTCACACGAACCGCACCTTGGGCCCGCCCAAGCGCTTCCGAGCCTTGACCACGCGGCTCCAGATAGACCGTCGCTGGCTCGTGATCGGCTTCAACGGCGGCCACATCCAGCAGGTTTTCACGCAGCGTCGCAGCGACCACGACCTTGCGGCGCTCGGTACAGCGGACGCTCACCCGGGTGGCACCAAGCTGTCCGTCGAGATCATCGATGCTGCGCAGGACACAGCCTTGCTCTTGCGGCGTCGGCAGGACAAAGCGATCGACGATTCCAACGGGCTGATCGACCGTGACGGTGTAGCGATGGCCCGGCTGCGGCGTAAAGTCCACGCGGCCCAGGCCGTCGCGCACGCTCTCGAAGGAAGCAACGGTCTGCTCACTTTCATCGAGGATGCGTCCCGAGATGTCAGCGGGCTTGCCGATCGGGTTTTTCGCCTCGAAGTAGACACGGCCCGGCAGTCCGTAGACCAAGTCGCCGCCTTCGGGATAGAGCGCCAGGTTGAGCTTCTTTACGACGATCGGTACGCGCTTGGCGATCGATTCGGTGATGCCGCTGTCGTCGGCCATGACGGTCAACAGTCCGTCGCCCTGGCTGATCTCTTGGGGCAGCGTAAAGCGGACCAGACCTTCGCCTTCTTCGTCGGTCCGAAGCTGGACTTGCGGCAGCGCTTGGCCATCGAGCATCACCGTCGCGCTCAGGCCATGGTTGCGCAGCGGCTCGCCGGTGTTGCGCTTGACGGCAATCGTCGCGGACACCTCGTCGCCGGGACCGTAAGCTTTGCGCACAAACTCGAGCTTGAGCTTGAGCTTGGGCGGATCGTAGGTCGAGACAATGATCGGTCGCTCTTCCTGCACTCCGTCGAAGGTCTTGACCTTGAGCTTGTACTCGCCACCAACGATGCCTGCGTCGAGCGCGAAGTCGGTCTGACCGGCACCGCTCTGCTCGCGCACCTTGCGCTTGGCAACCTGTGCGCCGCGCGGGCTGATCAGCTCGACGTGCATGCCAGCGGTTGGATGCTGTCCCGATAGACCCTTGGTGGTGACATCCCAGATGCGCACCCAGATCGTCTCACCGGGCTTGTAGAGCGGCTTGTCGGTCTGGATGTGAATGCGTCGTCCGGTCTTGCCTGAAAAGAAGCTCTCGACCTTGGTCTTGACGACATCGGCGGCGCTGACACCGGACAGACGCGGCGACGCGGGCGGGGCCAGCTCTGCCGGAAGTGGAGGCAGCGGCGGCTTCGGTCCAGCGGGTCCAGGATCGACGGGCGGACTGTCGGTGTTTTCGACGGGCACAAGCGGCGAAGGGCTTAAGACTTTGTCGCTGGCCAGCGGCGGCGGATCGGCAGGATTTTGCGAAGGCTGACTGGCTTCCGGTGTCGCAGCGTGAGTCTCAGCCGGTTTGGGGACAACCGCAGGCTTCGGCGTTTGATCGCAGAAGGACGTGGTCGTAAGCAGGAAACAAGCGGTCAGCGCGGGCAGCGCTCTGTGTTGTGGTCTCGATCGCATGCTGTTCTCCAAGCTTCCCCGACAAACGCAGCGGCACGTCCGGCGATCTACTGCTTGACCCACCAAGGGCCGAAACCGCACACCACAGGACAGCGGAACATCATCCCACGTAACGCGCTGGCGTTGGAATGGTCAGCGGATGTCCCTGCGACCAGACCGCCACGCAAGCGCGGACCAAGCGGCGGGAAACCGAGCGGCGGAAGGCGATGGAGCGGTGAGCGGGCGCTTAGAACGGCACGGTGACGTAGTAGGAAGTCTGCCCGCGTACCACCAGCATGACGGTGTCGGTGCCGGGTCGCAGCTCGCCGAGTGCGCCGTAGAAGTCGGTCGCCGAGCGAATCTGACGCGCGCCGATCTGCAAGATGGCGTCGCCGGGCTGAAAGCCGATGCGATCCGCGATGGAGCCCTGGTTTACGCGAGAGACGAGCGCGGCGCGACCTTGGGCATCGACGACCTCAAGCCCGAGTCGCTTGCGCGCACGCTGTGACATCTCTTTGGCATCCAGCGCGGTGGTGCGTAGGGAAACTTCCCCGCGAGTGAGACGGACGCGAACTTCTTCTCCGGCGAGGATGCGATGGACGCGATCCCAGAATCGCTCGACGGTAACGGTTGCTTCATCGCCCAGGTGGGTGACGACATCGCCGGGCTGAATGCCGGCTTTTTCGGCGGGACTTCCGGCATCGACCTCGGTGACAATAACGCCGGTGGCTTGCCGACGACGCTCGTGAATCGGTGCGACGCGCAGTCCGATGAAGCCGTAGCGCACGCGCCCAAACTGAAGCAGATCGTTGACGATGGTGCGGGCTCGATCGATCGGGATCGCGAAGCCAATGCCGGGTCCGCCCGAGTGAACAGCGGTGTTGATGCCGATGAGCTCACCGTTGACGTTGAGCAGCGGTCCGCCGGAGTTGCCGGGATTGATCTGTGCGTCGATCTGAATGAAGTCTTCGTAGGTGCGGTTTTTGGCGCGGACCACACGATGCAGCGCCGAGATCACGCCGGAGGTGACGGTGTGCGATAGGCCAAACGGGTTGCCGATCGCGATGACGGTCTCGCCGATCATCAGGTCACTCGCGGTGCCAATCTTGAGCGACGGAAGATCTTTGATGTCTTTGCTGTCTTTGGCGTCTTTGGCGTCTTTGCTGGCTCGCTCGCTCGACTCGATCTTCAAGACGGCCAGGTCGAAGGACTGATCGGCTCCGACGAGGGTAGCGGGAAGCTCTCGGCCATCGGCGAGCAAGACCCGAATGCGTGCGGCTCCAGCGACGACGTGCTCGTTGGTGACAACCAAGCCACGCGGATCGACGATGACGCCAGAACCGAGTGAGGTGCGACCGCTGTCGTCGTCTTCTTCCAGTCCAAAAAAGCCAAACGGGTTGTACTGCGGGTGCGGCTTTTGCTCGGAAAAGATCGAAACCACCGACGGAGCGGCGCGATGAACGGCATCGACGACGGGTGTGCGACGACTCTGCTGATTGGGTGTCAGCGCAGCGGGCAAGCTGGCGGCGGCCAGATCAATTCCCCCGGAAGGCTTGGTCGCAGTCGCCGGATCGCTTGGGCCAGCCAAGACCGGCGGAGCGCTCGTCGCTGGGTTCGACGCTGGACTTGACGCTGGAGCCTTTCGCGCCGAAGGAGAGCGAGTCCCTTTGCAGGCCGGAAGCACGCCGACTGCAAGCACGCAGAGCGCGACCGAAAAGGCGAACGAAGCAGGCTGTAGGCGGATGCGCATGATCGATAAGGTTTGGCGAGGCCGCGCGGCTGTCAAGCAGAAGGAAAGAAGGTGGAGTCGCTGCGCGAGCGTCCATCGAGATCGTCCCCAAGCCAGGCACCAAAGGCGGCAAGTGGTTCGATGTGGTCGCAGATGATCTTGAGGGCGGCGGCGATCGGCACCGCGAGCAGCAGCCCGACTCCGCCCCAGAGCATGCCCCACAAAAGCAGGGACAGCGTCGCGGCAAGCGGGTTGACCTGCACGCGCTGACCGATGAACTTGGGCACAAGCAGGTTGATCGCAGCAAGGTGAATCACGAGCACTCCGACGATGAGCACGATCAGCCCGGTTCCGCTCATCTTGCCGACGCCAATCAGCAGCGGTGGCACCAGCGCCAGCACAACACCGAGATACGGAACCATGCTGAGCATGCCGCTGAGCATCCCGATGACGTAAAAGTACGGGACGTGAATCAGCGCAAACAGGATCGCGCTGATCACTCCGATGCCGAGACCGATGAGCACGTTGCCGATGAGCACGCTACGCAGCATCGCCGCGATCTGGCCGAGTGACTTTTTGACCGTCATCTGACGCTCGAGCGCAAACAAGCGTACCGACGCGCGATACAGGTAGTCTTCCCAGGTCAGCAAAAAGTACGTGATAAACGGCACAAACGACGACGGAAACAGGAACTCGCTGAGCGATCCCGCACCGCCGATGAGCAGCTTGGGCCAGTCGATCGGATGGCTCTTGGTCAGCGCTTGATCCGTCGGCTGCGCAAAAATCTTCGTCGAGTTTAAGACGTGATTGATGCGATCCAGCAGGCTCTGGAAAAAGCCGTCGATCTTGGCGGAGTGAGAGGGAAGCTCTTCGACAAAATCGATCGCCAGATCGTAGAGCAGCCGCATGCCTCCGTAGAGCAGCGTCAGCGTGATCGTGATCAGCACAAACGCGGACAGCGGACGCGGAACTCGATAGCGAGCCAGAAAATCCACCGATGGAGCGAGCGCGAGCGCGACCGCGACACCAAGCAGCGTCGGAATCAGCACGAGTCGTCCGTAGTAACAGAGCGCAAGGAGCGCAGCCCCGGCAATCACCGACTGGGTAAAGTGCAAAAGTCGCGGTGCTTGACTTGTCGTCGCAGCAGGCTCGGTCATCAGGTCGCCAGCCTAGCCCGATGCGCGCGGTTTCATCAAAGTTTCTTCGCGGAGGCCGGTCGTCCACTGCAAAGCTTGCGGAGCTTTCTCATCCCGCGCTACAAGCGGTCGATGTCTGCTCGCTGCTTGAGTTGCCACGCGCCTGTTTCCGACGGAGCCGAGATTTGTGAAAGCTGTCGTACGACGCTGCTTCCGCGAATCGATTCGTTCAGCCTATCGGGAGACGAAACCGGGCAACACTACACGCTGACCGAGGAAGATCTGATTCAGCCCGAATCGAGCGACGCGGAGGTTCCGTTCAGCGGTCGAAAAGAAGAGCTGGGCAAGCTGCTTGGGCTGATCGAGCAGAGCATCAAGTCACACAGCCTGCGCAGCTTTTTGCTCTTGGCAGCGACGGGACAAGGCAAGACGCGACTGCTGCTGGAAATGGGTCGAGCGGCGAGCAGTTACTTTGCGGTGTCGCCCGATCGCGTGCTGACCGCGACGGTGCCCGGTGAAGGTGCAGCGCCGCTGGCGGTGTTCGTCGAGCTGCTGCGTAGGCGCTGTGATCTCCGTCAGGGTGAACCGATTGGTGCGGCGAGAGACAAGCTGCTGCGGCTGTGTCGTGTACTGCTTCCAGCAGTGCGAGCGACGGAAGTGGCCCATGTGCTCGGCGATCTGCTCGGGATTCCATTTCCCGACGGACACAGCAACAGCGCGTCGGGTCCAGTGCTGGGCGTGCGCAGTGAGTCGCGGATGTACTCGGCGATCAAGCGCTTTTTCGTCGCGGATGCTCGACGTGGACCGCTGCTGATCTTGATCGACGACATGGATCAAGCCAGCCCCGAGACGGTCAACTTGGTCAACTACTTGCTCGACGGGCTGTCGGATCTGCCGGTGGTGCTGGGTCTGGCCGCTCGTCACGAGTTCGTCGAGATCTTCCCCGACTTTGGCGCGACGAGCACACCGCCGCTCAAGATGAAGCTGGCGCAGCTTGATCACGACGAAAAGCTGAACCTGATTGGCTCGATTGTCGGTGCAGAACCCGAAGAGCTTCCGTCGTGGGTGGTGACGCTGGTCGAGCGCTTTTCGGAAAGCTCGCCGCGCGCGATGGTGGAGCTGCTAAGGCTGCTCGTCGAGACGCAGGTTTTGTCCTGGCAGCCGGGGGAAGGTGAGCGATCGCTTGTGCCTTTGTGGGACGAAGATCGGCTGGCGGATCTGAATCTGCCGTCGTCGCTGCCCGCAGTGGTGGAAGCGCGTCTGGCGGCGATGGCGGATGGCTCGCGACGACTGCTGGAACAGGCGGCGGTCGCGGGTGAAAACTTTCACTTGGGCTCGCTGCTGACGCTGACCCGCTGTGAAGCGACGGGACTTCTTGAGCCGGGAACGGCTGACATCGACGGACCTTCGCTCTCGGACGTTCAAGACGGCGACGCGGATCGTCTGGCACAGCTGAGCGAGCTGCTCGAGCAGCTGATCGGTCAAGGCGTGCTGATGCCGGTTCCGACGAGCCAGCTTGGCAGTGAGCGCGAGCTACGGTTTGCCTACGCGCCGTGGCAGTCCACGATTTACAAACAGATCGATCCCGATAGAAAGCGTCGCTATCACCTGCTGCTCGCGCAGTTTCTACAGCTTCAGCCGACGAGCGATCGCGAAGACATTCAGCAGCGAATCGCCCGTCACTTCGAGAGAGCCGGAGAAGGACGACTGGCAGCCGAAGCGTATCAGCGCGCGGCGGAGCTTTCGGTGGCACACGGAGCGACGGGACGAGCGCCACGGCTGCTGCTGCGCGGGCTGGCTTGTCTGTCGGCGGAACACCTGGCGGAACGGCTGCGGATGTGGCAGTCGCTCGGGCGGGTGCTGTCGCAGCTTGGCGATCTGGAAGCAGCGATGTCCGCGTGGGAAAAGGTAGTTCGGCTGTCGTTTGTGCTGGCGTCTCGTCGGCAGCGCGCGCAGGCCTTCTTGGAAATGGCTCGCATCGTCGCACACGATCCGGCGCGAGCGCTCGGGCTGATTCAGCAGTCGCTGGAGCTGTTTCAGCAGCTTCAGGATCAAGTCGGAATCGCGGATGCTCTCGACGAAGAAGGTCAAGCGCTGGTCTGGCTGGGAAAGAGCAGCGACGGAATGGATCGCTTGGCCCGCGCGCTGGAGATGCGACGACGACTGCTCGATCGCAAGAAGGTGGCGCAGTCGCTGCTTCACGTCGGACAGGTGGAATATCAGCGGGGTGCGCTCGACGCGGCGATGGGCTGTTTCGAGGAAGCGCTGCGCAAGCACGAAGACGATCCGGTCCTGCAAGCAGCGGCGATGACCGCGATTGGCAGCGTCGATCTGGCCAGGGGACTTGTCGCTGCGGCGCGCGCTCGCTTCGAGGAAGCACTGCCGCTGTGCGAAAAAGCGGGCCCGTCGAAAGAACAGGTGACGCTGCTGTGCTTACTCGGGGAATCGCTGCTACTCGACGGACTACTGAGTGAATCGGAGTCGCGTCTCATCCAAGCCAAAGATCTGGCGGCGCGGCTGCTTGATCATCGCGGCATGGCAGAGAGCAAACGACTGCTCGGACTGATCAATCTGCGACGGGGCGACAAACAAAAAGCGCTGGAACTGTGTCAGCGAGCGCTGGAGCGGGCGCAGCAGTCGGGACTGCGCAGCTTGATTGCGCGCGGGCTGCTGTCGCTCGGCGAGATTCATGCTTCGACGCTGTTCGACGAAACAGTCGAAGGCGAGCATCCGGCGTGGGATTACCTCAAGCGCTCGGTGGCGCTGCTGCGCGAAGGCGGCGATCAGATTGAGCTGGCGCAAGGGCTGGCAGCCTTCGGTAAACTGCTCGTAGAACGACGTAAGCTGGGCCCAGGCAAGGCTGCGCTGCGAGAAGCGAGTCAGCTGGCGGGTCGGCTGAAAATGCGGCTCCACGATGATTTGGCGCCGCTTTTGAGCGATCTGGGAGGCTAACGCGAAGCGATGGACAAGCCCAACGCCGGACACACGAGGCACTGGCTCAGGTGGCTTTTGGGCTGTGTTATGTTCGGTTTCATGCTTCTGTCCGTCGTGATGCAGGGCTGCGCCGGTCACTTAGAAGTCAAGCAGCCCGTCGCAGAGCCTTTTGATGCGGTGATCGTGCCGGGCTGTCCAACGCTTGCCGACGGAGCCCTGACGCGATGTCTTCAGCGACGAGCTGTCTGGGCCGCGATGCTGTGGGAGCGAGGCCAAGCAGCGCACTTTATTACCTCGGGATCGGCGGTGTATACGCCGTTTGTCGAGGCAGAAGCGCTGGCTGCGGCGATGCACTCGATGGGCGTTCCGGCGGAGCGGATTTATCTGGAACCGCACGCGCTGCACACCGACGAAAACATCTACAACTCGCTGCGCATTGCCCAAAAAAAGGGCTGGTCGCGGCTCGGGGTGGCGTCGGAGCGCGGTCAAGCCATCGGCGCGTGTCGAATGTTGGAACACTGGCACAAGCAGTGCGCCGCGTTTTCGATGGAACTCGACGTGGTGGAAAAGCGACGAACCGAACTTGATGCGCTGTGGTCGTCGCTGCGTGCGCCTGCGGCGACGGAATTTCAGCCGCTAAAGACGCGGGAAAAAGAGCGGGCTCGACGGGCTCAGCGCCCCGAGCGGCCTCCGTCGTTTGTGCTGTATCCGATGATGATGCTGCGACAAGCGCTGGGCAAACCGCAGCTTCCCCCGTTTCATCCCGAAGAGACGCCGCTGATTACGTGGGCAGAAAAGTCGTTGCAGCAGCGCAGCTAGCGACGGAGCTTACGAGCACGCACGCACCAGCTCCGACGCGATCTCTTGGGCGTAGCGCTCGATCAGCGCGGGCTCTGGACCTTCGATCATGACGCGCGCTTTGGGCTCGGTTCCCGAATAGCGAACCAGGACTCGTCCGTCGCTGCCAAGCTGCTGCTCGATGCCAGAAATCAGCGACTGCACCGATCCCAGATCTCTGAGCGGCAACCGTCGCGCCACTTTCACCGACAACAGCACTTGCGGATACGGCTTGAGCACGCTCGCCAGCGTCGAGAGCGGCTGGTTTTCTTCCAGCATCGTCGCCAAGACCTGAAGCGCAGCGATGATTCCGTCGCCGGTGGTCATGTGATCCAGGAACACGAGGTGTCCGCTCTGCTCACCGCCGAGGTTCAGGTCGTGCTGGCGCATGGCCTCGACGACGTAGCGATCACCGACGGCGGTTCGTAACAGCTTCCCGCCCATGTCTGCAATCGCACGCTCCAGACCCAGGTTCGACATCACCGTCGCAACCAGCGTGTTTTTGTGCAGCTCTCCGCGTGCCAACAGTCGCCGGGCACACAGCGCCATGATTGCATCGCCATCGACGATCTGTCCGCGCTCGTCGGCAAAAATCACGCGATCTGCGTCTCCGTCGAGTGCAATGCCAACGTGGGCACCTTGCGCGACGACGGCTTTGCACATCGCTTCGGGATGCAGCGCGCCGGACTGCTCGTTGATGTTCTTTCCGTCGGGCGCAACCGCCAGCGAGGTCACCGTCGCACCCAGCTCGGCCAGAACGTTCGGCGCGACGCGATACGCGGCACCGTGCGCACAATCGACCACGATCTTCAGCCCGTCGAGAGACAGTCGCCGAGGAAACGAGTTCTTCAAGAACACAATGTAGCGGCCTCGGGCGTCGTCGATGCGCTGTGCGCGGCCAATGTCGTCGGGAGCAGGCAGCGGCTGCGCATCTTCACGTTCGGACATCAGCTCTTCGAGCTTCGCTTCCGTCGCATCGGGCAGCTTGAATCCGTCGGCAGCGAAGATCTTGATGCCGTTATCGTAGTACGGGTTGTGGCTCGCGGAAATGACGACGCCAGCGTCGGCGCGCATGGATGAAGTCAGAAACGCGATGCCCGGCGTCGGCAGCGGTCCGCACAGCATGACATCAGCGCCCATCGAGCAGATTCCGGCGGCCATCGCTTGCTCGAACATGTAGCCCGACAGTCGAGTGTCTTTGCCGATGATGATGCGACCGCGATGTCCGGGTCGGTGATACAGCCGAGCGACGGCGCGTCCGAGCCGCATCGCCGTCTCGATGGTCATGGGTGGAACATTGGCTACGCCGCGAATGCCGTCGGTGCCGAACAGCTTGCGGTCAGGTGTCTTGTTGGCGCTTTGCATCGTCCTCGATCTCCAGGCGCAAAAAGTGGGTTGCGCACGAGATGCAGGGGTCGTGGTTGCGAATCGTCTGCTCGCAGCGAGCGGTCAGCTCGGCGGTGGGCAGCCGAATGTTCGCCGCCACCACCGCGCGCAGATCGTCTTCGATCGTTCGTTGGTTTTGAGAAGTCGGCGGCACAATCTTGCACTCAGCGATCGTTCCGTCGGCATCGAGTCGGTATCGCTGATACAAAAGCCCGCGCGGCGCACAGGTGATCGCGGCTCCTTCGCACGCCTCGTACGCAGCGGAAACAAACGGTGGCCCGTCAGCGCGATAGTCGGAAATGATGCGCAGCGCTTCGTCACAAGCAAAGACCAGCTCGACGGCGCGCACAATGATGCTCTGAAACGGATTCAGACAGCGCACCGGCAGCTTGGCGTCGCGAGCCGCTTGCTGAGCAATCGTCGGGAGCTTGTCTCCACACAGGTTGTAGCGCGCCAGCGGTCCGACGAGATACGCCGCGCCGTCAGAGCGCCGAAAGGCATGCAGCGCATTCGAGTGCTCGACGTGAGACTCGCCAAAGTGCTGCTCAAATTCGCTTGGATGAATACACAGTCCCGACGAAGAAACCAGCATGCCTTCGTTCAGCGGATATTCGTCGGGATGCCGCAGGCTGACGAAATCATAGTCGCGCTGTACGTCGGGAAACGGAAAGCCCGAAACCCAGCGCACCGTCGCCAAGGCATGATCTCGCGCTCGCAGCAGCGGTTCCCGAAGCGAAGCAAGCTCTGTCACCGTCGGAAGTTTGTAAAAGCCTCCGACGCGGATGTTGATCGGATGAATCTCGCGGCCTCCGAGGACGCGCAGGATTTCATTGCCGGTTTTTTTGAGAAAAAGGCCACCGCGCACCACGTCGGGAAAGGCTTTGGCCAGCGACATCACGTCGGTGTAGCCCAGAAAGTCCGGCGCATGCAGCATGTAGACGTGAAGGCCGTGGCTCTCGATCCACTCACCGCAGTAGAGCAGCCGTCGCAGCGCCCGAATCGTCGGCGTGATCGCAATGCCGAGCGAGCGCTCGATCGCATGCGACGAGCTCATCTGATACGCGACGGGACAGATGCCGCAGATGCGTGCGGTGATGTCCGGGGCTTCGCTCGCCAGGCGACCGCGCAAAAACGCTTCAAAAAAACGCGGCGGCTCGAAGATCTTCAGCTTCACATCTTCGACGACATCACCGCGCGTTTTGACAAACAGCGCACCTTCGCCCTCGACGCGCGCCAAGTAATCGACGCTGATCGTGCGGCTCTTGGCGCCAGCGCGTACACGCAGCTCGCTTTCCGTCGGTGAAAGTGTGTCGTTCGCGTCGCTCATGATCGCTCAGCAAGAAGTTGGCAAAGGAAAAGTGTCAGTCGCGATGCAGCTTATCAAGTCCCGGGCGGAAAGCGCTTGCGAGCCTCCACAAACGGCGCAGCTTGCGTCGTAAACGAAGACAGCAGTCGGCGAAGCTCGACGAACGGAACCCCGAGATGCTCGTGAAGATGACTGACCAGCGACGAAGGATTGCTCGATTCTTTCGGTCCGTAGCAGCCAAAACAGCCGCGACCGTAGCTTGGACACAGCGCCTCACAGCCTGCGTGCGTCACCGGACCCAGGCACGTCAGCCCGCGCGTCACCGTCAGACACGGCGTTCCACGCAGCTTACAATCGACGCAGACCGAGTGAGAAAACACGCGCGGCTTGCGACCTTGTAGCAGCGCCGAGATGACCTCGAGAAGCTGCGTCTTGTTAATCGGACAGCCGTACAGCTCGTAATCGACGGAGACATGCGCAGACATCGGGGTGCTATCGCGCAGCGTCGAGATGTATTCGGGATGCGCGTAGACCTGACGGATGAAGTCTTCGACGCTGGCACCGTTTCGCAGCGCTTGAATCCCTCCAGAGGTCGCACACGCACCGATCGCGATCAGATACTTCGACTGACGACGCACTTCGAGGATGCGCTCGCGATCATGCTCGGTCGTAATCGATCCTTCGACGAGCGAGACATCGTACGGTCCCGACTCGACGCGGCTCGACGCTTCCAAAAAGTTTGCGATGTGAACAAGCTCCGCAAGCTGAAGCAGCTCATCTTCGCAGTCGAGAAGACTCAGCTGACAGCCGTCGCACGACGCAAACTTCCACACCGCAATTTTGGGCACCGGGCTCGCCTTCACCTACAGCTCCTTGACCGAAAACACCGACGCGATGCGTGGATACTCGAACACCGGACCGTCTTTGCAGATGAAAAACGGTCCAAGCTGACAGTGACCACAGCTTCCGACGCCACACTTCATGTTGCGCTCCATCGATAGATACATCTGCGACGACGGAACACCGCGCTTCGACAGCGCCAGCCTCGTAAAGTGCATCATCACTTCGGGACCACAGACCATCGCGCAGGTCTGTAGCGGAGAAAGCTCGATTCGATCGAGAAGCTGAGTCACCACACCGACGTGACCGTGCCAGCTTGCATCGCTGCGATCGACGGTGACTTCAAAGCGCAGATCGCTGCGAGCTTGCCACTTTGCGATCTCTTGACGAAACAGGATGTCGCTCGGCGTCCGCGCGCCGTATAGAACGGTCAAGCTGCGATATCGTCGTCGGTGTTTTAGGACGTGATACAGCACCGGACGCAGCGGCGCGAGCCCGATTCCGCCCGCGACGAGCAGCACATCTTGACCTTCGGCATTCGCGATGGGCCACGGAACACCAAAAGGACCGCGCACCAGCACCGAGTCACCTCGCTGAAGCTGCGCCAGCGTCTTCGTCACAGGACCGACGGCCCGAATCGTGTGAATCAGCACATCTTTTCGCCACGTCGGACCGCTGACAGAGATCGGTACATCTCCCGCCGGAAACCCGTACAGCATGTTGAACTGCCCGGGCGCAAAGCGCAGCGCGTCGCCACCCGCCGAAGGAGCCAGCGTCAGCGTAAAGGTGTCATCGGTTTCACAGACGAAGCGCTTCACGACATACGGTGACGGAACCAGCGCGGAATCCGTCGCATCCGGTGCCGTCCCAGCCAGCGCAATCATCGCTTCCTCAGCGCCTGAAACGAACCACTCGTCCGAGGCGGAGCATACAAATCCAAGACCTGAAGTCGGGTGTGCCGCAGCCGATCGCTCATCACCAGCGCAAACCGTCGCATCAGCAGGTAACCGAGTCGCGGATGCTGCTCACACTCGCGCAGCAGCGCCGTCCCGTCAAACGACAGCGCCGACGCTGGCAGGATCGTGCGCGCCGAAAATGAATAGCTCGCATTCGGGGTCAGCCACGACCAGCCGAGGATGTCTCCACGCACCAGCGTCTGAAGGGTCACGTCGCCGCGTCCCGGGACACTCGTCTGAACCTGAATTCGTCCGTCGAGGATCAGGAAAAACTCCGTCGCAACTTGTCCTTCGCGAATCACCTCGAACTCCGTCGGCCAGTTCACCGGACGACAGTGCTTGCTCAGAATCTGAAGGTCTTCGCGTCCATAGCCCGCAAAAAATGGCAGCGCCAGCATCTGTGGCGTCAGTGTTTGATCCGAGTTCATGGATGTCTCGCTTGGAGTGTCGCGCACTCCGCCGTCAGATCAATTCCGACGGGACAGAACGTGATACAGCGGCCACAGCCGACGCAGCCCGAGCGCCCAAACTGATCAATCCACGTTGACAGCTTGTGGGAAAGCCACTGTCGATAGCGCGACTTGACCGACTGACGGACTGCACCGCCGTGCAAATAAGAAAAGTCTTCGTGAAAGCAAGAGTCCCAGCGTCGCCAGCGCTCGGAGTGTTCGCCCGCCAAGTCCGTCACATCTTCGACGGTATTGCAGAAGCAAGTGGGACAGACCAGCGTGCAGTTGGCACACGACAGACAGCGCGTCGCGACGGAATCCCAGTGCGAGCTATCCATCGCTTGCGCAATCAGCTCTTTGAGTCCGTCGGTGACAAGCGTTCGTCCCATCTGCTTGGCGGCTGCCGCCACTTGCTGCGCTGCGATCTGCTGTTCCGACGAGCTTGCCGACGGTAAGCGCAGCGGAGAAAGCAGCTCTGCACCGCGCGACGACTTGGCTTCGACGATGAAGTGATGCGTCGATTCCGAGATCACTTCTGTCAGCGCCACGTCGGCACCTTCCCCGACCGAAGGACCGCTGCCCATCGACGTACAGAAGCACGTTCCGCCCGCTGACGTACAGCTTGTGCCGATGATCAGCAGGTTTCTTCGTCGCGCCAGGTACTGCACATCGGGATGATGTCCGCCGAGCAGCACCTGATCTTGCGTCAGCATCGCCTGAATTTCGCAGGCTTTGGCACCCAAAAACGCGATCTTTTCCGTCGGAATTTGCTCGGGAACCACCGTCAGAGCGGGCCCTTTGCGAATCGTCGTAAACAAGCGCTCTTTCGGGGGCAACAGCAGCCGCTTGAGCGAGTGCGGACCGACGTGAAACCCAAACAGCGCGTCATCGTTTCGACGCACCAGCCGATACTGTCCCGCTTCCTGCTGATCGGTGAGCCCTTGCGGTAGGTCCGACAGGGACCGCACCTCGCCGTACACGATCGCACCATCGCCTACTGTGGGGCCGATCACCCGATAGCCAGCCGACCACAGCGCAGCGACGAAATCAGCCAGTCCCGCCAGATCCATCCGAAGCGGTGCTGCAGAAGCAAAATCGGACTGTGTCGCAGTCATCGTCTGCAAAGTGTCCCTCTTTCGCTGCCTGCTCTACTCGAATCCGAGCACGGCTTTTGCTACCCTGCGCGCGTACTCAAGTTACTCGATAGAGACTCAAACTCTTCACTTAAGGCCGCTAGGAGGTATCTCATCATGCCCGCTCAAGCCGCAACCACTTTCCAGACAAGCGCTGCCAAGTGGGTGTATCTGTTTTCAGAACTGGACGCCGCTGAGCAGAAGTGTGGCTCGTGGGATGGGGTCAGAGGACTTCTTGGTGGCAAAGGCGCCAACCTGGCTGACATGGTTCGCATCGGCGTGCCGGTTCCGCCTGGCTTTGTCGTCACCACCGCAGCGTGCAATGCCTTCCTGGCGCAAGGATCGAAGTTTCCCGTCGGAATGTGGGAAGAAGAGCTGGCGGCGCTCCGTCGCGTCGAAGAGCTGACGGGAAAGCGCTTTGGCGATCCGCAAAACCCGCTGCTCGTTTCGTGTCGCTCGGGCGCGAAGTTTTCGATGCCGGGCATGATGGACACAGTCTTAAACATCGGCCTAAACGAAGAGGTTGCGGCGGGACTGGCAACGCTCACCGGCGATCCGCGCTTTGTCTATGACTCGTATCGTCGCTTGGTGCAGATGTTTGGCACCGTCGTGCTGAACCTTCCCGACGAGCCATTCGAGGAAGTGCTGCACCACGCTCGCACAGCGCGCGGCGTCGAAAACGATGCCAGCCTGCACGAAGACGATCTGCGTCGCATCACCACCGAGTTCAAAGCAATCATCGCCAAGCTCGCCGGACACAGCATGCCCGACGATCCCTACGAGCAGCTTCGACTCGCCACCGAGGCCGTGTTTCGTTCCTGGAACGGCAGACGCGCCATCGATTACCGTCGCGCCTCGAACATTGCGGACAACCTCGGCACCGCTGTCTGCATCGTCGCGATGGTGTTTGGCAACCTCGGTGACACCTCGGGAACCGGCGTCGTCACCACACGCAACGTCTCGACGGGAGAAAACGAGCTAGAAGGCGACTTTTTGGTCAACGCACAGGGCGAAGACGTTGTCTCGGGAACCCGTCAGACCGATCGCATCGCCGCGCTCGGCACCAAGATGCCCGCGATCTTGGCGGAGTTTCGTCAGATCTGTCAGACGCTTGAGCGGCACTATCGCGACGTTCAAGATGTCGAGTTCACCATCGAGCGCGGCAAGCTGTGGATTTTGCAGACCCGCGACGCCAAACGGACCGCGCAAGCGGCTGTGCGCATCGGTGTCGATCTGTGCGACGAAGGACTGATTCAGCCCGAAGAAGCGGTGCTGCGCGTGTCGCCGAGCCACATCGAATACTTTTTGCATCCACAGTTTGATCCCAAGGCCAAAAAGGAACGCAAAGCGGCTGGCGATCTGATCGCGACGGGACTCAATGTTGCGCCGGGAGCTGCCGTCGGTGAAATCGTATTTGATGCGGACTGTGCCGAGCGGCTCGCCAAGGTGGACAAAAAGGCGGTGATCTTGGTTCGCGCCGAGACCAAGCCCGACGACGTTCACGGCATCTTGGCAGCGCGCGGCGTGCTCACCAGCCGAGGCGGACGCACCAGCCACGCGGCGCTCGTCACGCGACAGTTTGGCAAGCCAGCCGTCGTCGGTGCTTCAACGCTGGACATCGATCCAGTCAGCCGAACCTTCACCGTCTCGGGTCGCACGTTCAAAGAAGGTGACTTTGTCTCGATCGACGGAACCAGCGGAGAGGTCTTTGCCGGACAGCTTCAGACGCTGGTGCCCGACATTCGCGATCCGTACCTGCTCAAGCTGCTCACAATGGCTGATCGGTTTCGACGGCTCGGCGTCTGGGCCAACGCGGACTATCCTCGCGACGCGCAGCGAGCCCGCGACTACGGCGCGCAAGGCATTGGACTGTGTCGTACCGAACACATGTTCTTCGAGCCCGAGCGCCTGCCGCACATTCAAGCGATGATCTTGGCACGCAGCGACGAAGAACGCGTCGAGCCACTGCGCAGGCTGCTGCCGTTTCAGCGCGCCGACTTCGACGGACTGTTCCGCATCATGAACGGGCTGCCAGTGACGATTCGCTTGATCGATCCGCCGCTGCATGAGTTTTTGCCCAGCCACGACGAGCTACTGCGCGAGGTCGCGATCCTGGAAACGCGACTCAAGCTGAGCGACGGAAACATCGATACGCTGACGCACGAGCTGGATGTCAAACAGCGCATGCTTCAATCGGTTCAGTTTCTGCGTGAACAGAATCCAATGCTTGGTCTGCGCGGTGTGCGACTCGGCATTCACTTGCCCGAGCTGACCAAGATGCAGGTTCGCGCCATCTTCGAGGCTGCGTGCGCCTGTCAAAAAGACGGAATCGTCGTAAAGCCCAAGGTCATGATTCCGCTCGTCTCGCTGTCGAGTGAGCTGAAGATGGAGCGCGCACTGCTCGAAGAAGAAGCGCAGAAGGTGATGGCCGAGCAAGGCATCCGCATCGACTATCAGTTCGGCACGATGATCGAGATTCCGCGCGCCGCGCTCACCGCCGATCAGATCGCTGAGTTTGCGGAGTTTTTCTCGTTTGGCACAAACGATCTGACGCAGACCACGTTCGGGATCTCTCGCGATGACGCAGAAGCGAGCTTTCTCGTCGAGTATCTATCGCGCGGACTGCTTCCGAAGAACCCGTTTGCGACGCTCGACGAGCGCGGCATTGGCAAGCTGATGGACATGGCGGTGCGGCTCGGACGACAGACGCGACCGGGCCTGGAAGTGGGCATCTGCGGCGAGCACGGCGGCGATCCCGAGAGCATCGCGCTGTGTCACAAGCTCGGGCTCGACTACGTGTCGTGCTCTCCGTATCGAGTTCCCGTCGCGCGTCTAGCGGCTGCGCACGCCGCGCTCAAGAGCCCAAAAGCCAGCGTCAGCTAGCCCGTCACTTCCGTCAGAAAGCCGAGGAGCCGTTCACGAAACTCCGTCGGCTTTTCCAGGTGCGGCGAGTGTCCACAGTCGGACAGCACCACTTCTTCATACGAGCCACCGTTTGTCCGATAGTCATTGAGCAGCGCCCGCATCTGCGAAACCATCGGCTGCGGCGGATACGCTTCGTCGCCCGGCCAGCCTGGAATCACACCCAGCTTGCCCAGGAATCCGAAGCAAAACAGCGAGGTATCCGACACGATCTGATCGTCGGTGCCGCGAATCCACAACACCTTCGGACGCGACGACAGCTTGGCAAAGTCGGTCAGGTTCACATACTTGGCCGAGATCGCGTTGTTCATGCCGCGCGTGCCCGGAGCCAGCGTCGGCCAGTTCGTCGATCCCGACGCATCACCGGGATAGTGATCAGCACCAAGCTGCGTCTTTAGAATTTCATCGACATAGCGATCTTCTTCCTCGGCGGGAAGCTGATAGCCCGACTTGAAGAAGAAGCTGCGGACGATCTTGCGCGGCGAAAAGTCGCTGTCGGCGCTGCGATCTTTTTTGGCCAGACACTCGACAAAGCCAGGGCTGGCGGTTCCTGCGCCCGAGCCTGCGAAGTCGGTAAAGCAAGGTGTTCCGACGCTGTCGCGCGTGCCACCGAAGCCAAACGGCGACATCGGCGCTTCCAAAACGAGCCCAGCGACCAGCTCGGGATACTTCATCGCAAAGCGCAGCACAACGGCACCACCGACGGACCAGCCACACAGGACCACTCGCTGTCCGGCGATTCCTTCGATCGTCGTGAGCAAGCTGTGGATGTCATCGACGAAGTCATCGAGCCCGCGCGTCGCATCGATTGGCTTCGGCTCGGTGTCTCCAAAGCCGCGCAGATCCGGTGCGATGCCACGATACTGCGCAGGCAGCTTCAGCAGCAGGTCCGAAAAGAACTCTCCCGTCGAGATGTTGCCGTGGATGAACACCACGGGCTTGCCGTTTCCGCCGGTGTCCAAGAACTTGATGTCGAGCCGTGGGGTCACAAGGTGTCGGGATACGATGCTCATGACCGACGATCTTACCGCTTTGCGCCGCGCCCTGACCAGCACGTTCAAGGGCCCAAAAACTGTGCTACAAGCGCGACCATGAGTGAAGGACGCACCGTCATTTCGACCAGCTCGGCTCCGGCTGCGATCGGACCGTATTCCCAAGCGATCGTGGTGGGAAACCTTGTGTTTTGCTCGGGTCAGATTCCGCTGTCGCCAGAGACCGGACTCATCGTCGGTGCCGGGGACATCGCAGCGCAGACCGAGCAGGTGATGAAGAACCTCCACGCGGTGCTTCAGGCGGCGGGCTGCGGCTTCGAGCACGTCGCGCGCTGCACCATCTACCTAAGCAACATGAGCGACTTTGCGACGGTCAACGGCATCTACGGACGGTTCTTTCCCAGCAGTCCGCCCGCGCGCACCACGATCCAAGCCGCTGGACTGCCGCGCGGAGCCTTGGTCGAAATCGACGCCATCGCGGTCCGCACCTAACGAACCCGCACACGTTGACGCAGCCCTGCCCACGCGCTCGCGAGAGGCTGTCGTCTTCACACCACGACCCTGTTGAAAATCGTCGTCCAAATGCGTCAAGTTTGTAGTGCGTATAACTGAATCTGGCGCAAGGAGACCGTTCCCAATGGCTATCGAATACACACTCGCGATGGTCAAGCCCGATGCGGTGAGCAAAGGCTCTACCTGGCACATCATCCAAGACATTGCTTCGTCGGGACTTAAGCCGGTTGCGGTGCGAATGACCAGGCTCTCGAAGGAACAAGCCAAGACGTTCTACGCGGTCCATGCCGGAAAGAAGTTCTTCGAGGGTCTGACCGACTTTATGTCGTCGGGACCGATCGTCGCGCTGGTGCTCGAAGGGGAAAGCGCGATTCCGAAGTACCGAGAGCTGATGGGCTCGACGGATTCCAAAAAGGCCGCGCCCGGTACGCTGCGTCAGAAGTTCGGCACCGATGTCAGCCAAAACGCGGTTCACGGCAGCGACTCTCCCGAAAATGTCCGACGGGAAGCGGGCTTTTTCTTTTCGGGCACAGAGCTGGCTGTTCTGGGCATCAGCATCGATGCGATCGGAGCGACGGTTCCGCCAGCAGCTCCCAGCGCACCAGCAGCCCCCGCAGCGACGCCAGCGAATCCGGTCAAGCGATAGCCAGCCGCCGCCATTGACAGAAGGGCGCGCGTTGGTACGCTCCGCGAGCCATGACACAAGTACGCACATCCACCCTCCTCGCTCTCGCCTCTTTCAGTCTGCTGTCCGTCGCTGTCGTCGCGTGTACCAAAGAAGAAGCCGCGATGGACGCTGGCGATATGACCGTTCGTTCCTGCTGTGGCAAGCCCGGCGATCCCGGCAACAGCCTCGGCGTCGGCAAATACTGCTCTAGCTCGGCGGGCGCAGAGTGCCGCACCAACTCCTCGGCGACGGTCTGCTCGCAGCTGCTGGGCGATCCAACCCGACCGACGTTTTTCTGTACCCAGCCGTGCGTTCCTGACGGTGGAACCAACTCCTGCGGCGACAATGCGAAGTGTACCCAAGACTCTGCGACGCAGCAGTGGGGCTGTGTTCCGTCGGTGTGCGTCGATAGTCCGCTGCCCGGCTGTAAGCTGTGATCGATCGCAGACCGTTTGTGATCGGGCTGACCGGCGGAATTGCGTCGGGAAAGAGCACGATTGGCCGACAGCTCCGCGAGCTGGGCGCAATCGTCATCGACGCCGATGAAGTCGCGCGCGACGTGGTAAAGCCCGGTCAGCCTGCGTATCGACAGCTTGTGGATGCATTTGGCGCAGACATCTTGAGCGCTTCTACCGACGAAGCAGAGCCTGCGCTCGATCGCAAAAAGCTCGCGGCGCGGGTCTTTGGCGACGAATCAGCGCGGCAAAAGCTCAACCAGATCACGCATCCCGCGATTGCCAAAGAGAGTGCGCGACGGATGCAGCAAGCAATGCTGGCGGGCGCGCAGGTGATCGTCTACGAAGCGGCGCTGATCGTCGAAAACAACCTGTATCAAGGAATGGATGGGCTGATCGTCGTCGATCTTCCGGAAGAAGAGCAGGTCCGACGCGCGGTCTCACGCGGTGGGCTCAGCGAGGCCGAAGCGAACGCACGGATTCGCTCGCAAGCGTCGCGACAGCAGCGGAAGGAGGCAGCGACTTGGATCATCGACAACCAAGGCAGCCTCGATGACACGCGCAGCCAGATCCTGACGCTATGGAACGAGCTGGCCGCCGGACGACTGCCAGCGGCACAGCCAAAGAGCTAGCGCAGACGAGCTATTCCTCGTCGGAATCGTCGTCGCACAGGCTCACAACGATCACGCACGAGCCTGCGGGCTTTTCACAAGGAGCCGCCGATGAAGTCTTTTCAAGCCGCGCCAGCAGATCTGGATGAGGCAGCTCTAACGCAAGCTGCGCCAGTTCCAGCGAACCGCGCTGCGCAGCAGATGAAATCGAAGCCTGATGGCGGAGGTTCTTGCTCTGGCGGCTGCGTGGATGGTGCAACATGGCGACCTCTCTAATGAAAAATGTTGCCTGTTCTTACAATAACATAGCGAATAGAAAGTGGGAACCGGCGCACTCCAAGTCTGTGCGATCACGGTAGTTGAGACGAATTTCGCGGTTGTGCTACCTTGTATCGTCTTGCTTTCAAACAGCCCAAAAATGGCAATGTTGGGCACATTCTTGCGCAGTCGAGGATCAAATGTCTGACCAGTTCACATCGGTAGAAGAAAAAGGGCTTGGCACGAACCTGATCGACTCGATCAAGGGAGTTGCCGTCGGCGGTTTGCTGTTCATCTGCTCGTTTGTCGTGCTGTGGATGAACGAAGGCCGCGTCGATCTGTCTGAGGTCGCCAAAAAGTCCGTGGTGGCCAACCCTGCCAGCGTCGATAGTGGACTCAACGGCAAGTTTGTGTCCGTCACGGGAGAGCTAAAGACCGACGAAAAGATTGGCGATCCCGAGCTGCTCAGGCCAGGCAACTACGTCCGTCTGCACCGTAACGTGCAGATGTTCGCGTGGGTCGAAAACGTCAAGACCACGACGGAAAAGAAGACGGGCGGCAAGAAGGTCGAGACGCGGACGGTGACCTACACCAAAGACTGGACCAACAAGCCGAAGCTCCCGACGGAGATGGAGAACCCGAAAGGGCACGAAAACATCCCGCTGACGATCAAAGACGAGACGTTTTCGGCACAAAAAGCGATGGTCGCGGCGTATCCGTTCGATCCGCAAGATGCCAGCTTGCCGAGCGCTGAACCGCTCAAGCTGACGCAGGACATGGTGAAGCTCGCGGAAGAAGCCAAGCCGGAAGCGACGACGGACGGTGCAGCAGGCGGCGAAGCCAAGCCAGCGGGCGACGAAGCCAAGCCCGAAGGTGACGCGGTCAAGCCAGCCGAAGAAAAGGCCGAAGAGCCTGCGAGCGACGACAAAAAGAGCAAGAAGAAGAAGCGCAAGGGTCGCTCGGTGAAGAAGCCGCGTCCGACCGTCGCTGAAGTGGGCAAAGCAGAGCGCAAAGCCGACGCCATCGCAGCGCGCAAGCCGCAGAGCTTTTCGCTGGCCGACGACAAGTATCTGTTCAAAGGCTCGGGAACGCTGAGCCAGCCGGAAGTGGGCGACGTGCGCATCTCGTATACCGCGCTGGTTCCGGGCGCGAAGGTGACGCTGTTTGGCAAGCTCGACGGCGGATCGGTGCAGGCGTACAAGGACAAGGACTCGTCGCTGTTCCGTGCAGTGCCGGGCTCTCGCGAGGAAGCGATTCAGACGCTGGCTGACGAGCACAAGACGGTCGGCTGGGTGCTGCGCATCGTCGGATTCCTGATGATGTGGTTCGGTCTGATCCTGTTCTTTGGACCGATCAACACGCTGCTCGACATCCTGCCGTTCCTGGGCTCGGCGGGTCGCTTCTTGGTGAGCGTGGTGATGTTCCCGATCGCGCTGGTGCTGTCGCTGGTGACGGTGATCCTATCGATCATCGCGCACAGCCCGATCCTTTTGACGCTGGTCTTCGTCGCGATGGGCGCTGGCGGCTACTTCCTGTATCAGAAGAAAAAGAAGAAGGCCGCGTAGCGAACGCTTCGGCTCTGTTTGCAAACGTCCCGCCCGCTCGTAGTTCGCTAGACAACGCTGCCGCGCCGCGCTATACCGCCCGCCCGGCGGTGCCTATTTCCGCCCGACAACATGCCAGTCTTTGCCAGCTACGAGGAGTTCGCGGCTTCCGTCTCACCACTGGAAGCGTGCGCGCTGGTGATCGGAAACTTCGATGGAGTTCATCGCGGTCACCAAGCGCTGATTGCGTCGGCTCGCGAGCGTGTGGGCGCAGCCGGGAAAGTGGTTGCACTGACGTTTTCGCCGCATCCAGCGACGGTGCTTTCCCCGCAACATGCGCCTTCGCTGCTTCTGTCGGCGCGTCGCAAGCGCGAGCTGCTGCTGCAAGCCGGTGCGGACTTTGTCGTCGAGCAGCGCTTCGATCATGCGTTTGCTCAGCTGGACGCGCAGGCTTTTGTCGAGCGAATCATCTTGGCCGGTCCGACGCTGCGTGCGGTCTGTGTCGGGCATGACTTCCGCTTCGGTCGTGGTCGCGCGGGCGACGGAGCACTGCTCGATCAGCTGCTCGGGACGACACAAGGCACCCAAGTTACGGTGCTCTCGGCGGTCTCGGTCACGACGCCAAGCGGAGAGCAAGTAACCTGTTCTTCGACGCTGGTTCGGCGGGCTCTGTCGGATGGCGAGCTGTCCCGCGCCGAGCTGATTCTGGGCCGACCCGCTGAGCTAGAAGGAACGGTTGTCCACGGTGCAGGCCGAGGCCGAACCATCTCGGTCCCGACCGCCAATCTGCACTGTCACACCGACATCAAGCTTCGACCTGGCGTGTATGCCGCGTGGGCCGAAATCCTCTCTGAATCTGCGGCTTCTTCGTCTGGAATTTCCCAGGTAGAAGCCCGCCACCCTGCCGCCGTCAACGTTGGATATAATCCAACATTCCAGGGCCCCACTGTTGGCACCGTGCCGCCACTATCGGTGGAAGCGCACTTGCTGGTCGCTGATGGTGTCGAGCTACCGTCGCTGTACGATCGAGAGCTGCGACTGTGCTTTGTGGCCCGGCTGCGTGATGAGCGGAAGTTTCCGTCGGTGGCAGAGCTGATTGCGCAGATCCGAAGCGACATCGCCACCGTCAGACAGATCACTGGGGAACGACGCTAGGCCGCGCGACAAAAAGGCCCAAGCGGCGGAGATGGAGTTGCCATGGTTTCCAGCAAAGACACGGAAGCACACACGTTCACGGGCGCGACCGAAGCGGATGCAGCGACGGCTCAGCCAACGGACGCTTCTGCTGACGAGCAAGCCAGACTCAAGCGGCGATTGGGCCATGAGCGCTCTCACGACGGAGATCTGCCCGAGACGTACGGTCGCGACGAAGTAGAAATCCTGCCCAAAGATCCGCACTGGTACTTCATCTACTGGGAAGTCACCGATGCAGGACTGAAGGCAGCCGAGCAGCAGCTTGGACTCAGCGACGGGGACGGCAAGCTGGTGCTGCGCGTGTTTGTCACGACTTACACGACGCCGGGCGGAAAAGATCACCGCGAGATCCGCGATCTGCACCTTCACGCTCGGCACGGAAAAAAATATCTGGAGTCCCCGCGCGCGGGTGCGCATCTCCGGGCTGCCGTCGGACTTCTGACGACAGAAGGACTGTTTGCTCCGATTGCTCAGTCGCAGCCGCTACGGCTTCCTCCGACGCAGCCATCGACGGATACAGCGGTCGAGTGGGCGCATGTTCAGCCCGGACAGCTCGACGGAAAACAGCGCGAACACATTCTCATTTCTCGACCAGAGCGGGCTCACAAAGAGCGCGCCCTGCCCTGGCGCACCGGCAGCGCACCGCACGCAAGTCAGCTGCCTGTCTCTGAATCCGAGTGGATCGTCGATGCTCCGACTGGCCAGACCAGCAGCGGCAACCGACCACCGGGGAAAAGCGGAGGGCTGTGATGTCCGCTCGAGTGCGGGGTGACTTGCTGCTGCTTCTGCACGCGCACCTGCCTTATGTGCGTCACCCCGAAAATCCGTACCATCTCGAAGAAAACTGGCTGTACGAGGCCATCACCGCCACGTATTTGCCGCTCATCGTCGAGTTGCGTGCGCTGCAAGTGCCCGAAAAGGGCTCGTCGGCGCGCCTGACGATCTCGCTGTCACCGACGCTGTGCTCGATGCTGCGCGACAAGCTGCTCAGCGAGCGCTATCGCGCGTATCTGGATCGCCTGCTGCGACTCGGTGAAGAAGAGCTGACGCGAGCCAAGCACAACCCGACGCAGACCGAGCTGGTTCGCTTCTATCTGTCGCGGTTTACCGAGCTGCGCGCGCTGTATCGTTCCATTGGTGGGGACATCGTCGGAGCGTTTGCCGAGCTGCAAGATCGCGGCGTGCTGGAAATCATCACGACCTGCGCGACGCACGCGTATCTTCCGGTGGTGCGAGAGCCGTCGGCTCGTCGAGCGCAGCTTCTCATCGCGGTTCGTCATCATCGTGAGTGCTTCGGTCGCTATCCGCGCGGAATCTGGCTGCCCGAGTGTGGCTATTTCGACGGGCTCGATCAGCTGCTGGCAGAGCTGGATCTGCGCTACTTCTTCCTCGACGCACACGGGCTGACCTATGCTCGGCCCAGGCCGCCGCTCGGACTGCATGCGCCGATCTTTACCCGCGCTGGCGTCGCTGCGTTTGGTCGCGATCTGATGTCGTCGAAGCAGGTCTGGTCTTCGACGGAAGGCTATCCCGCCGACGGTGTGTATCGCGACTTCTATCGCGACATCGGCTTCGATCGTCCGCTGTCCGAGATCGGTCCGTACATTCATCCCGACGGAATCCGCGTTCACACCGGCTACAAGTATCATCGCGTCACCGGGCCACGCGTCGATTTGCAGGACAAAGCGCTCTATTCTCCCGAGGCTGCGCGCATCAAAGCCCGAGAGCACGCACGCGACTTTGTCGAAAAGCGCGTCGCACAGATCGCGTGGCTGTCTCAGCGCATGGATCGTCGTCCGGTGATCGTCTCGCCGTATGATGCCGAGCTGTTTGGTCACTGGTGGTTCGAGGGACCGACGTTCCTCGGCGAAGTGCTGCGACTGTGTAGCCTGCCTGACAGCGACGTGCAGCTTCAGACCGCATCGGGCTATCTGGCGGATCATCCGGTGAACGCAGTGTGTGATCCAGCGCCGTCGTCGTGGGGCGAAGGTGGCTATTCTGCGGTGTGGCTCGATCTCAGCAACGACTGGATTTACCGTCACATCCATCACGCAGAGACGAAGCTGCACGAGCTGGTTTCTCGTCTGGGCAGCAAAGCCAGCGATGCAGAACCGACGCTGCTAGAGCGAGCGCTGACCCAAGCGGGACGAGAGCTGCTGCTCGCGCAGTCATCCGACTGGGCGTTCATCATGAAGACCGGCACAGCGGTGTCGTACGCCGAGTCGCGCGTTCGCACACACCTTCAGCGCTTCAACCGCCTGGCCGACGGAATCGAGACAGCAGCCATCGACGAAGCATTTTTGGCCGACTGCGAAGCGCGGGACAACCTGTTCCCGTCGCTCGATCCACGTCTGTTTTAGCGCGCCGCTTCGACCTGCGCTCGACTTACCAAAAAGTGCGCGAGCAGCCGTGACATCTGTTCGGGATCAGCGGCTCCACACAGCTCGCGCGCGGAGTGCATGCTCAGCATCGGGTTGCCCAGATCCACCGTCGGAATTCCCAGCAGCGTCGAGACAATCGGACCGATCGTGCTGCCACACGGCAAGTCGGTTCGATGAACGTACTGTTGCAGCTCGATGCCCGCTTGCTGACCCAGCGCAATCATCAGCGCCGCCGTCGGTAACGATGTCGCGTAACGCTGCTGTGCGTTGTACTTGATGACCGGCCCGCCGTTGAGCAGCGGTCGGTGATTGGCTTCGTGTCGATCAACGTAGTTCGGATGCACCGCGTGAGACATGTCCGTCGATGCACACAGCGAGCGCGCGAGCGCCTGATGATAGCTTTCTCGACTGCCGCCCGTCGAAACAACCAAGCGCTCGAGCACCTGCGGCAGCAGCGCCGACTGAGCACCGTGATCGCTCGACGAGCCGACCTCTTCGTGATCGAACAGCGCCACGACTGGCACCACACCGCTGTCATCGTCGAACGAGTGCGCACGCAGCAGCGCCGAGAGAGCCGCGTGACACATTCCCAGGTTGTCGAGCCGAGGCGCAAACACCAGCTCACGCGAAAGACCCGCACGCACCGACGGAACGCTGTCGTGAAGATGCAGCTCCCAGCTTACGATCTGACTTGGACGCAGTCCCAGCGTGTGCGCACAAAGCTCTTGCACAAGCTGCGAGTCCCCGACTTTGGGCTTCTTTGCGTCGGACAGCCCGAGGATCGGAACCATGTGCTCCTGACGATTGAGCACGAGACCCTTTTCATGAACATCCCGATCGAGATGAATCGCCAGCTGCGGCACGCGCACGATCGGCTCGGTCAGCGAAACCAGCCGTGCTTTCAAGCGTCCATCGTCGTCACGCACCACCACACGTCCGGCCAAGCGCAGATCGCGATCGAGCCAGCTATTGAGCAGCACACCACCGTAGACCTCGACGCCAAGCTGCAAATAGCCGGCTTTTTCGTACAGCGCGCGCGGCTTCAGTCGCAGGTTCGGGCTGTCGGTGTGCGCACCAATGATGCGAAAGCCCGTCACGGTCCGTCGAGGACGCACAAACGCCACAATCGTTCCGTCGCTGGCCGTCACAAAATATCCGCCCGGAACCAGCGCAGCGAAGTCGCTTGAAAGCGAAACCTCGGTAAATCCGACGGACGAAAGTCGGGCCGCACTGCTGGCGACTGCGTGATACGGCGTCGGTGATTCGTCGATATAGCGCAGCAGATCGGCGCAGGTCTGGTCGGGATCGTGTTCAAACGTCACAGGGCTCGAAGTCGTCATCAGGATGCTCACTTGCGGGAAGGCGTTGCGTCGTCGCGCCACGGCGGCGGCAAAATCGGAGGTCGCTCGGACACATGCTGGGCGCGCTGAAGCTCGATCTCGGTAAACAGCACAGCCGGAGCCACCGTCGAAACAGGTGCCATTCCACTCTCGGCACCACAATAGCCATTGAATACTCCGACGGTGTCCGACGCAGCGACGATCTTGGCCATGCTCGACAGCGGAGTTCCCACCATCTCGACGCCACGCACCAAGGTCTCTTCGCCGGTCTTGGCATCGACGCGATACACCATCGTCGGCTGGCCTCGGAAAGTCTGGCTGCCAAAGCTCATCGTGTTCGTCGAGCCACCGAGGATGTCGCGAATGATCAGACCGTACGGCTTGCCTTGCCGATGGACTTCCGCCAGAAGCTGCGCCTTCAGATCACCGAGCGGCACCGTCTGTTCGGCCCGCACCACCAAGTTCGCCATCCGTCCGATCGGATCGCTGGTTCCCTCGGCGCGACCGTGACCATTTGAGCGCAGCGAGCCCAGCACCGGCGTCCGCGACTTCAAGTAATCGCGCAGCACACCTTTTTCGATGAGCGTCACCGGACGCGCGGGAACTCCTTCGTCGTCGAAGCGATAAAAACCGTTCAGCGGAATCCCGCCCACCGCCGTCTGAAGCGTCGGATCGTCGAGCACCGAGAGAAACGTCGGCAGCACTTTGTGGCCAATCTGACCCTTGAACGTGCGGCCTTCCTGTTCGCTCACCTGACGTTCCCCTTCGAGCCGATGTCCGATCGTCTCGTGGAAAAACACCCCCGCCGCTTCTTCCATCAAGATCGCCGGTCCGTTGTAGGGATCCGCCGCCGGAGCCGCCTGAAGCAGCGCCAGATCGCGAACCAGTCCATCGACCGCCGAAGCCAGCGCTTGTGCCGTCGGGAGCTGCTCTGCCGATCGTCCATAGAAGTCGCGCGCGTTCGACAGCAGCATGCCATCTTTGGCCCGCGCTTCCGCCGAGACATGCGCCGCAAAAATCGTCCGATGCTCGATCGTTTCGGCGCCTTCACTGCTGACGAAATAGCGACTGACGCGATCGGCGTTTAGCTTCACTTCTCCGTCGAGAACTGGCGCTTGTTTGAGCCGCGCACCCGCCACACGAACCGACTCCGCCATCTGATCCAAGCTCACGTCGTAGCGAGGCGGATCTCCGACGAACTTGTTCGGCTTTTCTTTGGAAAAGCTCGGCAGCTTGTCTTCGGGTTCCACGTCGCGCACACCACGCGCTTTTTTGCGTGCATACGAAGCCAGCGCCGCTTTGTATTTCTGATCGGTCAGCAGCCACAGCGATCCACGCAGCGCATCCAAGTCATCGTCGAGCGGCGCATCTTTGGACACCTCCGAAAGGCTCAGCGCCAGATCGGCATCGCCTTCGGATTCGCCCGCTGAGGTGTTGTCTAGTTCATAGCTTCCGACGCGAACCTCGACGTGAAGAACGCGCCGACGATCCCGCGACTTGCCGTAGACCGCGCCGTTTTTGCCAATCACCTCGGCTTCCTCGATGTCGCGCAAGGTGTAGCTGATGAAATACGGCGCTTCGTAGCCTTTGAGCCGCAGTCGCTTCATCGAGCGATCCAGTTCCTGACGCAGCGCGACGAGCAGCGGCGAAGCACTTTGCGCGTCGGATCCCACCGTCGGACTCGCTATCGGGGCACTCTGCGTGATGGGAGCCTTGTTCTGCGCCGGAGCCTGCGCAAGTGGCAGCCCGCCCAGCAGCGAGAGCAGCCCAAAGCGAAACAGCTTCCGACGGAAAGAAAGCGATTTTGCGACGGAACATTGAGAAAATGAAAAGATGCGCGTCATCGAGTATTGGCGACCTAAGGGATCATCATAGCGCAGGCGATTCCGTCGAGTCGGAGCTTTGTCACCGTCGGTTTCACTTCTGTATGGGAAAAGTTGCCGCAGACGACGACCCCGTGTGATAAGAAGGCCGCGCTGGTTCCCTACCAGCTCTCCTCGAAGGAAGCTCGTGATGAAGGAAGTCTCGCTGGCCAAGGCCTACGACCCGGCTCAAGTCGAATCGAAGTGGTACAAGGTGTGGGAAGAACAAGGCTACTTCCACGCCTCGGCAACGACGCCAAAGACCCCGTTTACCATCGTGATCCCGCCGCCGAACGTCACGGGTTCGCTGCACATGGGACACGCGATGTATGTCGTCCAAGACGTGCTGGTGCGCTGGCGTCGCATGCAGGGCTATAACGCACTGTGGCTGCCGGGCACCGATCACGCAGGCATCGCGACGCAGCTCGTCGTCGAGCGCATGCTCATGAAAGAAGAAGGCAAGAGCCGCCACGATCTGGGCCGCGAGGAGTTTACGTCGCGCGTCTGGCAGTGGAAGGAAAAGTACGGCAGCCGCATCATCGAGCAGCTTCGCGTACTCGGCTTTTCGCTCGACTGGCAGCGCTGTCGCTTCACGATGGATGAAGGGCTGTCCCGCGCGGTCCTGGAAGCGTTTGTGCGGCTCTACGAAGACGGGCTGATCTATCGAGCGCGACGGCTCATCAACTGGTGTACGCGCTGCTATACCGCGCTGTCGGACCTGGAAGTCGAAGCGGAAGAGACGGACGGCAAGCTGTGGCACATCGCGTATCCCGTCGTTGGTTCGACGGAGCGTTTGGTGGTTGCAACGACTCGTCCAGAGACGCTGCTCGGTGACACCGCTGTGGCCGTTCATCCCGACGATCCACGCTTTGCGCACCTGATTGGCCAGAGGCTTCACGTTCCGCTCACCGATCGCACAATTCCGGTCGTCGCTGATCCGGTGCTGGTGTCGATGGAGTTTGGAACCGGCGCCGTCAAGGTCACACCGGGCCACGACTTCAACGACTTCGAGACGGGACTTCGTCACAACCTCGAGCAGATCTCGGTGTTCGATCTGACGGGCAAGCTCAATGACAATGCGCCCGAGCGATTCCGAGGTCTGACGATTGCCGACGCACGCAAAGCGGTGCTCGAAGCACTGACGGAAGCGGGTCTGCTCGTCGAGGAAAAAGCGCACAAGCTCAACCTCGGACGCTGTCAGCGCTGCGACACGGTGATCGAGCCGATGCTGTCGCTTCAGTGGTTCGTCAAGACCGAGCCGCTCGCCAAGCCCGCGATTGAAGCCGTCGAGCAAGGCAAGACTCGCTTCGTTCCCGAGCACTACACCGACGATTACTTCCGCTGGATGCGCAACATCCGCGACTGGTGCATCTCTCGGCAGCTATGGTGGGGACATCGCATTCCGGCGTGGTACGACCCGCAAGGCAACGTCTATGTCGCGCGATCCTTCGAGGAAGCCTGTCAGCGAGCCGGGCGAAACGATCTGACGCAAGACGAAGACGTGCTGGATACTTGGTTTTCGTCCGCGCTGTGGCCGTTTTCGACGCTGGGCTGGCCGGATCAGACGCGCGATCTCAAGACCTTCTATCCCACGTCGGTGATGGAGACAGGCCACGACATCCTGTTCTTCTGGGTCGCGCGCATGATGATGATGGGACTGCACTTTATGAAAAAAGTGCCGTTCCGAACCGTGCTCCTTCACGCGCTGGTCGTCGATGAAAACGGCGAAAAGATGTCGAAGGTGAAGGGCAACGTGCTCGATCCGCTGCATCTGGTCTATGGCGCGAAGACCGAAGAAGTGCTCGGCTTTGGCAAAGACAAGGCTCCGACGAAAAAAGAGCTGGATGAAGCGCTGGCCAAGTTCAAGAAAGCGTTTCCGTCTGCTGCGGCTGCGTATCCGACGGGATTTCCCCGGCAAGGGGCCGATGCGCTGCGCTTCTTCCTGCTCGTCATGGGCGCGCAAGGTCGCAACATCCGTCTGTCGGTTCCGCGCATCGACGGATATCGCCACTTCCTGAACAAGATCTGGAGCGCGACGCGCTTCTTCCTGATGAACGTCGATGACAGCGAGTTCGAGTCGCTGGGACAGTTCCGCGAAGCGCTCTTGCATCAGCGTGGCGCGCTGGAGCTGGAATCGACGCCCGCGTCGGCTCCGATTGAGCTGGGACTCGCCGAGCGCTACATCTTGTCGCGGCTTTTTGCCGTCACCGAAGAAGTCGATCAAGCGTTTGCTGCTTCTAAGTTTTCCGACGGTGCGCAAGCGCTATATCGCTTCTTCTGGAACGAGCTGTGCGACTGGTACATCGAGCTGGCGAAGCCGAACCTGTCCGCGCAAGCGACGCCAGCGCAGCGACGAGCAGCTCTCGGAACGCTGACGATGTGTCTGGAAACCTCGCTGCGGCTGCTTCACCCGATCATTCCGTTTATCACCGAGGAGCTGTGGCTTCGTCTGCCGCGACCGCTCGGGAGCCCGCAGAGCATCATGATCACGCTCTATCCGACGGGCGATGCGGCGCTCAAAGACGCACAAGCCGAACAGCAGATGGCGATCGTCCAGAGCGCGGTCTCAGCGATCCGCACCATCAAGTCCACCTACAACCTCCGCGCGCAGAAAGCCGACGACGGCAGCGAGCCGAGCAAGGTCCAGTTCGCGGTCAAGTGCAGTGACGCAGACACGCGCGCTGTTCTGACGGAAAACCGAGCGATCATCGAGCTGCTCACGCGCGCAGAGCTTCACAGCATCGTCGAGGATCTGCCCGATCAAAAGGGAACCATCGCCGAGGTTGTCCCCGGTATGACAGTGCTGCTGCTACACGCGGATCAGCTCATCGACGCGGCGGCAGAGCTTGTCCGTCTGGAAAAAGAAGCGCAGAAGGTCGAAAAAGAGCTTCAGACGGTCCAAGGCCGAATGGCCAACCCGGACTTCGTCGCACGCGCCAAGCCAGAAGTGGTCGAACAGAACCGCGCTCGCATCGAGGAGCTGACCCAGCGACTCACCGAGCTGCACAAGCACAAGCAAGCCATCGCCGAGATGGCCACCGCGCACTAACCACCGTCAGCGCAGCACTGGCCAGCCACGCTTGCTCGGCTGCGCCAGCGCACTGGCTATCCCTAACGCTGAATCACCCACAGAGGCTTCGCCCAGGCAGGCAGCGGAGGAATTCGATGCGACGGCGGCGGCGCTTTTTTGGGCAGCTTGGGCGATCCGGTACCGACGCGAACGATCTGCGAAGTCGCCGGATAGCTTACGTCCCACTCTCGCTTGCTGATCAGCTCGTCGGGATTGCCTCGGTTTTCATCTTTGGGATCGGTCTTCCACTGACCCTGGAAAATGTACCGTCGCCGCTTGATGCGATACCCGGGATAGCCGTCTTGATCGATGATCTGCTGCCCGACGGGCATCTCTGGGTCGGGACGAGTGACAGTAGCGAATGGAGTTTCGACGAGGACTTCCCGCTCGAAGGCGACTTTGAAGACACGTTCTTTTCCGAGTAGCTCGACGCGCACCACACCCTGATGGACGACGAAGTGAATCACCACCGGGAAGTCGAACGGGTTCTTCAGCTTCAGATCCACCGACGGATAGACCACCGTTGAATCGAGCCCCATCGGGATGTACGTGCTTGGCCGAGAGTGCGGCGTCGATCGAACGATCTCTAGCCCGGCAAAGAACGCAGCCGCGTGCAGCGTCGAAGCAATCTGACACATTCCGCCCGCCAGCCCGTCGATCAGCTCGCCTCCCGAGATCACCGGAGCGACGCGATAGCCTTCTTTTTCAGTCCGATCTCCGACGGCAGCATTAAACGAAAAGACCTGTCCCGGCGACAGCACGTAGCCATTGAGCTTGTCCGCGCCGACCTTCAGGTTGTACGTCCGATCGCTGTCGATCGCTGCGGTGGAATAGCGCGTCTCCCACGCAGCCAGCACCGTCGAGACATCCAGCTTGGTCAGGCTCTCTTTGCGAACCTGCGGCTGCGACTCCGCCACCGCCAAGCGCAGCTCTGGAAGCGGCTGTCCCGTCGATAGAGCCCGCGCCGCATATTCCAGGCTCACCAGCGAGTCATAGACCCGCAGAAGATATCCCGAGCGCTCCGACGCGATCGTGTGCTTTTCCAGGTCCAATCGCGCATCCACAGCGACGCGATCGACCTGATCTTTTAGCTCTATCAAGAACTGGTGCGAGCGGCTCACGTCGAGCTGCACCGCAAACTGCAAGCGATAGCCCGTTCGCAGCCCTCGCAGATAGCTCGTCAGATCCCCGAGCGGCTCCCCGCTGTGTCCCAGGCTCTGACAGTCGCGCAGCATCGCTGCTTCATCGACGCGCAAGCCCAGCTCTCGCAGCCGCGCCGAGATCTTGTCTTGTCCGATGAGCAGCCGAATGCGCTGATCCAAAAAGCGCTCGCCCAGCTCGTGAATGCGCTTCGGAAGCTCGTCGAGCGACACCGCACCAAGCGGCACCACACCTTGCGCGCCAAAGCCCGTCACAACAATTCCTGGCATCACTTGACGAGCATGCTGACGCGACACCACCACCGCCGACACCGCAATCGCCAGCGACGACAAGATCAGCACGATCGCCAGCGCAAGCAGCACAAAGCGACGAATCCCAGACGGACGCGGACCTTGCGGAGACGGACTTGGCGACGGTGACTCGCTATGAGCCAGCTCGCTATGAGCCAGCTCGCTATGAGGAAGAACGGTAAACAGCATCGAGCCTTCGCTTCATAGCGCGACTTGTCCGAAAAGGGAATGCGAGTTCACGACGCAGCGACGACAAGGAAGACGCAGGCAGGCTTGCTCAAGCTGGGCTGCGACTGCCAAGATCACGGACATGCGGAAGATCGTCTGGATGTTGCTGACTTGGCTGCTGGGTGCGCTCGGTCTTTTGTTCCCGCACGCTGCCGTCGCTCAGACGCAACCTTCCGTCGATGTTTACACGATGGGCCCCGGCGACGATCTGTTTTCCCGCTTCGGTCACGCTGCGATCTGTGTCACCGACGACGAAAGCCCGCTTGGACGCTGCTACAACTACGGAACGGCGGACTTTTCGACGCCGGGACCGCTCACCTGGGGCGTGCTGCGTGGACACGGTCGCTTTTGGGTGTCGGTGCTCAGTCAGCCGCGCATGATGGCGATCTATCGCTTCGAGGATCGCACCGTCTACCGTCAGAGGCTGCGCTTGCCGCCCGCGCAGATCGATCAGCTGATCGCCGCGCTCCACTTGGCCGATCGTCCCGAGCAGACGCTCTACAACTATCGGCACTTCGACGATAACTGCACCACTCGCATCCGCGACTTGATCGATCACGTCACCGCCGGAGCGCTGCGCAGAGACAACCTTGCGCTCACCCATCCGTCGCTCCGGCAGCGTGTTGAGACGGGCTTTGCCACCGCGCCGCTGCTAACCGCGCTTGCGCAGGTGGTGCTCGGTCGTCGCGTCGATGCAGCGACGAGCGGCTGGGACAGCATGTTCTTGCCCGAAGTCCTGCGCAGCGAGCTACTAAAGCGCCTGCACGCCGAGCCTGAGATCCTGTCTGCGCGCCGTCAGCCGCTTGATCCGCCTTCGCGTCTGCGTCCGCTTTCGCTGTGGCTGCTTGCGACGAGCGTGCTGCTGCTTCTTATCGGCCTGGGCGGTCGCATCGGTCTGACGCTGACCGTCGGGCTGTGGTCGCTGCTCGCACTGCTGCCCTGGACGATGCTCCTTATCGCCAAGCTGCCCGAGCTGCGAGTAAACGAAGCGCTGCTGGTCCTGTGGCCGACGGACTTTTTGCTGCTGCACCCCGCGACGAAGCGACACTATCGACGGCTGCGACTGGCGGTGCTTGGGCTTCTGGGAATCGGAAAGCTCGTCGGACTGCTGACGCAGCCGCTGTGGGGACTGATGGCGCTCGTCGGATTGCCGCTTTTGTACTGGCAAGCGACGACGGAAGCGTAGCGGCTACTGATATTCGGTGATTTCGACTTCTTTGTAGCCGTTCGCGCTCATGCACAGCGACGAAAACTTGGCAACCTGACCCTTGCGCGACTCCTTGGCATCACCCGAAAGTCCCGCCGGCGAGCCCGCATCCAGCTCTGCCTTGTAATCGCACAGCGCCTTCTGACGCTTGACGATGTCTTTGGGAACGCCGTCCTTGCGCCACTCTTTCTTGGTTTCCGTGCAACCACCGAGGGCAATCACCGACAACGCCAGGGCGCACAGCAAGCGATAGCTCATCATCAATCTCCCGTTGGAGCCCAGCATAGCCGATGCATTTCGTAATTTACAGCACGTTTTTAACTAGTTACAAAGGCTCAGCCTTCTGGCGAACCGAGGCAAGCGCCGCGAACCACGCGCCCATGAAGCCGCCCACCCGCGCAGGACAAAGCGACCCGCGCGCGGAAAAAACGGACGTTTCAGTAGCTTGGACTACAGAATGTACTTCGATAAGTCGGGATTGCTGAGCACGCTCTCGACCCGCTGACGGACGTAATCAGCGGTGATCTCGACAGCCCAGTCGCCGTGACGACCGACTTCCGGCGCTTCAAAGGAAAGCTCGTCGAGAACGCGCTCCAAGATCGTCTGAAGCCGTCGCGCACCGATGTCTTCGAGCATGCGATTGGCGTCGGTAGCAATCCGGGCAATCTCGGCCACCGCGCTGTCATGAAAGTGCAGCTTGACGCCTTCCGTCTGAAGCAGCGCCGCGTACTGACGACACAGCGAGTTTTCCGGCTCGCTCAAGATCCGCACCAGATCCGCTTGCGTCAGCGGCTGTAGCTCGACGCGAATCGGGAAGCGACCTTGCAGCTCTGGAATCAGGTCCGACGGCTTGCTGACGTGAAACGCCCCCGCTGCGATGAACAAGATGTGATCGGTCTTCACCGGCCCATACTTGGTTGTCACCGTCGAGCCTTCCACAATCGGCAGCAGATCGCGCTGCACCCCTTCGCGTGAGATATCGGGTCCACTTGCGCGCTCTCGTCCGGCCACCTTGTCGATCTCGTCGATGAAGATGATTCCGGCCTGCTCGGCCCGATGAACCGCCTCGCGCTGGACCTTGTCCATGTCGATCAGCTTCTGCGCTTCTTCGCTCGCGAGCAGCTCTTTGGCCTCGGGAATCTTGACCTTTCGCTTCTTTTTGCGCTGGCCGCCAAACAGGTTCTGAAGCTGCGACATGTCAAAGCCGAGCTGCTCCAGGTTCGTTCCCGCCAGCGCTTCGGCACCGCCTTGCTGCTCGCTCACTTCTAGCTCGACTTCGCGACTGTCGAGCTTGCCTTGACGCAGCAGCTCTCGCAGCTTTTCGCGCGTCGCGGACTGGCTGCTATCGCGCAGCTCTTCACTTGAGACATCCACCGCTTGGGACGCAGGCCGACTGACCACACCACCGGCATTTCGCGACGGTGGCGGCAACAGGACATCGAGCAGTCGTTCCTCTGCCGCTTCACGCGCCCGTCCCTGCACCGTCGATCGCTCTTCATCTTTGACCAGCTTCACCGACACTTCGATCAGATCGCGCACCATCGACTCGACATCGCGACCGACGTAACCGACCTCGGTGAACTTGCTGGCTTCGACTTTGACAAACGGCGCACCGACGAGCTTTGCGAGTCTCCGAGCGATCTCGGTCTTGCCCACGCCCGTCGGACCGATGAGGATGATGTTCTTCGGCGTGATCTCGTCGCGCAGGTGTCCGTCCACTTGCTGTCGTCGCCAGCGATTGCGCAGCGCGATCGCCACCGCACGCTTGGCATCTTTTTGACCGACGATGTAACGATCCAGCTCCTCGACAATCGCACGCGGCGTCAGGGATCGAAAAGCGATGCGCTCGCTCATGACAGCTCCTCCAGCGCGAGCTGGGTGTTGGTGTAGATGCAGATCTCTCCGGCGATGCGCAGCGATCGCTCGGTCACTTCTTTCGGGCTCAGCGTCGTGGCTTCACACAGCGCCCGCGCCGCAGCCAGCGCAAACGGTCCGCCCGAGCCAATCGCCGCGATGCCGTTTTCCGGTTCAATCACGTCGCCGCTCCCCGACAAGAGCAGCGTTCGCTCACGATCTGCGACGATGATCATCGCTTCCAGCCTGCGCATCGCACGATCGGTTCGCCAGTCTTTGGCCAGCTCCACCGCCGCACGCAGGAGCTGCTGATTGTGCTCTTTGAGCTTCGCTTCCAGCCGTTCAAACAGAGCAATTCCGTCGGCAGCGCTGCCCGCAAAGCCACCGAGCACTCGTCCTTCGGCCATCTTCCGAACCTTGCGCGCCTGTGACTTGACGACGGTGTTGCCGAGCGTCACCTGTCCGTCAGAGCCCATCGCAACCACAGCGCCACGTCGCACACACAGCACGGTCGTGGCATGAAAGATCTCGCTCATCGTGAAGAGTCCTTGCGACCCGTGCGCTCACTCGACGACGAGACAAGCGCATGCGGGTGATGCTGATATTGGTCCCAAAGATACTGCAAATCGACGTGGGCATAGCGCGCCGTGGTCGAGAGGTTTTGATGTCCAAGCAGCTCTTGAATCGATCGCAGATCCGCACCTGAGCCAAGCAGGTGCGTCGCGTAGCTGTGACGAAGCGCGTGCGGATGACTCGGGGAAAGCCCGCTCTGCTGCGTCGCCCGATCAAGGATTCGTCGCACTTCCCGCACCCCGAGCCGCTGACCGCGCACCGACAGAAACAGCGCACTTGGATGCATGTTTTCCGTCGCTGGATGAGCCAGGATGTGACGTACGCTTAGGTATTCCGACAGCGCCGCTTTGGCCTTCGCGCCCGCCGGAACCAGTCGATCTTTGCGACCTTTGCCGTGGAGAACCCGCACAAGCAAGATCGGCTCCCCGCTCGCCAGCGCTGGATCTTCGTCGCTGATATGACCCAAATCAAGCGAAACAGCCTCGCTCACACGCAGCCCGGCACCGTAGATCAGCTCCAAGATGGCCCGATCGCGCAGCGTCACCGCGCGTCGTCGCGGCTCGTCGCCATCACACGGAGCCAGCTGCTCGAGCAGCGCAGTCGCTTGCTCCGGCGTAAAAAACTCGGGCAGCGGCAGCTCTGCTTTGCGACGCTGAAGCAGCTTCGCGACGTTCTCTTCGATCAGCTTGTTGCGTCGCAGAAACTCGAAAAACGATCGCAGTGCCGACAGCTTTCGACTCGTCGTCAGCGGCTTTTCCTGACCGTGTCGCTGCGCCAAAAAACCACGCACCGCCCACAGATCCAGATCGGCCAGCCCGATTGTGCGCTGCCTTCGCTGGGCGACGAAACGCAGAAACTCTGCGACGTTGCAGTGATAGGCGCGCACCGTCTCTTTTGACACCCGACGGACATCGCGCAGCTCGGTCAGATACGCAGCCAGCTGCGACGCAAGCGGCTCCGAACATTCAGCAGAAGATTCACGGGAAGCTTTGCCAAAAGATTTGCCAGAAGATGTAGCAGATGGCTCGTCGGTAGACACGACGGCAGCATACTCCGCGACGCGCAGCGGTCAAACCGTCCGTGCGATCCGACAAGCCACGCTGCGCAAACAGGCTACGGCAGTCCGAAGCGCTGAAGCTCTCCGCCGCGCAAGGTCAGGTGTTCTACCGAATACGTTCCGTCGCTGATCTGAACCATGCAGATGTTGGTCTTGTCCGCTTGCTGACGCGTGCCCGGATCGAGCGCAAACCGTCGCCCGTTATACGGCAGCGTCCCTTCGTTTCCCGCGCAGTGCTTGTCGTAGGTGGCTCGACTGAGCGGAAAGTGATAGGTGCCGCTGCCGGTTCCAACGTGAATGTGATGCAGATCGCCCGACGGAAAGCTCAGCAACTGTTCCCACACCAGGTGTTCGTGCCCGGCGAAGAACGCGGAATGCCCAGTCTCGACGAGCAGCGGTCCGAGCGCATCACGATACGACTCGCTGGTCCTGCCCATCATCGACACGAGCGGAACGTGACCAATGCACAGCTTCAGCGAGCCTTCCGGTGTCTCGACGGCATCTTGACGGACAAACTGCGCGACCTCACTCGGCAGCGCTTGATCGACGACGTGCAGCATCGTAAGACGCAGCTCATCGACTTGCAGCGCGTAGTACAGCGGCGGACGACCCGACAGGATGAAGCGATCGCTCACATCTTCGCCAAGCGACGACCACGCCGCCAAGTATCCGTCGCGCTGCGCCTGCGTGTAGTAGTCGTGATTGCCCGCAATCGGCAGCAGCGGAATGTCACGCTCGACGAGCGGCTGACACGCAGCCCGAAACGAGCGCCACCACAGCGCGACCTTGTCTCGACTTGCTCCATCGTCGGGATTTCCGCTGGTTCCGTCGCCACTTAGCACCACAAAGCGCGGCGAAAGCCCAGCAAGCTGCGCGATCACCTTGGTGAAGTTCGAGGGAACGCTGCCGCTCACGTACACATGAATGTCCGAGACGATCGCGAAGCTGAAAGTGCTCATACAACCTTCTTAGCAGCAGAGCGCCGTCCGTGGCAAAGTCTGCGCATGAAGGTGCTCGGGATCGTCGGATACAGCGGCGCGGGCAAGACCACGCTGGCGGAAGCGCTCATCGCTGCACTGTCGGCACGCGGCCTGCGCATCGCCGCGATCAAGCATGCACACCACGGCTTTGAGCCCGATGTACGCGGCAAAGACTCTGATCGTTTGCGACGGGCCGGAGCGCGGAAAACCTTGGTCTTTTCGTCGCAGCGCTGGGCCCTGTTTGGCGAAGAGCCGCTGTCCGATCCACCGTCGCTCGATGCGCTGCTAGAGCGACTGGATCCGCGACAGATCGATCTGGTGCTGATTGAAGGGCTGCGCACTGTCAGCCATCCTCGACTCGACAAGCTGGAAGTGCATCGGACGCAGCTTGGGCATCCGCTGCTCGCGCCGTCCGATCCGCGCATCATGGCCGTGGTCACCGATCAGCCCGCGCAGCTTGCGACGCGAGGTCTGGCCTGTCCGGTCTTGCCGCTCAATCAGACCCTTGCGGTACTCGATTTCGTGGAAAGATTCGTAATCGGAGGTACAAAACCAATGAGTGAATCCAGTTCTCAGAGCGAGGGCGCAGGCCGTCCCCAGATCGATGATCTGCGACGCAAGTTTGAAGAACGCATCGGTCAGCTGAGCAAGCAAATCGACGAGCTATCGGAGCGCTTCCAGCAGAGCGCCAACGACGCCAAAGCGCAGGTCGAAGCCGATCTAAACAAGCTCAAAGCCGAGCACCAGGCCGAATACGAGCAGTTTCAGAAGCTGCAAAAAGTCGCCGAAGAGAGCTGGGGACTGCTGCAAAAGCGGCTCGATACCGTCGCCAGTCAGATGCGAACGGTCGTCGGTCAAGCCGTCGATCAGGCCGCGAGCGTGCTCGGTTTTGCCGGTGAAGCCAAAACGGAAGCCAAAGCGGAAACAAAGTCCGACGCAGCTCCGCCCGCCGATTCCCAACCGCCCAGCGACAAGTAGCGCCAAATACGCTAAAACCCCGGCAGCCCTTCTACTTTCGAGGAGAGTTATGTCGGTTTCCTTGTCCCGAGCTACTCACGTCGTTCGTTCCGTCGCGGTCTGTTCTGCGCTGTGTGCTGCGCTGACTGGCTGCGTCGAGCAAAGCGGAGATTCGGCCCCGAGCGAAGAAGCGCTCAAAGCGGCCCGCGAGCACATCTTGTCCGTCGCTCCGACGCCGCAGTATCCAAGCGGAGCGGTGCTGGAACACGCCAAGGGCGGCAAGGTGGTGTACCTCGGTGCGGATGTCGATGTCAGCGAGGTCGTTCCCGGCCAGACCTTCACCGTCACCCACTATTTTCGCGTAGAAAAAGCGCTGGGCGACGGCTGGAAGCAGTTTGTTCACATCGCGACGCCGGATCGCAGGCTGCATCACAACGCGGATCACGTTCCCGTCGGTGGAAAGTATCCGGTGGCGATGTGGAAAGACGGCGAGATCATCCGCGACATCCAGCGCATTCCGCTGCCCTCGACGTTTACGGCGGAAAAGCTGGCGCTGTTCGTCGGGTTTTATAAGAAAAACGAGCGCCTGCCGGTCAAGAGCGGTCGTCAAGACGGTCAAAACCGCGTGATTGCGCTCGAGCTTCCGGTCAAAGGCGGCGTTCCCTTGTCTGCGCCGCGAAAGCTGCAAGTGCGACGGCTGCCCGCAGGTCAGAGCCTGACGATCGACGGCAAGCTCGACGAGACGGCCTGGAAAAACGCAGTCTCGACGGGACCGTTTGTTCACACCATGACCGGCGAACCGGCAGCGCAGCCTGCGTCGGCAAAGCTTCTGTGGGACGATCAAAACCTCTACATCGCGTTCGAGTTCGTCGATACCGATGTGTGGGGATCGCTCGAAAAGCACGACGACAAGCTGTGGACGGAAGAAGCAGCGGAAGTGTTTCTCGATCCAGATGGCGATGCGAAGACCTACGTCGAGCTACAGGTCAGCCCGCGCAACACCACGTTCGATTCCTGGCTGCCCGCATATCGACAAAACGACAACGCGTGGGACTCGGGGATGCAGACGGCAGTGCAGGTTCACGGAACGCTGAATCAGCGCGACGATCGTGACTCGGGCTGGACAGTGGAAATGCGCGTCCCGCTGAGCGCAGTCAAAGGTCGGCTGGAAGCGGTCAAAGGCGTGCCGCCGCAGGTTGGAACCGAGTGGCGCGCGAACTTTTTCCGTTTGGATCGACCCAATGGCAAGCCGCAGACTGGCTCGTCTTGGTCGCCACCGCTGGTCGGGGACTTCCACGCGCTGGATAAGTTCGGTACGCTGCTGTTTACGGACGCGGAGGGAAAGACCGCCGCAGCACCGGCTGCGATTCAGGCTCCGACCCAGGTTGCACCTGCACCCGCGCTTGGCGTGCCAGCCAAAGTGGTTGCGGATCCACCTGGAGGTCCACACCGGCTCAACCCGATGCTTGAGCAAGCCATGAAAGGCGACGACGCCCCAGCACCGGCCAAAGCGCCCGAACAAAACCCAGCGCCTGTCCAAAAGCAGGCAAGTCCAAAGCCCAAGTAGCCATCACGTTGGAGGATTTGGTTCCATGACCCAGAGCACCCTGCCCACTTTCGAGCTGATCTACTTTCCGATCCATGGCCGCGCCGAGATGCTGCGGCTTACGTTTGCACTTGGCCAGGCACCGTTTACCGATGTGGCCGTGACGGACTGGGCGACTCTCAAGCCGCAGATGCCGCTGGGCCAGCTGCCCGTGCTCAAGGAAACGCACGGCGACAAGTCCTGTCTGATCCCACAGTCGGGCGCGATCATCCGTCACTTGGGCCGGGTGCTGAACCTGTACGGTCAGACGGAAATCGAGCACACCGTGGTGGACTACGTGCTCGAGACAGCGATGGACTGGCGCGCGAAGTTCATGCCGGTGGCCTACGCCCGGATGTTCGGCACCGCGCAAGAGCTGGTCGATAAGTACTGGAGCGAGGGCCTGGATCATCACCTGCGTGTGATGGAAAAGCTGCTGGCCAGCCCAAGCAAGTCCGGTCCGTGGTTTGCTGGTGAGTCGCCGACCATCGCCGATGTGGCTGTGTGGGAAACGATAGACAGCAACCTCACCAAGCGCGCGGATCTGCTCGATCGTTATCCGACGCTGCGTGCGTTCTACGACCGCTTTGCTGCGATTCCCAGCGTCGCGGCTCACCTGTCGAGCCGTCGCCCCTCTGAGCACCGCCAGGCGTAGTCGTCGCCGCACATTCCCCCACAATCGCTAGGTCGAGCGGCGCGCTGTCAGACCTAGCTCTCGCTTGTTACAAAGCCACTTTCAACCGCACTGGCTCCGTCAGAGCCAGCCGCTTTACTTCTTCGCAGCCAGCCGACGCAGACGACGAGCACGGCGCGTGTTGACGTTGCGCGCTCCACCCGCTGCGGTGATGCGACGCTTGCGGCGGGCCTTGACGCCTGCGATGTGGGACTTGGCTCGAGTGCTGGTTTTGCGCTTGGTACGGCTCATGGATAAACCTCTTCGGTTAGAGTGAAGTACTCGCTATACCACGCGAGCCTACTCGATTCCTGGGGCGTGCGAGAAGGCCCAAATTCCCGCCGCGCCGCGATAAAATAGCCAAGCCTTCTGGGGGGATGTGCATGGCCAAGCTGCAAGCAGTGGAGCTTTGCGGGTCAGAGCGCTTCATCGAGCGACTGTCCACGCAGGTTCATGATGAGCGAGTGCGAACAATGGTCGCGCTCGGAGTGATGGCAAAAAGCGATGCGCGCGCCAACGCGCTCCTGCGCGAGCTGTGGAATGGGCCGGTGTTTGTGCGGCGCTTGGTGCTCAAGAGCTGCCAAGGCAGTCGCGATGGTGCGCAGGTGCTGCTTGGGCTGGACGATGCGTCTCGGCTGGTTCGCGGACAGGCACGCAAGCTGGTGGCGCTGTGCTGTAGCGATGCGCAGGCCGCGCAGGCGCTCATCCAAGCGTTTTCGACCGGCTGGCACCTGTGGCTGGCACAGCAGCTTCGTCAAGCGGGCCGCACCGCACCGATTGATGCGCTGGCCGATCACATTGCGCAAGGTCGTGAGCAGCGCCTGCTCGCTGAAGTGGTGCCGCTGTGTAGCGATGCAGGGCTGCTGCGACACCTGCCGCTTGCGCTCGCGCAGCCAACCCTGGCGTTTTTTTCGCGCTTTGCGCTGCATCATCCACTGCGCTTTGCGCAGGCCGCGCAGGCAGAGCTTTTGAAAGGTCCGCTGCTTGGGCCGTGGAAGCTTGCGGTCGCGAGCGCGCTGCATGGACTGTCGGTGCGTACGCCGGATGCAGCGCTTCAGATCCTGCACGCGCGGCTTCGTCATGGCGAAGGAATGCCGTCGCAAGTGATTCGACCGCTGTCGGAGCGCAAACCAAACGAGCTGGTCGCGCTGTGCCAAGCGCACAAGCTGTCGCTGCCCGATAGACTGTTTGCCACGAAGGTTCAGCGCCTTTCGCCCGCGTCGCTGCGCTATCTGGTGGCGATGTGTCGGCAGTCGCTCGGTAGTCCTCGGCACTTTTTCCGCAAGCTGTCGTCTGATCAAAAAGACGCGGTGGTGCAGTCGTTTGTGTCGAGCAAGCTCCGTGATCCAAGCTGGGGCGCGTCGCTGCTCCGCGAAATTCCCGTCTCAACAGCCGAGCGTGAAACGATCTATCAAGCGTGGTCCGCAGCCAGCCAAAATCGCGATGGTGTCATCGAGCTACCGTCGGTTGATCAGCTTCCGAACGATCTGGCCGCGAGAGAAGCGCGACGACACTTGCACGAAGTCACGGCGCTCAAGACCCGGCCCGAGGTGCGGATTCAGTACGCGCAGTTTCTGTCGTGGGACGAAGCGCTTGAGCAGATCCGCGCGTATCTGGGACATCCCGAAGGAGACATGCGCGGCACAGCCTTGACGACGCTGCTCGGGGTGGCGGGACGGCTGCCGGTCAAGCCCGATCGCATCGACGAAGCGCTGAAGCTGTGCGTCGGTAAAAAGTTCGAGCAAGATCCGGTGCGGCAGCGAATGCTGATGGCGCTCGCGGCGTGGCCTCGGCAAGTGTGGGACAAAAAGCACCTTCCGATCGTCGGACAGCTTGTACGCGATGCGCTCGATGCAGCGGATCTGTCACATGCGACGGCGCAGGCGGCAGAGCGGCTGGTCGTTCGGCTGTTTTTCCTCGACGGAGCACATGGAGCAAAGTGGCTCGCGACGCTGCTAAAAGAGCGAGGAACGATCTACGCGCCGGGACTCGGTGACATGCTGAGCGATGCCGAGGTCGAAGCGCTGGCTCCGTCGCTGATGCTGATCGCAAACTCGTGGGCCAGCAAAGAGCGCGAAGGACAGCTGTGGACGCTGGTGGAAAGCCTGGGCCGTCGGATTCGCTTGGTCAAAGGGCTGCCCGAGCTGCTCGAAAAGACGATGGCGCAGACAGCCAACGCGACGGTGTCGTGGGGCATTTTGCAGCTGTTTTATCTGCACCTGCGTCCGCACTTCGATCGCTGTGTGGTGGCGATTTGTCGTCGCTGGGTCGAAAAAGGCTGGGATGCGCAGCTGGCCGCGCTGATTCGGTCGGTCGAAACGCTGCCGCCGGAAGTGGAAGACAGCGTCGAGACAGCGCTGCTGCGGACCACCTATCCACATCAAGCGGAAGTGCTGCTGTCGGCGGTTCGACACGCGCACGCTCCGCTGTTAGAGAAGCTGATTCCCAAGGCGCTCAAGCGCGATCGCAGCTTCATCTGCGTGCCGATGGTGTGGGGTTATCTGCATCGCAAGCGACAAGATCTGCTCGATCCGTATCTCGCCGGAGAGGTTGTCACCGGACGTTTTGCGACGGGAAAGACGCGCTGGCTGCTGCCGTTTCACGATGGCTTTTTCCGCTGGAATCCGCAGCAGCAGCAGACCTTTACCGGGACGCTGCGCGGGCTGTACGGCGACGGAGATCGCGACACTCCGTCGGTGCTGTGGGCGATGGATCGGCTGTATCGGCTGGCGTATACCGCCGGGGAAGCGCTGATTACGCTGTGCGACGACAAGCGAGCGGCGATCAGCGAGCGGGCGGTGCGAACGCTGTCGCGGCTCGACGCGGGACAAGGCATTCCGAAGCTGCTTTCGTGCCTGGAAGATCAGCGCGCGCGCTTTGCGATTTATGGACTTCGCCTGTCGCTCAGTGAGATGCCAGCGACGCAAGCCGTGACGATCTTGCGCGGGGTTTCGCTCAAGAAAGTGACCGTCGCCAAAGAAGTGGTGCGACTGCTCGGAGAGCTGCGCAGCGACGAAGCGTACAAGCTGCTTTTGTCTTTGGATAAGCCAGAGCTACATCGCGACATTCGGATCGCGCTGTGTCGAGCGCTGTGGGATCACCTGCATCGCGACGAAACTTGGCAAATTTTGCGACAAGCAGCGACGGGACCGGACTTTATCTTGGCAACCCGAATCGGTGACATTCCGGCGGAACGACTGACGGTGGAAAGCGATGCGAAGCTGGCGCAGATCCTGACGCTGGTGCTGTCTCGTCCCGAACCGGAAGCGCGTCGAGAGCTGCTGCAAAAAGCACCGTCGCTGCCGCTGCGAGATCACAGTCGTGGCTTTCTGGCTGCGTGTCTGTCTCGGCTTGATTCGCGCTACTACGACGAAGTGGAGTCCGCGATGCGAGCGATTCTGTTGCGCGCGATTCCGTCGGATGTGCCGGCATTTGAAGCGCAGCTGCGACGCACGAAGCCAAATCGACGCGCGCTGGCCATTGCCATCGATCAGCTCGGTGCGACGTTCGATCGCAAGAGCACGCTGCATGTCAGGCTCGGGGAAGCGATTGCTAACGTGCTGTCTAGCGATTCGATCCTGACGACGCTGCACCTACGCGCGATGGCCAAGCTGCTGCTGCCCGACGCGCTCGCGAGTGAGCTCAACCGACTTGCACAGGCCAAGCTGCTCGATGCAGAGACGATCTTGGCAGCCAGCGACGCAGTCTCGACGATGCCAGGAAACGATCTGGAGCCGCTCGAAGAACAGCTTCTGAACAGCTCGTTTGCGACGCTGCGACTGCTGGGTGTGCGCGCGCTGCAAGCGGCGGCGGTCAAAGGCCAAGGCTTTACGACCGCGCGACGACAGCGACTGGAGCGTGCCCAGCAAGACACCGATCGGATGGTCGCAGCGGCGGCGCAGCTGGTGTTTCCTCCGCTACAAGATCCAGCACCGCTCGACGGGACCAAAGGTTCGCTACCAAACTAGGCAGCGCTCCGCCCACCACATCGCCATTTTCGCTTGATTGGGGACGCGGCTTGAGAACATACCCTCTCAATGCACCTGGTTCCCCAGCCCCTTTCGCATCTGCTTGCGCGCCTGCGCCACGAGGTCGAACAGCGAGGCCCGATCTTCGATCTGCCTCGGCATCGCTTCTATCCAGGCTCGGCGGTGGATCTGTCGGTGCTGCTGCATGGACGACGCGCATCAAGCCCGATTGGACCGGCTGCGGGACCGCACACACAGCTTGCGCAGAACTTGGTGCTGTCGTGGCTCGGGGGCGCGCGCGTGATGGAGCTAAAAACGGTTCAGGTCAACGACACGCTGACGATTCCGCGTCCGTGCATTGATGTCGAAAACGTCGGCTACAACGTCGAGTGGTCGCAAGAGCTTCGGCTCGAAGAGTCGCTGACGGAATACGCGAAAGGCTGGCTGCTGGTTCATGCGCTGCGAAAGCTAAACCCACAGCAGCTTCGCTCAGACGAGCTGGACACGCTGTTTGATATCTCGGTGGGCTATTCACTCGACGGAATTCGTAGTCCGCAGGTGGCTTCGTGGCTGGACATGATGCGCGATGCGTCGCCGCTCCTCGACAAGCTGCGTGCCGAGCTGCCCACGTCGCTGAAATCCTGTCTTCCCGACGAAATTCCGTCTGAGATTTCGGGCTGTGTGACGCTTTCGACATTCCACGGCTGTCCACCCGACGAGATCGAGCGCATCGTCGAGCACTTGTTTGCGCGTCACCAGATGGACGTGGTCGTGAAGCTCAATCCGACGCTGCTTGGCTTTGCGGAAGTCGAAGATCTGCTGTGTCAGCGACTCGGGTATGGCGATCTGCGGCTGGTGAAGCAATCGTTCGATAGCGATCTGCGCTTTGATGAAGCGCTGGCGATGATCGCGCGACTTCAGCGCTCAGCGACGAGAGCAGGCTGTCGGCTCGGGGTGAAGTTTTCGAACACGCTGGTGGTGAAAAATCACAAGCGTTTTTTCCCACAGAGCGAGGAGCTGATGTACCTGTCGGGACAGCCTCTGCATGTGCTGGCCAGCTCGCTGGCGGCGCGCTTTGCCGAAGCGACGGATGGACAGGTTCCGATCTCGTTTTCGGGAGGCATTGACCAAAAAAACTGCGCCGATGTGGTGGCTTGTGGGCTGCTTCCGGTGACTGTGTGTACGGACCTGCTTCGTCCCGGCGGATACGGTCGAATGGCCAAGTATTTGGAATCGATGCCCGCGCGCTTTGCCGAAGCGAACGTCCACAGCTTGGCAGATCTCGTCGCTGCGCAAGGTGGAATGGTACACGCGCTGCGCAGCTATGCCGCCAAAGTCGTCAGCGATCCGCGCTATGCCGCAGCCAAAAACAGCAGCTCTCCGCGTCGGGTCAGCAGCACGCTGGCACTGTTTGACTGTCTGAGCTGCGACAAGTGCATCGCCGTCTGTCCCAACGATGCAAACTTCGCGATCTCGACGCCAGCGATCGAAGGCGTTGCGCTACGCGATCTGATCATCGACGACAGTGGACAGCTTGCGCAGGTCGATGGCGGAACCTTTTCACTGCGCGAAAACATCCAGATCGCCAACTTCGCCGACGCATGCAACGAGTGCGGCAACTGTGACATCTTCTGTCCCGAGTGGGGCGGACCTTACAAGCTCAAGCCGCGCTTCTTTTCGTCGGCGATCAGCTACCAAGCCGGGCAAAAGCTCGATGGCTTCGTCGTCACGCCGGGCCGCATGGTGGGTCGCATCGACGGAATCGAGCACACGATCACGCTGGACGACGATGAAACGCACTTTGACGACGGAACGATCTCGGTTCGGATTGGACGCGATGGACAGCCAACCGATGCGCGCGTCTTAACCCACGCGAGCGTCGGACATCGGCTCAAGCTGTGGAACTATCACGCGATGCGCACGCTCTACGACGGACTGTGGAAGACCAGCAACTACGTGTCGGCGAGCACGCTGCCGCAAGGTGACTGCTAAAACGGGCTGCTGATATGGGAAAATCAAGTCGCGATCGATAACAAAAGGTTCCCGCAGCGTGCCGTCGCAACGATTTGGCTTTATTGACTGGTTCCGAGGCCTGGCCTGCATCCTGATGATCCAGACCCACGCCTACGACGCGTGGACGACGGAACCATATCGTCAGGGAACGTGGTGGATTTGGGCGAGGCTGCATCTTGGCGGCTTGCCCGCGCGGATGTTTCTGTTTTTGGCCGGTGTGTCGCTCGCGATGCGCTTTGCCAGTGATGTCCGTCGCAGCGTCCCGATCGCGGAAGCCAGGCTCGGGGCTTTGTGGCGCGGTCTGGAAGTCTTTTTGCTTGGCTACGGCTTTCGCATCGTCGAGTGGCTGATCGGCGGCGGTCAGACCAAAGACGCGATGTCGATGTGGAAGGTCGATGTGCTCCAGTGCATCGGGCTGTCGCTGATGGTGACGGCGTATGTGGCGTCGCCGACAGATTTGGAAGATCGACGCATTCCGTGGCGACCGCTGCTCGTCGCGGTGCTGGTCGCGGCAGTCACACCGTCGCTGCAAAAGCTGGGATCTCCAAGTGGTCCGGGTCCGCTCGTCGCCTATTTATGGCCGGGAGCCAATCCGCTCGGGCAGTTTCCGATCTTTCCGTGGCTGGCGTACACGCTTACCGGCGCGGCGGTCGGTTCCTGGTGGCTGCGAGCGGCGCGTCACAATCGCTTGTCGCAGGTCATGTGGTGGTCGGTTGCCATCGGGCTGCTCGTCTGGCTGGCGGGCTACGGGCTGGAAAAGCTGCACTTGCCGGTGTTTTCATCGACGAAGACCATCAAAGTCGATCCGCCGTTTATCTTCTGCAACCGCATCGCGTTCTGTCTGATGGGCACTGCGGTGTCGTACTGGATCGAGCAGCTTGGGCTCACGGATGGATTTTCTCCGACGAGGATCATGGGCCAAGCGTCGCTGACGGTGTACATGGTTCACTTGGACATCGTCTACAACAGCGCGCCGTACACGATAAAGCAGAAGCTCGATCCAATCACAGCGACGATGCTGTGGCTGGTCTTGACGGTGCTGATGGTGGTGGTGGCGTGGTTTCGGATCGACGGCGATCGCAAGACGTAGCGCGACGAATCGATCTACTTGGCGGGCGAAACGGTCATTTCTCCGTCGTCCAGCGAGCCAGCGGAACCAGCGGGCTTGGTCGGACTGAGTCCTTTGCAGTTTGCGGTGTCCGGCGCAAAGCGCGGCGCGAACTTGTAGACGTTTAGAACAAACTGAAGGTTGAAGTCTCCGACGGAAACATCGGCTTCGCGATCGGTCGAAAAGCGCAGGCCTTGGACTTTGGTCGATCCGCACGGATCAAACTTTCCGTCGGTCTGCTTGGCGAGCCGCTCGAACTCATCGCGAGCCAAGTCCTTGGTGCAAGGCTGCGATCCGTCGGTGCAGCGAAACGAAAAGGTGCGATACCAGCGCTTAAACTTTTCACCGTATTCGCTCACGCGGAGCCGAGGCTCTGAACCTTGCGTCGGATTGGCGGCGATGACGTGATAGCGAATGCGATGTGCGCCCGACGGAAGGTCCACGTAGATGCAGCGAGCGTCCGGCGTCGGACCGCTCTTGACGAATGTGCCGACACCTTCGACGGTGATGCGCATGGTGTCGTCGCCGCGTCCGGTGCGTAGCTCAAAGCGCTTGAAGCCAGGAGCAGGCGGGCTCGACTCCGCGTCGGTTTCCGCTGCGCCACGACCGGCGGCATCGATCTCGCGACACGCACAGAAGCCATTTTGGCAGCGCGGCGACGAGCCGGACAGCGAGCCGATCATTTCCTGGACATCCGAAGGATCCAGCACCTGCGGCGGCAGCTTGCCCGAGCCTCCACCCGACTTTTCGGCAGCGGGACCGGCACACGCGGACCAAGCAAGCAGACAGACAGCGGCCAAGTCTCGATAAACGCGCAAAGAATCCCCCATGACGTCATCGTACCACGGCGTCCGGCTGGGACGGGCCGCGCGTCAGCCACGATGTTGCGCGTTCGTCGCTACGGATTGGCGTTCGTCGCTATCGAGCGAACTTTCCTTTGAAGATCAGCTCTGCGACGGGACGACGAGCGCTCTGGATCTCTCGCTCACGCAGCCGTTCGGGTAGATCTTCGACGCGACCTGGATGACCAACGGCGATCATGACGTTCACCGCGAAGTTGTCTGGCACAGCAAGGCTTGTACGCGCGCGATCGGCATCAAATCCGCCCATCGTGTGAACGTACAGGCCCATCGCGTTGCCTTGCAGCGCCAAGCTCATCGTCGCTGCGCCCGCGTCAAAAGCATGGGTTGGATTGGGCCGACCGCCATCGAGCACCGTCTGCGACAGCACCACGATCAGCGCACCAGCGCGCTGGCACCAGATCTTGTTTCCGTCAGCGAGCAGATCGAACAGCGGCGCAAACTCGGGCTGTCCAGCGATGCCATAAACAAAGCGCCAGCCTTGCGAGTTTCCGCCCGACGGAGCCCAGTGCGCAGCCTCAAACAGACGCAGCAGCGACTCTTCAGCGACGGGCTCACCGCTCATGGCGCGCGGCGACCAGCGGGACAAAAACTGCGGCTCAACGGGATACTGTGCGACTCGGGTCATGGTGTTTCCTTGTGCGAAGCATTGTCGCTATGATGCCGCGCCGTGACTAGAAGTGAAAAATCGTCGTCTGGACCCAGCTTGCCGGTGGCGCTCTTCAAAGCGCTGCGTCCCAAGCAGTGGACCAAGAACGTGCTGCTGTACACCGGCGTGCTGTTTACGCTGAACAAGACCTGGTTTTTGCTCCAGCCGAGCATGTGGCATGTGTTGTCGCGCGCGACGCTGGCGATGCTGGTGTTTACGGCGCTGGCATCGGGAATTTATCTGCTCAACGATGTGCGCGATCTGCCGCACGATCGGCTGCATCCGAAAAAGAAGAGTCGTCCGATCGCGGCGGGTCACGTTCCGGTCGGGCTGGCGCTTGTGACGACGGTGATTCTCGAAGCAGTGGGACTGTGGGGTGCGTTTTCGCTGGCACCGAGCTTTGGCTGGGTCGGGCTCGCGTATGTGCTGATGCAGCTCGCGTACACGTACTGGCTCAAGCACTTGGTGATCATCGATGTGTTCGTGCTGGCGTCGGGCTTTGTGCTGCGCGCGGTCAGCGGAGTGCTGGTCCTGTCAGCCTACATTTCCCCGTGGCTGTACATCGTGACGTTTCTGGGATCGCTGTTCTTGGGTCTATGCAAGCGTCGTCACGAGCTGTCGCTGCTGGCCGAAGATGCCGGGCGTCACCGTCAGAGCCTGTCGCACTACTCGCTGGAACTGCTGGATCAGATGATCAGCATCGTCACCGCGAGCACGATCATGGCGTATTCGCTGTACACGTTTTCGGCACACGGGCTGCCGTCAAATCACTTGATGATGCTGACGATTCCGTATGTGCTCTATGGAATGCTGCGCTACCTGTACTTGGTTCATATGCACAAGCTCGGCGGCAGTCCCGAAGAGATCCTGCTGCGTGATCGCCCGATCTTGGTGGTGCTGCTCTTGTGGGCAACCACAGCGACGGCGATTCTTGCGTATGGACGAACGCTGTCCACAAGCTAACCGCAGCGACATCGAACCTTTTTGCGAGATCCTCACGTAGCGATGGCCAAGCAGGGACTCTTACTCATCAACCTGGGAACTCCAGAGGCACCGACGACGGATGCTGTGCGTCGCTATCTACGGGAGTTTCTCTCTGACCCTCGGGTCATCGACATTCATCCGCTCGGACGCTGGCTGCTGCTAAACCTGATCATCTTGCCGTTTCGTCCGTCGAAGAGCGCGGCAGCGTATCGCAAGGTCTGGACCCAGCAAGGCTCGCCGCTGCTCTCTCACGGTCTGGCGCTGGAACAAGCGGTTCAGAAACAGCTCGGTCCGACGTGGCTGGTCAAGCTTGGGATGCGCTACGGACAGCCTGCGCTCGGAGAATCGCTGCGCGCGCTGCAAGACTGTGAGCGCGTGGTGATCTTGCCGCTCTATCCGCAGTACTCAGCGGCTTCGACAGGATCGTCGCTGGAGCTGCTCTATTCCGAGGCTGGCAAGTATTGGGTGACGCCCAACCTGTCGGTGATTCCGCCGTTTTATCGCGATCCTGGCTTTTTGGATTGCATGGCTCGTCGCGGACGCTCGCTCATCGAGCAGGACAAGCCCGATCACATCCTGTTTTCGTATCACGGCCTGCCCGAGCGACAGATCAAGAAGTGCGATCGCACAAATGAACACTGTCTGCAAAAGCCCGACTGCTGCGACCGCATCGAGACGGTGAATCAGTTCTGTTATCGCGCGCAGTGCTACGACACGACGCGCTCGCTGGCGAAGCTGCTTGGGCTTTCCGACGATCGCTACTCGGTGTGCTTTCAGTCGCGGCTCGGACGAACGCCTTGGATCAAGCCGTATACCGATGAAATCATTCCGTCGCTGCTCTCTCAGGGAAAAAAGCGCATCCTCGTCTTTTGTCCAGCCTTCGTCGCGGACTGCTTGGAAACGCTCGAAGAAATCGGGATGCGCGCACGCGAAGACTTTCTGGCCGCTGGTGGTGAGTGGCTGACGCTGGTGCCTTCGCTCAATGCCGAAAGCGACTGGGCTGATGCCGTCGCACAGCTTGTCTTGTCGCACGATCGAGCACAGCAGAGCGCGACACCTACGCCGTAAATTCCCGTCGGACACGCGCATTTTCACGCAGGTGATGACAGCGCAGCGTTTCGTCCGTAAAATGGATTCCTCGGAGCGTATAACTTGGCCAAGCTGATTGTGCTTACCGGTAACAGCCGGAAAGAATTTGAACTTGGCGAGTTCAATACGATTGGGCGTCATCCCGAAAATTCGATCCAGATTCTCGATCGGATTGTCTCGAAGGAACACGCCCACGTCATTCGCCAGCCCGACGGCAGCTTCATGCTGAAGGACTTGGGCTCGCTCAACGGCAGCTACATCGGCAACGTCCGCGTCACCGAGCAGATCCTCAAGAACAACGACGAGATCACGATGGGCAACACGCGCATGATGTACGCCGAGCGCGGGCCCAACGAAGACTCGCTCCAGCGCGTCACGATTGCCAACAGCACGCTCAACGACAGCCACATCCGTCACAAAGTCGATGCGGATCGCTCTGAGCGGTTTATGCCAGCCAAGGATCTGCCCGTCGATACGCTCAAGCGCGACTACGAAAAGCTGCGCATCGCACACGAGCTCGGGCAAGCGATCATGGGCATCCTCGATTTGGAGACGCTGCTGCCCAAGATTCTCGACAAGTCGTTCGAGCTTCTTCCGGCGGACCGAGGCGTCATCCTGCTCATGGAAAACGGTCAGCTTCAGCCCAAGTACGTAAAGTACAAAAATGCGAAGCTGGCTCACGAGCAGATCCAGATCTCGAACGCGATCCTCAACGAAGTGACGCAGAACAAGCGTGCGGTGTTGTCGTCGGACGCCAGCATGGACGTGCGCTTCGTTCACAGCCAGTCGATCATCTTGCAAGGCATTCGCTCGACGATGAGCGTGCCGCTGATGCACGGAAGTGAGCTGCTCGGCGTCATGCACCTCGACTCGCAGATCGCAGCCAACGCGTTTACCGAGCGAGATCTTCAGCTCTTTAACTCGATTGCCAACCAGGCCGCGATCGCCATTCAGAACGCGCGTCTGACGAAGAAAATCGAAGAAGAAGCGAAGACGCGAGCACAGTTTCAGCGTCTGTTGTCCCCGAAGCTCGTCGAGCAGCTCGTGTCAGGAAAGCTCCACCTGGAAAAAGGCGGCGAGCTACGCGAAGTCACGATGCTGTTTTCGGACATTCGCGGCTTTACCGCGATGACCGAGCGCCACAAGGCGACCGAGATCGTCGCCATGCTCAACGAATACTTCGAGGTCATGATCGAGATCCTGTTTAAGTACAACGGGACGCTCGACAAGTACGTCGGAGACGAGATCATGGCCCTGTTTGGCGCGCCAGTTCCCGTCGAAGAAGCGACGTGGTGCGCGGTCCAGTGTGCCATTGAAATGCAGACCGCGCTTCAGCACTTCAACTCGAAGCGCACGCCGAAGGGCTTTGAGCCGATCGACATTGGCATCGGCATCAACATTGGCTCTGTCGTCTGCGGAATGATCGGCTCGTCGCACACGATGCAGTACACCGTCATCGGCGACGCAGTAAACACGGCATCCCGTCTGTGTTCCGTCGCTGGCAAAGGCGAGATCATCGTCAGCGAACAAGCGCTTCAAGCTGTCTCGGATCGCGTCGAATACGTGGCACTGCCGCCGACGAAGGTCAAAGGCAAGCTCCAGGCGCTGCGCATCTTCAACGTCCTTGGACGCAAAGGCGACGCGACCGGCTTCTTTACCCGCGATCTGACGACCCCAGGCTAGCGCGCGATTCGCTTAGCCCGGTGGCAGCGTCAGATCTTGCGACGTCAGGTCCGGCGGCGGCGTCAAATCCGCAGCCATATCAACCACTCCAGCGTCGAGCAGCACTGCGGTCTGGCAGGTTCCGTAATAACCGCCCGCTATCTCTGTCGTACAGGCGAGGCCCACCGAGCAGTCCAGCGATCGCGCACAGGGCTCGCCCAGCCCACGTCGCGCCGGTTCACAGATGCCAGAAACGCCCACGCCCGCCCCAGGAGCCTTCACACAGATCAGCCCGCTCTGGCAGTCGCTCGCGCCCTGACACGGCATTCCTGCGCGGGCCTGACACGCAATCAGACCCCAAACCGACAGCCACAGCAGCTTGCGAGACATCAAGCGCATCGTTAGAAGCGAAGCATGATCTTCGCTTGGAAGGCCTGCGCCGTCGTGCCATCGACTGCGAAGGTGTTGTTCCAGATCTCTTGCTTCTGCGCGAGCGCGCCCAGGTCAAACAGCACGCCGTATTCCAGCGCCGCGTAAAAGCCTTCGTCTTTGTTGTGATACATGAGCCGCGCGTTGATTTCCGCGCCCATGTTGATCGCGTGACCCGGGAACACCGCCGGTTTGTTGGCCAGTGAGTAGATGAACTCGGCCTGACCTCCGAAGCTGTCGATCAGCCAGTACGTCACCGACGGCTTCATATATGTCGCGTTGTAGACCGTTCCGAGGATGCGTCGGAACAGGATCATATCGACGTGATAGTCGGGATCGAACGCAAATCGCGTATTGCGCAGCCCGATGAATCCGTCGGTGTTGAGCAGTCCCATCGGCTTTTCTTTGGCCCGACGAAAGTTCAGCTCTCCGCGCGGATCGCCGTTTTGAGGACCGCTGGCGCTGCCGACTTCCAGACCGACGATCAAGCTGTCTCGCAAAAACTTGTAGTTTCCGCGAATCAGGCCGCCAAGCTGCTGGATCTCCAGCGTCGCTTTGCGCAGCACGTTGTCGGTCCCGTAACCACCGTCTCCGTAGACGCCCAGCTCACCGACGCTGCCAAAGACGGCGGCACCTTCTGCTTCCAGATACAGCTTCTTGTACTGAAGCCGTCCCCACAAGTCCGCCGTTACCGTCCAGGCTTTGCGTCGCCCAAGCGACCTTTGCAGCTCTCCCGCCGAATAGAGCGACGGATTGTCCGGTCCCGTCTGCGTGAGCGGCGTCGTCTGAGGTCGCGGGTTATAGGTCAAATCCCACTCTTGCCAGCGACCGATCACCAGCGCGCCGTAGTTCAGCACCGCTTTGCCACGGTTGAGTGCATCGGCAATGTGCGCGTCGTCGTCTTTTCGCCCGAGCGCGAGTCCGACTTGCATCACGTCATCGACGTTATCGATGTTGTAATTCCAGCCGGTAAGCTGCTGGTTCTGCACAATCTGCGACGTCGCACCCACCGCCGCCCAGTCGTACATAAACGACGCGAAGTGGTTCCACAGTCGCGCGGTCACCATCACACGATCGACCGTCGTCCCGAAGTCGCAGTCAGGGCAGTTGCCGTCGTGATAGAGCATTCCCGTGCCCCACATAAACGGCATTCGACCGAAGCTCAGCTCAGCGAGAGGAATCTTGACTTCACCCCACGCCCGCTTGGCTCGAATTGACGACTGGATCGCGTTGATCGCGGACTCTTGCGGAACCTGCGTTCGACTGTTGACCGTCGGATAACCGTCCGCTGCGCCACCACGACCGTTGATGTAGAAACCATCCGGCGTGCTACCGAGCACCAAGTTATCGAACACATCGAGCTGCGACTTTACGCGGATCTGCTCAGACAGGTTCAGCGTCGGCTCGAAGCGCATTCGCATGTCTGAAGTCAGAACGCCTCGCTCGACGCAGCCAGAGCCTGGATTGCGCTTCAGGCAGCTTGATTCCGGACGCTCTCCCGTCGCTGTCGGAATTTCCGAGTACGGAATCGAGAACGGATTCGCCCGCGTCGTCGTGTCGTTATAATGACCGAGGTTGAAGTTGTGCCAGTAGTAGCCTCGGCCACGCAGATAACCGTTGAGCTGAAGGAACTGAAGCTCCTTGCCTTTCTTTTCTGGCCACTGCGGCAGTGGTTCCGTCGCGGTATCGGTACTTCCCGTCGATGGAGCCGCTTCCGCTGGACCTTCTGGCTTGTCCGGCGGAGGTCCACCTTGGGGTCCGCCCATACCGCCACCCATGGGACGCATTCCGCCCCCGGGGCCAAACTGAGCCTGTGCCGATGATGAGACGCCAAGCAGGACGAAGAGCACAAAAGTGCCCAACGTCAAGGCTCGTCGCGCCCGCGAGGGACGATCTGACGAGCCACAGAGGCGACGAAAGTCCGGATCGGAAACCCGAACCGGGTCGAGCCGTCGCATGAAGACCTCCGAGTTCTTTCGATGGGTACGGTGAGAACGCAAGATATCGAGGCGGACTATAGAGCCCCGCTTCTGTGAGGTCAACCTCCCATTCCGCACTTCTACACGTCGAGATCGAACCAGCGCTGGCTCACGCAATTGCGACCTGGACAGACACAGGTTTGGCGCGCTCACTGCCGTCGCTGTCATCACAATCAGAAAAAACGCTTGCCGCTACCGAGCAGGTGCCGTAAAGACCCGGGTAACGTCGCATCGACTTCCGCCCAGACGAAAGACTGCCCAGTCTGACGTCGCTACAGTGGTCGCCGGATGTCGTTCTTCGAGGACAGAGTACCGATGTGGACTTACCGTTTCACCTGCGCTTCAGCATCCGTCGCAGTCGTCACCATCACCAATCTAGGGAGCTTCACTTGAGTCACGTTCGCGATCTCATTGCGCTTGTGAAGCCGCGCATCACGCTGATGGTGGTTGCGACGGGAGCGGTTGGACTGTATCTAGCACCGACGAATCCAGCGCCTGAAACCAAGCTGGGGCTCTTGCTTGGGATGACTCTTCTCGTCGGTGGCGCCAATGCGTTGAACATGTATTTGGAGCGAGACATCGACGGTCGGGCCGAACGAACCAAGGATCGACCGCTGCCCGCAGGACGACTGGCTCCCGGTATCGCCCTGACGCTAAGCATCTGCCTGGGCGTGCTTGCGCTGCTGTGGCTCGGGTTGGTAGTGAATCCACTGACGGCGGTGCTCGGTCTGCTGGCGTTTGTGTCCTACACCGCGTGCTACACGCCGATGAAGCAGATCTCACCGGGAGCTCTCGTAATCGGCGCGGTTCCCGGTGCGATGCCACCGCTGATGGGCTGGACCGCAGCAACCGGGCAGCTGGATCTGGCTGGCCTGACGCTGTTTTCCATCATGTTCTTGTGGCAACTGCCGCACTTTATCGCGATCGCGCTGTTTCGCAGTGAAGACTACCGTCGAGCTGGATTTAAGACGCTGGTCAGCGAGCTGGGCGAGCGCACGGCCAAGTTCCAAGTCGTGCTGTATCTGCTGCTCCTGTGCCCCGTGTCGCTGCTGCTGGTTCCCATGGGCATCGGTGGCAAGCTGTACCTGTGGACGGCACTGCTCGCAGGGCTCGGATTTCTCGTGGTTGGTGTCCAAGGTCTGCGTCGGTCAGCGGGAATTCGCTGGGCACGCAATCTCTTCAAAGTGTCGCTTCTGTATCTGATGGTTGTCTTCGGAGCCATGCTGGCTGGAAACGCGCTCCAAGGTGGAGACGCTCCGTCGCTGTACGCCATCGGACAAGACGCGGGTTAGGACGTTTCGATGCGACTAAAAACGGTCATTCAGCAAGTTTTGTCGAACGGTAAGCTTCACGCGCTGTTTTCAGCATTCACACCGACGGAAGCCAAGGATCGAGGACCGTTCGTCCAAACTGCGCTGGCAGCTGGAACAGTAACGGTATTTGGGATTGCGCTGGCGACGGCAACGTCTGCGCTGGCCCTGCTGCTCGTCGCGGTAGGTGTTGCGTATTACGTTCTGACACAGCTTCTCGACATAAAGCTTGAGCTCGATCCACAGGTTCTGCTTCGGCAAGCCATGCAAGCGCAGCGTCCCGTTTCTGCCCCCAACTAACGCGTGACCGACGATGATTCCCTACGAAAAGCACATCCTTGTCTGCACCAATCGTCGCGATCCACAAAATCCCAAGGGCAGCTGTGCGCACAGCGACGCAGAGTCGATCTGTGAAGTGTTCAAGAAAGAGCTGGCACTGCGCGGGCTCCGAGGTCGCATGAGAGCCAACTCGTCGGGCTGTCTAGACCAGTGCAGCAAAGGTCCGGTGGTGGTCGTGTATCCCGAAGCAGTCTGGTATCAGGTTCCCACCGTCGCAGATGCGCACGAAATCATCGAGCAGCACATCGTCGGCGGACAGCCTGTCTCACGTCTGCGCATCGCATCACAAGACTGACGACTGACGCTACTGCGCGGCAGACCCCGGTCCCGAACGAATGGGAATCCGAAACCAGCCCCGCAGCGCGCCAGCGACGTTGGGCACAGCGAGCGGAGTTCCCTGTTCGCGCTCGGCACGCAAGTCTTCGACGGTAACATCTAGCTCTGCAGCCAACGTATCGCCCACGGAGCGACCAAACTCTGTGAACCGAACGAAGCCGCGCAGCGACGGCTGAGCAATCGGGTATCTACAGGAGTGGTTCAGCACGAGTCCCGCGCGAACCGAAGCGTCCGGTGAAGCTGGAAGCGGTACCGTCGCCTGATCGAGCGCAGGCGGAGCGATCGGAATCCCGGCCAGTCCAGCCTGTAGCGAGTTCCGTTGCAGCTGTTCAAGCTTATCCAGATCGTGGACCAGCAGTTCAAAGCCGTCTGAACGATCGAGCTTGTTTGAGCTTCGCTGCATCCGAACTTGAAGCCGATTGCCAGTCCGGTGATCGGGCGTCCATCCAGTGCGAATCCCCCAAACCACTTCCGCAAAAAATGCGCGTGGCTCCAAGTCAAAATTCGGCAGAGGCAAAGGAATATCCGTCGCTGAATCATTGGTGGGATCCAGCGAAGGACAGCCGCGTAAGAACAGCGTCCCACTCAACTGACCGTCGCCACTACCCTCACAAGCGAAGAGCAGCGAAGCACTTAACGCACATAAACGCCCGAACCTGCGCATTTTTTATTTCTACCACAAGACAAACATCGAGTCATGCCGAGCAGACATCCTAACGAACCAATGCAGAAATGACTTTGAACTGAGGCGTTCCCGCTCGATGTAGCCAATCGAACAGAACCGTCTCCGTCGATGTGACAACACCACCTGCTCGCTCGGTCAGGGCCAGGCCTACGCGCGCATTCTCCGTCTGACGCGAACATACAGCATCGTGCGGAACATGTACTTGATAACCGGCATGAACAAGATCACGGACAGATTGATACACACAAATATGCGCTTCCATTCCAATGACGACAATGTGGGATCGCTCAGTCTTAGCGATTGAAGAGGCCAACTCTGCATTGGCCCAAACTGAAAATTCTACTTTCTCAAGATTTACTATATCAGGAGGAAAAAGCGAGGCAATCTCAGGAATTGTAGCGCCAAGTCCCTTTCGATATTGCTCAGAGACAATGATAGGAATCCCTAACGACTGTGCACCTTGGAGAAGCTTGGCAACATTGCCAATCATGGACTGAAGAACGTCAGGTGATATAGCCGAACAAAGCCGCTGCTGAATATCAACACAAAGCAGTACTGAGTTCTCAACCAAGAGGCGAAGCGGTGCGATAGAAATGGACATCTGTTCAGGCAAGCTCATGTCCAGATACTAGCGCAAATCTGTTCCAGGAAGTAGCCGTCTATGTCTACAACTTGATGGAAAGCTCAGAGGCAACTTCAGACTGGTACGTTTGGAGAGCAGACGGGGACAGCCACGGGGCAGCTCGAAAGCGAGATCTTTCCCATCGGATACAGCAAGTTGCGGAATAACAGCGAACGACGAACAGATAGAGGAGAACGGAAAAGAGTGAATGAGAAAAGAAAAGTGAATGAGGAAAATAAAAAAGGCCTAGAGAGAAACTCTCTAGGCCTTGGAAAGAATTCCTGGCAGCGACCTACTCTCCCACACAGAATCCCGTGCAGTACCATCGGCCCTGGAGGTCTTAACTACCGAGTTCGGGATGGGATCGGGTGTAACCCC
>JAEUKB010000006.1 GCA_016794365.1 Myxococcales bacterium
ATCTGGTTTGAAGTCACGATGGATCAGGCTGGAGCGGTGGGCTGCGATGATGCCTGCCGCAGCTTGTAGATACAGGCGCAGACAGCGGTCCAGCGAGCTGGCGTCCCGCACCGGATGCTGCTGCTGCCAGTCCACCAGGTCCATCCCGGCCACAAACTCCATCGCGATGAAGATCTGGCCGTGTACGGACTCGCGATCTTCGCCCACCTCGTAGACGTGAACCACGTTGGGATGCGAGATGCGCGCCATCGCTTTGGCTTCTTTGAGCAGCCGCGCCCGCGCCAGCTCGCCTCGGTGAATGTCATCCCGCACGACCTTGACCGCGACCTTGCGATCCAGGTCTGGATCGTACGCAGAGTAGACCGTGCCCATGCCACCTTGTCCCAGGCTGCGCAGCACCACATAGCGGCCAATGCGGACGGGACTTTCTACAAGCTGGTGTTGTGCGCTCGGGCGATCTGCTGGCGGCGATGACGCAGCCGCAGCCGCTGGGGGCTGGCTGGTGTTTTCGGTCAGCTCCAGCGTGGTTGCATTGGGATCGACCCGATTGGGCGAAGCGCTTCCCGGTGATCGCTGCTCTGCGGTTTTCGCGCTGAGATCGACCCGAGGCTGTGGAATCTCATCCACCGTCACTCGTCGCTGCTCATCAGACCTGTCGCCCCGCCGGTTCGCCATCCCGCCCTCGCGCCCCATCGTCAAATGGTAGCACGAATACCAGGCAGTTTTCCGTCGGAGCCCAGGTGTGAACGGCTAGTACTTGGGACCCGCCGGGACGATAGGTCGGGTATCCCACGGGCTGGGCGTACGAATGGGCTTCTGGACTTTCTCCTTGCCATCGGGGACGCGCTCGACCTTTTCGGTCTTGGCTTCGTCTTTGTCAGAAGCCACCGCCGGGGCAAACGGAAACAGGAGGCAAGATGTTACGCCGACCAGGATGCCAACCAGCAACTGCTTGAATGACATGGCGAACCTCCGTGAACCGAAGCCACCGCGCCCACAACCACGACCGCATAGCCAACATGAGCTGCCAGCGACGTTCAGTTCGGCAAGCCAGAACTCGAAGTAAGTCCTGTGATTTGCACAGTTCTACCAATGCATGTCGGTGTCAAGGGTCAAATTTCATACTGGGCGCTTTTTTCCTGGGTTTACGCAGTTGTCGTCGGACCTGCGCAAGCCAGCGCTGTGCGGTGTGCTGCCCAAGTCGCCACCGGCTGATGTCTGGTTGGGTCGGATGGCTTGTGATAGGGTGCCGCGCTTAATCACGCTGATGCGCATCGCTAACCTTGTCGTCGATACTGAAGTCCTGCTGGCCCCGATGGCCGCCGTGACCGATCTGCCGTTTCGGACCATCTGTGAAGAACACGGCGTCGGCCTGACCATCACCGAGTTTCTATCGGCCCGCGCGCTGTGTGAGGGGGCCAAAAAGACCACCCAGAAGATGACCGCATCGCTCGATGGACGACAGTTCGGCGTGCAGATCTTCGGTCGCGAGCTGGACGCGCTCGGCAAGGCGGCACTGCTCGCCAAGGACATTGGGGCATCGCTGGTCGATATCAACATGGGCTGTCCGGCCAAGCGGGTGGTGGCGGGCGCTTGTGGATCGGCGCTGATGAAAGAGCCCGAGCTGGCGCAGGAGATCGTCAAGGCGGTGCGCGCTGCGCTGCCTGCCGACATTCCCGTGACGGTCAAGCATCGTGCAGGCTGGGATGAAAAGCACCTGAACGCGCCTGAGTTTGCGTGCGCCATGGTCGAAGCCGGGGCCGCCATGATCACGGTTCACGGTCGGACGCGGACCCAGGGCTTTTCGGGCAAGTCGTCGCTCGACATCATCAGGAAGGTTCGCGAGGCCGTGCCGACGCACGTCCCGGTGGTGGGCAATGGCGATGTGGTGTCGCTGCTCGATTACGTGCGGATGCGAACCGAGACGGGCTGTGACGCAGTGATGATCGGTCGTGGTGCGCTGGGGAATCCGTGGCTGTTTCGCGACATTCGGGCCTGGCTGCGTGGCGAACCGGCACCGGGGGCCCCCACGGTGGAAGAGCGCAGCGAGGTGTTTTTGCGACACTGCGAGCTGATGCGGGGACGGACAGAGGAAAAGCGGCTTATCCACGAGATTCGCAAGGCGGTGGCTTGGTACACCAAGGGCTTGCCGGGCTCGGCGGACCTGCGCGATCAGAGCAAGGCCCCGCGCGATCCCGATGCACTGATTGCGGTGACGGTCGCCTACTTTGCGGAGCTGGCCAAAGGTCGGCCTCGGCTGCGGGTGGCGCTGTCGGCCCTGGATGAATCGGCTGCGGCGACAGAGTCGGACCCTGCGGCTGTGAAGGCGGCCTGTGCATGAAGTCGCCGAACCTCTCTTTATGCATTGCACTCGTTGGGGAGGAGCCCGCAACCCGGCTCCTGCGTGAGCAAGTGGCAGAGGCCGCACAGGTCGAGACCCCGCTGCTGCTGGAAGGCGAGCGGGGCAGCGGTCGGGAACACATTGGTCGGTACATTCACACCAGCTCTGCCCGGCGGGCTGGCGCGTTCATTCGCATTGACGCCGAGTATGCCGACAGCGAGCGCGCCATCGGCAAGCTGCGACGCGCTCATGGGGGCACGCTGCTGGTCAAAGATCTGCCGTATGGCTCGGCGCGGCTGCGGCGGGTGCTGCAAGGACTGCTGGAGCGCCGCGAGCAAGAGCATGTGACCGACCGTCCCGAAACCGAAGCAGAGCGTCCGCGCCTGCTGCTGACCAGTGATGTCGAGCTGCCTCGGCTGCTGGAGTCTGGGGTCGTCGCCGCCGAGCTGTTGGGACTGCACCAGGTGACGCGCCTGCGGGTGCCTCCGCTGCGGGAGCGATCGGGCGATGTGCCGGTGCTGGCTGGTCACTTTTTGACGCTGCTCGGCGATCAGCTGGGCCAGACGCGGACGCTGTGTACCCGCGCGATGGATCAGCTCCTGCGCTATAGCTGGCCGGGGAACCTGGCGGAGCTGCGGGATGTGGTCAATCGCTCGGCGCTGCGCAGTCGCGGCACCACGATTGAGCTGTCCGATGTCGAGTCGGTGCTGCCGCCGCTGCAAGAGCGGGTGCCGCTGGAGCAGCTATCGCTGGAAGAGACGGTGCGGGTGAAGCTGCGCGCCCTGCTCCAGCGACTCGATGGCTATCCGATCGCCGACCTGTACGAAGAGGTGCTGAGTCACGTCGAGCGGCCCCTGCTCAAAGAGGTGCTGTTTCGGACCAGCGGCAATCAGTTGCGGGCGGCGGCGATGCTCGGGATCAACCGCAACACGCTGCGAAAGAAGCTCCGAGAACGCGGAATTGATTGTGGGGAGCCCGATGCAGCGGCGTTGCCAAGCAGGACACCGACTTAGCCACTGACAGGTTGCGCAGCGGGGCCGCTGTCCATGAGGATAAGCGGTTATGACGAACCTGCGTACGTATGTCCTTCTGTGCGTGGCGATCTGCTTTGGGTGCAGTAGCACGCTGCTCGACCAAGACTCGACTGATCCCAGTGACTTGTCCCAGCTTAGCTCGCTGCGCGTGGAGCCAGCGGATGTGACGCTGGAGGCGACGGATCAGCAAGCGGCCACGCAGACCTATCGGGTCTTCGGCCTGTTCCCAAGTGGAGAGCGCGAGATCACCGATCAGACCAACTTTGGGCTCGAAAACGCGGGCGTGGGCTCGTTTGCCGGATCGGTGTTTACCTCTTCGACCACCCAGGGCGGGGTCACCAAGGTGCAGGCGTTTGCGGGCAGCATCTCGGGCTCGGCGCGGCTCACGGTGCGCTTTACCGCCACGGTGATTGTGCCGCCGGTAAGTGGCACGCCGATCCCAGCAGGGCCCGATCAGAAGTTCCAAGGAACCCCACAAGCGAGCCGTGCCCCGCAGATCGTCTATCCGAACAGCGGGGTGATGCTTCCGCCGAACATCTCGCGGCTGGAGGTTCACTTCAAGCCGGGCTCGGCGCAAAACACGCTGTTTCAGCTTCGCTTTGTCAGCAAGACCACGGCAGTGACCACCTACACCCGCTGCGGCGCGATGGTGGGCGGCGGCTGCATCTTCCCGCTTGATCCGGCGACCTATGCGTTTGTGGCCAACTCGAACGCGGGCAGCGATCCGGTGTCGGTGGTCGTACGCGGTGGCGATGACAACGGCAGCGGCTTTGGCGAATCGGCGGCCATCCCCATTCAGTTTTCGCAAGAGCCTGTGAGCGGCGGTCTGTACTACTGGACCACGTCGAACAACACCGGGATCATGCGCGTGGACTTCGGCAGCGCCAACCTGACGCCCTCGCTGTTTCTGTCGCCCGCGCAAAATGGCTTCCCGACCTGCGTCGGCTGCCATGCCATCTCGCGCGATGGCACCAAGATGGTGTCTTCGCTGGGCGGTCAAAACGATGGTCGGCTGGTGTTCATTGCCGACATGCGCGCCCCGGCGGCCAGCTTGCTGACCCTCAACGGCACAGTCCCGGCATCGACCGCGAACCAGATTCAGTTTGCGTCGTTTAGTCCGGCGGGCGATCGCTTCGTCGCGAACTACGGCGACACGGCAACGCTCGCGGATCGCAACAAGCTGTGGATGCACAGCGGCTCGACCGGACTGCGCATCCCGAGCGAGTCGATCCAGCTCACCTACGAGCCAGACCATCCCGACTGGTCGCCGAGCGGTGACACCATCGCCTACAGCAAGGTCGGCATTCATCAGACCTCGCAGCGACCGTTTAACTGCGGCATCGACATGGTCAAAAAGAGCGGCACGGGCTGGGCGCAGCCGACGACCGTGGTGCCGATTGTGGCTGGCAGAAACCGCTACAACCCCAACTTCGCACCGGACAGCTCGTTTTTCATCTACAGCGAGTCCACCTGCAATGCGGGCAACACCGGCGATGAGTGCGATGGCGATGCGGACCCGAGCGCCAAGACCTTCGCGGCCCAGCCTGCTGCGGGGGCCAAGCTGGTGGCGCTGGCCAAAGCATCTGCGCAAGGTGTGATGGATACCCAAGCGAACCTGTCGGACACCTATCCGCGCTTTTCGCCGTTTCAGCAGAAGCAGGGAAATGGGCGGCTGTTCTGGGTGACGATCTCGTCGCGACGTAAGGCGGGCCTGCGCGATCCCGGCAGCTACAACGGTGGGCTTCAGTGGCTGTGGATGTTCGCGGTCGATCCCGACAAGATCGCCGCCGGGGAAGACGGTAGCTATCCAGGGTTCTTCCTGCCGTTCCAAGATCTCTCGACCTCGAATCACATCGGTCAGTGGACCCAGAAAGTCGTCGTCGGTCCGGGCTAAGTCAGGGCGCGCTGGGCGCAGAAGGCGCGGCCGCGCTGCTTGGGGTTGACGAAGCGTCCGCGTGCGTGGAATCTGACTGCCCACGGAGAACTAGATATGGCGCTTTCTTCTGAGACTCGTTCGCAAATCGAGACGCTGCTTCGGCAGCACACCGTCGTGCTGTTTATGAAAGGCAACAAGCAGCAGCCACGCTGCGGATTTTCGGCCAAGGTGGTCGAGATCCTGGAAGGACACGGCGTGGACTTCCGCGACGTGGACGTGCTGTCCGATCCAGCGCTGCGGGACGGAATCAAAGAGTTTTCAAACTGGCCGACGATTCCGCAGCTCTTTTACCAAGGCAGCTTGATTGGCGGCAGCGACATCGTGCGTCAGCTCGATGAAAGCGGAGAGCTGCTCTCTTCGCTGGGCATCGATCCGAGCAAGATCGCGCACACGCCACCGAGCATCTCGATTTCGCCCGAAGCTGCGGCAGCGATCAAAGATGCAGCCAAAGAAGCAGAGCCGGGCCAGCAGCTCCGCATGGTGCTACAGCGCGGTGGTCAGTCGATTGACCTGTACTTCGATCTGCCGCGACCCAACGATCTGACCGTTGAGCAGCATGGCATCACGGTGCTGTTTGATCGCGCATCGGCTCGCCTGGCCAGTGGCATTGCGATTGGCTTTGTCGATGGTCCTGGCGGCGGCTTCCGCATCGACAACCCGAACCTGCCCGCGCGGGTCGGCGTGCTGACCGTGACCGAGCTTCAGAAGATGCTGACGGCCAAGGTGCCGCTGAAGCTGCTCGATGTGCGGACCGAGCGCGAGCGGCAGGTGGCGCGCATCGCCGGGGATCAGGCGCTAGAGGAACTGGCTCGCAAGGAGCTGGACAGCCTGCCCAAGGACACGATGCTGGTGGTGTACTGCCACCACGGGACGCGCAGCCAAGCCGCCGCCGAGCAGCTCGTTGCACGCGGCTTCCGCAACGTCTGGAACCTGAGCGGAGGCATCGACGCCTGGTCGCGTCAGATCGATCCGAGCGTCGCTCGCTACTAGCTGCCCCGCTGCGGACCGTTCGTCCTTTGGCATCTGCCGCAAAAGCCAGCTCAACCAGCGCTGTTCCCATCCTGTGGGTGCGCATCGTATAGTCTCGCCCATGTTGACCGTCCCTGGGTCTTCGCCGCGTCCACAGGCGCCGCCTCCACCACCGCACCAATCCAAGTCCCGTCGGGATGCTCGGCTGTCGAGTGCGCTTGAGCAAGAGCTTGCGCCGGTCTGGACCCAGCCCTTTGGGCGGCTGCTGCTCGGTCAGGTGGCCCCGATTGACGGCAAGACCACGCTGCTCGATGTGATGTGCCACAGCGGCTATCCCGGGCTGGAGCTTCTGCGACGCTTTCCCGAGGCGCGGCTGTTTGCGGTCGATCCGTCTGCGGCGCTCATCGAGCAGGCGCGACGCAGTGCCGGAGATCTGCTCGGGCGACGGGTGTTTCTGCGGACCGAGCCCGGCGAGCCGAAGCTGCCGTTTGACGAAGCGGTCTACGACTTGGTGGTGTCAAACCTGGGCCTGTACGACGCAGCGCAGCCCCACCTTCTGCTGCAAGAGCTGACGCGGGTGGCCAAGCCGGGTGCGCAGGTGGTCGCCACGCTGCCGCTGCGCGGGACGTTTGCGGAGCTGTATGCGCTGCTCGAAGCGGAGCTGTCCGGGCGAGAGAACGAGCGCAAGCGACTCGCGGCGCACCTGCAAAGCTGGCCGGATGTCGAGACGGTGCGAAGCTGGGCACGGCACGCCGGACTGGATGAGATCGAGCTGGCGGTGTCGCCGTTTTCTTTGATGTTTGCGGGTGCCCTCGATCTGTTCTATTCGCCGCTCATCGAGCACGGTCCGCTGCCTGCCTGGATGGCGATGTTTGGCGATGCGCGCAGCGAGATGCAGGCGGTCTTTTCCGGGCTGCGGGATCGGATCGAGCAGATCTGTGGTGGGCCGGACAAAGGTCGAGTCGGGCTCCGCAAGACGCTGCGCAAGCCACTGGTGCTGACCGTGCGGGCTGCCTGTCTGCGGGCGCGGCGACCGCTGTAACGCGGCGAGGGACGAGGCGGAGCGGGGAAGCTTTGGCCGTACGGGCTACGAGTTGTTCGGCTGGAGCGGATCTGGACGCTCGAGCAGCTTGCGCAGCTCACCGCGAAACTCCCAGTGCCAGCTCTCGCTCGGGACGGTGCGCTGAAAGCCGTAGCGATAGGCATGACGCGACAGCCAGGAGCGCACGCGCGGCAGCTTGGTATCGATATCAAGCGCATAGCCGCTCTGGTGATTGGAAAAGCCCGGTCGCGCGGCGAGCGGTCCTCTGCCCCGGCGATACAGGTCGAACACTTCCTGCTGCTGTTCGCTCGTGCGAAAGCCGCTGTTGAGCTGGAGCACAAGCCCAAACCGCGCTGCTGCTTCCTGCATCCGTAGATAGGCGAGCGCGGTGTGAACCTCGGCCCGCACCTTGGTCGGCTGGATCGTCGGCATGTCCACCACCAGCAGAGGGGCAGGCTGACCGTTTTGATAGCCAAGCACCGGCTCGCTTTGGACGCCGCGCTTGTGCTCCAGCACGGTTCCAACCACAGCGGACGACAGCCAAGAGCGCTCGTGCCCCGCATGTCCTGCCACCTTGAGTGGACAGTTCACCAGCGCCACCGCAATGAGCAAAGGAAACCCTGACATTACACTCATCATAGAAACACTTACGGAAGTGCGGAAGCTGCAAATTCTCGAAATTCGCCAGTTTTTCCGGGGTCTCTCGCCAAATTCCGCCGCTCTGGTCTAAGCTCGCCGCCGCATGTGGGCAAACGTCACCACAGCTTCTTGTCCGTTGCTTGGGATCGTGCGCGCTTGTGCGGGCAGGCTGGCTGCGCTGTGGCTGGTGCTGCTCTTGTGGGGTCTGTCGGCGTGCGATCAGCGGCAGGTGCCCCGCTTGGATCCGGTGCATCGCGCGATGACCTGGCAGCCTGGGGCGGAGCAGCTCGTCGCGGGTCACCTGCTGGTGGAGCTGCGGCGCGGTGTGCGGCTGCTGGCAGCGCCCGTTTCGGGTGCGCCGCTTGCCCAGACCGAGCCGGTGGTGGTGCTGGGCAGGGAGCGCCTGCGGCTTGTGCGAGAGCTTGCGCCTGAGCCTGCGCCCGATGCTCCCCTTGCGAAGCAGGATCCGCAGGCGGGGGCGATCGTGCTGCTGTCGTCGGATGGGGCGGCTGGCGCGGATGAGCCGCTGACACGACGACTGCTCGATCAGGTGGCGACCGATGCCAGGGTGCGGCGCGCCGAGCCGGATCGCATCCGCTACGCATTGGCGCTTCCCAATGACACGCTGTGGTCGTCGCAGTGGTCGCTTCCGCTCATTCACATGCCGCGCGCCTGGGAGATCAGCCGTGGCTCTGAAGAGGTCACGGTCGCAGTGCTGGACACCGGCATCGTCTACGGTCATCCAGACCTGGAAGCCCGGCTGGTCGCTGGCTATGACTTCATCTCGCGACCGGCGAGCGCCGATGACGGGGACCGGGTGCGCGATCCCGATCCGACCGACACGGGAACGATCGACAGCAGTCGTCTGCATGGAACCCACGTTGCGGGCATCATCGGCGCGGTCACCGGCAATGCGATGGGGATCGCGGGCGTCGATCAGAAGTGCCGGGTGATGCCGGTGCGGGTGCTCGGGGTGCGCAGCGGAGACGGCATCGACAGCGACATCTCCGACGCGCTGCGCTGGACGGGCGGGGCCAAGCTGGGGACGATTCCGGTCGTCAGCCGTCGCATCGATGTCGTCAACCTGAGTTTCGGTGGGCCGGGCGTGTCCTTTACGCTTCAGCGCGCCATCGATGAGATCATCGCGCAAGGGGTGCTGGTGGTCGCTGCCGCTGGCAACGGTGGTACGGATGCTACGTCGTATGCTCCCGGTGGCCTAGACGGCGTGATCACGGTCGGTGCCGCCGATGAACAGGGGCGACGCGCGGTCTACTCAAACTACGGTCCGCGTGTGGATGTGCTGGCCCCCGGGGGCGGTCTGTCCGAGCTGGACTATGACGCGGACCTGGGCAGCCCGGCCCCCGAGGGGATCGTTTCCACCTATCGCGATGAGGGGGTGGCCGAGCCTGCGCATGCGCCGTTTACGTACTCGCCCCTCACCGGAACCTCGCAGGCTGCGCCGCACCTGGCGGGGGCCGCATCGCTGGCCAAGGCGGTGCTGCCTTCCCTGCGGCAGCGGACCTTTGGGCTGCTGGCACGGACTTCGGCAAACGCGCGCTATCGCTGTCCGCAAGACGAGCTGGGCGGCTGCGGGGCGGGGCTGCTTGATGTCGAGAGCTTGCTGCTGCTGACTCAGCTTCAGAAGCGCTGCAACTGCACGGGCGACCTGTACTGTGTGGACGGCCTGTGCCTTCAGCCACCGTTGGTTCATGCGTCGATCTGGGATACGCCGGTGGTCAAAGGGGGCTTCTGCGAGCTGGCCGCGACCCCTTCGGGCGACGCTTCCTCGCGCAAGCTGGCTGGGCTGTGGCTGGGCCTGGGCGTGCTTGTGCTGCTGGGCCTTTTTAGGCTAAAAGCCAGACCGCAAGCATGAACACCGACGATGTGGTGGTGACTGGAATCGGCATTGTGTCTGCGCTCGGACCGGATGTCGCGGCGTTTCGAGACGGAATCTTTGCGGGCCGCTGTGGCATTTCTCCGCTGACTTTGTTTGCGTGTCCCGATGCGCGGAGCCAGCTGGTGGGGGAAGCGCCAGCGCCTCGCTTTGACGGCCTGTCGCTGCCGCCGATCTGCTCGCGGCCCGATCGGTTTGGCCTGCGGGCGGCGCTCGATGCGGTGACCGATGCGCGGCTTTCGGCTGCGGAGCTGTCGCAGGCAGCGGTGCTGTTTGGGACCGGGACCGGCGGCGCGATGGAGACAGAGGCCTATCTGCGGGCGCTGCATGAAGGACAGCAGCCGTCTTCGGGGCTCCTGGTGGCGCACCAGCCCGCGAGCGTGACCGACCTGGTGGCGAAGGTGCTGCATTCCCAGGGGCCGCGTACGACGGTGATGACCGCGTGTAGTTCTTCGGCGATCGCGATTGCGCAGGCGCTGGACTGGATTCGGCTGGGCCGCTGTGAGGTTGCGCTGGCCGGAGGTGCCGAAGGGCTGTGTCGCTTGACGATTGCGGGGTTTGGCGCGCTGCGGGCGACCTCTCCCGAGCTGTGTCAGCCCTTTGACAAGCAGCGCAAGGGCCTGAACTTGGGCGAAGGGGCGGCGGTGTTGGTGCTGGAGTCGCGACGGCATGCCGAGCGGCGCGGGGCGCGGATCTGGGCGAAGCTGCTTGGGGCGGGCATGAGCTGCGATGCCCATCACATGACGGCTCCTCAGCCGGAAGGGCTGGGGGCGCTGCAAGCGATGCGCTCGGCGCTTGCGGATGCGAAGCTCGACGCCTCGGCGATTGGCTACATCAACGCGCACGGAACGGGGACGCCGCACAACGACGCGGCGGAAAGCCATGCGGTGCGGACGCTGCTCGGGGCGCGCGCGGGACAGGTTCCGATGTCGTCGATCAAGTCGATGGTGGGACACACGCTGGGGGCGGCGGGCGCGATCGAGGCCGTGGCTTCGGTGCTGTCGCTTCAGCACGGCGTCCTGCCACCGACCAAGAACCTGCGCGATCCAGAGACGGACTTTGGGCTGGACTACATTCCCGAAGAGCCTCGGCGACAGCAGGTGGATGTGATCTTGTCATCAAGCTTTGCCTTTGGTGGCAACAACGCCGCACTCCTCTTTGGGCGTAGCTAAGCGTCGCGCTGTCTGTGCAGGGGCTCGTCCTCGCGGACGGCTGTCGCTGGGTCGCTGTTCACTGCGAAACTCGCTACACTGATCCACTGTGTCAGAGCTGATTCGGTCCAATCTGGGGGTGATCTACTGGGAGCGTGGCTCGTCGATCGTGGTCCTTCAGCGCTCGGCGGTTCCTGCGCTGGATCCGGGCGAGCTGCTTGTGTTTCTGGACCGCTTTGACCTGCTGATCCCGCCCATTTCACGCAAGACGCTGGGCCTGCTGATGGACATGCGGGAAGGTCCGCTGCGCAACGATCCCGAGTACGAGCAGCGCCTTCAGCGCGCGGTGGTTCGACTGGTGGCGGGCTTTCGGCGGGTGGCGCTGCTCATGCAGACCTCGGTGGGGGTGCTGCAAGCCGGGCGTCTGCGTCGCGAAAATGGCCAGCTGGCAGTGCCTCCCGTCCCGTTTCGGAGCGAGGCCGAGGCGCGGGCGTACCTGAGCGAGCCGTAGCCGTCCGGCACCTGGCCCTGCACGGTGGGCACGCAGGTCGTACCCGCAGGTGGCACGCGCAGGTCGTACCCGCAGGTGGCACGCGCAGGTCGTACGGGGCGACCAATAACTCGCCTAGACAACTGCCTTCCCGTCGAGCTACCTTAATCGGTAAGACCTTGTCGAAGCTCTCTGCGATCACCTCTGCACTGCTGCGCTGGCTGGGCCGCTGGCCGGGCCGCTGGCTTGGCCGGAACCCGCTCGGATCGGTCCTGCCCACCGAGCCTCCGCAGCTTGTGCATGTGCGCTCGCAGCTCTTCCGCTGTGCGCTCCAGATCCTGGATGATGCGGCGGGGGCAGAGCAGGTGGTGAATCAGGCGCTCCAGCAGGCGGCGGCGGGGGGTCATGCGCTGACCGATGGCACGGCGGGGACGACAGCCCTTCAGCCGGAGTCGGACTGGCTGCTGCGGCAGGTGGTGAGCCTGTCTGTGCAGCGGCTCAAGGCGCTGTCGATCGTGCCGGTGCTGCCCCCGATCCCGACGGCGGCGCTGGGGGAAGCGGCGGATGCGACCCCACTAGGCCCTGCGGACGGCGGACCGGCCAGTCGGTCGAGCGACCAGCAGCGGCGTGAGCGACTGACGCGGGCCCTGTTGAAGCTGCCGGTGGAGATGCGGGTGACGCTGATCCTGGTGCTGATGCAAGGTCGAACGGTTGCGCATGCAGCGTCGCTGCTCGGCTGTCAGCAAGTGACCTGCGCATTCTGGCTCAGCCACGGTCGAAAGCAGCTACGGCGGGCGCTCCAGCGGGACTTGGCACCGGGCACCGACTCGGGCGGGCTTCTGCGGGTGCTCGTCTCACCGGAGACTCCCTATGACTTGCGCGGAAACAAGAAGGCAATTGCCCGAGCCTGAGCCCGCGCGGCTGGCCCAGGTCGAAGAGCACCTGGCCTTGTGTCCGCCTTGCCGGGGTGAACAGGAAGCACTGCGCGAGGTCGATCGCCGCATCGAGCAGCTTGGACAGCATCGGCTGCGACTGGCCGACAAGGTGCTGGACGCGGCGCTGCAAGGTGGGGTGCTGCCGCTGGATCGACCGGCCCCGCTCGCGCTCCAGCGGATGCGGCGCGCGCTGTGGCTGGGCGCTGCGGTCTTCGGCGTGCTGTGTCTGTTTCTGATGCTGTGGTCGTTCTTCCGCCTGCGCTAGCCACCCCTGCGTGCGGTGTCCTTAGGGGGTGGGGGCCGGGGCCGGTTCGAGCGGCTTGGGGGACTTGGCGCTGCGGGCCGAGGCCGGTCGGTCCGGGAAGAAGCTCTCTACGAAGTCGCGGCCCAGGCGGCGCTTGGCCGACAGGGTCTTGAGCCCGCCTTCGACCGCTTGGAGCGCGGTGTTGCCATCTTCCCACAGGACATCGATGCGCCGGGCCAGCTCGGCTGCCGCCGCCAGCTGCTTGGTGCGCTCCTTGATCGCGGCTTCTCCGGCGGCGAGCGCTTCCCGCAGGGGCTTGTCGTGGGCTTTCTTCAGGGCCGCGTGGGGCTCACTTTGGGACAGCCGCTCGACGATGGCGGCCACCACCTTGAGCTGTCCTTCCAGGGCCGGGCGGCTCAGCTCCGACAGCGGGCGCGGAAACAGGTGGCTAAACAGCGCCGACTTGCGGTCTTGGCCTGCCAGGGCCAAGGTCGCGTGGTGGAGCGCGGTCAGCGCGGCGTCGAGCTGCATGTTGCGTCGCTTGCACAGGGCGTTGGCGCGTACGGTGGCCAGGGCTTGGGCGCTGCGCTCCTTGTCGAGGTCGTTCCAGCGCGACAGCAGCTTGGCAAACGGCGGCAGCAGCGCGGCCACATCGGTGTCGCCGTCGTCTGAGCACAGCCCCAGCGCCACGTAGGTAAAGTGCAAGCGTGAAAGGATTTCGTCAAAGCCAATGGTGTTTCGGAGTGTCTTGAGTGCCATGGCCAACGGTACTACCACTGGACCAGTTGGACGGCAACAGGGGTCTGGCGGCACCTGACGGACCGCTCGGGTCCGTGAACCGGGCCCCCACAAGAGATGACGGGCAGGCAGACCACCGTGAACCGGGCCCCCACAAGGGATGACGGGCGGGCAGACCACCGTGAACCAGGCCCCGACAAGAGATGATGGGCGGGCAGACCGCCGTGAACCGGGCCCCCACAAGAGATGATGGGCGGGCAGACCACCGTGAACCGGGCCCCCACAAGGGATGACGGGCGGGCAGACCGGCGTGCGCGCTCAATGCCAATGCCAAGACGATGGCGTTTGTGAACTTGGTGGGCGCGACGGTACGCGGCTGCAAGGGAACCCCCGGTCCCGGTCAGTGCTTTCAGCAGAGCCTGGGCGGCAACAAGACCCTTCAGACGGTCTTTGGCGAGTCGTTCAAGTCAGGAGGCCCGACGCGGACGCTCGTGAACACGCTGTGGGGGGACGATACCTCGCAGCCGTACTGCAACGGAACGGGGATCAACAACTACAAGGACTACTCGGGTCCGGGGACGTATTCGGGCGCGCGCTTCGGGCTGATTGGCAACAATGAAAACGACTGCGGGACGACGGACTCGGCGTGGGGATTCGGTCTGTTTGCATGCAGCGACATGGCGCGATCCTGCGGAGCGGGCGCTTCGTTTTGGCAGAGCGGAGCCTGCGGTCGCAACTGCACGCAAGGAACGCTGTGGGTGAAGTAGCTGTGGCTGCGGGCGGTCGTTCCGAACCAAGTCCGCTCGCTGGGTAGCGGGGATGGTTTGCCCGCGTTTGCGTCGCGCGGGACTTGCTGATATCAGCTTGCAACGTCACCTGTGGTGATGAAACCTCGCTGACTGATGGAGTCCTGATGCGCGCACTGTCCCGAACCTGCCTGGCGGCATTCCTATCGCTGTCTGCCTGTCTTCCTGATGAACCCCCGATCGACTTGGGAATGGACTCCCTGGACTTGGGAGTTGCCGATGGGAGTGTCCTGACCGATGCGGCGGCTGATGCAGCCCAGGCAGATGGCGCGGTCGATGCACGGAGTCCGGTCGATGCGGCCAGTGTCTGTCCCAGCTTTGAAACGGGTGTCTCGGTGGGAAAGACCCCAATGGGAGACATCAAAGAAGCCAGCGGAATCGTGGCCAGTCGGCGCAGTCCCGGAACACTGTGGGTTCACAATGACTCGGGCGCTGGCGCGGTGCTGTATGCACTGTCCGCAACCGGCGCGATGCAAGGAATCTACAGCCTAGACGGAGCGAGCGCGCAGGACTGGGAAGACATCGCCATCGGTCCCGGTCCCAGCGCAGGGAATCCCTATCTGTACGTAGGAGACATCGGAGACAACGGCACGTCCCGCGCAAACATCGTGGTCTATCGCGTTCCAGAGCCGGATGCGAAGACGGGATCTCCGACCATGACGACCAAGCTGTCAGGGGTCGAGCGCTTCACCTTGAACTATCCCGACAAGCCGCACAATGCAGAGACGCTGATGGTGGACCCGGTCAGCGGGGATCTCTACATCGTGGTCAAGAGCAGCGATGGAGACTCTCCGGTCTTTCGTGCGGCGGCTCCGCTGATGGCGGGGGCGACGATCAAGCTGGAACAGGTGGCGCGGCTGCGGTTTGGGATGGCTCCTTTGCTGGGGGCTGCGACGACCACAGGGGGAGACATTTCCCCGGCAGGAGACGAGATTGCGATCCGAAGCTACACCGCTGCGTATCTGTGGCGTCGTGCGCCGGGTCAGTCCATCGGAGACGCGCTCACGTCGGCTCCGTGTCAGATTCCTTTGAAGCTGGAGATCCAAGGGGAAGCGCTGGGCTTTGCGCTCGATCGCAAGGGCTATTTCACCGTCAGTGAAGGCCAAGCGCAGCCGGTCTACTTCTACGCCCGCAAGTAAGCGGAATCGGCAGTCGGTCCTGCGCACTCTTTGCGAGCATTTGCGGGCCCGTCGCGGTACAGTGAGCCATCATGAGCCCGGTGCTGTGGATCCTTTTGGCTGCGACAGGTGCGACGGTGGCACTGCTGTTCGATCGAAGACAGAAGTCGAAGGTGCTGAGCCTGGATGAGTGGGCCGAGCAGCAGAATCGACCGCTGATTCGGGAGGTAGAGCTGTCGCTGCTCTCGGAAGTAGAGCCGCTGTCGCTGTTGGCTCCGGTCTTTGGCATCGAGCGCTTTCTGCCAGCGCGAGCAGAGTCGGAAGCCGCGCTGTTTCTGGTTCACTGCGGGCGCGGACATCAGCAAGAGACGCTCGTGCTTGGGGTGCTGGCGGCTCCTTCGTGGCTTGCGCACCTGCGGATCGTGCCGCGTACGGTGAGCGATGTTCCGGCGCACTTGGGATACGTGGAACAGGAATCGCCAGCGCTGCCTTCTTCCTATCGGGTGGAGTCCTTTGCGGAGCTGGATGCTGGGCTGCTGGCGGCGCTGTCCGGCGCGCTTCCCTTTGCGGGAGAGCCGATTCGCATCGAGCTGCGGCCTTCGCGCATCCTGGTGGCGGTGCGCGGTCAAGATGGGGATGCTGCCGCGCTGGTCAGTGAGTCTTGTCAGGCGCTGCTGTCGATCCTGTTGTCTTGGCGCAGCGGATCGGAGTGAAGTCGGAAGCTTGGCGCTTGGCGCTTGGCGCTTGGCGCTTGGCGCTTACAGGCGAGGGGCTCCGCTGGGTGGTGGTTCGTAGCCGTCCCCTTCTTCGTGCAGGCGCTTGCCATGTGCAGTCAGCGCTTCTTTGACCCGCAGTGCGCCCTTGGTGCGATGTAGATCGCTGCGATACAAAAGACAGATGGTATCGGGAAAGCAGGGCAGCTCTGGATGCAGTCTCTGTAGCGCGAGCGGCTGTCCGTAACCGGCGACACGGCGAGGCAAAAGCGCGGTTCCTACGCCATGGATGGCCAGGCTCTTGACCAGCTCCAAGTCACCACAGGAAAGGAGTCGCGGCGGCCTGATGTCGAGCGCAGCCAAGCGATCGATCAGCTCGCGACACTGGGAAATGCGTCCGGCAAACACGAGCGGGCGCTCTGCCAGTCGCTTGCGGGCATCGTCAAAGGAAAGCAGGGAAGTGGGCTGTCCGGGCTGCTTCCCTTGCTGGGCAGAGACAAACAGATCGACCGCATCGTGAAAGAGCGGAACGATCACCAAGTCGGGCTGGGGACGCGGATTGACGACCAGGCCAAAGTGAATGCGACGCTCGATGACGGCTTGCTGCACCAGCGCAGAGCTGCCATTCCACAGGGTGAGATCGATGCGCGACTCTGCTTGCAGAAAGGTGCTGAGAAAGCGCGGTAGGAAGTACGCGCCGAGCGACTCATGACAGCCCAAGATGAAGCTGCCTTCAAAGGAACGCTCCAGATCGCGAATCGCAATGGTGGCTTCATCCAGCAGGGTGACCGCTTGCTCGGCGTGGGCCCGCAGCGTTTCCCCCGTACTGGTCAAGGAGACGCCGCGATGATCGCGCAGAAACAGGGTGCTACCCAGCTCGTCTTCCAGTTTCTGGATGGCGATGCTGAGCGTGGGTTGGCTGACATGTAGACGCTTGGCGGCGGCACTGAAGCTTCCGGCCTGCGCGATGGCCAACAGATAGCGTAACTGGCTGAGATCCATCAGAGACCGCTGCCATTGTCTTCCACTATGGCAGCTATTGGAACCACTTATGAGGAGTCTGGTCGAGCCTCTCCTTATACTGGCTTCACGATGTGCGAGATGCGGTCCGTTGGAGAGCGTTTCTGACGGAAAATCGACGCGCTTAGGACAACAGAAGCTCGATTGGGGGAGGGAACCTAGACTATGTCAAAGAAGCTGCTATGGACTTCATTTATGGGTGGACTGCTGGCGCTGGCGGGCTGTCCGAGCGATCCCACTACGTTTCTGGACATGGGGGGTGGCGGCGCAGACATGGCACCTGTGAAGGTACTCAAGCGCGCTTCACGATCGAGCACAGTGGCCATCTCGGATGACGATGCGGTGGTCGCAGTCTGCAATACCGATGATCGAACGGTGTCGTTCTTTTCGACCGGAAACAACACCAGGCTGTCGAAGCTAACCGTCGGTGGAGAGCCTTCCTCTGTGGTCATTCATCCCGATGGCAAGACTGCGTTTGTGGCGCTGCGTGCGGATGCCACGGTGGTCAAAGTGACGGGGATTGATACAGCGACTCCTTCGGTGGCGGCGACTGTTCCCGTGGGATCAGAGCCGACGGGTCTTGCGCTGTCTCCCACCGGAGCCAAGCTGTTTGTGGCCGAGTTTGCAGAGTCCAAAGTCGGCGTGATCGACACCGCAGCGATGGTGCGAACGGACTTTGTGACAAGCATTCGTAGCCCGCGATCTCTGCTCGTAACAAACAATGGCGATACAAGCGACAGCGATGAAACCGTTGTGATTCCTGAGTTCTTCGGAACGCCGGTCGCGGGCGGAGAAGGAAAGGACAACGGACGAACTGGAGCGGTTTCACTCTTCTCTGTTTCAAGCGGAGCATCGAGCGGAAACATCTCTCTGCCGCCCCTTTCGCAGGCACAGCTTGGCATTGCAGGAACCCTGGCGAATGGCGCATCGGCCAATCAGCTCTACTCGGTCGCGGTGTCGCAAGGACGGATCTATGTTCCTTCGATCTCGGCGTCTCCTGAAGGTCCACCGCGCTTTGATAGCAACGTCGCTCCGGTGATCTATGTGGCCGATCTGGCCAGCAAAGCGGAAGTACGCGGTGGCAATGGAACGACCAACTTGGCGTCGCTGGTGAACGCGCTGACGGCTCCGCGATTCTTTTTGGCAGACACCGTAGACATCGACTTTGTACCGGGAACTCGCATCGCGTATGCGGTGTCGCGTGGTGCGGAAGTGATTCAGCGGATCGACTACAGCGGAGCAAGTCCTACGCTGGGATCGACGATGAACAAGCAGATCGATCTGATCGGCGCGGCAGGGAATCCCAACCTGTGTCAAAACCCGAGCGGCATCGCGATCGCAGCGGGACTTCAGCGCGCCTACGTCAACTGCTGGGGCAACCAGAAGCTGGCAGTGCTGGATCTGGGAACGCAGTCGGTGCTGACCACGCTGGACTCTGGAACGATCGCAAGCAGCACGGTGGCCAAAGGACGTCACTTCTTCTTTACGGGACGCGGTCGCTGGTCGGGAAACGGAACGGCTGCGACTCCTCCCACAGAGCATGGCGCGGCCTGGTCTAGCTGTGGATCGTGCCATCCCGATGGACTGTCAGACAACATGACCTGGATCTTTGCGGCAGGTCCGCGTCAGACCACCGCGATGGATGGTAGCTTTTCCCATACCGTCGGTGCTGCCACCCAGAAGCAGAGAGTCTTCAACTGGACCGGCATCATCGATGAGATGCACGACTTTGAAGCCAACACGCGCGGAACCTCGGGCGGACTGGGCGCGATCACGACTTCTTCCGGTCAGTGTGATCTGGTGAGCGAGACACGTCAGGCGCTCTCTGCGGCTCCGCTCGGAACGCCGTCTTCTACGTCGCTGCTTGCCACGGCTGGAAACTGTGTGACGGACTGGAACGACATCAATGAATACGCAAAGACGGTTCGTCCCCCGCGTGCGCTGCGCTTTTTGGATGCTGCATCGGTGGCGCGCGGAGCGACTCTGTTTGGGGCAGGAGCGACCGGAGGCGGCTGCGTAAACTGTCACGGAGGACAAGGCTGGACGGTGTCTCGGCGTCACTATGATCCGACGCTGAGCGCGACGGTGACTACGGTGGCTGGCACTGCTTACAATCGTCCGGCAGCGCTGGCGCTGTTCAATGACTTTGGCGCAGGCTCGGTTCAGATCGCTGCGCAGCCAACGGCATCGGATAACTTTGTGATGGTTGCGGTTCCTCCCTTGCAGCTTGCCTGTAACATTCGCAAAGTCGGTACGTTTGGGATTCCGGGGGACACCACGACAACCGATGCGCTGGAAGTTCGCGCAGGTACGTTTGCAAACGGAGCCGGTACGAGCAACCGCGCACAGGGTCGTGGCGGCTACAATGTTCCGTCGCTGTACGGCATGTCGCTGGGGGCTCCCTACTTGCATCACGGACAGGCGAAGACGCTGGAAGAGCTGTTTACGGATACCAAGTGGCAGCAGCACTGGCAGTCCGGCGCTGCGAACTTCCTGACCGGAGCATCCGCCGCGCAGGATCGCAAAGATCTGGTGAACTTCATCCTGTCGATCGATGCGAGCACAGCGGAACAAGCGATTCCTGCGGCCTTTAATGCAGGCTGCGCTCCGTAGTCCGCTGTCGCTTCCGTTCGCACACCTTGCGGGGAACGGACCTTCCTTCTGTCTGCCTTCGCTGCCGTTTTGTCTCGGACTTCCCTTTCGTTGCCGTCTTCGTTGCCGTCATCTTTGGTGAGACTGTCCCACTCCGTTCGCGATATGATCGGACGCATGGCCAGTGCTCTGTACGTTGCTCGCTGTCTATCGGTCGAAGGTGCGAAGGTCGTGATCGAGCTGTCGATCGTTCATCCCGATATCGCAGAGTTTGGAACGGATCGACTGTTTGCCTGGAAGCTTCTGCATGAGTGGGTGTCGCCCGCTGATGATGGAACAGAGGTGGAGCTGGCATCGCGCTATGTGAAGTCGGTGAAGCTGGCTCCTTTGCGTCATGCAAAGAAGGCGCAGGTAGCGAATGACTTCTACACGGTGAAGCGTACCGGCGATGAACATCCAACGGTGACGTACACGATCACGGTGACGGATCCCGAGCTTGTGTCAGGCATCAAAGCGGGCGACTGCGATGAAGTGTATGACTACGTAGAGCCGGGAAAGGGGGCTGCGCTGACGGATCCTCCCAGCGCCCGGAAACCGCAAGCGAGTCCGTCGAAAGACGCAGCATCTGGAGCGCGCAAGTCGAAGCCGCAGGCCGCGCTCGTGATTCCAAACAAGACGTTTGATGATCTGCGGATGCTGGCGCTGGAACAGATCGGGAAGTTTAGTGGATCGTGGTCTGACTACGTTCTTGAACACGGAATGATCGAGCACTGGGCAGAGACAGAGAGCGACGCGCGGATGCAGTCCTTTTTGGACTACCTAACGATCAATCATCGCGTGGGAGGAGCGACCCAGGTTGCCATCGCGCGGCTCCGTAGTGGTCAGCTGGAGTCTGCCAAGGCGCTGCTTTCCTATGCTGAAGCGCTGCATGATCCATCGCTCGATTACAACTACAGCGGACGTGGTGGTCTGGCTGCGCTGTGGTGGCGTCTACACGAAGATGCGAAAGCGGACGCACTGTTTCAGGAAATAACCAAAGCGCAGCGCACGCAAGGAACCAACCACAACCAAGCGGTTCATACGCAGTTTACGATCTTGGCGCGCGGGGCCAGGTGGGATCGTGCAGCGCAGCTGATCCCATCGCTGCTCAAAGACGGAAGCTATCGCGATGATCTGCTGGTTCCTGGGGTTGTGGTCGCGTGGGAAGACAGTCCTTCGCTGTTTGCGAAGGTGATGGATCACTGGCAGGACGTATCGACGCGAAGTCACTGCCAAAACCATGAGCTGAGCTACGAGCTGTGTCGGCGCATGCTGCGCAGAGGGAATCCGGAAGAATATCTGGATGCGGTGCTTCGCTGGTATGGCGTCCTGGACGATGGAACCAGCGCAGTCTGTGCGCTGCTGCACACCGAAGCGCGTGATCCACAGCGCGCGATTCCGTATGCACAGAAGCTCTTGCATCATCCCGAGCTGGGCTCCTATGTGCAGCAGTACAGCTTGGCGGTGCTTGCGCGTCATGTTCCTGCGCAAGCGAAGTCATTTGTCACAGACAAGCTTCCTTCCTTTCAAGAGAGAGGCTACGGACACGCCTATCTGGCCGCAGCCGGTATGACGACGATGCTGCAAGAGCTTACGCAGCTTCATCCGATGCGCGATCCTGCTTCGGTGGCGCGTCTTCTGTCTGATCGTACGGGAGCGATTGCGCTGCTCAAGCAGGCTGTGTCTCAGAGTCATTCCTTGGGGGGAATCGGCCTGATCGATCTGGTGGATCTCGGGGAGCGTAGCTACGTCGATGAGCTGCTGCGCAAAGAGCTGGCGCGGCTGGCTGCGGAGCCAACCCGGAATCGCGATCTCAGCTGTCGCGCGTTAGCGACCAGTGCCGCGCAAGTAGGAATGCCAGAGCATGGCTTCGCCGCGATCAAGCTACCGGGGCCAGCGCTGCGTCGCTATTCCGCAAGTGACATGACGCGCGGAGCTGCAAGTGTCAGAGACTACGGAGCTGCGTATGCCGCGCTCCAGTTGGTTCCTGATGGCGATAGCAATGGTCGCGTCAGCACTGCGATTCAAGGCGTTCTGCGCGTCGAGCTGAGTCGCTCTGTGGATGGACCTCGGGCGATTCCGCTGGCGGTCTGTGACCTGGACTATGCTCGCGCACTGGCCAAAGTGGGAGAGCGGGACGCGGTGGCCTGGATGCTGTCTGCGTATCGCAATCGACTCTCGGATTCCGATCGCAAGACCCTGCGTACACTGGTGGAAGAGTAGGAATGTCCCGCGTGACGGCTTCGTGCGGCGTTCTTACTTGGCGAGTGCTGGCGCGATGATGTCTTGCTTGTTGGTGTTCACCGTCGTCCAGTCATCGGCCAAGATTCCGCCCGTGTCTCCAGAGTCTGGATTCCAGCACCAGTAGGCGAAGCTGAGCTTGTTCTGGATGATGTAGCTCACCAGCGTGCTCAGCCACTTTTGATCGGAAGTGGTCTGGAGCTTGGTTCCAAACTCTCCGATCCAGACTGGCGCGATGTTCTGCTTGACCAGATAGCCCCAGTAGGAATCCCAGACACCCGGCAGGTTGTTCGGATAGTTTCCGGCGGAAAACCACGGCTGACCGTAGACGCTCGCAGGATAGTCATGCGGAGAGTACACCACGCGGTTGGGAATGCTCAGCCGGACCAAGTTGGCACCAGCAGACATCAGGTTTCCGCCCCACCAGTAGTACTGATTGTTTACGTTTTCGATTCCTTCCACGATGATGAGAAGCTCAGGATTGACTGCCAAGATGGCGTTGCCCGCGCGCTCTGCTGCGAGTCGCCAATCGGTCGCCATGTTGCCGCTTCCCCAGGTGGCTTCTCCGTGCGGTTCGTTGTGCAGATCAAAGCCCACAACCGTGGCGTTTCCTTTGTAGCGCGCAGCCAACATCTTCCAGTCATCGATCCAGCGCTGCTCGGTGTACTGACCGCTGTACCAAAGGTTGCTTTGGCTGTAGGCATCGGGACGGTGACGATCGAGCACCACTCGCAGCTTGCGCGCACCCGCTTGCTCGATGATCTTGTCGAGTAGCTCCAGCGGAGTCTTTCCTTTGAGCTCTGGATTCTTGGTGTAATCGACATACTTGACCGCACTGCCTGCATCGAGCATCTGCGAGCAGTACGGAATCCGAATCATGTTGTAGCCAAGCTGCTGCATCTTATCGAGCATCCAGCCGAGCGACTGCTTATCCAGTCCGTGTGGTGCAAACCAGTCTGTTTCCATTCCAAACCAGGACACTCCAGTGAGCCGTACTGGTTGGTTTTGGGAATCGACAATCTGGCCACCGCTGGTGTGAAGGTAGCCACTTCCTGTTCCGCCTCCGGTAGCTCCGCCATCGCCAGCGGTTCCAGCGTCGCCAGAGCCAGTGGTTCCGCCATCTGGATCACCACCTGAGGTATTGCCAACAAAGCCAGAATCAGAACAACCACTTAGCAGGAGTGCGAACAGGATGCCACGCAAGGCCGGTCGATTCCTGTGCTGTTCCAACATTCAAAGGACTCCTTTTGTACATGCAAAACACTTGCAATGCAGACCACTCAAGGCGGTGGTGCCGACACTGGGACTTCGTACGGAGGCCGCATCGCTCCATAGATCCACAGTCCGGTGCCCGCCCACATCAGCGGCTCTGCGGACAGTGCAGAGATTCCGCCAAGATAGAACAGAGCCTGATCGTCTTTGACTTTTCCGATGGCAAAGATCGCAGTTCCGATCAAAGAAATCGCAGTTCCGGTCCAGGTCAGAACCGATCCCGCAGTGATGATCGGATTCTTTGCCCTGGCTCTCACTTGAAAGGTTCCGTCTCCATGTGGAGCGATCGTTTCTTGCTGTAGCGCCAAGACACGGACACGAACCGGCTTGCGATCGCTGGCACGCACTGCGTTCACCAGCTCGCTACGCTGCGCACTCTGCTGCACTTGCGCGAGATCGTGATGCTGGATCACATAGCGATCTTCTGACACACATCCTGCACTCAGCACGATGGGACACAGCAGAGTAGTAAGAAACAGAGCCCGATGGGACAGACGACACATACTGTCATCCTACCTTGGTCGCAGCGTGTATCACCACCTTCTTTGACGCAGATCGGGCCCACATCGTGATGTGGTCATGTCGCTGCGGGACGATGCTTGTTTGCGACGGGAAATTGGTAACAGAAAGCTGACTTTCGGTACGTTGTGAGATCTTCCGCAATCCTCCAGACAGATTCCCAAGTGAACTCCATGGCTCACAAGGCGACGCAAGGTAAGGTTTGCTCGTCTGTGTTGGCGGCACGTATTCTTGTGAGTGCTGTCATGAGCTTGAGTAGGAACATCAAGTAGCCGAAGACGGAATCATCCAAAAAACGCAGGTCTTGTACTCACATTGAGCCGTTTCGCTCTGGTCTTGTTCAGGTTGACTCTACGCACAGGCAGAAGGAGCCAGTTGCATGAACAGAACCCGGATCACCAAGGGAGCCGCGCAGTGGAAGCGCCGCCCGTACGATTGTGTTGCCGTCAGTGCCATCGCGCTGTCTGCATCGCTGCTATCGGGATGCGCAGACAGATGCCTTGATAACAGTGCATACTACGAAGAAAAAGTCTGGACGCAGGTCATCTCGAAGAACTGTCTGAAGTGCCACGCACCAGAAGGTGTGGCCGCAACCAAAAACGCCAAGTTTATTCAGTATTCGCAGTCCTTCCCAGGCTTTCTGGACCTAAACCTCGCCAA
>JAEUKB010000051.1 GCA_016794365.1 Myxococcales bacterium
ATCTCTGTGAACTATCCCTTTGGCGTGGGTGGCGGCGAGGGCGGAGGCGATTTGACGACTGATGCGCAGGGTGTCAGGAAGCTGAAGCTTGCCGCCGAGGTTGCGAAGCCGCACCGACAACGGATCGCCGCTCAGATATTCCATGATGATGTAGGCCGTTCCGTCGGGAAGATGGCCAAACTCATCGATCTTGACAATGCTGGGATGGTCAACGCGACTGGCAGCTTTCGCTTCGTTGAAAAAACGAATCTCTACCTGCGGATCGGTGGTCAGCTCTCGACGCAGCAGCTTGATAGCAGCCTTGCGATGGAGCTGTTCGTGCTTGGCCTCCCAGACCGAGCCCATCCCGCCTTGGCCGATCTTGCGCACGATTCGGTAGTTACCGATGCGCTGTCCTTCCATCGTCTCGCTGCTCCTAGCTTTCCGTCAGTATCGATGCGGCGCCCCGTCGGAATCGTGAGCTGTTATCCACCGAAACCCCCAACAGCGTGTCCCCGACGCAGCCTCGCCGCTGGTGCGATATGCTGGTTCTATAATGGTAATCAAATTAACGTAAGATTTCCTGATATAATCTGCGAAGCGATGATTTCTGCTCCGTTTGCTGGCATATCCGGCCACTTAACCTGCTTGCTCTTGCTTGGGCTTCTCCTCGGGAGCTTCGAGCGAACCGCGCTTGCCAAGGGCGACCTCGCCGAGCAGCACTACAGCAAGGGACTCGCCTTTTACGAGAGCAAGGACTACCCCAGCGCCATCCGCGAGTTTCAGGCCGCTTACAAAATCCGACAGCTCCCGCGCATTTTGCTCAACATCGGACAGGTCTACCGCAAGCTCGGCATGGCCTCGACGGCGCTTAAGTTTTACGAGCACTACCTGCGCGTCGATCCCAAGGCCAAGCCCGAAATCCGCGCCGAAGTGGATCGCTACATCGCGATGACGCGCGCCATGCTCGATCCGCCGCCGTTTGAAGCGGTGGATGCCAAGTCCGCCAAGGCTGCGGCAGCCGAAGCAGTGGCCTCGGCCCCGTCGAATGTATCGTCTGTTCCCGTCAGTGAGCCGTACGATGCAGATCTGCTGGTCAAGCCCAGCGACGCGAAGTCTGTCAAGCCCAGCGACGCAAAGTCCGTAAAGCCCGGCGACAAAGCAGCAGACAAGGTGTCACCGATCGCTGCGACGAATCCGTCCAGCGCGACGCAGCCGATCATGCCCGAGGTAAAGACGCTCCTTCCGACGGCAAGTTCGGATCCGCAGCCGCCCAACCTGACGGTGACGCCACCTGCGGATAAGCCCGCACCAAAGCCGTTCTATAAGCAGCCGCTGTTCTGGGGCGTCGTCGGTGGAGCAGCCGCCGCGCTGACCATCACCGGCATCGCCGTCGGTGTATCGCAAGCAAACAGCATTCCTGCGACGATTTTGTATCCCACCAAGTAATCCCAAAGGAGCGACACCATGCGCAGCTTTTCGTCTCTCCGTCACGCGTTGTCGCTGGTTCTGCTCACGGGCAGCTTGACCGGCTGCGGCGGTCGTCCCGATAACCTCGTCATCGTCGAAGTCAGTGGCCTTTTGCCGCGCATCACCGAGCTGTACGTCACGATGAAGCTCGACGATGTGGCTGCCAAGAACACGATGCCCATCAGCGAAAGTGGCACCAGCGCCTTCGTCGTCTATCAGCAAATGGAGCGCTTCGGCATCGAAGTGCCCGTCAATACCCAGCGACTCGAAGTGGACATCAAAGGCTTTGACACCTCGCGTGAGACAGTGCGCCAGGGCCAAGGCTCGCTCGAGCTGAGCAAGAGCCACGACCTTTCGATCGAGCTGCTCGCGCCGTAGCCGCCCCAGCCTACGCCGTTCGAACCGTCGCACAATCCTATCTGAGCGACGACGAGCCTACCGCTGAAACGACAACAGCTTGCGGATCGACTCGACCAGCGACTGCCGACTCGAAGGCTGATCGGTCTGCGTCGATTGCGGCGTCATGTCGCGCAGCATCCAGACGTTGCCCGCTTGGTCTCCGGCGCACAGCCAGTCACCTTGCGTCACCACCGCCAAAAACGGAGCGCTGCCGTAGATCGTTTCCAGACACATGCCGCTGTGTAGTTCCCACAGCTTCAGCGTGTAGTCGAGCGACGCCGACACTGCGCGCTTGCCGTCACTTGTGAACGCACAGCCCGTCACTGGCGCAATGTGTCCCGACAGCCGCAGCACTTCCGCTCCACTTTGCAAGTCCCACAGCCGCAGCGATTTATCGTGACCGCCCGACAGCATCCGCCGACCATCGACCGACACCGCGCAGGCGTTGACCGACTGTGTGTGACCCAAAAATCGCATCACATCCGAGCCCGTGCGCAGATCCCACAGCACCAGCGTCTTGTCCGCCGCCGCTGTCACGAGCCGCTGTCCGTCAGGCATCATCACGCAGGCATTGACCGCTCCCGTGTGTCCGACGAAGCGCTGCACCTCGGCGCCAGTGCGAAGATCCCACAACCGCACCAGCTTGTCGCTCGATCCAGTCACCAGATACTTCCCGTCGGGAGTCACTGCGCAGCCACGCACTCGACCACGCAGTGATAGCTCTGCCGATCGCTGCGCATCCATCGGCATGCCCCACAGCTCGATCATGTGATCGTCCGACGGAAACGCGAGCGCCATCGAGCCGCTCTGTGTGTGCTCACCGCTCGCCGAAGCCGTCGTCGCAAACCGCAGCTTGGTTTGTCCCGACTGAATGTCCCAGACCGTCACTGAGCGATCCGCAGACACCGCAATCACAGACTTCCCGTCGGGAGACCCAGTACACGCCGTCACCGCTTCTTCATGTCCAAGCAGCGTGCTCATCACAGTGCCGCCCAGCAGATCCCAGATCTTGACCGAGCGATCTTCACTCGAGCTGACCAGCTGAAGACCATCGGGAGACAGCCACAGTCCCGTGATCGCATCGACGTGGCCTCCGTCGCGCGTTCCATCCGGCTCTGCCGACAAGTCCCACAGCTTCAGCGTTCGATCATCTGAAGCCGAAATCAGCTGTCGCCCATCGGGAGCCACCGCGCACGATGACACCGTTGCAATGTGACCGGCAAAGATCCGCAGCAGGCTTCCCGTCCCAATGTCCCACTGTCGCAGCGTCGCGTCTTCTGAAACCGAAATCACGCTTTTTCCGTCGGGAGCCAGCACACAGCCTTTCACCGCAGCACTGTGTCCATACAGCGTCCGCAGCTCACGACCGCCGTGCAGATCCCACACTTTCAGCGTGTTGTCGTCCGAAGCAGACACGGCCAAGCGACCGTCCGGCGTCACCAAACAGCCATTGACCGGCGCAGTATGTCCGACGAGAACGTGAACCTTGGCACCGCTCAGCGCATCCCACAGCCGCAGGGTATGATCCCACGATGCGGACACCACATACTTCCCATCACCTGTCAAGCTAAAACCGCTTACTGCGCCGGTGTGACCGTGTAACGTGCGAACCTGCCGCCCCGTCTTCAAGTCCCAGACGCGCAGCGTGTGATCCCACGATCCCGTGATCAGCAGCCGACCGTCTTTGCTGATCGCTCCACTGCTCGGCGGCGACTCATGTCCGGTCAGCAGCAGCAGCTGTTCGCCCGTCTGAACGCGCCAGACCCGAATGGTGCTATCCGACGCAGCCGCAACCACAAGCTGACCATCGGGCGACACCAGGCACATGCCGATCTTCGAGTTGTGTCCTCGAAAGCGACGCAGCAGCGTGCCACTGCCCAGGTCATACATCACCAAGCTGTGGTCTTCCGTCGCGTAAATCAGCGCTTGACCATCACTTGTGACCGCAAACGATCCCACCGTCCCGACGCAACCATACAGGTGCATCAGCGGTGCGCCACTGTTTAGGTCCCACAGCCGCAGCGTTCGATCGAGAGACACCGACACCAGTCGCTTGCCATCCGGCGTCGGCAGCGCAGCCACCACAGAGTCCCAGTGTCCCGCGAAAGTATGCACCGACGCATCCCGTCGCTGAAGCGGAAAGCGCAGTCGAAATCGCAGGCGTCCCGACGGATAGTGAAGCACGCGCTCAATCGCCGCGCTCGACCAGTTGGCACAGCGCAGCAGGTTGTACAAAAGCCCCGGGAGCGCACCCGGATCTTGTCGCAGCCAATGAGCTCCGACGCGCAGAGCCTGCGCCAGTGCCGCAAACGTCCGCGCCGGTTCTCGCTGCGAGCAGCCCGCCGCTGCATGCTCCAGATCTTCAGCCAGTGCCGCGCTGCCAAACTCCTGGCACTTCGCGATCAGATACTCGACGTTGCCAGCGATCTGTTCGGCCTGCGCGATCGAGCCCGTCTCCGTTTGCTGCGTCAGCGCGTGACGAAGTGCGTACAGCCGTCGGAAACCATACAAACTGTCCTCGAGCGGAGGCCAGGCACACAGCGCCGCAGCCACTTGTCGCCGACTCTGATGCATCGCTGTCGAGCCGACCTGTTCTTCCACAAAGTCACGCAGCGCCAGGTGATCGAAGCGCACACACTCACCGGGCACCGAGGTCGAGGCAGGCGCGGGCTCCACATACAAAAGCGGACGCGCCTGACGCAGAAACGTCGCTTCGGTATCGCTTCCCGCTTTCCAGCCCAACAGCTCCCCGAGCAGCGACAGCGGAAGTGCTTGCCGCGCCGCACAAAGCAGCGCCAGCGCCGCTCGAACATCCTGCGACAGACCGTCCCACAAGCGGTTCAAAAACTGACGCAGCCCCGTCGGAAAGTACTCGGCCCGAGGCAGCGGCTGACCGTGCGACACCAGCCCTTCGATGTGTTCTCTCAGCTTGACCGCATACAGCAGGTTTCCATCGACGCTCACCGCCGCGCGCGTTCCGTAGTCACTGTCCAGCCCAATTCGCTGTCCGTGCTCGCCGAAATAGCGCATCACCGCGTCGAAGCTGGACCGATTCCACGGCGCAGTATCCAGATCAAAGTGTCCAACGAGCTGTCGAGACGCATGATCCGTCAGCCAGCCGTAATGGGCATAGCGCGGACGCACCGAACAGACTAACGTCACCGACGGAGGAAGCTCCGATGGCAGAAAGCGCGGCAGCGGATTTGACATCCCTTCCGCTTCGGCTTCATCAAGTCCATCGACGATCAGGATCAGCCGTCCGCCTTTCGACAGCGGACCTTGCGACAGTCGAACCAGCAGCTCTAGCAGTCGCAGCTCGGGTGGCGCTTCCGGATCGGCCTGACGGGGATAGCGCGTCTCGATCTGCGCCGCGAGCGAACGAAGCACCACGCCGGGTCGCGCGGAATCCGCCACAGTCCGTCGCAAAAAGTGATGCGGCACCGGCACCGCAAACTGCTGTTCCAAGCGATTGAGCAGATGAACGAGCAGCGCGGTCTTACCGACGCCCGCCGCCCCGCTGACCACCACCCAGCCGTCTTGCTGACACGCAGCGAGCAGCGTCGAGAGCAGATCCTCTCGCCCGAACAGCTCTGCGTGACGAGCCCGCTCGAAGCCAAAGTCGGGAATCTCGCTCGCTCGACGCTTGCGCTGATGCAGACCACGCTCACGCAGCAGACGGTGAAGCTCGCCCGCGTCGGCGTACTGAAGAAGCAAGTCCATCTTCGCATTGCGAGAAAGGCCCGGCTGAAATCGCTGAAGCACCGACGGAAAATGATCATATACGAAGCCGTTTAGATCATTGTCGCCGGGCAATAGCACGTCGAGCAGCCGCCGCAGCTCTGCACGAGAGGGAATCGCTTCAGAAGGAGGGTCAACCAGGCTCATTCCGTGTACACAGCCCCCGGAGAAGCATAGGTCCAATAGGCCGGGATGACATTGTAATTCAAATTTCAGAAATAAATACGACTGTCAGTTAACGCAGACCTTGCTCAGACGAAGGCGTCCGATAGAGCTGCCACAGCCTATAGAGCCAGGTCGTCACCTCGGACAGCGACAGATGGCGCAGCACCTTACGGTACACTTCGGGATGCTGCTTCGCCGAGCCCAGCATGAAGCGAACGAACGTCGGTCCATCGACATCATCTTGCAAAAAACGTCGATACGGCTCTTCACCCATCGCGTATAGCGTCGAAAACGCCGCGTTGAGCAGATCGTTTATCGTGTCCGGCTCGTCCGCGCCATCCGACGACAAAGGTGGCGACATCATCAGCGTCAGACCGCCCAGCACTTTCAGCGCAGGAGGCTCTGTCCACAGCTCCGCAAGCGACTGCTCGTCCAGCCGATTGTCGCCCAGCAGCGTGAGCAGTCCTTCGCCGATCGGCAGAAACGACCGAATCATCGATCCGAACCCACAGAACGTCAGCGGCGAGTGCCGTCCCGCTGCATCGCCCACCAAAAACACCCGATCACACGGCGACGCAGGCATCGGTCGCAGTCGCGTATAGGCGGGAATGTAGCCGTACGTCGGACGAACCAGTCGCAGCGACCCGCGCTTGTAGCGAGGCAGCGTCTCAAAATAGCGCTCATACAAGCTCAGCAGCGGCAGCGGTCCATGTTCGCCAAGCTCATCGCTACGCAGGTAATAAAACAGGTAGATCGTCATTCGCCGCGTCGAGCGTGCATCCCCCAAGGCAGACACCGTCGGAAAGCCTTCCCAGATATGCTGCCGTCGCTGCTCGACGCCTTCGGTTGTGACCAAGATCTCTCCGACCTCGGGATCCATCTCCAGCGGATCCGAGCCGATCGCCAGGTCATCCATCACGCCACCCACCGTCGGACAGCACAGATCAAACCGCGCATGTGGACTCGTCGCGCCCAGCCCATCCAACAGCAGCTTGGTCCGAAGCTGTTCGACGCGCCGCTTGCCATCCGTCGCTTGCAGCCGAACCGTCACACCTTCTTGGTCCAGCGTATAGTCGAGCAGCTCTCGATACGGGAGCAGCGTCACACCATGCTGCACGCAGCGCGCGCGCAGCCTCTCAAGCAGTGTCTCGGCATCGACCACACAGTCGAGAACACCCGATACCGCGTAGTTTGTACCCAGTCCAAATCGGCAGATGCCCGTCCGATACTGCAAGAGGATCAGCTGGGCGACTTCTGCTTCCGTAAACAGACCCGACTGAGAAAGCGGCAGCAGCTCTCGCATCGAGATGTTCCACTCGCGATGCCCACAGCCAATGCCGCGACGATCGAACACCGCCACACGGACTCCGCGCATCGCCAAAAACGCCGCGTAAATCAGCGATAGCCCACCGCCAGCCAGCACGACATCGAACGCACCGATCGGATGCGCCGTCAGGTGAGGATCAATCGACGGAAGCTCTCGCGCACGCTGATAGCGCTGATCCAGATGGTACAGATGCAACAGTGCGGCAGTTCCACCGTCGGGTAGCTGCGAAAACGACTCACACGTTTTGGGAAACTGCTTGCGCAGCGTTTCGACAGAAAAAGACACGGCAACCGACTATTGCAAAAAGGGCGGCATTGCGCCATGCCTACAGACCAGCATGTCGTCGGTGATTCGATGAAAAATTCACGGAAGCAGCGATGGATCACCGAGCAAAATTCCGGCGCGATGATGATCCCAAGCCACTTCCGCCAGATCCTCGATCGACACGCCAAGCTGCTTGGCCAGCTCGTCGCTCACCGCCCTGCCCTCGTAGATCGCTTTGATGAGCTGAAGCTCTAGCGCGCTCAGCGATGCTCGTCGCGCAGAGAGCTTGCGATCGCGCCAAAACAGCACCAGCGACGAATGCACGACGGGAAGCTCTGGACGCGCATCCTGTGAGCGATCCAGAAAATCCAACCAGTCGTATTGATACGGACGGATATCGACGCTGCTGTGAAGACGAAGTGGTCCCGCATCAATCGGGGTATCCGACGGAACATCCAGTGCAGAAAAAGTCTGCCATTCCCACCACTCGAAGTCGGCCAGCTCCGCCGCACAGTCGGGAAGCAGCGCTCGCAGCGAGTGACATGAATCCGACAGCACGCTCGTCAAGAACGCCGGAAATGCCTCAGCGTTGTGGTTTAGCTCGAAGTGATGCATCGGATGCGCATCAAAGTACGCAGCGACGACCTGAGCCCAGCCACTCTCGCCACAGCGATGGACGATGAGCGCACGTAGCTCTGTAAAGATTCCGTCGAGAACCTCATGTCGATGATTCAAGCAAAAGCGCCCGTAGATCTGAACGCGATCGGCGTCGGGCTGCGGTGGGTTTTCACCAAACAAAGCCGCGATCGTCTCTTCGTGCGAAGCTTTCCCGAGGAGAAATGGACCCATTTGCGCGTAAAAATCAGCCAGCTTCATGACGCTTCTCCCGACAGAACGGCGCAAGCATGGTCACGCGCACGGTCCGCCTCGGCAATGACTTCATCCAGGTGCGGAATCTCGTCATCCCACTCAATCAGCGTCGGAATCAGTCGTCCGGCCTTCGCGATGGTGTAGCGATACAGCTTCCACACCGGCGAAATGATCGGCCCAATGTGCGTATCGATGATGGTCTGTCCGACGAGAGTATGCCCAGCCAAGTGAAGCTGACGAACGCGCTCAAGCGGCATCTCGTCGATGAAGCGATACGGATCGAAGTGATGGTTTTGGCTATTGACATACACGTTGTTAACGTCGAGCAGCATTCCACAGTTCGCCGTCTCACAGACAGCACGCAAAAACGCCGCTTCGCTCATCGTGCAGCCTGGCATGTGGGCATAGAACGTCGCATTTTCCAGCACAAGTGGTCGTCCGACCCGTCGCTGAGCGATCTCAACGCGCGCAGCAACATGATCGACCACTTCGCGTGAAAACGGCAGTGGCAGCAGATCGTGAAGAGGCTGCCCAGCGACGGAAGAGTAGACGAGATGGTCAGAAAAAAACGGCGCATCGCTCTGCATACACAGCGCTGCGATGGAATCGAGCAGCGCTCCATCGAGAGGATCGAGCCCACCAATGTTGAGCGAGACGCTGTGCGGCACCGTCGGCCAGCGCCGAAAGCAGTCTTGAAGCTGCGCCCGTCGTCGTCCGCCTCGCAGCACCCAGTTTTCGGGCACCACTTCCAAAAAGTCGATCCGACGAGACGTTTGCAGCAGCTCATCGCGATCCACAAAGCGAGGCCGAAGCCCGATGCCGACGCCAGATAGCTCTTTGCTCACACGCTGTCTCCTCGCGAGGAATTCCCGACGTGATGCACAGTCGGTCTCACGCCGCGAGCGACGCGATTGTTGACCCATCACACCCAGCAGGATTTGACACTACACCGGGTCCAGCAGCGATTGAAAAATCATCCAACGGAAGTCGCAGAAGGGACCAGTACATCCGACGGTGGCCAGCTCTGCTGGGACACAGGCATCACCCGCAGGCTCCGAAACAGCGCCATCGCTTGAGGAGCGTACTTTCGGCCCGCTTTTTCGGTGTACCAAAGAAAGATCGACACCGCCGCACACGACGGAAGCGCGGGATTCGTCGGAAAAAACAGCGCGACCAGTTGACCGAGCGCGATCTTGGGCTCACCGTGCCAACCGACGACGCGCAGCAAGTGCATCCGACCCACCGACGACTGAATCTGCTCTGCGGGCGAGCGCCGAACCACCCGAAACTGAGGCTGCTGACTCAGCACTTCGTCCAGCAACAGATCCGGCGCAAGAGACTGCGTTCCCGTCGCAAACAGCGGCTTTCGACTCACCAGCAGACAGGCATCGACTTCCGCTTGCGGCACCAGACGCACAAGCTCGGCGCTGTCTCCGTCTCCAACCAAGCTCACCAAGCCCGGTGGACAATCGAACCCAACCGTCAGCCCTGTCAGCATCGTGACCCTCTGCGCTGCGATCTACATGGGCAGCAAACACGACATCTTATCACGAACTCGCCGAGCACATCGCCGAGGCTCACTCGCATCCATCGCTTGACAAGGCCGCGAAACTATGGCGGTTTTCTTGTCCTCTTGTATTTGACCCCCTCGCTCTTACTGCGAGGCGGCTCTCCGACGCGGGTCGGACGAGCGGGGATGTTCAGCAAATGTCTGTCGTCCCGGAAGTTACCGAAGCAAAGGCACGAACACCATGGAAGTCGGCAAGCTCACCGCACAACTGCGAACCATCACTGGCAAAGAACAGAATACCAAGCTGCGACAAAAAGGACTGATTCCAGCCGTCTGCTACGGCGGAAAAGAAGCGCCGCTGGCTCTTCAGCTCTCGCCGACGGAACTGCAGAAGTCGCTCGATCCGGTCAAGGGTCGCAACACGCTGCTGCACCTCACCATCGAGGGTCAGTCGGGCTCGATTCCGGTGATGGTCAAGGATGCGCAGCGACATGTGCTCCGTGGTCACTTCCTGCATGCCGACCTGCTGCGCGTCGATACGGCCAAGCCTGTTCGCGCCACGGTTCCGGTCTCGCTCGTCGGCAAGTGCCCGGGTGTTGCGGCAGGCGGAACCATGCACCAGGTCTACCGCACCCTGCCAGTGAGCAGCCTTCCCGATGTCATTCCCTCGAAGATCGAGATCGACATCTCCAACCTGAACATGGGTCAGGCCATCCACGCGTCGGATCTGAAGCTTCCGACTGGCGTGTCGGTGGCGCTGGCCTCGAACACCACCGTCTGTGTTGTCACCGCTCCACGCGCTGAAAAGGGCGCTGAAGCCGGTGGCGATGCAGCAGCAGCGGATGCCAAGGCCGGAGACAAGGCCCCGTCGGGCAAGACGCCAGCCCCGGCAGCAGCCAAGGCGGGTGGAGACAAGGCAGCGGCGGCCAAGCCTGCGGCGGCCAAGCCTGCGGCAGGTGGTAAGAAGTAGTGACTTGGCTGGTCGTGGGTCTGGGCAATCCAGGCCCCGAGTACGAGCAGTCCCGTCACAACATCGGCTTCATGGTTGCAGACCGTCTCGTCGAGCGATGGGGCGGTCGCACAAGCGACTTTCGCAACAAATGGAACAGCGAGGTCGCGCAGCTTGAAGCCTTTGGTCACAAGATTCACCTTCAAAAACCGATGCAGTACATGAACTTGTCCGGTGGGCCGGTTCAGCGCGCAGCGACGTTTTTCCAGCTAGAACCCGGTCAGATCATTGTCATCCACGACGACATTGATCTCGACTTCGGACGACTGAAGGTGAAGCAAGGCGGTGGGCATGGCGGGCACAACGGCCTGCGCTCGATCTCGGGACTGATTGGCCCGGACTATCTGCGGGTTCGCGGCGGCGTAGGACGACCCAATGTCGGTGGTGAAGCCAAAGGCGAGCGCGTCGTGGGTCACGTTCTGGGTCCGTTTGCCAAAGCAGAGCAGCGCGAGCTCTCCGCTTATCTCGATACGCTGGCAGATGCCGTCGATGACATCATTCGTCACGGACTTACCTACGCAATGAATCGCCACAACGGCGACGGACGGAGCAACGCTTCGTCCCAGTGATTTGACAAAAAGTCGAGTGGTTTCCTCAAGATCCACTTGACCGGACACTCGCAATCATGTTGTCTAGTGCCCGCTTTTGTCCTCGTCCTCGGCTCGTCCGAGGGCTCTATCATCCAGGAGGCATGTAATGGCTCAGCAGACGTCCATGCGGGACGAACCCGGCACCAAACGCGAGTATGAAACCATCTTCATCTTGCGGCCGGACATCAACCAAGACGGAATCGGTTCCGTCAACACCAAAGTACGCACAGTCATCGAGTCGATGGGCGGCAAAGTGCTCAAGCTCGACAACTGGGGAAAGCGCAAGCTTGCGTACGAAATCAAGAAGCAGCTCAAGGGCATCTACCTGTATTGGCAGTACCTGGGCTCCAGCGGAATGGTCGAAGAGATCGAGCGCAACCTGCGCATGCTCGAGTCGGTCATTCGCTACTACACCGTCAAAGTTGACGAGGATGTTGTTGCCGACGCTCGTCCGAGTGCGGTGGATGAAGACACCTACGTCAAAGCGGCCACCACGATTCCCGATGAGGAAGAGCTGGCCACGGGCGCTGCCGTTGCTTCTCGCTTCCGTGAGGATGACGAGGATGACGACGAGTTCGATCCCGAGCTAGAGGAAGCAGCCTTGGCCCGCAGCGAGAAGGGGGAGGAGTAAGCCATGTCTATGGAAATGGATGAGTCGCAAGGCGCTCCCCGCCGTGGTCCTCGTGGCGGCGCACAAGGTGGAGCAGACAAAAAGGGCGGATCTTCGGTTCGCAAGCGCGGCTTTACCCGTCGCAAAGTGTGCCGTTTCTGCGCCGACAAGACGCTGGTGATCGACTACAAAGATCCACAGCTTCTCAAGTACTTCGTGACCGATCGCGGCAAGATTGTTCCGCGTCGCATCTCGGGTAACTGCGCCAAGCACCAACGGAAAGTGGCCCTTGCGGTCCGCCGTTCGCGCATGATCGCGCTGCTGCCCTACACCGTAACTGGCGCGTAAGGAGTCAGCCCATGCAAGTCATTCTTCGCGAGGATATTTCAAACCTCGGCAAGAGCGGTGAGCTTGTCTCGGTGAAGCCCGGCTACGGACGGAACTACCTGATTCCCCAGGGAATGGCAGTTCTGGCCACCGAGCGGAACGTCAAGCTCCTCGAGCATCACAAGCGAACGATTGCGCAGCGAAACGCCAAGCTGCTCAAAGATGCGCAGAGCGTGGCTGAAAAGCTGGCCTCTCTGACGCTAAAGTTTGCACGTCAAGCAGGTGAAGGCGGCAAGCTGTTCGGCACCGTTTCGACCCGCGACATTGAGGAAGAGGCCAAGAAGGCCGGTGTCGCACTGGATCGAAAGAAGCTCCACTTGGCCGAGCACATCAAGACCGTGGGCGAGTACACGGTGGACGTCAAGCTGAGCCAAGGCGTCGTTGCCAAGCTCAAGGTCCAAGTCACCGCCGCGTAACATCCCTAAGTCAGCACCAGCTGGTGCTGATTCCCCCGCCCTCCTCCGATTTCTTTTCCCTTCAATCAACCGACTCGGCTGCGTGAGCTGGAGCTGCGCGTCAGCATGCCCCAGCTCACACCACCGATCGTCACAGCAGCGCCCAGCCAGCTCAGCCCGGATGGGAACTCTGCCAGCCACAGCGCGCCCAATATAAACGTCAGGATCGGCGCGAGCTGCATCATCAGTCCCGCACGCACCGCTGGAACATCGCGTAGGCAATACGTCAGCAGCACCTGAGAGCCGACCGAAAATCCCCCAGTGAGCGTCACCCAAAACCAATCGCGCGGGGTGGGAGCGACGTACGCAAAAACGGTAGGAATTCCTGTGATGACACCGCCGATTACGCACAGGGCCAAAAAGATTTCCCACGCTCCTTCTCGCTTGCGCAGCGCACGCATGGTCGTCACGGCACCGCCCGCAAAGACCGCTGAGCCCAGCCCCATCAGCACCCACTTGAGCGACAGGACCGGACTTCCTGCCGCCGGTGCATTCCCCAACACCACCATCACGATCCCGAGCGAAGTCACGATCAGCGCAACGAGCATGCGGACCCCGAAAGGCTCGCGAAGAAACAGCCACGAAAAGATCGCAACAAACAAAGGTGAGCTGTTGTTTAGCAACGTAGCGACGCCCACCGGCAGATGAGAGATCGCGACGAAGTACAGCAGGACGCCGCCTCCACCGAGTGTTCCGCGCAGCAGCAGCGCCCATGGATTGTAGGCTCGAAGCTGAAGGACACCGACGGCAGCTAGAGTCAGAACGGTTCCGGCTCCCAGCACAAAGCGAAGACAGGCAACCTGCGCCCCAGGCAAGTGACGCGCCGCTTCTTTGGCACAGACCGCCATCGCGGCAAACAGAAGCGACGCCAGCAAAAGGAGCCAGCTACTTCGTCCAGCACCACTGCGATCGACGGCTTCCACAAACCCCCGCTGTGGGCATTGCAGGATTCGAACCTGCGGCCTTTGGCTTCGGAGGCCAACGCTCTATCCAGCTGAGCTAAATGCCCGGTCACACAGACGAAAGGCATTCCTACACGGCCTGACCTATCGCCGCAAGCTCAAAGTGCCTGTCTCGTCGAGGAAGGAAAGATTTGTCTGCACCAAGCGCTTCTCGTAAAGTGGTTTTACCCGGTCGCATGACTCGCGGCGTGGCGGGTGTAAGGAGCAGACTCGATGAGACTAAGGAACTTTCTATGCACGCTTGCGATCCTGTTTTCGCTGATTGGCCAAGGTTCTTTGCTTGCGCCGCGTGATGCCGCAGCGGACCTCATCATCAATCGTCCGTTTTCGGGCAAGCGCGCCATCGAACTAAACATCCACGGCAGCGCGTACTACAACTCCGGTATTGGCGGAGGAAGAGACTACTGCTGGAGCACCGGCTACTGCGGCGCCTACTACGGCAACTACGCAGTCGGTCCGGGCATCTCGATGTTGTTCCCGATCCTGCACAACGGCTTCATCCCGTCGATCAACAACGCTGTGTACTTGGGCTTCTTCATCGACACGATCTTCCATCCGAGCTACTACGGCTGGAACTCGTACTGGTTCTTCTCGCTGCCCGTCGGTCCGATGATGCAGTGGCGCTTCTATCTCATCGAGATGATCAGCGTCTACGCAAACCTTGGCTTCGGTGTATGGCCTTGGTTTACCGACAACGCATACGGAGGCCTGTGGGTGCGCGGCTTCCCACTGTTCCAGCTCGGTGCCAACTTCCACTTCACGCAGCGGATCGGCATGAACGTCCAGTTCGGCTATCCGAGCGCGCAGCTTGGCCTGAACATCTCGTTCTAGCTTCGTCGGAATCACGAGCCTTTCGACTTCACGATTCCGTCTGCTTTCACCTTCACGATTCCGTCTGCGTCCTACTTCCCAAGCTCCGCTTCGATGCGCTGCGCCACCCGATCGGTCTCCGTTTCGGAAAGCTGTCCCTTCGTCATTGATACCAGCTCCAGACCTTTGGACAGCACGAACACCACGCTCTGCTTTTGCCGAAGCTGATAAGCCTTCCGAACGGCTCCTTTCCAATCGCACGTCACCAGCGCACCACCACCGGAATCCAGCGACTTGAGCGCGTCTCGTACGTACCCTTTCGCGGGCCAAAAGTCGTAGCCACCCACATCCGCCAGCGCGACGATCTGGAGGTCATTTGGAAAGCGCGCCGACAGCGCCGACAGCTTGTCTTTCAGCACCGGATTCTGCTCGCTGCTGTGTCGATCCTGGTGAACCACCACGATCACCTTGCCCGCAAGGCCGCGCAGCGATACTGGCTTGTCTGCCAGATCCGTCAGCTTGGCATCCAGCAGAGATTCAGCCGAAGGCAGGGTCGGACTCGCAGTCACTGCGTCCGCCGCTGCACAGATAGAAAGCCCAGCGCTCGACGGAAACAGTCCAATCGCAGCGCACAACAATAGGAACTTTGTTTCTCGAAACATGCTGATTACGATGCCACGCACCATCAAGGAAAGTCCTCTCTTGACAAGTTTCCGACGGCAAGGCTAACACTGCACCACTATCGGGATGGTGGTGTGCCGAGGTTTGCGACAAACAGCACCACGGACTTACGACTTTCCGACGGCAATATCAATGAGGGCGAGTGACCCTCATCGGTAAGACCGGCTGTTTTAGGAAGACTTGCGATGACGTTCGTAGAAGCAGCAGTTCAGATTCTGCGCCGCGAGGGAAAGCCACTCCATGTCAAGGAGCTGACCCGGCTGGCCATCAAGCACAACTTGCTCTCGGTGGTGGGAAGAGACCCCGAGGCCATGATGGAGACCCGCCTGCTGATTGAAGCCAAGCGGCCTTCTGCGGACCTGGTCCGTGTAAGTCCCGGCGTCTTCGGGCTCCGAACTTATCCGTCGCGCAACGAGCGTGGCGATGTGGTCAAAGCGGAGGGAGAAAAAGTGACCAAACCGAAGGCGGAAGCCACGGGCACCCCAGCCAAAGAGCGAGGCGACCAAGGCACCAAGCGCCGTCGCTCGGGACGTACCACCGAGAGCGCAGAAGCAAAGGCCAGCAACGCAGAAGCAAACAAGCCGGACGGCAGCGCACTGACCGTCTCTCCTTCTTCTGAGCCAGTTCCCGTCGAAGCGGCAGCCAAGCCAAGTGCGCCTGCGGAAGCAGCCGCAAAGCCCGCTGAAGCCGCAAAGCCCACTGAAGCCGCAAAGCCCGCAGCCAAAAGCCGTCGTCGGACCCGAGGAAGCGCAAGCGATTCCAAGGCAACGGTTCAAAGTGAGCCAGCCGCTTCGCCAGCGTCAGATACAGCCGCAGCGCCCACTGCTCCGATGTCTTCTGTCGTCGCGGAAGCTGCACCGCTTGCACAGGCTGCGCCGCTTGCACAGGCTGCGCCGCTTGCACAGGCCCCATCGACTGCAACGCCTCGGCCCAGCGTTCACTCCGTCATTGAGCCAAGCGTTCCTCTTTCGGTGTCACCGATCCTGTCGCCCGAAGTTCCGTCGCAACCATCTGTCGTCACACCGACGCGCAGCGGAGCCGTGAGCGCGACCACTCCGCCACCGGCTGCATCGTCGAGCAAGACGCCCGCGCCCGCAGCCGAGCCCGTGAAGTCAGAGCCCGCACAAGCTGTGGCGGTCTCGAACAAGACCCCGACTCCGGTGGAGCGCAAGGCCGAAGCAGACGCACAGCCGGAAGCGCCCAAAGCCGAGCGGCCGCACAGTCCGCCACACCGCGAAGAGCGTGGCCAGCGTGAAGACCGTGGCCCACGCGAAGACCGTGGCCAGCGCGAAGACCGTGGCCCACGCGAAGACCGTGGCCCACGCGAAGACCGTGGCCAGCGTGAAGACCGTGGCCCACGCGAAGACCGTGGCCCACGCGAAGACCGTGGCCAGCGCGAGGATCGCCAAGCAGATCGTGGCGCACATCAGAACCGAGACGATCGCGGGCAGCAGCCCAAGGAAGACCGATCGGCTCCGAGCGCCAACACGCCGCCGCCAGCGGGACAGAATCAGCAGCCGCAGCAGCCTCGACAGATGACGCTGGCCGATGCCGCCTACGATGTGATGCGCGGAGCCTCGGATGGACGAGCGCTGACCCATCGCCAGATTGCTGAGATCGCGGTCAAGCGTCGCTTGGTTCGGGGAGAGCTGGCGGATGTCTCGCGCGCGGTTCGTGTGGCACTGGTCCGTGAGCAGCGGCACCGCGACAGCGAAGGACTGCGGCCTCGGATTCGCAACCTGGGACCGGGCCAGTACGCACTCGGTGAGCGCAAGCTGGAACCAGAGCTATACAACGCGGAACGAGAGCTGCTTGATCGCGTCAGTCGCACCCGGGAAGCCACGCGCGTTGCCCTGCGACGACGACTTCGACAGCTTCCAGCGGGAGCGTTTGAGCTGCTGATGCGTCTGCTGCTGGAACGGCTCGGGATGGTTGGCGCAGAGATCGTAAAGCGCGGCGAAGGCGTGGCCTATTACGGTGGAACACTCCATCGCGGGGGTCGGTCGCTCAAGGTGCTGGTGTCGCTGCGTCCCGGTGAAGGTGAGCTGTCGCGGGAAGCGATTGCTGAGCTGCGAGCGGGTGTTCGTCTGCGTGGCTTCGATGAAGGCCTGGTGCTCAGCACGGCCCGCGCAGGAGCCGCAGCGCACGCGGAAGTGGCCGCAGCGCCGGGGATCGAGCTGTACGACCAAGATTCGCTCACCGAGCTGCTCATCAAGCAGCACCTGGGCGTTCGGCGCATGCATCTGCCCGTTGATTATCTCGACACCGAGCTATTCAACGAGCTGCTCGATCAAAGCTGATTGTGCCAAGGCTGATTGTTCAGGAAAACGCGGATGGAGCGTCGGTGGATGTGAGACTTACGCTGGCGCTTCGTTGCAGGTGAAGGTCGCCGACAGACCGCTGAGGATCGGAGTAATCCGTGCATCGGCGGTCTGCATCACGAACTCCACTTCCAGGAACGCAGCGCGCGTATCGGCTGGCAGCGTAATCGGCGACGGAGAGATACCCGACGCGCCTTGCCACGGTGCCGTCTGAAGCTCTGTCACGGTCAACGCGCCGCGATAGCGCACCGTCGCTTGGGTTCCCGGCGGGGCCGAGATGTTCCACGACAGCTGCTTCCACGTCGTACGACCACCGCAGCCCGAAAAGATGTTGCGATAGACGCCCGCGCGCGACGCGTTGCGCAGCTGATAGCCGGTCATGTCGCTATACGTATACGTTCCGGCGGGCGGCTGCCACGTCGTGACCGAGTAGTTGTTGGCCGGATCGATCTTGTAGGCCATGTTGTGGCTGACGCCCCAGACCTTGCCGTCGTAGTCGATCGCGGCTCCGGCGGTGACGCCATTGACGCCGTTGGCGGATGTCAGCAGCTTCTTGAGCACCATCGTCGTCGTCGGCGCAGTGTTACCCGTCGCTGGCGGAGGCGGTGGCTCTGCCGAGACATCGACGTGCGCCATGCCGCCATTGTGAACCGCTGCGAATGCCTGGTTGTTCTGATCGACACCGACGCCGCGCAGATCCATGCCGACGTTGACCGACTCATAGTAGCCAGTCGCGGGCACGGCAGGACGGCTCGGATCGGGCGGGATGAAGCGATACAGCCGCTGCATACCGTACGACGCCAGATAGATGTAGCCGCGCGCATCTGCCGTGACACCGTAGCCGTCGTAATACACGCCTGTGGGCTTGGCATAGCGCGTCACGGTGTCGTTGTTGTTCACGTCGAGCTTGGCCAGGCCTCCGCAGCCACCGCCCGTCGCATCGTTGTCATACTGGTTCTGCACCCAGACGTTGCCCGCGCGATCCAGCACCAGGCCGTACGGACACACACCGACGTTGATCCGCTTGATGAGCTCACCCGTCTTCGCATCCAACCGCACCACCGAGCGCGTGTTGTATTCGCCGATGTAAACGTACGTTCCCAGCGAGCCATCCGTGCCGAGCTTGCCGTCGAAGCCAGCCGCGCGCGGGTACGATCCCACCGACAGCTTGGTGTTCCACAGCACGCACTCGTCAGGGCTGTTCATCTGGTTCGCTTGCCACCAAAACGGCGACGCAGCAGTCAAGGGCTGATCGGACTCGTACGTGTCGATCTTGCCGTTGCCGTTGCGATCGACGCAGCCCGTCTTGTCTCCGGCAATCTTCGTCGCAGATGCCTTGTTGCCATCGTTGCTGGCGCGGTTTGCGACCACCGCATCGCCGCCCAGGCTGACCGTCGTGCGCGACGGATCGGCGTAAGCGCCCGGATAGGTCACGTACGCGCCGACCTGCTTCATCGTTCGCGTATCGACCTTGGAAATCGTGCCGTTGCCGTTCTGCGAAACCCAGATGAACGAGGTCAGGTTGTTGATGTTGCCCGTTCCATCGAGAACCACGTTTCCGTTCGGGTCCGTTTTCACACCCGTCGAGCCGTTGTTCATCGAGTTGAACGGCGCGCCAGTGCCTGGACCCGCCACCACTTCCTTTTCCGTCGGGCCCGTATTCGGATCATACGGCTGCCCCGGTGTGCAAAACGTCGCGCCTTCTGGGCAAATTTCACTGCCGCCCGTGTTTTCTGCACCACAAGAAGCATTGAGCAATGCAGCAACGCTTATCGAATAGAGGATCAAACTTCTCATATCGCTACTCCTTATTGCCACACAGCAGATTATACATCAATTTTTCAAAACAGTCAGGCATCCGCCTGAATGGCGTTCGCCGACAAGCACACACAGCGTAGGTTTGTGTCGAACGCTGACTTAGAACGCCTACAAGGTCCGCAATAGGATTCGTTAGGCGTGCTTAGTTTGCTGTTGGTGAGAACAAAAAGAGAGGACGATCCCAGAATGAACCGACAGCGTGAGCCAATGGAAAGGTAAGACAGACCAGTGTGCTGGCTTCAGCCGCCTGTGATGACATTTGAAGAGCCTTGAATCAGCTTCCCCACACCACCACAGTGCCTGGTCATATCACCCAATCGATGAGCAGCCTTTCCATTGATGAATACAGTTCCAGATCCTGCGCCAGCGTTCCAAGTATTCGGTCCACAGCACGCGGCATGAATGCCTGGATCTTGAATACGAAGTGCTGGCATCCCATTTACATTGACATTGGGAGATCCATCAATTGCAGGACCAACACAGCTATGGACACAAGCGACACAGCCATGTCCATCGGCAGGCACCTGTGCTTTGTCGCCAACGCGGCCTTGCGGGGGCATTGTCACTTCTCCAGTTAGTTGATGTTAACCGTCGAACCCTTGACCGTATTGGTTCCGCTCGACTGTAGTGTCATCGTGCCGCTGGCTTTGACTTCCGCATTGGAATCAGCCTTGATCGTGTAGTTGGTGCCTGCGTGACACTGTGTGTTCTGCGAGCTGTCCGTCTCGATCTTTTTGGCTTCGATGCGAACCGTCTCTTTGGCTTTGATCAGGATATCGCCGGTCTTGCTCTCGATCGTGATCTTCTTGTTCTTGGTGTCAATGAGGATATAGTTTTCCTCTTTGCCATCGTAGATCTCGATCTTGGTTGGCTGATTTCCCGCGTCATTGAGAACGATTCGATGCTTCGTGCTCGACTGAATCGTCACACGCGGATTGGACACGTTGTCATTGAAGATTAGCTCATGTCCACAGCGCGAGCTAAACGCACGGATGTCATTCTTTTTCGGATCCGCTTGACCACGAAAGTCTCCGTGATCTTTGTTGTAGCGACCCGTTGCTGACTTGGCGTCTTTGTTGCCAAATGCGGGCTTGTCCATGCCGTTCCACATGGAGCCCATCACCACGCCTTGATTGAAGTCGCCGTTGATGAACGCCACCAGCACTTCGTCTTCCTTTTCAGGCAAGAAGAAGGCACCACGTCCGCCGGATCCCGCTCCAAATGTGGCAATACGGCACCAGAAGCTTTCTTCTTGCTGGCCCGAGCCTTGGCTGGATGGCAGCGTCGGAAACTTGACCTTGACGCGGTAGTCTCCGCCATCGTGGACGTTGTCAGTGACGATTCCAACGGTCATCGTGTTGGCATTACCACCGCTGACTTGACCTGCTTTGCTGTCACGATCGGTCTTAAACATCGCGTCTCCTAGAAGCTCGAAACTGTTCGCTGGTTATCGATGATACACATCGAACCACTTAAACAAAACCACCTGGAGGCATATTGCCAGTGCCACCCACGACCGGACCAACAGGAACATAAGGCGGAGCAAACGTCGGAATCGGCCCCGTTCCTAGCACGTTGGTTACCATGGTCGATACTTTCCAAAGCATAAAGCACTGCTCAAACGCTTCAGCCACAGACTCAAAGAGCTGTTTGTGATGCAGTGCCTGCGGATCACCGAGCAAACCAGCCATTGCATTGGCCAGCGCGCTCTTTGAAATGCTGGTTTCAACTTGCGTCAATGCGGCCACTGGACAAGGCACATTTGGAATGGGCGGAGCCATCGGACCCGGAAATGCTGCAAACGCTGGATACCAAGGCAAGCCAGGCACTTTGATCGTTGCTTGATAAGCCATCCAACCGTTGCTAATCGCATTTGCAATTGCATTGGAATAACGCAGCTCACCAGGCGTTGACTTGGGTGCAGAAGCCATAATCAGTGGCAGCCAAGGCGGACCAACCACCTGTCCCAGTGTGGCCGTTACGGCATTGACCATCACGCCGGTCATGACCGCAGTAGACTGCCACTGGCTCCATGCAGAGCAGATTGCACTGCAAATGCCGTCAATGTAGGTCGCAAACTGATCACCAATCTTTTTGGCGGTGTCAGTGTGATACTTGTTTACCGATGATGGCACAAACATCGGCGGCACCGGTGGAATCCCCACCAGCTCCGACGGGCTAAATGCACGAGTGTATTGCTTACCGGCCTCACCCTGAGGCTGTTTCCAGTCAGTAGGCAACTTGGTTGCAAAGCTGATGAACTTCAACTTCGCAAGGTTTTGCATCACCGAAGCTTGAGGCGCTGGCATACGGTTTTCCCCAGTTTCACTTTACTAACACTCGATACCGATCGGCAACGACATAGCCACACCGCGATAGCCACTGCGCACCACGACATGTGTCTTGGATGTAGGGGCACCATCGTATCGCGGCTGTGGCGTGGTACGATGGCTTATGCCCTTCTCTCCGCAGCCCCAAGAAGTCGTCCTGTATCCGGCTCCGTTTGTCCCCACCGAGCACCACGAGCTTGTGATCAGCAACCAGCGAGTGGTCCAGTTTGCCCCCACTCCGATGGGCGCAGCACTGCCAGTCGCGGAGTTTCCCCTCGCAAAGATCGAGTTCGTGGGGCGAATGACTGAGAGGCCGTCTGCGGTCCTGGGCATTGTCTCGGTAATCGTCGGGTTTGTCTTTCTTATCGTCTTTGTGGCGAAAGTGTTGCCAGCCTTCATGTACGCCGGTGTGCCCGATAAGCCCGATGTGACCTTGGAAGGCGACGAGTCCGGCATCGAGGGCCGCGACTCCAACGACGACGATCCCTTTGCCAAAGAAAAGTCCACGGAAGAGGGCGTCCGCGAAAAAGCAGAAAAAAAGATGGCCAAGGTCCGAGCGATCAAGTTTGGCATCCCGACCCTCAACGAAGACATTGTCTGGGGCGTCGTGGCGCTGCTCGGTGGGCTCATCGGCGTGTTTTTGGGTCGCAGCATGTACCGACGCCAAGAGTTCACGGTGTTCTGCCGCATCGCCGACATCGTCTACCGAATCCCCGTTCACAGCGAGATCCAACAGAACATGGTGCTCTCGACGCTCCAGGCCGCGCAGCAGTCGATCAAGAAGTAGCCCGCCCTTTCAGTGGGTCACGGCTGCTTGGTCACGGCGCGGGGCCCCCTACCCTGCGACGCTTTTTTGTCGTGCCGCAGGCGGCCCGAAAAAAAGGTCTCCGGTCGGCCCACGCCTAGTTCGTGTACATACAGACTCTGGGTCGTCGGCCCACGGCCAATCTGTGTGAGCCATAGCCTGGGGGCGACCGGAGACCTTTATTTTCGCGAAGCCTGCTGAGCGAAAAAAAGCGTCGCAGGGAAGCGGGGCCCCAGGCGTGACGCCCCTGCAAGCGCCCGGCCCATGCCTAGGCTGCGCAGATTGACCGCGCACATTCGCTGATGGCTGCTGCAAGATGCGCAGCCGATGTCGCCGCAGCCTAGTCCGCTTGATTCCCTGACGCAGCCGCAGTCCATTCCGGCCCAGCCTTCCGCCTTGCCGCAGGTCTGGCAGTCGTTTCTACACGGTCAGAGCCAGGCCCTGGTCCAAGCGGGACTGTGGCGCACGATCGAGACGCTCGACAGCGCGCCCGGTCCCACCGTGACGATCGATGGACGCGAGCTGATCCTTTTGTGCTCGAACAACTACCTGGGACTGGCCACCGATCCGCGCCTGGTGTCCGCTGCCCAGGCGGCTGCGGCTCGCTACGGGGTGGGAAGTGGTGCCTCGCGGCTGCTCAGTGGAAGCACGCCGCTGCATGGACAGCTCGAGCAGCGACTTGCCCAGCTCAAAGGCAGCGAGGACTGCTTGCTGTTTGGCTCGGGCTACTTGGCCAATGTTGGAACGATTGCGGCGCTGGTGCAGCCCGGCGACACCGTGCTGTCCGATCGGCTCAACCACGCGTCGATCATCGATGGCTGTCGGCTGTCGGGCGCCCAGGTCGTGGTGTTTCCGCATGGCGATCTGGCCGCCGCCGAGCAGGCGCTTTCGCAAGCACGCGGCAAGGTGCTGATTGTGACCGACAGCGTGTTTTCGATGGATGGCGATGTCGCGCCGCTCGCAGAGCTGGTCACGCTGGCCGATCGCTACGGCGCGCTGCTCATGGTCGATGAAGCGCATGCCACCGGCGTCATCGGTCATGGGCTGGTGCCGTCGCTTGGGCTCAGTGGGCGGGTGCCGATCGTGATGGGAACCTGCTCGAAGGCGCTCGGCTCCCTGGGAGGCTTTGTCGCCGCCAGTCGCCTGCTCTGCGACTACCTGCGCCAGCGCGCCCGCACTTTTTTCTTTGACACCGCCCTGCCCCCGCCCGTGCTCGCAGCGACGCTGGCCGCCCTCGATGTCATCGCCAAAGAGCCCGAGCGAGGCATACGTGCCCAGGCCCTGGCGACCCGGCTCTATCACGGGCTTGTGCAGCTCGGCCTGTCTGCCCTGCCCCCGCGCGCCGCCATTGTCCCTTTGATGTGCGGTCCGGCAGAGCTGGCCCTCTCGCTGGCATCAGCCCTGCGTCGCGATGGCATCTTGGCCCTGGCCGTGCGTCCCCCGACCGTCCCCCCCGGCACGGCGCGGCTGCGGCTGTGTACCATGGCGACGCATACCGACGCGCACATCGCCTACATCCTGGACTGCTTCGCCCGCCACAAAGACCTGCTTCGTCGCCCACCCACGCCCTCCGCACAGCCGCAGTGAGTCGCACAGCCTTCTGTGTAAGATATCCGCATGGCTCAGCGAACGTTCTACTTGGGGATTGATCTAGGGACGACCAACTCAGCGGCAGCGGTGTTTGATGGCGAGCGCATCTCGGTGGTGCGCACGACCCAGGGCACCTTGCTGACACCGTCGATTGTGCGCTACGACAGCCGAGGCGGCCTGACCGTTGGTGCCAAAGCAGCCAAGTTCTTGGACAGCGACCCCAAGAACACCCGCTCCGAGTTCAAGCGCCTGATGGGAACCTCGTCGAAGCTCGACTTTCCCGCCGCCAAGCTGGCGCGCCTGCCCGAAGAGCTGTCCGCCGAAGTCCTCCGCTCGCTGCGCAACGATGTCAAAGACCAGTACGGCTTTCTGCCCGAGCAGGCCGTCATCTCGGTGCCCGCGCTGTTCGAGCTGCCGCAGAGTGCCGCCACCACCAAGGCCGCGCTGCTCGCCGGTTTTACCAAGGTCGAGCTCATCCAAGAGCCGATTGCCTCAGCGCTGGCAGCGGGCTGGACCGCATCCGAAGGCGTCGGCTTCTGGCTGGTCTATGACCTGGGCGGCGGCACCTTCGATGCATCCCTTTTGGAAACCCGCGACGGCATGCTGCGCGTGGTCGGCCATGACGGCGACAACTTCCTCGGCGGACGGGACTTTGACTGGACGATCGTGGACTGGCTGCTCGCCGAGCTGTCGAAAAGCGAAGGCATCACGATCAGCCGCGCCGACACCAAGTGGGCCAGCGCCATCCGCAAGCTCAAGCACGCCGCCGAAGAAGCCAAGATCGAGCTGACCCGCAGCGAGTCCACCGACATCACCGTTCCCGAGTTCATCGAATACGAAGGCCGCAGCATCGACGTGTCGATCCAGCTCGACCGCGCGACGCTCGAACGGCTGACCGCGCCGCTGGTGGAGCGATCGATTGAGGTGTGTCGTCGCCTGCTGTCGGCCCAGCAGGCCCAGGCGCTGTCGCGGATCGTGCTGGTCGGCGGGCCCACGATGATGCCGTGGCTGCGCAAGAGGGTCGGCGATGCCCTGCAAGCGCCGTTTGCCGAAGGGCTCGACCCGATGACGCTGGTCGCCCAAGGGGCCTCGGTCTACGCCGCGACCGCCGGGCTGGACATGCAGCCCGCCAAGGCCGATACCTCCCACGGACACAAGCTGTGGCTTCAGTTCCCGGCGATGTCGTCCGATCTTCAGCCGTACATCGTCGGCAAGCTGCTCCCGAGCGAGCGGGACGGCGCAAGCCCACCCCAGCGCCTGCGCCTGTTGCGCGCCGACGGCATGTGGCAGAGCCCCGACACCGCGATCGATCCCGAAGGCGGCTTTGTCGTCCAGGTCGAGCTTCTGCCGCGCCGTCCCAACATCTTCAAGGTCGAGGGCCTGCTCGCCGACGGCAAGGTGGTGGCCATGCAGCCGTCCACCATCACGATCGTGCAGGGTCTGACGATTGCCGACCCACCGCTGTCTCGCACCATCGGTGTGGCCCGCGCCAGCAACACCGTCCAGATCTTCTTTGAAAAAGGCACGCCGCTGCCCGCGCGTCGCACCATCTCGCTGACCACGGTGGAAACGGTGGCCCCGTCGGGAGCCAGCGCCAAAGAAGAGTTCGCGCTGAAGATTCCGATCGTGCAGGGCGAATACGAGCTGGCGCACCTGTGTCGGCTCGTCGGCACGCTCGAGATCAAGAGCACGCAGATCAAGGCCAGCTTGCCGGGCGGCTCGCAGGTGCAGGTCAGCTTGGAAGTCGATCGCGGCGGTCAGCTCTCGGCGCGCGCGCTGGTGCCGCAGCTCAGCCAGGTCTTTGAGCACGTCGCCCAGCTCCTGGTGCCCGAAGCCAGCGTCGAGGTGCTGGAAGCCAGCCTCAAGTCAGCCGGGGACCGCATGGCCGAGCTGCGTGCCAGTGCGTTCCGCCAGGGTCAAAAGAGCACGCTCGAGCGACTGCACCGGCCCCAGCAGCTTGCGTCCGAGCTAGAGCGCGACATCGCAGCCGCCAAGGGAGGTGACGCCGACGCCGCCCAGAAAGCCCGCCGCACGCTCATCGAGCTGGACGCGCTGCTCGAAGAGCTGGAGGTCGAAAAGCACTGGCCGGAGCTGTCACGCAAAGCGGTCCGCCAGGTCACCGGAGCCAGCATGCTGGTCAATCGCTGGGGCACCGACTCGGAAAAGCGACTGCTGGTCGATGTCATCGCGTCGATCGAAAAGGCCCAGGCGCGCAAAGATGTAAGCGAGCTACAGCGCCAGCTCCGACTCGCCAACGAGCTGGCCACCGCCGCCTACTACCGCAACCCCGATGTCTGGGAAGACGAGTTCAACGACGCGATCTCCCACATCGAGCGCGCCAGCGATCAAGCGCGCGCCCAGAGCCTGGTCCAGCAAGGTCACGCCGCCCTGGCCGCTGGGGACACCGCGAAGCTGCGCGACATCGTAGAAAAGCTGTGGAAGCTGCTGCCCTCGTCCGCTGAGCAGCGCCGCCAAGGCTACGACTCCGGCGTCCGCTAACCCGCCCCAAACCCCCGCGCAAGCCCGCTGTCACGCCGTGCAGACCCGCTGTCACGCCGTGCAGACCCGCTGTCACGCCGTACAAACCCGCTGTCACGCCGTGCAAACCGCTCGTCACGCCGTGCGCACGCCTTTGCTACGCCGTGCAAACAGCTCGTCACGCCGTGCGCACGCCTTTGCTACGCCGTACAAACAGCTCGTCACGCCGTGCAAACCGCTTGGCACGCCGTGCAAACCGCTTGGCACGCGGTGCGATTTGGCATGGAGTCTCGACCGGGCGGCAGCGAGGGGGAAATGGGTCCGCCTCACAATGGGGGAGACGACCGGCACGAGGAGGCCGTCATGGTATGCTCCGCCGCATGGCCCACAGACCCTCGCCCAAAGCCCAACCCGTTCGTTACGCCGTCTGGAACAACAAAGGTGGCGTGGGCAAGACGTTTCTCACGTTCATCTTGGCCAGCGCGTATGCCGAAAAGAACCCGGAGCAAACGGTGGTGGTCCTGGATCTGTGCCCCCAGGCCAACGCGAGCGAGATCCTGCTGGGGGGCAATGGGAAGGGCGGCACGCAGCTCGCGAAGCTGCTGGCCAAGCAGCCGAGACAGACCATCGGTGGGTACTTCGATCAGCGCATCACGCAGCCGCACAGAAAGACAGGCACCGAGCTGTCGTTTTTGTTGGACCTGCCTGCGTTAAATCCGGCGATGCCGCCGAACCTACGGCTGGTGGCCGGGGATCCCTCGCTGGAGGTGCAGACGCAAGCGATGAACCAGATCGCTGGCCAGAGTCTCCCGCAGGATGCGTGGGCCAACGTCCACCGCTGGGGAATGGACCTGATCGAGGCCATCAGCACCCAGATTCCCAGCGCGGTGTTCTTCATCGACTGTAACCCGAGCTTTTCGGCCTACACCGAGGTGGCGCTGCTGGCCGCAAACCGCGTCATTGTGCCGTGTACCGCCGATGGTTCCTCTGCGCGAGCGATCGATAACGTCGGCCAGCTGCTCTACGGGATTGGGCTTCCTGCGCAGTACCAAGGGGTAAACTTCGCGGCCCAGGCCAGCAAGCATGGGCTCCCGCTGCCGTCGATCCACCTGGTCCCGCTCAACCGCAGCACCCAGTACGACAAGAAGGCGTCCAAGGCCTTCAGCGCCATGTACGAAGCGATTCAGCATCGGGTCCAGAACCTGCGCAGACAGAAGCCCAGCAGCTTCTCCTTACCAGCTTCCGAGTCGCCTTTTTTGGACATCCCCGATGCGCACTCTGTGTCGGTGGTTGCCTCGCATGAGGGAGTGCCCCTGTCCGCCGTCACGCCCGGTGTACACGATGTCCACGGCGTACCCGCGCAGGTCAACCCCGAGCCGCTGACTCGGTATCGCGATGCAGTAGACAGGCTGGTCGCCCTGCTGTAGGTCGCGAAAACCAGCCCGTCACGCCGTACAAACCGTCCGTCACGCCGTGCAAACCGCTTGGCACGCCGTGCAAACCGTCCGGGCTTGGGGGTTATTCGGCGGAGATGAGGCCTCGGCGGACGGCGAAGCGGGTGAGCGCCTGCGCATCGTGAAGCCCGAGCTTGCGCATCAGGTTGGTGCGGTGCGAGTCCACCGTCTTGGGCGACAGCCCGAGCTTCTGCGCGATCAGGCGGTTGGTCTGCCCCTCGGCGACGAGCTGGAGGACTTCGCGCTCGCGGGGGGTCAGCCGCTCTAGGTCATCATCGCGATCATCGGCGGACACCACATCGTCCGAGACAATCGCCGCGACCTCGGCCCCGACAAAGCGTCCGCCCTGGGCCACCGTCCGCACCGCTTGCAGCAGATCGTGCAGGCCACTGCCCTTGACCAGGTAGCCGTGCGCGCCCGCTCGCAGCGCCGGTCGCACATACTCGGGGGCCGCGTGCATCGACAGCACCAGGATGCGACAGCGCGGTGCCACCGCACGAATCCGTCCGATGGCGTCAAAGCCGTTGCCGCTCGGCATCGACAGGTCCAGCAAGATGAGATCCGGCTGAAGCTGCTCCAGCAGCGCGACCGCTTCGGGCCCCGAGGACGCTTCGGCCACGATCGACAGATCCGGCTCTCGCTCTAACAGCACCCGAAAGCCCGCACGCACAATGGAGTGGTCATCACAGAGCACAAGACGAATCACTTCTTCACGATACCACCGCTTGGCCGGACACCGCCCGCAGCCCGCAGCGCGCTATGATGAAACCGTGCGCCTTGTTGCCTTCTTTGCACTGCTTGTGGGTGTGGGCTCTGCCTGCACCGGCGACCCGCCGCCCCCTCCGCCCCGTCCCGCCACGTCGATCGGTGCGCCGGACCCACACGCCCTTCACATCAGCGGCACCGGGGCGATGACCCCGCTGATGACGCTGCTTGCCGAAGAGTGGACGCGCCGAGGTGGCATCCCGCATGTCCTCATCGAAGAGAGCATTGGCTCGGGCGGCGGCATTCGCGCCACCTACGACGGAGCGATCGACCTAGGCATGGTGTCGCGCCCGCTGAGCAGCGAAGAGCAGAAGCTGGGCCTTTTGACGATTGCGGTGGGGCTCGATGTGGTGGCTCTCGTCGCGCATCCGGGGCTTTCGACCGATGACGTTCGGGCCGGTGAGCTGCCCGCGCTGTACCGAGGCGAGCAGACGCGCTTTGCAAGCGGGGCCCCGGCGGTTCCGCTGCTGCGCGATCGGGCAGAGTCAGCCAACACCGCGCTCGATCGGATCGTGCCGGGTCTGCAAGCCGCGCGCGAGCAAGCCTATCGGCAGCGGCGACATCGCGTCCTGTATAGCGACCGGGCGATGGCCGAAGCGATCGCGGCGACGCCGGGTTCGTTCGGGGTGTTTTCGCTGAGCTGGCTGCTCGCCTATCGGCTGCCGCTCAAGATCCTGCGCATAGACGGGCAGCGTCCGTCGCCAGAGGCCGTGCAGCAAGGTCGCTACGCTGGCAGTCGCGAGCTGTTCTTCGTCGTCCGCCCAGAGCGCCTTGAGCGGACCACGCCGCTGCTGGCGTTTCTGCGAAAGCCCGATGTCCAAGAGCTGATCCGCAGCTACGGCTATGTGCCCGCGCCCGAGGGAAAGACCCGATGATTCCCTTCGACCTGACGAGCTGGTTCCGTCGTCGCATGCTGCCGCTGGTGATGCTGGCGGCGCTGGTCATGCAGGTGTCGGCCCCGACGGCGTATTACCTGAGCAAACGTCACGAGCTGTGGCAGGAAGCGCGCGCCGAAGCAGGCCGCACCGCGATGCTGCTCCATGGTGAGATCGAGCAGCGACCGATCTTGTGGCGCTACAACATTCCCAAGCTGCTGGAGCGACTGGCGACCGAAGGGATGCTGTACGACCGCTACTTGGTCATCCGCACCAGCACCGGACAGGCCGTGCCGATCGATACCGCGCCCGCGCCGACTCGTCCGCTGTGGGGCCGCGCCGAGGTCCGCATTGGGGGCGAAACGGCAGCGACGGTGTGGGTGGCGCTCGATATGGCCCCGCTGCTGCGCGCGACGATGCAGCTTACGGTCGGCTTTGCGGGGCTGGCGATCTTGCTGGCGGTGGTGCTGTACCTGGTGCCGATTCATACGGTTGCCATTGCCCAGAAGCGGATCACGACCCTGCTGGGAGAGCTGGCCCTGACGATTCAAGAAGAAGATCGGCGACGGATTGCGCGCGACCTTCACGATGGAGCGGGACAGGCCATGACGGCGGCCAGGCTGCGTCTGCAAGCGCTGAGCGCGACCGGCAGTGAGCCGCAAGCGGTGGCCGAGATCTCGAAGCTGCTCGATAACGCGATCGGGGAAGTGCGGCGATCGGTCTACACGCTGTCGCCGCCCGCGCTGACCGAGCTGGGACTGGCGGGCGCGCTCAAGCATCACTGCGAGACGTTTGCCGCTGCCACCGGGCTGAAGGTCTTGTGCGAGCTAGCCGAGCTGCCGACCCTGCGCCCCAAAGTCGAGACGGCCTGCTATCGCATCGTGCAAGAAGCGCTGGCCAACAGTGCGCGCCACGCCGGGGCCCGTCGCGTGTGGGTCCAGCTCAGCCGCCAAGACAGCGAGCTACACCTGTCGATCTATGACGACGGCACGGTGTCTTCTGAGCAGATCACCGAAGGAATCGGTCTGCTCGGCATTCGCGAGCGGGCCAAGCTGCTCGGCGGTCATGCCGACATCACGGTGGCCCCCGAAAAGAGCCTGCGCGTCGAGGTCCGCATTCCGCTGTAGCCACACCACTGCCCGCCGCGTACAGACCGCAGAGAGCGGCTCGGTGTTACCCGCCAATCACGCCCGGCAGCCGCGCCGGAGTCTGGTTCATCTGCCACAGCAAGTTGTGCAGCCGCGCGCGTCGCACCGAGTCCACGTAGCGATGCAGGCTCTGCTTGTGACGTTCCGCCATGTCTTGCAGGCGAATGCCCAGGCCCTTTAGCTCTCCATCGAGCGATTCGTAGCAGACCGTGCCCCGCGCCCAGATCTTGTCGCCCGTTCCTGGCAGCGCAAACTCCAGGTGCAGCGGCGAGCCGAGCAGCGTCATGTCATCCCGGAGCTTCGGCGCCGTCAGATACAGCCCGGTTTCCGACAGATCCCGCGTCAGACCCAGAAACACCCCATCGGGGAGGTACTGCTGCACGCAAATCTCAACCGGCAAGCGAAGCTGCTGACGACGATCGTGACTCATGGTGAAACTCCCGGCCTTGTGGTCGTAAGGCGCTTATGTCGCATGATGTAGGACAAGCTGGGGCCGCCCGCAAATTTTTTGGTGAATTTCGTTGACCGTCTCTGGGGCTGGCCGTACCGATCGCGTCGTGCAGCAAGCTCCACACCACACTCCGCAGCGCCTTGTGACCTGGACCGCGACCGTCTTCCGTGTGGGAGAAGTTGCGCCCTGGCCGGGACACTACGCGACGCTCTGCACGGTGCCGCTGGCGGTGCTGCTGCACTGGCTGGGCCGGGTGCCGCACTTTTTGGTGACGCTGCTGCTCTTTGGGGTGGGAACTTGGGCCGCCGAGCGCTACTGCGAGCAGACCGGCAAGCACGATCACCGCGCGATCGTCATCGATGAAGTGGTTGGCTATCTGGTCACCGTGTGGCTGGCGCCCTGGCACTTTCTGAGCTTCTTTTGGGGCTACTTTCTGTTTCGCGTGCTCGATGGGCTCAAGCCCGGTCCGCTGCGGCTGCTCGATCGCCACGTCAAAGGCGGCTTCGGCGTGATGATCGATGACGTCGCAGCCGGAGTGGTCGGTGCCGTGATCCTGCACTGGCTGGTGCCGTGGACTGCGCCGTGGTTCGATGCGATGCTACAGAGGCTTTGGTGAGCCCATCATCTCGTCCGCGCCGCGTCCGTCCGTTTCCGCTCGCAGAGCTACCACGTCTTCTGCGCGTCCAGGTCGAGCTGGGACAAGCGCTGTGGCGACACATCTTGGCGGTGCTCGATGCGGCGAAGTCTCCGCTCGGAGGACTGCACGATCTGGCGAATCGGCTGGGCGCTGCGCCGCAGGTGCGCACGGTAGAGCCGTATCTGTTCCCGAGCGAGCGACTCGGTTCGCAGCTGGCGGGCGGCGTGCTGCTCAAGCTGACAAACGGCCTGCCGGGACGTGATGTCGTGCTGGTCATCGAAGAGCCGCTGTGTCAAAAGCTGGGGCTGCTGCGTCCCGACGATGTGGCCCAGCTGATACGGACTGCGCTGCTGGCCGCTGAGGTTCGGGTGTCAGTGCTGTCGGTCGATGATGCGATGGCGCTGCTCGATGAAAACGGCAGTCCGCAGCTCATTTCCTTGGATGCGCGCGTCACGGTGCCTTCGACGCAAGGCTGGGCGCGGCTTTTGTGTCGTCCCGACATTCGGCTGTGGGCGCTGATGGCTCCGTCTGATGTGGCTGCGCAAAAGAGCTGGCTACGACGCGAGCGACTGCGCGGCATCTCTTCCACGCTCACCATCGAAGCGGGCTATGGCTTTTTGCCCACAGCGGAAGTGGTTGCGCTTCGTCCCGACGACATCGTGATCTTGGATCACTTCGGGCCACGTCCGGTGACCGGCGGTCCGGTGGCGCTGCGATTGGGCGGCGGCGTCTTTCCGGCCTTTCTCGATGGCGCGGGCGTCACGATCTTAGGCCCTTATCACCTGCGAGCAGAGTCCATGGCAGACGCAAACGCTGACACAACCTCGTCGGAACTTTCGGCGCTATCCGGTGAACCTTCGACGAAGCCAAGTCCTCCCGGTGAGCACCTGCTGCGCGAGCTTCCAGTCCAGATCACCTGCGAGATCGGGCGCGTCACGCTGACCGCCAAAGAGATCTTGGATCTGCGTCCGGGTGCGGTGGTGCCGGTGGGAAGGCCGCTGGCTGGCCCGGTGGACCTAACCGCCGGAGGCCGGGTCATTGCGCGGGGAGAGCTGGTGGATGTCGAAGGCGAGCTGGGCGTCCGTGTGACCGAGGTTATTGACTAGCGGTCTGCTGCGGTCGCGCGGCGTTGATGACACACAGGATGTGCAGCACGATGCCCGGCACGATGAAGCACACGTAGCCGAGGCAGGTAAACATCATCCACAGCAGGCCCGCAGGCACGCGTCCACTACACATCTGACCGAGCCCCGGCACAAAGAAGCTGAGCAGCGCCGCTTGCGTCGCGTTGGTGCTGGTCCACTGCTGAATCTGCACGGTCGAAGGCGGCGGCAGCGGGGCCAGCGAGGTCTGAGGCGGCGGTGGCGGTGCGTGCGCGGCCCCCGGCTGACGCAGCGACTGAATGTCGCGCAGCGCAAAGTCGAGGTACTCGTGGCAGTGCTTGCACTTTTTGGCACCGATCAGGATGACTTCGCTACAGAACGGACAGCGCATGCTGCCGCCGGGGGCTTCGCGCGAAGCGCTTTGCTGAACCGCAACAGCCGCTGGAGGCGGAGTGGTCGCAGCGCTGGTCCGGCTGTCTTCACGCGGAGCCGACGCTTCCAGCAGATCGATGCTGTCTGGTAACGCCGCCTGCGCAGGCTGAGCCGGAACCACCGCCGTGGGCGACGCGGGAACGAGCGCCACTTGAACCGGCTTGTTCTGCCCTGCGGCATCCGCCCGACGCGGATCAAGCTTTCCATCCCGAGGCAACCGGACCCGGTTCGGATAGGTGTAAAGGAGGTTGCCTTCCTCGTCGCTTTCAATATTGAGCAGCCCGTTGACCGCTGCCTGCTGAAGCAGATCGGACGCTTGCTGCACCGTCAGCTTGTAAAGGAAGGCGATCGTGGCGGGGTTCAGCGGGACATCCGTCGTGAAGATGGTGTCCAGCAGCTTCTGCTCAAACGTGCGATAGTCCATCGCGCCTGTAGCCTCCAGAGAGGATTTTAGCCTGGGCCATTCCGGCGGCGGCTGCAATTGCAGGTCCGCCTTTATACAGCATGCGTGGGCCCACGTTTCTTTTGATGTATCCGCTGCCCCGATCTTGCAACCGTTCCACAGGAGAATGTGGGGTTTGACCTTCGCAGCATCTTCCGTGTTAACGTGCCCGCCCTCATGTCGCTTCCGCAAGTCGGTTTTCGACGAAATGCGTTCTTGATCGGACTGACGCTGGTCACGATGGGTCAGTTTGTCGGTCCTCTTGGCTGGGAACGCGCAGCCCATGCGTCTGATTCCCCAAGCAGCGCACAGCCCTCTGATGCCACCAAGCAGCAGGTTCGCCAGCTCATCCGGGAAGCCGGTCAAATGGTCGAGCGCGGTGATGGTCGTGGTGCTGCCGCTCGGCTGGAGCAAGCCCGCTCGCTGTGGAACGAGCCATCGATCGACTACAACCTCGGTGTGGTCTATGGCGATCTGGGACAGCCGCAGCAGGCCGCGCAGGCACTGGAGCGCTTTTTGCGAACGGCCAATCGATCGATGGTGCTGACCGAGCGACTCGACGATGCCAAAAAGCGCTTGAGCGAGTACGAAAAGACCTTGGGCAAGCTGGCGGTCACGGTGACGGTTCCTCAAGATGCTGTCGAGCCAAGCCTGTTTGTAGATGGCTCCCTGCGCAGCAAGCTGCCGGGCGGAACCACGCCGCCACCGGGTTATTTGTTTGCCACGCCGGGCACGCACGAAGTCCGCGTCGCATCCTCTGGGCTGCGTGACTTTGCGGTATCGATCGATCTGCGCGCCGGAGAGCTGCGCAAGCTCGACGGAGCACTGACCGCCGCAGCCAATGAATCGGGCCTTTTGTCCTATGCCAACGCACCGTCGTCAGGCAGTGAAGCGACGCCTCTCTATAAGCGCTGGTGGCTGTGGGCTGCCGTCGGAGGTGGAGCCATCATCGTCGCCGGTCTGGTCGGTGCAGCGGCAGCCGGACGGTTCAATTCCATCGCCCCAGGCAGCGACCTGGCTCCCATCGACGTGTCGAGATGAAGCGCACACTTGGTCTGCTCTCGCTGATCTCTTTGCTGGGTGTTGGATCGGGCTGCACCGAAACGCCCGATCCATGTGCGGGCTACGAGCGTGCTTGTATCGGTGTCACCGTCGATGGCGGACCGCCGAGCACCTATCAGCTCTTGGTTCGCGTTCTCGACGGCTACGGAAGCATCACGCCCCAGACGCCACGCAAGGTTCCGCAGCAGCCGCTGACCTATCCGCTGCGCTTTGCGATTCGGTTCGATGAGTTCGATCGTCAGCATCGCGGCATGATCACCTTTGAGATCACGGCGCTCAACGAGCTGGGCGATACGCTCGGACAGGCGCAAAAGACCGTGGCGATTCACTACACCGAAAAGGTTGGGGTCAGCCTCTCGATTGGGGAGCCGTTTGACATGACGGTGCCCGAAGACCTGCGGCCTGCGCCGGACCTGGCGATGCCGGATCTGGCGATGCCGGATCAAGGCAAACTCGACGGAATGCCTGCCGACGGAGGCCCGCTCTAGCGCTCAACTGCCCAACTGGCACGGACTTCACCGACCTGTAGGCAAGTGAAAGCCGCATCGCCAAGGGTCAAAGAACACTCAAGAATGTGGTAGGGTGCCTAGTTGAGTGGGCGGGTGCCTTGGCTGCTGGTGACTCGCGGAAAGAATGTCCCGACTGCGCATCCAGATCGTAAATCCCGCCGATGGTGGGTTCTTTTACTGGCTCATCAAGTACTACCTGTTCGCCGCCCTGGGGCTGCTGCTGGTAATGCTTCATGTGCTGGCTGCGGTCTACGTGTACTTTGCGCGGTCGCTGCCCGAGACGCCGGATCTGTCGCGCTATGCCCAGCTTGCGCCCGGTGTGACCGAGGTCTTTTCGGGCGATGGCAGCCTGCTGGCGACGCTGGCCAGTGAACGACGAGAGATCCTGCCGCTTCAGAAGATCCCGCAGCCGCTGATTGATGCGGTGATTGCGACGGAAGATCGCAGGTTTCCCGACCATCGTGGCTTGGATCTGCGCGGTCTGGCGCGTGCGCTGCGCGTAAACTTTCGCTCGGGGAAGCTGCGACAAGGCGGCTCGACGATCACGCAGCAGGTCGCCAAAGCGTTTCTCGGGGCGGACCGCACGGTGTCGCGCAAGATTCGCGAAGCGATCATGGCTCGTCGTCTGGAATCACGCTACACGAAAGCGGAGATCCTTCAGACGTACCTGAACCATACGTTCCTTGGCCACGGTAGCTTCGGGGTTCAGGCGGCAGCCAAGCGCTATTTCGACAAAAATGTGTGGGAGCTGTCCGTCGAAGATCAAGCGCTGCTCGCTGGACTGCTGAAAGCACCGACGCGATATTCTCCGATTGATCATCCACAAGCGGCGCAGCAGCGACGCGATACCGTGCTGCACAACATGGTCGAAGTGGGCAAGCTCGATCCAAGCGCAGCAGCCAAGCTATATGGTAAGCCGATCGAGCTACATCAGCGACGAGATGCTTCACGCGATGTGTCGCCGTATTTCGTGAACCAAGTGCGCAAAGAGCTGGTCTCATCTCTCGGTGAGCGACGGGTGATGGAAGAAGGTCTGCGCGTCGAGACCACGATTCAGCCCTTTTTGGATGTGCTCGGCACCGATAACGTGGACTTTGCGGTCCGTCGGCTCGACAAACGACAAGGCTTCCGAGGACCGGAGACCAACCTAGATCCCGACGCGCAGCGGGTGTTCCTGCTTCGTGCGCAGAAGCGCTACGCCGAGCCGCTCAAAGAAGACACGCTCTATCTGGGCTTGGTCACGTCGGTGCGACCGAGTGGAGCGACGGTTCAGATTGGCCCGCACACCACCGAGTTACCGCTGAACAACATGCTGTGGGCGGCGCGCTACAACCCGCGCGATCCGACCAACGATCGGCTGATCCTGTCGGCGCTCGAGGCGCTCAAGCCCGGCGATGTCATCTGGGTGAAGCTGGCGTTTCGATCGCACATAAACAAGTTCAGCGACTTCGTCTATGCGCCGGTGACTCCCTACAAAGAAAGCGCGCCAGAGCCGAACGCGCAGGGTAAGCCGCTCGCGACCGCCAAGCCCGCCGTGGCTGCACCAACGGTCAGGCCGCAAGCTGCGCCATCGCTGGGTCCAACAGCCGGGCCAGCGCCCCGACCCCAAGCGGTCGCGGTGGCCAAACCGCAAGCCAAGCCCGCTCCGCTGACCAATCGCCCCGGTGTGGGCAAGCCAGCGCTCGCCAAAGGTCCAGCGCGTGCCCCACTGTCGCGTGGTCCCGGTGCGCGCGCCGGAAAGCCGCTGGTCGCAGGAGCCAAGCCCGGACTTCAGCCCAAGCCCGCAGTCCCCGGACAACCAGCGACGGCAAAGCCAGCAGCGATCGCCAATCGCCCCGCTGTTGCCCCCAAACCAGCGCCAGCCGGTCCTGTGGGTGCAGCGACGGAAATGGATCAGCGTCCACAAGTTGCGTTTGGGCGGCCCAGCTATGTTCCAGGGACAGGAGTCTTCATTCCTTCAGACGGAGATCCACGTCGCGCAGGTGTTCCCGCATCTCAGCCTGGCAAGCGCCAAGAGGTCGGCGAGGCAGTCTGGCTACCCGAGCAGCGCCGAAAGCCTCAGATGACAGGGCCGCGCGAAGTGCTGCTGGAGCAGAGCCCGCGACCCCAAGGCGCGCTGTTTAGCTTCGATCTCCACAACGGCTACGTGATGGCGATGGTGGGAGGCAGCGACTACGACCGCTCGGAGTTCAATCGCGTCGTCCAAGCCTGTCGTCAGCCGGGCAGCGCCTATAAGCCGATCTACTACTCGCTCGCACTCGACCGAGGCTACAGCTACGACACGATGTGGAACGACAAGGTCAAGGTCGAAATTGACCCAGTCACCGGCGAGCAGTGGCTGCCGACCAACATCGATGGAAGTTACGGTCAGCAGGTCAACCTCGAGCGAGCCCTCGTCTGGTCGAAGAATCCGCCTGCGCTCGAAGTCTTCAAGACCATGGGCAAAAAGGATGTCGAGGCGTGGGCGCGACGGCTCGGGATGACGACGCCGATTCATGCCGATGATGCGCTGGCGCTTGGTGCGTCGTGTGTGCGCGTCGATGAATTGTCCAAGAGCTTTGCTCTCTTTGGCCGCAGCGGTCGTCCGGTCGATTTGGTGACGGTCAAGCGAGTGGTGTCGCGAAATGGAGAAGTCCTCATCGACAACAGCGCGTGGGACGATCCAATGCTCGACGGAAAATCGCGAATCGAGCGCATCATGGCGCAGGCTGGCAGACAGAAGCGCCCGGTGATTGCGCCACGGACGGCTTATCTAACCGGCACGCTGCTCCGACGGGTTGTGTCACAAGGCCACAGTAAGCCGATTCGCGACGCTGCGCTGATTGCAGCGGGCAAGACCGGCACTTCCAGTCGGACCTCTGACGTGTGGTTTGTTGGATTTACCTCGCGCTGGCTGACTTCGGTCTGGATTGGCGACGACACTTACGAGCGACAGCTTGGCTATGCCGACGCGAGCTTCACGCTGAGCGTCCCGATGTGGGCGCGATACATGTTCCATGCGAACCGAGATGCGCCTCTGACGGAAATGCCTGAGCGGCCAGCGACCATCAAGCCCACCGATCGCGGCGGACCGCTGCTACCGGGATTCTTGCCACCACCGAGTGCAGGGCTTGGTCCGGACGGAAAACCGTACGCATTGCCTGAAAACCTACGCGATCTACCGACGGCGCCCAAAGGCAGTCGTCCACCCAAGATCTTCTAGCCAGGCCTGGCCGTGGAACTGTTGCATTTCTCCACAGTTGTGTTGCGCATTTCCCCGCTTTGCGGACCGCAGCCAGCGATTGAAAGTGCAGGACTTCCGAGGTCTTCCGTGGAACAGCTCTTTTTTCTGTCTGTTGGCACTTCGCGTGCTTGTACCATGAGCGCTACACAACAACCCGATCACTGGAGGTACCGGAAATGTCGTTGATGAAGACCTTGGCCGACGCGTTCCACGAGGGTGGCTGGCCGATGTGGCCCATCCTTCTGCTCATGATCATTGCCTGGGGCATTTCGATCGAGCGCGTCATTTACCTGAAGAAAGCTGGCATCGATAAGAAGAAGCTGCTGTCGCTCCTCAAGAGCCAGATCATGGCCGGCAACATCCAGGGTGCCGTCAAGGTCTGCAGCGGCAACCCGACCCCCGTTACCCGTATCATTCAGGCCGGTCTCACCAAGTTCAACCGTCCCGACGCTGAAGTTCAGGCCGCGATGGACGAGCAGGCTCTCCACGAGATCCCGAAGCTGGAAGCCCGCACTGGCTACCTCGCCATGCTTGGTAACGTCGCAACCCTCGTCGGTCTGCTCGGCACGATTCTCGGTCTGATCCACTCGTTCGCAGGCGTCGCCGGTGTCGATCCCTCGATGAAAGCAACGCTGCTCGCGAAGGGTATCTCGGAAGCCATGAACTGCACCGCATTCGGTCTCGTCTGCGCAGTTCCTGCCCTTCTGTGGTTCGCAATCCTCAACGGTTGGACCCAGCACACCCTCGATGACATCAACGAGGTTTCGGTGCAGGTTGTGAACCTGGTGGTCGGCCACCGCAATGCGATGAAGCAGAGCGGTCAGGGCTAGTTTCGAAGGTGACGGGTTGGGGCAGATGACCAAATCTGCCCGCAGAAGCCCTAGCAAGGAGTTATTACGATGGGCGGCGCAGCACCTACGCCTTCAGGCAAAGGCGGTAAAAAACCGCTTGATGCCGCAATCAACCTGGTCCCGTTCATCGACCTTTTGTCGTGCTGTATCTCGTTCCTTCTGATCACCGCAGTGTGGACCCAGCTGGCCCGCATGGACGTGACGCAAAAGAGCAAGTCGCAGGGTGCTCCGAACGATGATCCTCAGCCGAATCAGGTCACGTTGACCTTGTTTATCAACAAGGACAACACCTTCACATTCTCGAAGTCAACGGGCGAGAGCATTCCGATTGAAGCCAAGTCCGAGGACTACGACTACGTGAAGCTCGCAGATACGCTGGCGCAGGCCAAAAAAGATCATGCCGATAAGGAAGATCTGACCATCAAGGCCGACGACACGGTGGTCTATCACAAGATCATCAAGGCGATGGACGTGGCGATCTCAGCGAAGTTTCCAACCGTTACGCTCACGGACAAGGGAGCGGGAGGCTAACCATGGCTAGCGCATTTGAAAAAGGCGGCCTTATCAAGCAGCCCGGTCCTCGTCTGCGTAAGTTCATTCCGCTGAAGTTTGTGACGAAGCACGGCGCTGGCAAAAAGTCCACGTACGCCGAGCTGAACCTGACCTCGATGGTTGACATGCTCACCATTCTGGTCGTGTTCCTTCTGCAGACGTTCTCCGCATCTGGTGAGCTGCTCACGGTTTCCAAGAACGTGACGCTGCCGGAAGCCATGAACTACAAGGATCTGGAGCAGGCTCCGATCATCTCGATCTCACGCGACTCGGTGACGCTCAACGGTGAGCCGAAAGCGGATGCGAGCGATCTGGCCAAAGAGACGACGATGGACTGGAAGATTCCCCAGCTCCACGACGATCTGGTGGTGCTGAAGAACAACTTCAAGCTCCTCCATCCCGATCCGAACGACTGGAAGGGTCTTGTCATCCTGCAAGGCGACAAGAACATCGACTTCAAGGTTCTGAAGAAGATCATGTACACCTGCACCGTCGCTGGCTACAACAACGTCAACTTCGCCGTTCAGCAGAAGGCGAAGGCTGGCGGTGGTGGCGGTGGCGAAGGCGCTCACTAACCGAGCCGCCGCGTAGGTTGTTAGACCTTCTTCCGCACTCCCCTCCTCTTTTCTTACCGTTTCCCCATCATCCATCCCTGAGGCAGATCGCACTGCGAAACGCAGTTCGACGAGTCTTGCCTTTTGGCCCGCCCCAGATGCATGCTGTTTGGGCGGCGTGTGGTACGCCGCGACGGCGCGCTGCGGATGCGCCTTATTGCTTTGTGTTCTGAGCACGTCGCGCGAGGAGTTCGCCATGTTGAGACGGAGCCGCACCCTGTGGGCACACCCTGCTGCCCTCGGCGTTGCCCTGACCTTCTGCACCTTGACCCTGACCGGCTGTCCTGAAGATCCCGACGATCCCAAGAGCTGGATCAGCAAGCTCGACAACCCCCGAGAACAGAAAGAGGCGCTGCGTCAGCTGACCCGTCTCAAAGAAAAGGCCGAGCCCGCCTACGATGCGCTGGCTGCCAAGTTCAAAAAGAGCCCGGATTCCGAAGTCCTGCGCGTCATTGCCAAGATTCGGACCGAAAAGGCGGTCGAGCTTCTCGCCGAGCAGCTCGATTATTCCGAAGAGACGTTCGATAACGCGATCATCGCTGCCAACGGTCTGCAAGAGCTAGCCGAGCGCGACGAAAAAGGTCGCGAAGCCGCCAAGGGAGCGGTGAACGCGCTGAAAAAAGCCGCGTCGAAGAAGCTCTCGATTCGCTCGCGCGCCAACGTGGCCCGTATCGAAGCGATCAAGTCGCTGGCATCCATCAAGGATCCGTCGAGTGTCGATACGCTCAACGAAATTCTTGAGACGAGCGCCGACGATCAAGACTTCTTCATCAACAAGACCACCGCCAAAGTGCTGGCGGAGTTTGCCGATCCGAAGTCCACCAAGTCGCTGATTCGCGGTCTGTGGATGACGGGCCGAGGCAACGACATGTTCCAAGAGTGTCGCCTTGGTCTGGTGCGCATCGGTGAGGCTGCCGTCGAGCCGCTCGTCGAGACGCTTCAGCGCAAGAACACCAACGTCGAAGCCGATGCCAAAAAGTACAAGTTCGTGCCGGGCATCATCGTGCAGAAGGCGGCGGTCCTCCTGGGCGATCTGCGCAGCAAGAAGGCCATTCCGGCGCTGCTCGCAGAGCTGGCGAAGAAGGACGACGGACTTGGCACGGGCCCCGACGGAATGCCCGGAGTGTCAGGACATCAAGCGGTGCTCCAGTCGCTCGGTCAGATCGGCGATCCGTCCGCAACCAAAGCGATCATTGGCGTGCTAAGCGATGCCAAGCGCGATCCGAAGCACCGTGCAGCGGCGGCAGAAGGTCTGAACATGCTCGGCGATGCGTCAGCGATGCCGATCCTGCTACAGATGGCGAAGACGCCGTTTTTGACGCCAGCCAAGAACAAAGACGAGATGCCTGAGCTCGATACCAACAAGGCAACGCTCGTCGCGTATGCGGTGACGCAGTTCTCGCGGCTCACCGACAAAGATGAATCGGCGGTGCTCGAGCCGATCTACAAGACCATCCCGGCGGACATCGTCGATATCAAGAAGTACTTCGAGACGGCGATCATCCGTACCAAAGTTGCGGCTGAGTGCAAAAAGGACATCGCCTGTTTCGACAAGTACCTGGCGATGCCTCCCGATGCGGATGCCAAGGTCGAAAACAGCCCGAAGGCAGAGCGTGCGGCGTTCTCGCTGTCGCGTCTGGGCCACGATGCAGTGCCCGCGCTGAAGAAATACGTCGGTCACAAAGACACGGCGGTTCGTTCAGCGGTGATGTTTGCCCTGACCCGCACCGCAACCAAGGCCGACAAGGACGTGCTGCAAGCCATCGCCGACCAGATCGAAAAGGATCGGACGCGCGACAAGCAAGGCCAGGCGCTCGCGGAAGAAGCGCGCGTGACCTACGCAATCATCTCCAACCGCTCGTAACGCACGAAGCTCCCCCGGCTTACCACCGGGCGGAGCGTTCCTTTCCACAGCACATTCCAGCGAACGCCTGCGCAGCTCTCAGCGAGTGCGCAGCGCAGCCTTCGCTAGCCCCAACCGAGTCGCTTCGACAGGATTTCCTTCATCACTTCGCTCGTGCCACCACCGATGGTGATAAGCCGCACGTCCCGATAGTAGCGAGCGATGGGAAACTCTTCTGCATAGCCGTAGCCACCGTGAGCCTGCACGCAGCGATCCGCGACCTTGATGGCTAGCTCACCCGCGAACAGCTTGGCCATCGTGATTTCCTTTACCGCTTCCTGCTTGCGATTAAACAGATCCACGGCGCGATAGGTCAGCCAGCGAGCCGCCTCGATCTGCGTCGCCAGCTCTGCGAACGTATGACGCCAGACCTGGAACTTGAGGATCGGCCTGCCAAACGCGCTGCGATCCTGGGTGTACTGGATCGTCTCGTCGAGACACTGCTGCGCTCCCGCCACCGCACTGACGGCCGCGATCAAGCGCTCGCCCTGGAAGTTCATCATGATGTAGTAGAAGCCGTGGTTCTCCTCACCGAGGAGATAACGGACCGGGATGCGACAGTCTTCAAACGAAAGCTCTGCCGTATCCGAGGCATGGTTGCCCATCTTCTTGATCTTGCGCGTGACCTTGAAGCCCTTCACATCCGTCGGGAAGGTCACCAGCGAGATGCCACCAAAGCCCGATCCTTCCGGACCCGTTCGCACCGCCAGCGTAATGAAGTCCGCGCGCGTTCCGTTGGTGATCCAGCACTTTGCGCCGTTGATGACGTACTCGTCACCGACTCGACGCGCCGTGGTCCGAATCGACGCCACATCGCTGCCGCAGTTTGGTTCCGACACGCCGAGTGCCGCGATCTTTTCGCCACGCAGCGCCGGAGCCAGGAACTCGTCCTTTTGCTCACGGGTCCCGATCTCCGCGATGATCGGCGTCGCCATATCGGTCTGCACCATCATCGCCATCGCCAGACCCGCACAGCGACTCTTTACCAGCGCTTCGCCCCAGGCGGCACCGTACCACCAGTCCCCGCCTGAGCCACCTACATCTTCGGGATAGTGCGCGCCCAAAAAGCCCAGCTCACCGCAGCGCGTAAAGACCTCGCGCGGGAACAGCTCTGCGCGTTCCCACTCCTCGACATAAGGCACGATCTCCTTTTCCAAGTACTGCGAGACCGACTTGCGAAAAAACTCGTGTTCCTCTCGGAAGAATGTCGTCAGCATGCCGACATCAAAGCAAATGCGCCGTCATCGAGCAAAGCCAAAATGTTCCCGTCGAAGTGAGCCGTAAGCCGGGTTCTGTTCGTCCCGAAGGACGCGAAGGCCATTCATCTAGACCCGCTCTTGCGAGTGGGTTCAAGCGACCTACCTGAGAGCCTCCTTGCGGAGCGAAACGGGCCGCCTCGGAATTGCTTCACTCTCTATGCGGTCTTGCTTTGGATGGGGTTTTCCGTGCGAACGCTGTCACCAGCATTCCGGTGCGCTCTTACCGCACCGTTTCACCCTTACCAGCCGAGGCTGGCGGTCTGTTTTCTGTGGCACTTTCCTGCAAGTTACCCTGACTGGCCGTTAGCCAGCATCCTGCCCTGTAAAGCCCGGACTTTCCTCTCGCCTGTCTTGCGACAAGCCAGCGACCTTCTCACTTACTCCGACGGGAACCGAGCGAACCTAGCGTGAAACCGCCCTCTCGTTCAAGAATCAACTTACACACTGCGCAGCCATGGCCGAACCCGATCCGAAAGAACAGACGAACGCGATGTGGATTTTGCTGATCTTTCTGCTGACCATCGGCGCGCTCTTGCTGTTCGATCTCGGGCTCTGGAAAGAGGTAAAGCCGCTCACGAGGAAGCTGTGGACGCTGCGCAACCTGCCGGTTCACACGCTCGGCGATGGCTACAGTGGACCGGCTCGCTACCACGGAACGCTCCGCACAAACACGCTACGGGCGACGCCAGCAGGAAATCCGAGCGTGATGTACTACGCCTGGGTCGAAGATCATTATCGGTCGGGCCGCAGCACCGTCGTTCGTACGCTCTGTAGCGTCGGAGAAGACGAACAGCTTACGTTCCATCAAGGCAGCCAGAGCGCACCGTTTGAGCTGTTTCACCACGACGAAGACATCGTGCTGCGCAAAAGCGACGGCTGGCTTCAGCCGGTTCCGATGAACAAGGTCGGAATCGATCTCGGCGCGATCGAAAAGAGCAACACCGTTCCAGACAACATTCGCCAGCGCTGCATGGGCAAGCTCATTGCACGCGGCACGATGCGCTACAAAGAAGCCTCGATCACCAGCGCGCAGCCCGTCGTCATCGTCGCGTGTCAGAAAGAAGGCGTGCTGCGTTCCTGTCCCGCAGAGAGCCCGGTGCTCGGTCTGTTGGCCGCCGATTCGATGGAGCGCTTGCTCGATTCCTATGCCCAGCAGCCTCTCAACTGGCTACGCGGACCGACGCTGCTGCTCTTGATCCTGGTCAGCTATCTGTGCTCGCTCCTGTTTCGCTACAGCGGAGGCGACAGCTAGCCGATGCTGAACTCGTGGGCAGACGTGCTGCTCGGCTTCATCACCTGGTGGGTTGGCTTGTATTGGCTGCTGCGCGCAGGCAAGCGCCGCTGGACGCGCAACCAGCGCAACGAGCGAGACATCGCCGCCCTCATCGTGATGTGGTTTGGTGCGATCCTGACCATCGCTGGCATCTCGGTCGTCTTGGGATCAATGGTGATGACCGCCCTGCTGCGCTGACCCGCGCACTGCCTTGCGAAGGCTACGTCGCTATCCGACTACAGGCCCGTGCAGCAGCACTCGACCGCGCCGACGCCAAGCAGCGGTTCGTTACACTGAAAGCCCTTCTGCATGTTGCCCGCGCAGACGGTGTTATCAAACGAAGCACCGCCAAAGCGCTTGGTGTCGCCGGGAACCGCGCAGCCGTAGTTCTGACAGCCTCGGTTTTGCGCCGCGCAGTATTCGCCACAGCTTCCGTACTTTTCCAGCGTCGATCCAGCCAGACACTTCGACAGCGTGGGCTCGCCTTTTTGCTGCGGCGGACCGCTCTGTCCAATGCCGAGCGCTGCACACGAAGAAAGCAGCAGACCCAGCGCCACGCCACACACAGGAACCACGGCATTGCCCACCCAAGCCAAACGAGAACCAAAGAAGGATTTGCGCATAAGCCATCATACAACGCGCGGTCTGGCTTCTTTGCACGGTCGTTTGCGCTGTCGTTTGCACGGGCGCTTGGCAATGCCTGAGCCTCCGGGCAATATCGCCGCCCATGTCGCTGGACTGTGAGCGCTGCGGAGCCTGCTGCTGCAACGCCGCCGAAAACCTACGCGAAGGCCGACAAGACTACGTCCCGATCGAGCGCGGCGCCGCCATCCTGTCGCGCAGCGATCTGGTACGTAAGCTCGTCGTCATCCCTTCATCAGGCACCCCACACCTACGCATGAGTTCCGACGGTCGCTGCCTGGCACTCCTCGGTGCCATCGGTCGCAAGGTCAGCTGTAGCATCTATCACCACCGCCCGCGTGCCTGCCGTACTGTTCAGCCCGGCGATGGCGACTGTCTACGGTCCCGATCCGAGCGCGGACTGTCCTAAGCCAGGTGGATTGCGCGCACTGATTCGTCCCCGGTACGGACTGTGGGGCTCTTGACACCACACTTACGCAAGTGGTAAGTGCTCGCGCCGAACCCCCCCGGAGCATCCATGATCTTGCAAGCACTTATGCTCGCGATAAGCGAGGGAGCGGAAGAAAAAGCCCCGCCCGTCATCGATATCGACGGAACGGTGCTCGTTCAGTTCGCGATTTTCATCGCGATGTTCGTCATCCTTCGTCAGTACCTGTTCAAACCGTACATGCAGATGCGGGACGAGCGCTCGCATCGCATCCACTCTGCCGAAGCCTCAGCGGTAGAGTCCCAAAAGCGCGCGACATCCATCGAGCAGCAGTTCAAAGAAAAGATGGAAAAGGCCCGCCAAGCTGCCGAGGAAGAGCGACTCAAGCTGGCCAATGAAGGTCGGCAGCGTGAAGAGGAGCTGCTCTCAGCGGCCCGGACGCGCGCCCAGAGCCGCATCAGCGCCACCCGAGAGCAAGTCTCTGCCCAAGTGACGCAAGCCCAGGCGGAGCTCAGCCAGCGCGCCGAGTCACTGTCGAAGGTGCTGGCAACGAAGCTCCTAGGACGTGAGGTGTAAGCGATGACCCCCCGAAAGACCACGCTTGCCCGGCTCTCGCTGGGACTGATTCTGCTCGGTGGTTCGTCGCTTGCGCTGGCGCAGCAGCCGGGCGCAGCCGTGCAGAAGCCGGAAGGGATTCCCACGCCGCAGCCGCTGCACAACCCAAATGGACAGTATCCGCCGCTGCGTCAAGCCGGTCCGGCGCAGGCTCAGCCCGCTGCACAGCCGGTCGCGCAGCCCGCTGCACAGCCGGCGGAAATCGGGAATCCGACCGCGCAGCCGAGCGAAGCAGCGCCAGCCGATGCCGCCCAAGCTGCACACGCGGAACCAGCGCACGCGGAGCCTGCTCATGCCGAACCTGCGCACGCCGAACCCGCTCACGCGGAACCTGCTCATGCAGCAGAGCCGTCTCACGCAGAGCCCGGACACGGCACAGCCGCAGCCCATGGCGAGCCAGGAGCCAGCGCGCACGGTGAGCACGGCGCACACGCAGCGGGCCCGGTCATCGAAAACTGGTGGAGTTGGGACTACGGTCCGGGCAAAACCCACCATCACCCGCCGTTTGGCTTCGCGCTCATCAACTTCGTGGTGTTCTTGTTCATCCTGAACAAGCTCGCGGGCAAGAGCTTCAAAGAGTTCCTGGCCAACCGCCACCTGGAGATTCGCAAGTCGCTCGACCGCGCGCGTGAGCTAGAGAAGCAAGCCCAAGCGCAGCTCGACGAGTATGAGAAAAAGGCGCAAGCCGCCCAGGCGGACATTGATGCGCTGCTTGGCTCGATGAAGCAGCAGGCCGAGCTAGAGCGGCAAAAGATCATCGCCAAGGCGGAAGCCGAGGCCGAAAAGCTGCTCAAAGACGCGGAAGCGCAGGTCCAGCAGACGATCGACAGTGCCAAGCGCGAGCTAGAGCGCAAGACCGCACTGCTCGCGGTTGATCTGGCCGAAAAGCTGGTGTCGAGCCGCGTCAATGACCTCGATCAGCGCAACTTGGTCGAGCGCTTCGTGGGTCAAGTCGAAACCGCCGCCACCGCTTCGGGAGGTCGCTCATGATCAGTGGCTCCGCATCCCGGCGCTATGCTCGCGCCATCCTGAGCATCGGACAGGCGCAGGACAACCTGGAGCCGCTCACCGCTGAGGTCGAGCGACTCGCGCAGTCCATCGATTCGAGCACCGACCTACGAACGGTGCTGCTAAACCCGGCGTTTTCGCAGACGCAGCGGCAAGCGGTCCTGGAGCAAGTCTGTCAGCGTCTGGCACTGTCGAAGACGACCCAGAGCCTGGCGCAGCTCCTGCTTTCGCGCGGACGGCTTCCCAACCTGCCAGGCATTGCACGCAGCCTGCGCCAGATGGTCGATGAAGTCGCGGGCCGCATTCGGGTTCGCCTGGTGTCTGCCAAGCCGCTCGATGCCGCCGCAGAGACGCGGATTCGCTCGGCGCTCAGCAAGGCGACTGGCAAGACCGTTCTGTGTGACAAGAGCGTCGATGAGTCTCTCATCGGCGGCGTCATCACCCAAGTGGGCGACGTCATTTACGACGGCAGCATCAAAGGCCAGCTCGCGAGCCTGAAGACGCGCTGGCAAGGATAGTCTTTTGCGCCGCTCCCGAAAGCGGCTTTACCGATATTAGCCCCCCGCGCTCTCAGAGTCCGGGCGGCAGGAGCAGATATGGAACTCAGGGCCGAAGAGATTTCCCAGATCATCCGCAAGCAGATCGAGGACTACGACCAGAAGGTTTCGGTGCAGGAAACGGGCACCGTGCTCATGGCTGGCGACGGCATCGCCCGTGTCTACGGTCTGTCGGGCGCCATGGCAGGCGAGACGCTCGAATTCCCGCACGGCATCAAAGGCATGGTCCTCAACCTCGAAGAGGACAACGTCGGTGTCGCACTGCTCGGTAACTACGAGCTGATTCGCGAAGGTGACATCGTCAAGCGTACCGGCGAGATCGCATCGGTGCCGGTCGGCAAGGGACTTTTGGGCCGCGTGGTGAACTCGCTCGGTCAGCCCATCGATGGCAAGGGCCCGATTCAATCGACCGAGTCGCGCAAGGTCGAAGTGAAGGCACCCGGTATCGTTTACCGAAAGTCCGTTCACGAGCCGATGCAGACCGGCATCAAGGCCATCGACGCCATGATCCCGATTGGCCGAGGCCAGCGTGAGCTCATCATCGGTGACCGTCAGACCGGCAAGACCGCCGTTGCCGTGGACGCGATCATCAACCAGAAGGGGCAGAACATGTTCTGCATCTACGTCGCCATCGGTCAGAAGCAATCGACCGTGGCGAGCGTGGTGGACAAGCTGACCCAGACTGGCGCGATGGAATACACCTGCGTGGTTGTCGCCGGAGCCAGTGAGCCAGCCCCGCTCCAGTTCCTTGCGCCCTATACCGGCGTCACCATCGGCGAGTACTTCCGTGACAACGGCATGCACGCGCTCATCGTGTACGACGATCTGTCCAAGCAGGCCGTTGCGTACCGTCAGCTCTCGCTGCTGCTACGTCGTCCGCCCGGTCGTGAAGCGTATCCCGGCGACGTGTTCTTCATTCACAGCCGACTCCTCGAGCGCGCCGCCAAGCTGTCCGACGACAAGGGCGCAGGCTCGCTGACCGCGCTGCCCATCATCGAGACGCAAGCCGGTGACGTGTCGGCCTATATTCCGACCAACGTCATCTCGATCACCGACGGTCAGATCTACCTGGAAAGCGACCTGTTCTTTTCCGGTATCCGTCCCGCCGTGAACGTCGGTATCTCGGTGAGCCGCGTCGGTGGTGCCGCGCAGGTTCCCGCCATGAAGGCGATTGCCGGTACGCTCCGTCTCCAGATGGCGCAGTACCGCGAGCTGGCGGCCTTTGCGCAGTTCGGCTCGGATCTCGACAAGGCCAGCCAGGACGCACTCAACCGAGGCGCCCGCATGGTCGAGCTGCTCAAGCAAGGGCAGTATCAGCCGCTGTCGGTGGTCAAGCAGGTTCTGTCGATCTACGCCGGAACCAAGGGCTTCCTCGACAAGGTGCCGGTGAGCGAAGTGCTTCGCTACGAGCGCGAGCTGTATGCCTTCATCGACAGCAAGCCCGGCCTGTGGGACGACCTGGACAAGAAGTGCCGCGACAAGAAGGCCTTCAAGGATATCTCGGCACAGATGGACAAGCTGCTCGCGGAGTTCGCAGAGCGCTTCGTGGACAAGCCCCAGGCCCAAAAGAAGGCGAGCTAGTCCATGCCTTCGCTGAAATCAATCCGCAAGCGCATCGCCTCGGTGAAGAACACCCAGAAGATCACCAAGGCGATGAAGATGGTGGCAACGGCGAAGCTGCGTCGTGCCCAGGATGCGGTGAAGGCGATTCGGCCCTATGCAAGCCACCTGGGCGACATCGCGGAAGATCTGGCTACGCGCCTGCTCGCAGAGCCTGCCGGTGACGATGTGGAAGCGAAGGGAGAGCCACTGGAAGCCGGTGAAGCGTCTCTGTCGCAGCTACACAAGATCCTGGTGGGCGGAACCGACAAGCGCGTGCGGCTGGTGGTGGTCTCGGCGGACCGTGGTCTGGCCGGTGCCTACAACAGCACGATCTTCCGACGCACGGAACGATTCGCCACCGAGATCAAGCTGCAAGAAGGCCACAGCCTGGATCTTGTGGTCATCGGCAAGAAGGGACGCGACTACTTCCGTCGCCGTCCGTTCAAAGTCGTCAGCGAGCTGCTCGGCATTGAGCCCAAGACCGTCCAAAAGCGTGCGCGCGAGCTGGCCCCTCAGCTCTCGGAGTCGCTGCTCAGCGGGGAAGTAGACGCGATCTACGTGCTCTATAACGAGTTCAAGTCCGCCGCCAGCCAGGTCGTTCGTGTCGAGCGCCTCTTGCCGATCAAGGTCCGTGAGCCCGCTCGCAGCAGCGCGGAAGAGTCGGTCGATGCGCCCAAGCAGCTCGTTGACTTCCTCTACGAGCCAAGCCGTGAAGCGGTGCTGCTGCACCTTCTGCCGCTGTTTTTGGAAACCGAGCTGACCCGCATCTTCCTTGAGTCGTACGCATCGGAAATGGGTGCCCGCATGAGCGCGATGGACAACGCCTCGCGCAATGCCAAGGAAATGATCTCTCGGTTGACGCTGCAATATAACCGCGCTCGCCAGGCCGCCATCACCAAGGAGCTGATGGAAATCGTCGGTGGAGCAGAAGCGCTAAAGGGATAGTTTGCGATGAATACGACCCAAGCTCAGAGCACTGGACGCATCACCCAGGTCATCGGTCCCGTCGTGGACGTTGAGTTCCCGGGGACTCCGCCAGAAATCAATACCGCGCTCTTGGTGAGCAACAGCTCGCTGAGCGCCCTGCCAGACAACCTGACCATCGAAGTCGCGCAGCACCTGGGCGAGCACACCGTGCGCTGCATCGCCATGGACTCGACCGACGGTCTCACCCGTGGCCAAGCGGTCAAGAACACCGGCTCGCCGATCACCGTGCCCGTCGGTCCCGAAGTGCTGGGCCGCATCCTCAACGTCGTCGGTGCTCCCGTCGATGAGCGCGGTCCGGTCACGGCCCAGCGCACCCGCGCGATTCACCAGCCCGCCCCGAAGTTCACCGAGCAGAGCACCAAGGTGGAAGTGCTCGAGACCGGCATCAAGGTCATCGACCTGCTCGCGCCGTATCGTCGTGGTGGCAAGATCGGCCTGTTCGGCGGCGCAGGCGTCGGCAAGACCGTTCTGCTGATGGAGCTCATCCACAACGTCGCCAAGGCCAAGGGCGGCTTCTCGGTATTCGCAGGCGTCGGCGAGCGGACCCGTGAAGGAAACGACCTCTATCACGAGTTCATCGAAGGCGGCATCATCGTCGAAAACGACCTGCCCAAGAGCAAGGTGTCGCTCATCTACGGACAGATGAACGAGCCGCCGGGAGCCCGCGCCCGCGTTGCGCTCACCGGACTGACCATCGCCGAGTACTTCCGCGATGTCGAAGGCCGTGACGTGCTGTTCTTCGTGGACAACATCTTCCGCTTCACCCAAGCGGGCTCTGAGGTGTCGGCGCTCCTTGGCCGCATCCCCAGCGCCGTCGGTTATCAGCCGACCCTCTCGACCGAGATGGGCGCCCTGCAAGAGCGCATCACCTCGACCGACAAGGGATCGATCACGTCCGTGCAGGCCATCTACGTTCCTGCCGACGACTTGACCGACCCGGCCCCGGCCACGGCGTTTGCCCACTTGGACGCCACCACCGTGCTTTCGCGTGCGATCTCCGAGCTGGGCATCTACCCCGCCGTCGATCCGCTCGACTCGACTTCGACCCTGCTACAGCCGCACGTCGTCGGTGAAGAGCACTACCGCTGCGCCCGTGACGTGCAGCGCGTCCTTCAGCGCTACAAGGAACTTCAGGACATCATCGCGATCCTTGGCATGGACGAGCTGTCGGAAGAAGACAAGCAGACCGTCGCCCGCGCCCGCAAGATCCAGAAGTTCCTGTCGCAGCCGTTCCACGTTGCCGAGCAGTTCACCAACATCCCCGGCAAGCTGGTCTCGCTGGCCGACACGATCCGCAGCTTCCGTGGCATCGTCGATGGTGAATACGACAACCTGTCGGAGCAGGCCTTCTACATGGTCGGCTCGATTGAAGAAGCGGTCGAAAAGAACAAGAAGCTGCTCGCCGAGGGCAAGTAAGCCATGCTCGCGCTGCATGTAGTGACCCCCGAGGGCAAGACCCTCGATCAAGAAGTGGACGAAGTGACCTTGCCGGGCCTGCTCGGCGAGCTGGGCGTCCTGCCAGGCCACCTTCCGCTGCTGTCGGCAGTGAAGGCGGGCGTGCTTCGCTACCGCAAGGGCCAAGAGCGCGGCGTGCTGGCAGTCGGTCCCGGCTTTGCCGAGGTCGATGGCCAGAACAAGGTGGTCGCGCTGGTCCAGCGTGCGCTGCCTGCGGCGAAGATCTCGTCAGCCGATGCGGACAAGCTGCTGGCTGATGCGACCGAGCGACTCAAAGGCGACAAGAGCGAGCGCGCCGCAGCCGAAGCCGACCGAGACTTCGCGCTGGCGCAGCTTGACGCGCTGCGAAAGTAAGAACGCCACCACAATCGAACGTCCAAGCGGGCGGACCGTGCTGCCAGTAGGCACCTGACGCGACACGCTGCGCTTGGCAGCTTCATCCCCACCTTCTTTTTGCGCACATTCCGTGCGGGCAGCGCTGCCACCAGGCACCTGACGCGACATGTAGCGCTTGGCAGCTTCCCCACCACCTTCGTTTTGCGCACATTCCGCGCTGGCAGCCTGGCTGCCACTTCCGTTTTGCGCACATTCCGCGCTGGCAGCTTGGCGACCATCCCCGTTTTTGTGCAGATCCCGCGCTGGCAGCGCTGCCAACACGCAAAAAACAGATCACTTTTGCGCTGGCAGCGCTGCCAGCACGCAAAAAACAGATCACTTTTGCGCTGGCAGCGCTGCCAACACGCAAATGACTGATCACTTTTGCGCTGGCAGCGCTGCCAACACGCAAATGACAGATCAGTTTCGTGCTGGCAGCGCTCCCCGCACCGTTTTGCACAAAGCCGCTGATCTGGCCGATCGCGGGATCGCCGCAGCTACGCGCCGCACAAGGCCAAGCCCGACGCCACCGAGGTCAGCTCCCCACCGCTTCGCAGCCGCTCTTCGCCAAAGCGCCGCGCAAAGATCCGCTGCACCGCAGGCACCAGCGAACTGCCGCCGGTCGTAAACACCGCATCGACCTCTTCGGGTCGCACCTGCGTCTTGTCGAGCAGCGTGGTCACGGCCTGCTCAATCGCCAGCAGCTCGGGCGCAATCCATGACTCAAAGTCGCTGCGGCTCACCGGCTCATCAAGCACCAGCGGCCCATCGCGAAACACCACCCGGCTGTGCGGAGCCGACGACAGCTCGACCTTGGCGCGCTCGACCGCCTGATACAGCCGATAGCCCAGATCCTTGTCGATGAGGTGAATCAGCGCCGCAATGGCTGTAGGTCGCTCGGCATGGCGCACGATGTCATCGAGCAAGCTCATCGTCTCGCGGCTCTTCAAAAAGGACATGTGGTGCCAGCGCGCGAGCCGCAGATACAGCCACGGCGGCACCGGCATGCGCTTGCCCTGCGACAGGTAGTGCGACCCTTTGCCAAGCAGCGGAGCAATCAGGTGCGCGATGATGCGGCTGTCGAAGGCGTCTCCGGCCAGGGCGACACCTTCGGTTCCCAAGATGTCCTGGCGTGTTCGCCCGCGCGCCCGCACGCCTGGACCGACGCGCATCAAGCAAAAGTCGCTGGTTCCACCGCCGAAGTCGGCAATCAAGACCAGCTCGTCGCGCGCAAGGCGGCTCTCGTAGTGGAAGGCGGCGGCGACCGGCTCGTATTCAAAGACGACGCTGGGAAAGCCGCCCAGGCGCAGCGCGTGGGACAGCCGCCCGAGCGCGTACGCTTCGATCTCGGCTTCGCTCGATCCATCGACCTCGCTGTCGTCTTCGCGACCGCCGACAAAGCGAACCGGACGCCCGACGACAACGCGCTCGGGTAGCTCACCAAACTGGGCCAGCGCAAAGCGCCGCAGATCGCGGGCAATCAGACCGATCAGGGCTTCGAGCGTGAACTTGTGACCGTAGACGTGGGTGGCCTTGAACAAGCGACTGGCCAGATAGCTCTTGAGCGACTGGAGCAGCCGTCCGTGTCCATCGGCTTGCAGGTAGGCTTCGATCGCCTCGGGACCGGCGATGCTCAGCGGCCTGCGGTCGGGACCGATTTCCTCGGGGTCAAAGTACAGGACGGATCGGAAGGTCTCGGTGGTCTTTGGGCCCAGCGGAAAGCGCGTAAGCTGGACCTGCCCGTCGGAAGCCGAGGCGATCGCGCTGTTGGTGGTTCCAAAATCGAGTCCAATGGAGCGTGACATGGCGGCGCAGCATAGTGGATCTGCGCTGCAAGCTCTGCTCGATTGCGCGGGGCACGCGGGCTAGGTCGGGCCCGACTCTTCCAGCTTGCGCGACAAGGTCTGCCGGGTGACGCCCAGCTTTTGCGCGGCGAGCGTTCGGTTGCCCCCACACAAGCTGAGCACGCGACGGATGTGAGCCAGCTCGACCTCGGCCAGCGTGGCAATCGGCGCATCGGCGGGCTCGCTGACCACGGGCTGGTGAGGCGGGACGGCGCGCGCGGTCAGGTCCGACGGCAGGTGCTCAGGTCGCAGCAACACATCGTCATACAGCAGCGCGGCCCGCGAGATCATCGCTTTGAGCTCTCGCACGTTGCCGGGCCAGGCATAGCGAACCAAGAGCGCCTGCGCCTCTTTGCTCACGCCCTGCCAGCTGCGGCGAAACTCGTGGCTGGCGGCGCGTAGAAAGTGCTCGCTGAGCAGCAGGATGTCGTCCGGGCGCTCCCGCAGGGGTGGCAGCTCGACGGTCATGGCGTTTAAGCGAAACAACAGATCGCCGCGAAAGGTCTTGTCAGCGGCCATGGCGCGCAGGTCGCGGTGGGTGGCGGCCACGACGCGGACATCGACCTTGCGCACGGCGGTGGCACCCACGCGGCGGAAGGTGCGCTGCTCCAAAAAGGTCAGCAGCTTGGCCTGGGCGCTGGCACTGAGATCCCCCACTTCATCGAGGAACAGGGTTCCACCGTCGGCGATCTCACACAGGCCGAGCTTGCGCTCCCGGGCATCGGAAAACGCGCCGCGCTCGTGGCCAAACAGCTCGCTCTCGACCAGCGTCTCGGGCAAGGTCGAACAGTTTAGCTCGACGAGCGGACCGTGGCTGCGGCTGGATCGCTCGTGTAGAAGCTGGGCGACAAGCTGCTTGCCAGTGCCGCTTTCCCCTTGAATGAGCACGGTCTGAACGGGACTGCGGGCGAACAGCTCGATCTCGCGCAGCTTGCTGGCCATGATGGACGACGCAAACAGAAGGCCGCTGCTATCGCTGTGCTGACGCGCGCGCCGGGCCAGGTAGTCCAGCCGACCTTCCAGCTCACTGATGCGAGCGGCGTTGCGCACGGTGGTGACGATCTCTTCCAGCTCGAAGGGCTTGCGGATGAAGTCGTGGCCGCCCAGCTTCATCGCCTCGACGGCTTGCTCGAGCGTCGCGTGCGCGCTGATCAAGATCACTTTGGTTTCGGGGGATAGCTGACGGATGCGACGCAGGACTTCGATGCCGGTGATGTCGCCCAAGATCAGGTCGAGCAGCACCACATCGGGACGGGCTTTGACAAAGTGTTGCCAGGCTTGCTCGCCGGAGCTGGCCACGGTGACCTCGAAGCCTTCTTGCAGCAGCACCCCCCGCAGGGAAGAGAGGATCAGGGCTTCGTCGTCAGCAAGCAGGACATGCGCGGACATGGCGATCTTGTATCACGGGGACGATCGGCTGTCGCTCGGTACGGGCAGCGGGATAAGCAGCGAAAACTCGGCCCCCACGCGATCGCTACGGTTTCCCGCCACGATCTGGCCGCCGTGCTCGCGCGCGATGTTCTGACTGAGCGCCAGGCCGAGCCCATGACCGCGCGGCTTGGTCGTATAAAACGGCTGAAACAGGTGCGCACGCTGCGCGTCTGAAAGCCCCTGCCCTTCATCGCGAACCCGCAGCGCCAACAGCGACGTTCCTTGCTGCGACACCACGTCGGCATCAAGCGTGACCGCAGAGCCGGGCGCACTCGCTTGGGCGGCATTGATGATCAGGTTCGACAGCGCTTGGGTGATGAGCGTCGGATCGACAAAGGCAGCAGGCAAGCCGTCTGTGTTGCCGATCACAAGCTGCACGTCAGCCTGCGCAAGCGCCTGACGAGACGCTTCGTGGGCCATGGTCAGGAGCGCTGACACCGAAATCGAAGCCGGACGCGGCAAAAGCGGACGCGCATAGCTCAGCAAGCGACGCAGGAGCTGATCGACCCGGGCGATTTCCTGGCTGACGATGCGAGCGGTGTCGCGGGTGACCTGGGACTGCTCGCTGTCGTCTCCGCTGCGGCTGCGGGCGAGAAGCTGCACGGCGGCCTTGATGCCGGTGAGCGGGTTTAAGATCTCGTGAGCGAGGCTGGCGGCGACCTCCCCGATGGCGGACATCTTTTCGCTCTGGATCAGCTTGCGGCGCTGCTCGGCAATCGCGGCGTCCGTCTCTTCGATCTTGCGCACGATGGCGCTTAGGTGTTCACCGAGCGCTTCAAAGCCCGCGCGGCCTTTGGGAACTTCGATGCGAATGCGCTGGGCGGCGGACGCGACCTGAAGCTGTAGCTCATAGATCGGACGGGCCACGCGACGGGCGACCAAAAAGCCGACGAGCAAGCTGGCGATCATGCCCAGCAAGCTGCTGCCGACCAGCAGCGTGGTATCGCGACGCAGCCTGGACTGAAGCAAGGCGCGCTCTTGACGGGCTTGGGCCGACGAGGTGCGGACAAACTCTTCCGACAGGTGGATGAGGTCGTTGAGCTGGCTGTAGATGCGCTGATGCTGGACCCGCACTTCTTTGGACTCGCCGCGTCGGAAGCTGGCAATCATCGCGCTGTGCTCTTGGTCGAGCTGGCGGTAGTCGCTGCGGATGCGCTCGAGCAGGCGTCGCTCTTCGCTGGTGTCGGCGGTGCGATCGGCCTCGATGAGCCAGTCGGCAAACTCGCGCCGTCCTTGATCCAGCTCGCGCAGCCAGCGCTCATCGCCGGTAAACATGAAGTCCACGGCAAAGCCTTTTTGATAGAGCAAGAGCTGAAAGACCTCGCTTTCATCGAGCAGTGCGAGACGCTGGGCCATCTCGGCATCGTTTTGCAAAGACAGTCGCCGCAGCGAGCGCAGCCCCAGCCCACAGACAATCGCGAGCGCCACCATCGACACCAGCGACGCAATGACAATCTGCTTGGTGAGCAGGCGCGAAGGCGTCTGACCAGCGCCGAGCGGATCGACGGTCGGCAGGCTGCGACTGGATGACGAAGCGGACGAAGGGCTTACGGGCGAAGCGGGCGGCAGGTCCATCGAAGTTCCTTTGCGGGCTGATGCTCGTACAAATGCGGGCTGTCGCGATTGACAAATGCCGGGCGCGGGTCGTAAATCCGCCGTCTCAATCCACCTGCTGGGGACAAGGAAGAACCGATGCTTACGTTTCGCTCACTTCTTTTGGGAATGACGATCCTGGGGGCTGCTTGCGGACCGGCGACGCAGACCGTGCCGGACGATGCAGCCAAAGCGGCAGCAGCAGCCAAGGATGCCGATACCTGTACGGCACCCAAGGACTGCTACAACAAGGCGGCGCTGGCGCTGCAAGCCAAAGACAATGCCAAGGCGCTGAAGTTTCTGCCGGGTGCCTGTGATCACGACAGCAAGGCATGTGTCATCGCTGCCGAGATCCTGTCGCAAGGCAAAGGCGTCGCGGCAGATCAGCCCAAGGCGGCGGACTTTTATAAGCGCGGCTGCGAGGGCGGAATCCTTGTCGCGTGTGCCAACGAAGCAAGCCTGCGCTACAGCGGCGAAGGCGGCGTGACGGTCGATAAGACGCGGGCACGGGCGCTGTTTGAAAAGACCTGCGGGCCGGAAATGCTCGACAACTGCAACAACGCCGCGACGATGCTGATGAGCGGCGATGGCGGCCCGGAAGACAAGCCGAAGGCGCGCAGCCTGTTTGACATGGCGTGCTCGGGCGCGTACCTGCAAGCGTGCGTGGCCGGTGGCGCGATGTACCTGGGCGGTCAGGGCGGCGCGGAAGACAAAGCCAAGGCCAAGGCCTACTTTGACAAAGCCTGCGACGGCAAAAACGCGGACGGCTGCTTCAACCTGGGCGTGCTGTACGGCAGCGGCAACGGCGTGACCAAGGACATCGACAAGTCGCAGCAGTTTTTCCAAAAGGGCTGTGACCTGGGCAACAAGAAGTCGTGCGAGACGCTGGAGCAGCTAAAAGCCGACATCGAAAAGTCCAAAGCCCCGCAGCCCAAGGCGAAGGGAAAGAAGTAAGCGCCGGGTCGCTTTCCGCCGTTTACGCCGACGAGACGGCGCGATAGGCTGCACAGATGAGGCGATGTCTACCCCAAGCTGTCGCGGTCTGTCTGTCGCTTGTTTCCCTGTCGGCACTGGCGGATGGCGATCCGGTTCGCTTTTCGCTGAAGACGCCGGTGCCGCAGCCGGATCAGCCCACGCTCATCCTGTCTGCGGATGCGGCGCTGTCGGGTCTGTCGGTGGCCCTGGTTGCCAAAGAAGCCGATCCATCCCTGGGAGCGGCCAGCGGCGAAAGCGGCGAGTTCAAGTACCAGTCAAAGAAGCTCGGTCCGGGTCAGAAAGCGACGTTCAAGCTCGGGTCAGGCAAGCCGGGAGCGACGCACTGGGAAGGGATGATCTCGGCGCAGGTCGGGGGTCAGCTCTGGAAGCGCCCGGTGACGTTTGACACGGTGCTGACGCGCACGCTCCAGATTGGCTACGACAAAAACTATGTCTCGCCGCACCTGAACGTCGAAAAGCGCTTTGTCGAGCTGACGCTGTCGGCTCCGGCTGGGCGCGCGGAGATCGAGGTCTTTTCCGACGAAGGCGAAAAGATGGGCGATGGCAAGGTCGGCTTCGCGGGCGAAGCGCCGGGCACCTGGCTGCGGATTCCGTGGGAGTTTTCGTCCGCTGCACCGACCGAGAGCGTGGTGCTGCGACTGTCGGTCAAGCTGTTCGACAAAGACGGCGCGAGCGGCCACATCAACCTGTATCCGTGGTTTGTCGCGGTCCCGCACGAGGATGTGAACTTTGACTCGGCGTCATCGGATGTGCGTGACAGCGAAAAAGCCAAGCTCGATGAGAGCCTGCGCCGCATCACCACGGTGCTCGATCGCGTCGAGCGAACGCTGCTCAAGTGGTCCGAGCAAGGTGTGGTGATGGGCGCGATCCCGCAGCCGATGCTGTTTGTGACCGGACACACCGATACGGTCGGCGGCGATGTGGACAACCTGACGCTGTCGCGCAGCCGAGCCAAAGCGATTGCGACGTACTTTCGCCAAAAAGGCTTCCGCATGCCGATCTTCTTTGTCGGGTACGGAGAGCGCGCACCGCTCGTCAAGACCGGCGACAACGTGGATCAGGCGAAGAACCGACGCGCCGACTACACGCTGACGCTGCAAGCTCCACCGACGATCGCTGGCACAAGCTGGACCAAGCTGTAGCGCCCGCGCAGTCCGCATGCGGCGTGCCGGGCTCGCGCACCGACAGAACGAACCGAGCGACGCTTAGGCGGACTCGCTGCCTTCGGGATTGGCATACATGGCGTCGATCTCGGCGGCGTAGTTCTTGGTGATGACCTTGCGTCGGAGCTTCTGGGTCGGGGTGACTTCGTCGCGCTCGATGGAAAACTCGGTCGGCAAGACGGTGTAGCGCTTGATCTGCTCGAAGCGGGCAAGCTGCGCGTTCAGCTGATCGATCTGTTCGGAGACAAACTGCCGAAACTTGTCGCTGGCGATCAGCTCGACGCGATCGACGGGCAAGCTGTGCTGCTGCGCGAACTGGCTGGCGCGCTCTGGATCGAGCGTGAGCAGTGCCGCGACAAACTTGCGACCTTCGCCGACCACGACCGCTTGCGACACCAGCGGCAGCGCGCGCAGCAGGCTCTCGATCGGCTGGGGCGCGATGTACTTTCCGCCGGAAGTCCGCAGCAGATCTTTTTTGCGGTCGGTGATGCGCAAAAAGCCCGCGTCGTCTTGTTCACCGATGTCGCCGGTGTGCAGCCAGCCATCTTGGAAGGTCTGCGCGGTCGCAGCGGGATCTTTGAAGTAGCCCAGCGCGACGTTCGGACCGCGAAACAGGATCTCTCCGTCGGAAGCGAGCTTGAGCGTGGTGCCCGCGAGCGGTCGTCCGACGGTTCCGACCCGCGTCTGTCCTGCGGCGGGCGGATTGAGCGTAAGCGGCCCGGTGCTCTCGGACAGCCCGTAGACCTCGTGAATCGGAATGCTGAGCGACAGGAAGAACTCGACGACATCTTTGCGCAGCGCGGCGGCTCCCGACACGGCAAAGCGCAGCCGTTCTAGCCCGAGCGTGGTGCGGATCTTGGTAAAAAACAGCTTGCGCGCGACGATCTCTTCGACGGCGAGCAGCCCAAACGGCGAGCCCGATTCCAGCCGATAGTGACCGACGCGACTACCGACATCGCGCGCCCAGGCAATGATGCGACGCTGAAACGGCTTTTGCTCGGCGAGCCGCTGCGTCAGCGCGGACTGAAGCTTTTCCCACACGCGCGGAACGCCAAACAGCACGGTCGGACGCGCCGCCAAGAGCGTCTCTTTGAGCTTGTCGAGCCCGCCCGCGAAATAGATCTTCATCCCGGCACAGATCGCGACATAGATCGTCAGCATCTGCTCGGCGATGTGCGACAGCGGCAGGTACGACACCATCACGTCCTGACGATCGACCTGAAACGCGGACAGCCCGGTGCGCGCCGTCCAGGCCAGGTTGTGGTGCGACAGCATCACGCCTTTGGGCGATCCGGTGGTGCCGGACGTGTAAATCAGCGAAGCCAACGTCTCGGGCGTAAGGCGAGCAAAGCGCTCATCGACGGTCTGCTCGTGGCCTTTGCCGCTGTCGAGGAACTCCTGCCAGCTCACCACCAGCCCCAGCTTGGACACAAACGCCGACGCGACATCGGGTTCGGTCAGCACCACGATTCGGCGCAGCTTCGGCAGCTTCGCCAGGTGCGGCAGCAAGTGTTCGACCTGACGAGGACCATCGACGACCGCAATCGTGGCCTCGCAGTGCGCCAAGATGTAGACCGCTTGATCATCCGTCGAGTTCATGTAGATCCCCGACGCCATACCGCCCGCAGCTTGCGCTCCGAGAGCAGCCAAGACCCACTCGACGCGATTTTCACAGAAGATGCCGACGGAGCCGCCTTCTGGCATGCCCGCAGCGACGCATGAAGCAGCTACGCGGTGAACCAAGTCGCGATAATCGGCAAAGGTCAGCGCTCTCCACTCTCCGTCGCTGTTCTTCTGATACAGCGCGGGCTCGCTGGGACGGACACGGGCATGTTGCCACAGTCGGTCGAGGACGAGGTCGCGACTATCCGCTGTCTGCATGGCGTCATGCTAGCCACGACCGAGACAGAAGCACAATCAGGGATTTCGCCCAGGTCCACAAAAGTCCGTCGCCGTGTATTCGGCACACAGCGCGCTTGTTTCCCGCCGACGGATCGGCCTATTCTCAGCACTGGCAAAGCACGTTTTCTCATCGAGAGAGCATTCGCTCTTTTGGCCAAACACATGAACATCGGCATCATCAAAGAGATCAAGCCGGGTGAGCGTCGCGTCGCAGCGACCCCGGAGACGGTCGGCAAGCTGTGCAAGCTGGGCTTTTCCGTCCAAGTGGAGTCCGGCGCAGGCGATGGCGCGTCATTTCGCGACGAGGACTATCAAAAAGCTGGCGCGCAAGTGGTCAGCGATACCACCGCGCTGTGGAATGGATCGGACATTGTTCTAAAGGTTCAGCCGCCAGATATGCACCCGCAGCTCGGACGGCATGAAGCGGAGCTGCTGCGCGAAAAAGCAGCGCTCGTGAGCTTTCTGTGGCCCGCGAAAAACCGCGATCTGGTGGATCGACTGGCGGCACGCAAAGCGACGGTGCTGGCGATGGATCTCATCCCGCGCATCACGCGGGCGCAGAAGATGGACGCGCTCAGCTCGATGGCAAACATTGCGGGATATCGCGCGGTCATCGAGGCAGCCAGCTTCTTTGGTCGCTTCTTTACCGGCCAAGTCACCGCCGCAGGAAAGGTTCCGCCCGCCAAAGTGTTGGTGATTGGCGCGGGTGTGGCAGGACTTGCGGCGATTGGTGCAGCGCGCGGCCTGGGCGCGATTGTGCGTGCCTTTGATACCCGTCCCGTGGTCCGTGAGCAGGTCCAGAGCATGGGCGCGGAGTTTCTGGAAGTCGAGCTGGCCGAAGACGGAACCGGCGAAGGCGGCTACGCGCGGGAGATGAGCCCAGCGTTTATCGCAGCCGAGATGGCGCTGTTTGAAAAGCAAGCGCGCGAGGTGGACATCATCATCACGACCGCGCTGATTCCGGGCCGGGCTGCGCCGCAGCTGATCCTGCGCAGTCACGTCGAGCAGATGCGTCCCGGCAGCGTCGTGGTGGATCTGGCGGCGGAAGCGGGCGGAAACTGCGAGGTCACACGTCCCGGCGAAGTCATCAACCACCGAGGCGTCACCGTCATTGGCTACATGGATCTCCCGAGTCGCTTGGCTCCGACGGCGAGCACGCTGTACGGCAACAACCTGGTCCATCTTCTGTCGGACATGGGCGGCGCGGCCAAGTGGCAGGTCAATCAGCAAGACGAAGTGGTACGCGGCGCGCTGGTGATTCACGAAGGCGAAGTGCTGGGACCGCCGCCGAAGCCGAAAGCGCCACCGCCGGATCAGGCCAAAAAACCGCAGGCGGCCCCGGTCAAAGCGGTGGGAAAAGAGTCGAAGGGCGGACACGAAGACTCGTCGGTGAGTGCGCGTGCCCAGCTGACGGCGCTGCTGCTGATGGCGGCGGCGTTCTTGGGCATTGGGCTGTTTGCGCCGACCGCGTTTCTGTCGCACCTGACGGTGTTTGTGCTGTCCTGTTTCGTCGGCTGGCAGGTGGTGTGGAACGTCACGCCCGCTTTGCACACCCCGCTGATGAGCGTCACCAACGCCATCTCCGGCATCATCATCGTCGGCGGCATGCTCAAGCTGAGCGGTCCCGCGCTGGCCCCTGCGACGATCCTGGCAGCGTTGGCCGTGCTGCTTTCAACCATCAACATCGCGGGCGGCTTTCTCGTCACCCAGCGCATGCTGAAGATGTTCCGCAGGTAGGTGCCCCATGCAGTCCAATCTCGTTACGGTTTCCTATCTGGCGGCGGGTGTTCTGTTCATCCTGAGCCTGGGCGGACTGTCCACGCAGTCTTCGGCACGACGCGGCAACGCATTTGGCATCGTCGGCATGCTGCTGGCCATCGTCGCGACCACGCTGACGGCTTTTTCTAGCTCCTCGCTGGCGCTGGAGTCAGTCGGGATCTTGGCGGGTGCAGTGGCCGTCGGTGCAACCATCGGTGCGGTGGTAGCCGCGCGAGTGGCCATGACGAGCATGCCGGAGCTGGTCGCCGTACTCCACAGCTTCGTCGGAGCCGCCGCCGTCCTGGTGGGCATCGCCAGCTACCTGGCACCGGATCATCAGCTGACGGGTGCCGAAGCGGTGATTCATCATGTCGAGATCTTCCTTGGCGTGCTGATTGGCGCGGTGACGTTTACCGGATCGATCATCGCGTTTGGCAAGCTGCGCGGGACGATTCGCAGCAGGCCGCTGCTGATTCCGGGGCGACACCTGCTAAACCTCGGGATGCTGGTCGCTTCCAGCTACCTGATGCTGCGATTTCTCGGGACGGAGCACGCCACGACCGAGCTGCTCATCATGACGGGCATCGCGAGCGTGCTGGGCATTCACTTGGTGATGGCGATTGGTGGCGCGGACATGCCGGTCGTGGTGTCGATGCTCAACAGCTACTCGGGCTGGGCGGCAGCGGCGGCGGGCTTCATGCTGTCGAACGACCTGCTCATCATCACCGGCGCGCTGGTCGGTTCGTCGGGCGCCATCCTGAGCTACATCATGTGCAAGGCGATGAATCGCTCGATCTGGAACGTGATCTTCGGAGGCTTCGGTGCCGACGAAGGTGCAGCCCCCGCCAAGGCCAAAGACGCGGGCAGCGAGCAGCGCGAAGTTCAGTCGCTATCCGGCGAAGCCACCGCAGAGCTTATGCGCGAAGCCAAGAGCGTCATCATCATTCCCGGCTACGGAATGGCGGTCGCACAAGCGCAGTATCCGCTCTACGAGATTGCCAAGCTCTTGCGCGAGCGGGGTGCCACGGTTCGCTTTGCGATTCACCCGGTCGCGGGACGGCTGCCCGGACACATGAACGTGCTGCTCGCGGAAGCGAAGGTGCCGTACGACATCGTGCTGGAAATGGACGAGATCAACCAAGACTTCCCCGACACCGACTTGGCGCTGGTGATTGGTGCCAACGACATCGTCAATCCGTCCGCGCTCGATGATCCGCAGAGCCCGATTTACGGAATGCCGGTGCTGGAGGTGTGGAAAGCGAAGACCTCGGTGGTGATGAAGCGCAGCATGGCGTCCGGCTACGCAGGCATCGACAACCCGCTGTTCTTCCGTGACAACACCCGCATGCTGTTCGGCGATGCCAAAAAGCAAGTCGATGCCATCCTGACCGCGCTCCGCGACACCAAGTAATCCCGGTCATCCTGCCGATCCTTTGTAATCCTTCCCGGCGCTACGCTTTCTGTTGTCGCTTGGTGTACCGTACGCGCACGCGGGCATCCCAATCCGTGAGCCCGCGACACCGAGGAGGTTGGCGATGTGGATCGCAGGTCTTGGCCCAAGTCCGCTCCCGTTCGACATGTTCTCACTTGCCAAAGACGCAGACCTTGCGCGACGGCAAGACAAGCTGACCAGCCTGTATCATCGCGGCCAAGCGCTGGCGTGGGATGGTCAGAAGGTGCTGGCTGAGCTGCTCGCCAAGCACGGCGGCATCCAGCTAGACGACGCCAAGCGACACGCGATCGGAAACATCCTGCAAGTCCTTTTGTGGGGAGAGCTGGCCGCGTGGAAGATTGCCAGCCAGCTTGCCGATTCCTTTGTGCCGCTTGGACCGAAGCTGGCCGCGACTTCGCAAGCACACGATGAAGCGCGTCACTTTTATGTGATGCACGACTACCTGCGCGAGCTGGGCTTTTTGCCGCAGCCGCTCAATCGCCAAGCGCGGGTGCTGCTCGATGGAGTGCTGCGCACCGACGACCCGCTGTTCAAGGTGATGGGCATGCAGCTTATGATCGAAGCGCTCGCGCTCACGATCTTTCAGGCCCTTCGCGAATCAAACGCCGAACCAGTCCTGTGTGAGCTGCTGCTCTACTACGAAAAAGACGAAGCGCGTCACGTTGGGCTCGGAGTTCAGTATCTGCCGTCCGAGCTCAAGAAGCTGTCGCGCTGGAAAGAGCGGCGGATGATTGCCTTTCAAGTTCAGCTCCTTTTGGCGGCGCTGCTGGAACTGAAGGTAATGGAACCACACATGCGCGTGCTCGGTGTCGATCCGCGTCGGGTGTATCTGCTCGGAACGACCAAGCAAGCGCTGGTCTTCGAGATGCTGTGGAAGGAACAAGGCCAGGCCGATCCCGAAGAAGAGTCGCTGGCTTCGCGCATCCTTACCGCCAGCGGAGAGCTGCTGTTTCCCGAGCGCCCGCCCGGTCGGAGCGCGATGTCCTGTTACTACCAAGCTGCCAAAGAAGCGCTGCGCACGCTGCGCGTTGGGCTCCCGGAAAACATTCCAGCGTCCTCGATCGATCCCGAAGCGGAAGCCCAGCGACCCATGGCCTCTGTCTGGCGAGCAGAGACACACTCCTAACCACACGCTTCCCTTCCCTTCGCGATTCCTTCGCGATTCCTTTCGATTCCTTCCCTTCCGTTCCTTCGCGATTCCTTTCGATTCCTTCCCTTCCGTTCCTTCGCGATTCTGTTCCGTTCGATCTGTCACGGATCGTTGGCCTGGATCTGGGCTGTAGGGCATTCCTTGGCTTGCCGCAGACAACCCCTGATGTCATGAACTTCCCGAGGCTGAACCGACCTATCGCCCTGCCCTTTTGGTCTGGCAGCAGAAGGTGACAAGCATCACAGTAATTAGGCAAGCACAGACACGCTGCTGCAAGCGACCTGGGGGGACGAAGACGGCTGCCAAGGCCGGTCCAGACTGGTGTCTCGACTCCCCCGACTCGACATCCACGTCCCACAACCAATCGGAGAGATCGATGAAACGTCTACCTTCGCTGTTTGCATCGCTGCTACTGCTCTCTTCTTTCGGCTGCCGTGAAGACAACACCGACGCAGAACAGCCCGTCGATATGACCGTTGCAACCGAACAAGACATGACCGTCAGCGAAGATCTGACCACCAATCCGGTGGATCTGGCTGGCGCAGATCTGACCCCACTTCCTGAGCCCGCAGAGTTCATCGTGCTTCGCGTTGGCGACGGAACCAATGCACTCGCTGGCACGGCGGCCCCCGGCTTTCTGGAACGACGCAAGGTCAGTGGCGGCAGCTTGGTCGGCACCCCCAAAGCGCTTCCCACAGCCGTCAGCGGCACCAATCGCATCCTGACGATCACCGGAACCTCAACAGCGGAAGGACAGCTCAGCCGGAGCGAAGACGGACGCTTCGTCCTCGTCGGTGGTTACGATGCAGCCGTCGGCATGGCAACCTCGTCGGGAACTGCCAACCGCACCATCGGTCGATTGGACAACACGGGCACCCTGGACACCAGCACGTCATCGGACTTCCTGAGCAACAACTCCTTCCGAGGCGTCGCCAGCAACAACGGAAACGACCTGTGGGCGGCGGGCGCATCCGGCATCATCTACACCACGTTTGGCAGCACGACCAAGCCCACCGGCTCTCTTCTGACCAACAATATGCGCTGGCTGAACGTCTTTGGCGGACAGCTCTACGCAAGCAGCGCATCGGGCACCACCCAAGGCATCAACACCATCGGAGCCAACGGAAACGGACTGCCCAAGACCACCGCAACCGCGACGCTGCTCAGTGGCTTTGCCGCGCAGACCAGCACCTCTCACTACGGCTTTGTCGCGTTTGATCGAGACGGAAATCCGGGCATCGATGTGATCTATGTAGCCGATGATCGCGGCTCTGCAGCAGGCGGCGGAGTCCAGCGCTGGAAGCTGAGCGGAACGACCTGGTCGCTGGCGGGCACGCTGGCCAAAAACCTGACCGCTGGAGCGCGCGGCCTGGCTGGCTTTGTCTCGGGCAACAACGTCGTGCTGCTCGCAACCACCGCAGAAAGTCCGCCCCGCGTCGTCAGCTTCGTCGATGACGGCAGCGCGATCGACATGATTGGTGCCACCGCCCTTGCCACCGCTGCAACCAACACGGCGTATCGCGGCATCGCACTCGCGCCGCAGTAGCTACACAATATGAGGCATAAAAAATGCCTCATATTTGTCTTTTAAATATGAAGCACGTCCAATGCTTCATATTTACTACAGCGACAGACCGATCGAATCCGTTCGATACCAGCTGACTGATCCGCTTACGGAGTCATCGCATACAGCTTGGTCTTGCGCTGGTTCTTGCGCTCCAGCGACTCGATCCAGCTCTCGGTGGCCTGCTGCGCGGCTTGCGCAATCGCTTCCTGCTGAAGGTTCTGAATCAGCAGTCCGGCAAAGCGCGTATCAGCGCTAGACGATCCAATCACCGTCGCGCCACCGGACACCATGGCCACCACGCGTCGGCCAGGAAGGGAAGAGATGATCAAGCTGACATCAGCGCTGACCTCGATGTCTCCCTGGGCGTTGTTGCGTCGCGAAAGCTGGGTCACGCTGCCGTCGATGCCAAAGCCGGACGGAATCGCTTGGGCATTGCGCGCATCCTCAAACACCCGCACAGAAGGAGAGTCACGCAGCCCTTTGAGCAGAGCGCTCCGCAGCACAGCACTGAGATCATTTCCCGCCAGCGCACGAACCTTCGTTCCGCAGCTGCCAATCACAGCGGTGACGCGCTCGGTCAAGCGACGTTCCTGCGCAGCCGCCCGTGGAGTCGCAACGGTCGCGATTCCCACACACGAACACAGACCAACCACAAGCCCGCAGAGCCACGATCGAGAACGCCCAGTACGCGAAGGAAGCGGATTCTTATCGGTCGGTTCCGTCGTCCGTTCCGTTGCCGGTTCCGTCGTCAGTTCCGTCGCTGGTTCCTTCGATCGATAAGCAGACGCATGATCGGATCGCATACGAACCTCCCCGCGCGGCTGCAAGCTCTTGCGGCTGCGCACTGTATACGGAGTCGGCCTGGCTACCTGCCTTACCCCGTCGATGCGAGGCCTGACTAAGTACAGCTTCACTTTATCGCGGAAGGATTTTTCAGATCCAACAAAATCTATGGCACCTGGAAATTCGCAGCGTGCAGCAGCGATTGGCGCGCACAGCGCGTTCCGAAGAGCAGAGAGCGAGCAGTCCATACATCAGGGTCTAGCAAGACATGATCCAGCGCGGATTTCTGATAAATCTCCGTCGGAAAACACGAATGAATCGGAATCTGAACCCACAGCGATCGCACGCTGTACAAACAGATCCGCAAGCGCGCTACGCAAGTCTGCTTTTCACAAGCTACGCAAGTCTGCTTGTTAGGCTGCATAAGCCTGAAGTTCAAACCGAAAATCGACGAGGAACAGGACTACTTCGGACGCTGCTCCAGCAGCTCGATCTGCGTCTCGATCTTGTCCGCAAAAGCGTGCTGGGTATTGCTGGTGCCGCGTGACTCATCAAAGGTCCCCCAAACCGGCACAAGCAGAGGGATTCCTCGGGTCGGCACTTTGGCATTGGCAGCACGCGGCGTCAGTGGCTGAAGCGCTTTCGGCAGCGTCACACCGTAGCCCGCCCGAACGCGCCAGCGGCTCATCATCGGACGACGATCTTCTTTCGGAGGATAGGCCGCAAAGGCATCGCGCAGACAGGTGATCGCTTCTTCATCAAAGCGCGGACTCCCCGAAGGCATCACCACCGACACCTCTTCGATCTGACCCAGGTCAGAGCTCACCACCACCAGCTCGACCGTGCGGGTGCTCGCCGGTCGCTCATAGCTGCGGATCGTGGCATCCAGCGTGTCCTGGGCTTCCACATTGTCGTCGGTGCTGATCATTCGTCCGGGCGGCTGTCCTTGCGGCGGACTTGGGCGGGAGAGCTGCCGCAACAGCACCTTCGGCTTACCTTCGTCTGTGATCTGCTCTCTTGTCGGACGAAAGCGGGATGACGCAGCGCGTCGAATCGCGGACCAATCAGACAGCGGCATCACCGTATCCGCAGGAGCCAAGCGTCGATCCGTCAGCAGCAAGTCGGGATACTTTGGCGTAGGAACACTGGCCGGAGGATTCGTCGGTGGAGCCGCCGCTACGATGCTGGAAAGGAAGCAGCCGAAGCAGACAGAGACACAGGAGGACAAGGTACGCGCAGTCATCGTCTTCAAGAGATACACAGCCCCCACAGCCTGTCAATCGAGCCGCTGTGTCAGCGAAGCGAAGTGCGCGCAATAAGAGGAGTACAAGACGCCTCTTATTGGCATGGACCAAGCGAAGAATGGACAGGTTACGAAGCCGCGTGATCTGCTTCGCTATGTGTACCAAGGGCGGACGAATCGGGAGAATCGGGCGCATCACCTACGCCGCGATGAAGCAGTCCGCGCAGTAGCAGCGGAAGCACCGCCAGCATCAAGAACGTAGACGACAGAATTCCGCCAATCACCACCGTCGCCAGCGGTCGCTGAACTTCCGCTCCGGCTCGCGTTGAAAGCGCCATCGGCAAAAAGCCAATCGCCGCCACCAGCGCAGTCGTCATGATCGGTCGCAGCGCGCCTCCTGCACTTTCTCGCAGCGCATTCATCAGCGGCTGTCCTTCCGCAATCCGACGCTTTAGCTCCGACGCCATGACCACTCCGTTTAGGACGGCAACACCACACAGCGCGATGAAGCCAACCGCAGCCGGAATCGAAAACGGCAGTCCGCGCAGTCGCAACGAGATCACACCACCCACCACACCAAGCGGAACGCAGGCAAACACCGCGATCGCGTAGCGCAGATCTCCGAACATCAGGAACAGCATGCCGAAGATGATTGCCAGCGCCATCGGAACCACCAACATCAGACGATTCTTGGCGCGCGTGAAGTTTTCAAACTGACCACCCCAATCGAGCCGATAGCCCGTCGGAAGCTGAATCTGTGCATGCACTTTTTGCTGCGCTTCGTTGACGTAGCTGACCAGATCGCGACCTCGGATGTTGGCTTCCACCATCACACGGCGCTCGAGTCCTTCCCGGTTGATCACCGCCGGTCCTTCCGATTCCCGAATATCGGCAACCTGCGCCAGCGGCACGAGCTGTCCTTGTCCGGTTCCCACCAGCAGTTCACCAAAAGACTCTGGCGTTAGCTGCGCGGGCGGAAGCAGCAGAACCAGATCAAAGCGGCGCGGTCCTTCAAAGATTTTCCCGACGCTGCGACCCACGCGTGAGGACTCTACCACCGCGAGCACTTCATCGGCGGGAATGCCATAGCGCGCAAGCCGTAACCTGTCGGCTTTCACGTTCAAGAGAGGCAGTCCCAGCACCCGCTGAACCCGCAGATCGCCAGAGCCCGGAACCGTTCGCAGAATCGCAGCCACCCGATCGGCCAAGCCTTTGGACACTTGCAGATCGGGACCGAAGACCTTCACCACCACGTCCGCACGCGATCCAGACAAGAGCTGGTTTACGCGATCCTCAATCGGCTGCGACACCGACACAAAAGTGGCTGGAACTTCGCGCTCTACTGCGAGCTTGATCTGTTCGCCCAGCGCATCCAGATCGTGCGCAGTGGTCCACTGTTCCTTTTCTTTGAGCTGCACCACCACTTCCGTTTCATCCGGTCCGACTGGATCCGTTGCAACTTCCGCACGTCCAGTTCGCGTCACCACGGACTCCACTTCAGGAAAGCGTGCGACCACTTCTTCCATCTGCGTTCCCAAGCGCTGTGCCTCGGTAATCGACACCGAAGGGAGTCGCTTCACATCGAACGCAAACTGTCCTTCTTCCAGCCGAGGAATAAACTCTGCGCCCAAGCTCGAAGCCGCCTGCGCGGTCATCAGCATCAGTCCGAGCACCACTGCATAGACCGTCATGGGCCGCGAAAGGAGTCGATCAAGCTGCGCTGCATACGCGCGCTGAAGTCGTCCCCACACACCTCCGTGATGTCCGTGATCGTGTCCTCCTGATCCAGCAGGAGCCTTCAGCACCGTCGCCGCCAGCGCCGGAAACACCGTCAGCGTAAACACGAGCGCACCAAGAAGTGCCAGCGCCACCGTGATCGCCATTGGCTTGAACATGCGACCTTCCACACCTTCGAGCGCCATCAGCGGCAGATACACCATCATGATGATCGCGACCGCAAACGTCACCGCGCGCGCAGACTGAGACATCGCATCAGCCACCGCTTTGGGAACGCTCACGGGACTGCCATCGCGAACCGCCAGACGCACCATCACCGCTTCGAGCATCACGATCGCACCATCGACCAGCAAGCCAAAGTCGATCGCACCAAGCGACATCAAGTTTCCGGTGACATCCAGCTGCACCATGCCAATTACGGCGACTCCCATCGACAACGGAATCGCGAGCGCCGCAATCAGACTTCCGCGCAGCGTACCCAGCGTGACAAACAGGATCAGCACCACCAGCGCTGCACCTTCCGACAGGTTGACAAACACTGTCTTTAGCATCCGGTTGATGAACTGCGCGCGATCGTAATAGGTGCTGATCTTTACGCCAGCCGGAAGACTGCTCGACACTTCCGCGAGCGCTTTTTTGACGTTCCCAACCACTTCACGAGAGTTCTGTCCGATCAGCATCATCACGGTTCCCGCGACGATCTCTCCCTTTCCGTGCTTGGTCACCGTTCCGAAACGCAGCGCCGGTCCCAGCTTGACTTGCGCTAGTCGCTTCAGCAGCACCGGCGTTCCATCCTGATCCGTTGCGATCACGGTGTTTCCGATGTCACGCGGATCTTGGTACTGTGCTTCGCCACGAATCACGTAGCTTTCGCGGTTCTTTTCGATGTAGCCGCCACCGATGTTGGCGTTGTTGCGGCGCAGCATGTCGTAGACCTGTCCGAGCGACAGCTTGTAGGCCGCCAGTCGCTTCGGATCGAGCACCACTTGATACTGCTTGGCTTCGCCTCCCATCGCGTTCACTTCAATCACACCAGGAACCGATCGGAGCTTGTACGACACCACCCAGTCGAGCAGCGTCCGTAGCTCCATCGGAGAGTGTTTTCCGTCGGTGGATTCCAGGTAGAACTCGTAAATTTCACCCAGTCCGGTCGATACCGGAGCCAGCTCTGGATGTCCGTATTCGGGCGGAATGTCTACCTCTGCGATCTTCATTCGCTCGGACACAAGCTGCCGCGCAAACCAGACATTGACGTTGTCTTTGAACACCACCGTGACCGCAGACACCGCAGTGCGACTCACAGAGCGAATCTCGGACACATCAGGAAGACCGTTTAGCGCCGTTTCGATCGGATAGGTGATGTACTGCTCTACTTCCGACGGAGAAAGCCCCGGAGCAGAGGTCAGAACAGACACCTGAACGTTGGTCACATCCGGCACCGCATCGACAGACAGCTTCTTCACCGCACCAAACGACAGCGCCGCAACAATCAGTGCCAAGATCAGAACAACGCCGCGCCGCTCTACGCTGAATCGAACGAGTTTTTCAAGCATGATGTCACCTCAGAAGCTCGCTCTTTAGAAGGAATCCGCCGTCGGTGGCAATCCGCTCTCCTTCTTTCAGACCAGAGAGCACTTCGATCATGGCGCCGCCCGTGATTCCCAGCTCTACGCTACGCCGCGTAAAGAAACCATCGGGCTCTGCCACAAACACCAGAGGCTTTCCTTCCACCGTTTGTACCGCTTTGATCGGAACCGCCAACACCTCTGTTTGCGTACGCGCGGGATCTCCAATCAGCGTCGCGCTTACGAACTGACCCGGACGAAACAGTCCATCTGGGTTGTCAAACTCGATCCGAACCTGCGCAGTCCGTGTCTTTTCATCGACCACTTGTCCGACGTACTCGACCCGAGCCGGAAACGTCTTGCCCGGATAGACCATCGTTCGCAGCACCGCTTTTTGGTTTTTGTGAACGAACGCCACGTCCTTTTCAAACAGATCCAGCACCACCCACAGACGCGACAGATTCGCCACGCGGAATGCATCTTGCGCAGGCTGCACCGACTGTCCCAGCGTCACTTCGCGCGTCAGCACCACTCCAGCAATCGGACTGACCAGCGGAACACGTCCCGGACCACTTCCGCTTCGCTCCAGTGCTTTGATGTCTTCGGGTCGCAGTCCGAGCGCACGCAGTCGCTGGGTTGCCGCTGCCAGGTTCGCTTCCTCAATCGCGGCTTGCGCTTCCGCCAGCTCTTTTTCACGAACGGAAGAGACTCTCCGCTCTGCCAGCTCGCGCTCCCGACGCAGGTTCGCTTGCGAAGCCATCACCGCTGCGCGCGCCGTCAGATATGCCGCTTGCGCTTGACCCACATCCGCGCTTTCCAGCGCAGCCATCACCTGTCCTGCTTTGACCGTATCGCCAATTCCTGCTTCCAGCGAAACAATCCGTCCCGCAATGAGCGGTCCCACTTGCGCAAAGTGATCCGCGTCATAGCTCACAGAGCCCACCAGCTCGACATCTTTGGCCAGTCGAATCCGCTGCGCTTCCGCAGTCTCAATCGGATTCTTTTTGCTCGCGAGCTGCGACAGCTTCAAGCGCTCTGTAGCCGCATCTGGACTGCTCGTAGCGCTGGTTTTTTCCGTCGCTGAAAGTGGTTCTTTGCTCTTTCCAAAGAACAAGCCAAGGACAAGCCCGAGCGCAGCTGGACCGATCCAGCCGATCACGCGAAGGCCACGACTCTGAACCGCGTTTTCAGGGGTCTTCATGACGGAACTCCTACAAGCAAGGGGACACCCACAGCGCGCTCTAGCTCAATCGCTGCGAGCCATAAATCTTCCAGTAGATCCAGAAAGCGAAGCCGCGTCTCTGTCAGCTCACGAGATGCTGTGATCACGCGAAACAGATCGAACTTTCCGGCTTGCCAGCCTCGGCGCAGAAGCTCGATGTTGCGCTCTGCTGGTGGCAGTACGTCTTTTTCAAACGCCTTCACTTGCACCAAAAGCAGCGCCAGCTTGCGATGTGCAACCGCCACTTCACCGCGAATCCTCGTCAAAAGGAGCCGCTCTTCCGCTTGTCTTTGCAGCTCTTGCGCGGCCACTTGCGCAATCGGTCCTTGGTTGCGATTCCAGAACGGAAACGTGAGTCCAACGGTTCCACCCACAAAGTCCTGTCCCGGCAGATCGCGCTGATAATCAAACGCCACGGTCAGGTTGGGAATCGCTTCTCTGCGCAGACGACTGACATCACTGGATAGCGCGCTCTGTTGTCTGCGAATCGCCAGCAGATCCGCCCTTCCTTTTTCCGCCAGCGCATACAGCGCTTCGAGCCGATCCACCGATGTTTCGAGCTGCGGTGGTGCGGAATGATCCGTCGTCAGCACCAGCTTCGTCTGCGGAGTCAGTCCACACAGAATCCCAAGCTGGGTCTGTCTGCTCGCCAGAAGCGCTTCCGCTTGCGCGACATCCCCCCGAACCCGACCTTGTTCAATCTGCGCCAGGTTCGCATCGAGCGCGCCGGTTGCCCCCAGCTCCAGCCGCGCCTTGGCGGACTCCAGCAACTGCGAAGCCAGCTCTTCCCGACGGTGAGCAACCACCAATCGCTGATCCGCGAGCGCCGCTTGAACGTACGTAGACAGAAGCAGTGCGCGCGCTTCCACCTGCGCAAACGAAGTCTGTGCCTGCGCAACCTGAACCTGGGAAGACACCGCTGCCAGCCTCGCCCAGCGCTGTCCTGCTATCTCTAGCGCTTGCTCTACGTGAACCTGGTATTGCAAACCTGTTGCAACTGGATCACTCGTCTTTTCCGTACGCTTGCCCATCATCACGGTCACGTACGGATTCTGGGAAAGCCACAGTCCGGCTCCCGCTTTGCGAGACTCCACAACCTTCTGTTCCATCTTCGCGCGAACCAGCTGCGGAATGTTGTCTGCACCAAGCTGTAATGCATCGCGAACAGACAGCTCGCGGCGTGCTGTGCGCTCCTCTGCAGTGGCTACAGGAGTCCTTCCCAGCGGAAGGTACGCAGCGCTGATGAGCAGCAGAACTCCAAGGTGACGCATGTTTGAGATCCTCATCGCTTAGGTCATCGTTCTTCTATGCGGCTCAATGCCTCCGAGCACTTTTTTGAGCATAGGAAGCGATGTCCCATCTCGCAAGGATTCGGATCATAAATTCCCAATCATGAAGTGGGAATGACCGACGGAAACCTGTCTTCGATCGTGCTTCGATGCCAGCACGACCGCTGCGCGCGTCAACGACCGGCATCACGCAGCATGTCCGACCAAATTGTGATGAACGAAACTGGAAAGGAATGAGGAAAGGGAAACTGTGAACTGTGTCCCTTTTGCGAAGCAGAATCAAGCTGCGAATCAAAGGAATCGCAGCGGAAGGACAGTCTGTCTTGCTTAGGAAGTCGGGTTCCGCATGTCGTGATAGACGCGATGCAGGACCATTCCTACGATCATGGATCCGACAAACACGATCGGAGCGGTCGATCCACTCACAAGTCCCACGATCGCGGGCCCAGGACAGAAGCCTCCCAAACCCCAGCCGATCCCAAACAGTGCGGAGCCAATCAGCAGCTTGGAGTCCACTTCTTTGGCGGTTGGTAGATGAAACTTGTTTGCAAATAGCGGCTCCCGACGTTTCAGGATGAGAGGGAACGTCAGCGCCGTCACGAGCAGCGCGCCGCCCATCACCAGCGCCAGGCTCGCATCCCACTGTCCCGAGAAGTCCAGAAAGTCCTGAACCTTCTGCGGATGAATCATTCCAGACACGATCAGCCCGATGCCAAACAGCGCACCGATTGCAAAGGACGAAAGACTCCGCTTCATGCTCATGGCGACACTCCCAGCAAGTGACGCGTCACAAACACAGTGACAGCGCCAGCCAACATAAACGTCAAGGTGGCGTAGATCGATCGAGAAGAGCGACGCGCCAAGCCGCAGACTCCGTGACCCGAGGTACAGCCGCTACCCAGTCGCGTTCCGAATCCCACCAGCAGGCCCGCGACCACCAGTGTTCGATACGATGTCGTCGCTGTCACCTGCGGCAGATGTCCCGTCCACAGCAGATAACCAAGCGGTGCGCTCAGCATTCCGACCAAGAACAGAGCCCGCCAGGAAGCGTCTCCTTTGGACGGATGAAGCAGTCCGCCCAGGATTCCGCTGATGCCCGCGATGCGACCTTTGAGCAGCAGCATCAGCGCCGCTGCCGACCCGATCAGCAGTCCGCCAACCAAGGCTGAGATGGGCGTAAAATGATGCATGTTCGACTCCTCTTATTCTTGTTCGCGTTGTCTTGTTCGCGTTGTCTTTGATTGTGTCGCGCTTCTTCCGTACATCCGATCGCTCTCTGCGCGCTGCATCCTAGATGGTCTGGATGCGGTCTGGGTACGCGTTCACAGAACGAACGTACGCAGCAGCATCAGCGTGGCTACAGAGAGCAGCAGCAGCGCAAACAACCGACGCAGAAACAGCGCAGGAACTCGCTGCGACAGGATGCTTCCGATCACGCTGCTCGCGCTCATCGAGATCGCCAAGACCGCAACCAGCTTGCCATCCACCGTCGCGTGACCCAGATATCCAAGGGATCCCGCAAGCGACTGCATCGCAATCACCAGCAGAGACGTTCCTACTGCTTGCGGCATCGGCAGACCACCAAACAAGGTCAGCGCAGGAACCACCAGAAAGCCTCCGCCCGCCCCGAGCATTCCGGCGATCAGTCCAGTTGGGAATCCGATCGTAAGGCCCATCAGCCAGGATGCTGCTTTGGGAGACACAGACTCTCCAGTCCCGGCCTCTCCGCTCGCGGAGCGCTTCGTACGTAGCATCTGCACCGCGCTCGTCACCATCAGCACAATGAAGCCCGCCAAAAGAAGCTTGGCCGGAATGTGATGAGCAATCCGACCGCCCAGATAGGAACCGAGCATCCCACTTACCCCGAAGAGCACGCCGGTTGAAAACACCACACGACCGGATCGCGCATGCAGCAGCATCGCAACCAGCGTCGTCACTGCCATCACAAGCTGCGAGCTTGCGAGCGCATCTTTTGGTGCCAGCTTCAGGACATAGAGCAACACCGGAACAAGCAGCACCGACCCGCCACCACCGAGCATTCCCAGCAGTACGCCGATAAGCAGAGCCAGTCCCGCAGCAACTTCCAACATGTCCTCATTCCTTCCGGCAACCAACGCCGCTTGATTCGGAACTACAGCAAGCTCAGTGCCACAGCCCGGAAGCGCGTCAGCCATCGTCACCGCGCAGACGTGAAGTCGATCCACAGAGCGCCATCATCCAGGCCAATAGCAAGTTGCAACATGAAACAGAAATGTTTCAGCGATGCACGACATGTCTCGTCGAACCACGGAAACATCACGCCGGAGAAACGACGCCTTGACAGAAAAAGCTGAGTCGCGGTAGCTATTTGGGCTCTCAATCGGCTGCAAGAGCAGCTACCCAGCCTCCACCACATGGAAACTGCGTCCGGTGTGCTGGGTTCTTCCTTTCAATACGCAGGAAAGAAACGAAACATGCCCGCGAATCGTACTGGCCTCCTCGGCAAAAAGCTCGGAATGACTCAGATGTTCACCCCGCAAGGTGACCGCATTGGCATCACGGTCGTCCACGTTGGAACCTGCGTTGTCCTCGGCAAGCGCACCATCGAAAAGGACGGCTACTCGGCGGTTCAGGTTGGCTACGGAGAAAAGCCGCTGCGCCTGTGTACGAAGCCGGAACTGGGTCTGTATTCCAAGCTGAACATCAAGCCGGTTCGTTTTATTCGCGAGTTCCGTCTCGATCCGAAGCAAGTGGAGTCGCTCGAAGTGGGCAAGACGATTGCTCCGTCGGCGATCTTCAAGCCCCTTACCTTCGTGGATGTCGTCGGTCAGAGCAAGGGCAAAGGTTACCAGGGCGTTATCAAGCGTCACCACATGGCAGCCTCGGTTGACAGCCACGGTAGCCACGAGTTCTTCCGTCACGGTGGTTCGATTGGTTGTCGTCTGACGCCAGGCCGCGTCCACAAGGGCAAGCGCATGACCGGCCACATGGGTGATGATCGCGTCACCGTCGAAAACGTGGCGCTCATCGAGGTCCGCGACACCGAAGGACTGCTGCTGCTGCGCGGCTCGATTCCCGGTGGCAACAATGGCTTCGTGGTGGTTCGCAATGCGACCAAGCGTCTCGGCGCAGTTCGCCTGACCGAGGCCGAGCAGGATCAGAAGAAGCGCGCCGCTGGTGTCAAGAAGCCGGCTGCTGGCGCCAAGAAGAAGTAACCCGAGTCAAGCTGCTCATCGATGGGTTCCGCAGGCATACTTTCAGACCGCAGAGGGCGTCACGACGCCTTCTTCAAGCGAGCGCAGCGCGAAAACTTCGCGGCGCGTGCGGTCTACAAGCTGCAAGAAATCGACGAGCGCTATGCCTTGTTTCAGCCAGGTCAGCGCGTGCTCGATCTTGGCTGTCGTCCCGGCTCATGGCTGCAATACGCCGGTCAGAAGGTGTTGGCAAAGGGCGCGCTGGTCGGAATCGATCGCCAGCCGCTTGCTGTCACCATCAAGAATGCCCGCATCGTGGTGGGAGATGTCTTTGCCATCACGGGTGCCGAGCTTCGGGGCGAGCTCTCTGGCTTCGATGTTGTGCTGTCGGATATGGCTCCCGATACAACTGGGATTCGTCACGTCGATCAAGCACGCAGCGAAGGTCTGTTCGAGCGAGCCGTCGAGCTAGCCGAAGAGCTGCTGGTCCCAGGCGGTCACTTTCTGGGCAAGCTGTTCCAAGGTCCAGACTTTCAGCGACTGCGCGCTCGTCTGCAAGCGAGCTTTTCGGAAGTCCGCGTGGTCAAGCCCGATAGCTCTCGCAAAGAATCGATTGAGCTGTATCTCCTCGCGCTGCGTCGCAAAGCCCCGCTCTAGCATTCCTTTCCAACCCTCAGGAGTCGGATCGTGCGTACCGTGTTTATGGGCTCGCCCGAGTTCGCGGTGCCGTGCTTGGCCGCGCTGCACAAGCACAGCGAAGTCATCGCAGTGGTTTGCCAGCCAGACAAACCAGCCGGTCGCGGACAGAAGCAGACTGCGCCAGCGGTCAAGGTCTTTGCGGAGTCGCTCCAGCTGCCGGTGTTACAGCCGCAGTTTCTGCGTCCGAGCAAGTCCAGCTTCGTCGAGACGCTCTCGCAGCTTCGGCCTGAGCTGATTGTCGTCGTCGCATATGGAAAGATTCTGCCGCCCGAGCTGCTCGCGATTCCGACGCATGGCTGCTGGAATGTACACGGATCGATTTTGCCTCGTTATCGTGGTGCGGCACCGATTCAGTGGGCGCTGATGAGAGGCGAAGAGCGAACCGGCGTGACGCTGATGCAGATGGATGCGGGACTCGATACCGGACCGATGCTACAGACGCTGGAGCTTCCGATCACAGCGGATGATACCGCCGGAACGCTGCACGAAAAGCTAAGCCAGCTCGGTGCGCAGCTTCTTACGCAAGCGGTTCCCGCGCTGAGCCAAGGTCAGGTTCCGCGCGCGATCCCGCAGGACAATGCGCTGGCGACGCTGGCTCCGCTGCTCGACAAGGAACACGGGCGCGCTGACTTTACGCGGTCGGCTCGACTGGTCTGCGGACACCTGCGCGGCGTCGATCCCTGGCCGGGAGGCTACACGCTGCTGCCCAAAGGACTGGCTGGTCCAGAAGCGGTGCCGCTCAAGCTGTTTTTGCCCAAAGTATCGTCGGGACAAGGTCGGCCCGGAGAAGTGCTCGGTGTCGATCGCGACGGACTTCACGTTGCCTGCGGCCAAGGCGTGGTGGTGTTTCCCGAAGCGCAGCTTCCCGGACGGAAGCGAATGCCGATGCAAGCACTGTGCGCTGGACTTCAGATTCCGCGCGGCACCCTCCTCGATGACGGTCGTCCAAACCCCCTTTTGACCTAGCTTGTTGCGCGTGCGTCCGTCTGAAGTCGTCGCTGTTAAAGCGCCCGATTCGTCCAGACCGTTACCGAGCCAGTCTCTATGGACTTCCGTCGGAATCGGGATGCTCGGCGTGCTGCTGCTGATTCCCGTCGCGCAACACTTTCGCATCGATCTGGTTCGCTGTGAAAGCTGGCCGCCACCGATGGAGCGAATCGGGCTGTGCGTGCTGTATCTTTTGTGCGTCGGGCTGCTGTTTGTGGCCTGGCAGCGACTGCTCACGCTGGCGAGTTCAAACCAGCTGTCGCTGCATCGAGCGCTCGGCATCTGCGCGCTGTTTCACGGCTCACTGCTGCTCTCGCCGCCGTTTCTGTCCGACGATCCGCTGTTCTATCTTGCGCTGGGTAAGGTGATGCATGCGCCGGGAGGCTCTCTCGACCGTCCGCTGCTCGATGTGCTGGGCCCAGATGATGCGCTGCTGCGACTATTGCCGTCGCACTGGCAGCACGGAACGACGGCGTATCAAGCGGGCTTTCACGCGCTTGTGTGGCTGATTGAGTCGATTCCGCAGCTGTCGCTCGCGGGCAAGCTCACGCTGTATCAGCTTTCGTCGCTGTGTGCAGTGCTGCTGAGTGCATTGCTGACCGCTCAGACCGCGCAGCGCTGCCATCTGCCCGCGTCCTACGGTCTGATCTTTGTTGGACTGTGTCCGCTTTCCTTGCTGGAAGGAACCCAATCAGGACACAACGATGTCTGGCTGATGCTGCTGATGGCGCTGACCGCTTGGCTGTATGTTTCCTATCGGAAATATCCATCTGTTGCGCTGCTGCCACTTGCGCTTGGACTCTTTATCAAGCTGTCTGCGCTGCTGTCGCTGGGTACCTTTGGACTGAGTCTTTTCCGCCGACGCATCAATTCCTGGCTCTGGCTGGGACTGACGATTCTGGCTGGCCTTTGTGCGCTGGGACTTGTACGCGCGCTGCACATGGAAGGACGGCTGATCTCGGTGGTGCTTGGCAGTCCGGATCTGTCGTGGGATCACTGCACGCGCTCTCTGGAGTGTCTGCCGCGCGCGATCCTGCGCTATGGCTTTGCGCGTCCCGATCTATCGTATCGCGTCGGAATTGCCTTTCAGCTCGTCGGTGGACTGTGGCTGCTCGCGGTCAGCTGGCGATATCAAGAACCGCTCACAGCGACGGGGTTGGGTCTGCTCATCTATTACCTGTATCTGCATGGCTGGGCGCAGAGCTGGTACTTGTTGACGATTGTGCCGCTGCGACCGTTTTTACCGGCGAAGCAGGGACGAGCGCTGGAGCTGCTGGCCGGATCGGGCTGTGCGTATTATGCGCTGGCGCTGTATCGAAACTGCCTGACTGAGCCGTGGCAGGTTGCGCTGTGCGAGCTGGCAGAGGGACTTTTCACCATCCTCCCGCCAACAGTGATACTGCTTCGGAAGGAATCATTCGCTTATGTCCGAGCTAGAACTTCATCCGTCTGAGTCCGTCGCTGATGGTCCTCCGCCGATGGAACTGTCGTCGAACACTTCGGCTTCGTCTGAAGGCTTTGCCAGCCAGCCGCTCATCGTGCGCTTTGCCGACGTGGGCAAGAGCTTTCGGCGCTTCGACTATCAGCCGTTTTTGCTGCGAAACCTGCTGCTGCGCATCACGGGACGAGCCCACAAGCCGCGCGAGTTCTGGCCGATCCGTCACATCAGCTTCGACATTCGCCGAGGAGAAACCGTCGGTGTCATCGGGCAAAACGGATCAGGAAAGAGCACGCTGCTGCGGCTGATGGCGGGCGCTTGTTATCCCAGCGAAGGCGTGATCTCGGTCCGAGGCCGCGTCGCTCCCCTGCTGGCGCTCGGCGCAGGCTTTCATCCCGACATGACCGGACGAGAGTGCGTCGAGGTAAACGGCACCGCACTCGGGCTCACCCGCGACGAGATCCGCGATCGCATGGATCAGATCCTGCACTTTGCCGAGCTGGTGGACTTTTTGGATACGCCCGTTCGCTATTACTCGTCGGGAATGCTGGCTCGGCTTGGGTTTTCGGTCGCCGTTCATACCGATCCGGACTTGCTGCTCGTCGATGAAGTGCTGTCCGTCGGAGATCACTCGTTTCAGCAGAAGTGTCTACAGCGCATTCAAGACATCCGAGCGAGCGGAACCACGATCCTGTTTGTCTCTCACGATGCGCACACGGTGCGTCAGATCTGTGATCGCGTGCTGTGGCTGCGCGATGGAAAGCTGCTGCGCGACGGAGATCCGAAGATCGTGCTCGATGAATACATTGCGACCATCGGCTGATCGACGACACCATCGCTGCACAGATGCGCTGCGCGGAAACGTCCGCAGCTAACAGAGCGACAGCACCGCACGCACCGTCAGAACCAGCAGCACCAGCGAGCTGATCATAAACAGCGCAAACCGTAGCTCGATCTTGTTGATCACCGCTTGCACGAAGCTGTGGACGACGCGCAGACCGACGTACGACCACGCCAACAGCGCATCCAGCTCGGGTCGCTTGCTGACCAGCGCCAGCACAATCGCAACCGCGTAAAACAGCGTCGGCTGCTCCATCAAGTGGTTGTAGTTGTCGGCCTTCCAGCGAACGCTCGCGGGAAGCTGCGCCATCTGCTCGCCCCGAGGCGCATTCGGATCCGGCTTCATCTTCTGTGCAAACATGGCCGGAATCCGCGTCGCGTACATCCAAGCCCACATCACAAACGTCCAGCCAACCAGACCAATCACCGGCGCAAGCAGCGAGTTTGAAATCATCCTGTCACGCTAGCACGGAAGCCGAATTGCACCGATCGTCGCCCGAGCGATTTTCCGCAGGCACTTCGGTTATGCGCGCGGATGATGCTTGCGATAGGTTCGCCGCAGCGACGACTGAGCGACGTGAGTATAGATCTCTGTCGTCGAGACATCGGCGTGACCGAGCATCGTCTGGACCGCACGCAGATCCGCTCCGTGATCGAGCAAGTGCGTCGCAAACGAGTGGCGCAGAAGGTGTGGATGCAGCTCTGAGATGCCCGCCGCGCGACCGTACGCAGCCAGCAGCTTGTGAAAGCCTTGGCGCGTCATCGCTTTGCCCAGATGCGTCACAAACAGCGACGGCGACTGTCTGACACCGAGCAGCACCGGACGCGACGCTCGCAGGTAATGATCCAGCGCTTGCTGGGCGCGCTGTCCGAGAGGAACCATGCGCGTCTTGCGACCTTTTCCGACGGTACGGACAAATCCCGGCCCAATGTCCACAAGCGCCAGCTTGCACAGCTCGCTCACGCGCAGCCCCGTCGAGTACAGCACTTCGATCATCGCCGCATCGCGCGCTCCTCGGGGTGTCGTCACATCCGGCTTGGCCAACAGCTCCTCGATCTGCGACGAACCCACCGAGTGAGGCAGCGAGCGTCCGATCTTCGGCAAGATCAGCTCTGCCATTGGATCGCTCGGCACCAGGTTTTCCCGCCGCAGGAACTTGCCAAAGCCACGCAGGCTCGACAGCATCCGCGCCTGGGAACGCAGCGACAGCTTCCGTCCCGACAAGCTCACCGCGTAGGCCAAGCCGTGACGAGGCTGAAGCAGCTTCACATCAGACGCAACCTGCGCATCGTGCGTATCCAAAAAATCGGTAAACGACTGAAGATCTCGCGCATACGCCGACAGCGTGTGCGACGACAGGCCTCGCTCGACGCGAAGCACATCCAGGTAGCGTTCCAGCGCAGACAGAAGCGGCAGCGTCATCGGGTAAAACCGCAAGATCGAGCCATTTTTGACGGCCGTTTTTGACCATCTGCCCGAGCGGTGTCGTCACACAATGGAATCCATCTGCCGTTGTCAAGAAAAATCGATCGGATTGGACCGTGCTCAGTCGTGAATGCGCAGCACGATCTTGCCCATGTGCTGGCTGTGCTCCATTCGCTCATGCGCACGCGCAGCCTCGGCAAGCGGAATCACCTGATCGACCGCTGGACGCAGCTTGCCTGAACGAATCAGCGCGATCATCTCGGCAAAGTCCCGCTCGCTGCCCATCGTCGAGCCCAGGATGTTGAGCTGCTTCCAAAACACCTTGCGCAGATCGATCTGCGCGAGTCCCGCCGTCGCGCCATAGCTAACGATGCGACCACCGGGACGAAGCAGGTTCAGGCTCTTGGACCACGCATCGGCACCGGCCCCATCGACCACGACATCGACCAGCGCACCGCCGAGGAAGCGACTCACCTGCTCGTCCCAATCGGCATCGCGATAGCTGACCCCGAAGCTGGCACCGAGCTTCTTGGCTTCTTCCAGCTTATCGAGGCTGCCCGACGTGACAATCACCCGCGCGCCCAAGTGAACCGCGAACATCAGCGCCATCGTCGAGACACCACTGCCAATGCCGGGAATCAGCACCGTCTGACCGGGACGAAGCTGACCCCGCACGCACAGCGCTCGATAGGCCGTCAGTCCCGCCAGAGGCAGCGCCGCCGCTTGCGCGAAGTCCAGGTGCGCTGGCTTTTCCACCACGTTTCCGACGGGAACTACGATGCTTTCCGCGTACGTTCCATCGTCCGGCATGCCCAAGATTCGATAGTCATCGCCCTGCGCGTCTTGGTTTCCCCCGAAGTTGAGCGACGGATTGATCACCACCGCTTTGCCAACCCAATCACTCGACACGCCGGTTCCCACGGCACGTACGACGCCCGCACCGTCCGATCCCAGGATCGTCGGGAGCTTGATTCCCGCGTAGCGTCCCAGTCGAATCCAGACATCGCGTCGGTTGAGCGCAGCGGCATGCAAGCGCACCTGCACTTCGCCAGCTCCCGGCTGCTTGCACGGCACCGTACGCAGGACCAGGCTCGATCCGCCCTCGCTCTTTTCCAAGATCACCGCTTGCATCGTCTCGCTGCTCATCGCGTCCTTCTCCTTTGTCCGCTAGAAGCGGTCGTTACACGAATCAAACGTCTCTGCGTCCGTCGAGTCTTGCCAGCAACCGACAATCGTCCGACGCGCGCGACCAACCAGATCGGTCTGGCACTTGGTCGCAAACACCGCCCAGTCAAGCGACTGCTCTTCGCTGGTTCGCACCGTCATCTTCGCCGACACGAGCGTTCCCGACCGACGAGGCATCGTCAGCCGCTGTTTGTACAGCTCGCTTGCCACCGAGCAGTCTTCCACGCGCAACAGCTCTTTGGTTGGTCCCGGAACTGGCCGCGCCACCGTCGGCGCTGCACAGCCGCACAGCCCAAGCATCACACCAGACAGAATCGCCCTTCGCATGGCCCGCCAGACTAGCACTTAGCCCTCCTCGCGGGTACTTTTGCGACGACGAGCGCGATCTTTTTGCTTGCGAATGCGCGCGATCTCTTTCAGTCGCTCACTCGTTTCCGGTGACACCCGCGCTTCGACTTCATCGACCAGCTCGCGCAGCGCCAGAAAGCGGTTCAGGCTGTGGTGTCGCTCGCGCGTCCACTTCACCACGATCAGCTCGTCCTTCAGCTGATAGCGCAGCAGCACGCCGCTGGATGTCTTGTTCATCTTCTGTCCCCCCGGCCCGCTGCCTTTTGTGGCCTGTTCTTCGACGGACAGAAGGTCGATTCCAAAGCGCGCAAGCCGATCCTGTAGCAGCGCTTTTTTGTCCGCGCTCACGTTGGCTTCATCGGGAAACTTCATGGCAAGCAGTGTACCCGCTTGGCAGAACCGGGCCGAGTCGCTTACAAGTTCGGCATGTCCAGACAGCACAGAGGGCGCAAAGGTGATCCAGCTGACGAGCCGTTTTCACTCGATGGAGGCGAAACGCTCGGCTCACGCGTGGTGCGCCTTCAGCACTTGATGTTTGAAGAACTGTATCGACTGTTCCGCTTGGAAGTGAGCGATCCGCGTCTGCAAGATGTGGTGCCGACCTCGCTGGAGCTAAGTCCCGATCTGCGCAACGCCAAGGTCATGTTTGCGATGCGCAAGCCGCCCGAGGAGTCCAAAGCAGCGCGCGCCCAAAAGACCCCAGGAGAAAAGCGCCAAGTCGTCGAAGCGCAGCTGAAGCTGGTGATGCAGTCGCTGCAAAAAGTAACGCCGTTTCTGCGGGTCCGACTCGCTGATGGCGTGATGATGAAGCGCCTTCCCGATCTTCACTTTCATCGCGATCGCTTGGCCGAAGCGTCGCTGCGTGCCGCTGATGTGATGACCAAAGAGCGCATGAAAGCCGCCCAAAAAGCACCAGTCAGCGATGAAGCTGAAGCCCCAGACGACGCCGAAGCCCATAGCGAACCGTAAGCGCGCACCTGCCTACAAAATAGGCAGGCACTTTCTCTCGGGAATGCCCAAAAAATAGGCACATGCTGAGCGCTTACCAGCGAGCCACCAGCTTGCCGACCTGCTGCCCACGCTGCATCGCGGACAGCGCCACCGAACGCGCTGTCATCCATCGGAGCGCGATGCAGATATTAGGCATTCATGACGACTCTTTTTGTGAAGCAAGCCGCAGCGCGGGCTGAGAGTAATGCAAAAAGATCGTCCACATCGCGAGCGACGAAATCCAGTGCCACAGCGCGTGACCCTGGGAAAACCAGCCATGCTGCTGCGGATCACAAAAGCGTCGCGTCACATCGGACAGAGAGAACCCGAGCGCAATCACCAAGAGCAGGTTCGACAGCGCAAAGTAGCGATACAGAACGCGCCGATGATGACGGATCAGAAGCTCGGACAGAGAGATAAGCAGCGTCGCCAACACAATCAGGAGCTGATACTTGAGCCCGAGCGCTCTCATCACTTGCATCACCGCTGTGAGCGCCACAACCAGCACGATCACAAAGCGCAACAGGTGTCGCTCCGCCAGCTTGCTTGCACGCATCAGGTTCATTCCCACCACCCAGCCCACCAGTCCGAACATGCCAACAAAGTCGAGGATCTGGGATCCGTAAAAGTTCGACAGGTGATAGAGCAGCGACATCGATCCCAGCACAAACAGAACCGGAGAAAGGAGCGTCAGCGACGGACGATCTCTGCGTCGAAGCGATACGATTCCTACTGCCAGTGCCGCGATCAGATAGCCAAGGTTTGACCAAGAATTGGCGGGCTCTGAAACGAACTGACACAGTGTCTCTTCACACCACTTGACGTTGGGAGCCCCAAACGACTCTGCGTAGGAATGCCAAAAACAGCCAGGTGGATGAGGGTTGGGAATCGTCGCTGCGCTGAACATGTTGAGCTTTCCTGAAAGCAAGAGAACGTGCCGATTAGGAATCGTGTGGACTGCGTGCTGAGCGGACTGCGCGAGCGGACAGACCGAGCGTCTTCATCTTTCGCCACAGCGTGACGCGACTCATCGACAGGATCTTGGCGGCTTCCCCAATCTGTCCGTGACAGGCTACGAGCGCTTGCTCGATACGCAGCGTTTCTTCCAATTCTTTGGCCTGTTCTTTGGACACCCGCTGTACGTCCAGGGCCCGCTCACTACGAAGCGGAGCGACTCCTCGCTGTGTCGTCGCTTGCAGTGTTCCTCCCAGCTCGGGCGGAAGATCCGCAACATCCAGCACCGGACCTTCTCCGATCACGAAGGCATACTCGATGACGTTGCGCAGCTCGCGAATGTTTCCGGGCCAGTCGTACGCTTCCAAGATCTGTGCAGCAGCCGAAGAGATGCGATCAATCCGTCGTGCAGAGCGCTGATTCAGTTCCAAGATGAAGTGCTCGGCCAGCAACAGGACATCTCCGATGCGCTCACGCAGCGGCGGAATGAAGATCGGAACGACACGCAGTCGATACATCAGATCGGCGCGGAAACGTCCGGCTTCTACTTCTCCGCGCAGCGCTTTGTGGGTTGCCGCAATGATGCGAACATCGACGGAGATTGGCTCGCGACCACCGACCGGAATCACGCTATGGGTTTCGAGTACGCGCAGCAGCTTCGCTTGTACTTCCAGCGGCATCTCTGCCACTTCATCCAGAAACAGCGTGCCTTTGTTGGCCAAGCGAAAGTGCCCCGGATTGTCACGCACAGCACCGGTAAAGGAGCCGCGCACATGACCGAACAGCTCACTTTCTAACAAGCTGGCCGGAAGCGCCGCACAGCTGATCGCGTGAAACGGACCACTTTGCCGGGGAGACAGCTGATGCAGCGCGGAAGCCAGCAGTTCCTTTCCGGTTCCTGTCTCGCCACGCAGCAGCACACTCGCTTGGCTCTGCGCAGCTTTTTCGACGATTCGGAACACACGCAGCAGACCCGGATCGCGCGTCACCACACCAAAAAACGAAGTCGGCGCAGCGGATGATGCAGAGACTCCGATCGGTACAAAAGGAACAGAGGAATCATCGGAAGAGGACTTCATATCGGCTTCTTTCCTTTGCATCTTAAACCGACTCTGCGCACACGCGATGATGACTTTTCAGCAGGATTTTGCGAGGCCCATGCTAGGTTCGGCGGCATGAAGACTCGTCGAAGCCGATCTCTGTCCCTGCTCTTTTCGTCGCTGCTTCTGAGTGGCGTCGCTTCACAGCTCACCGCTTGTACGCCCAGTGCGGAAGTCAATCCCGATGAGCCATTCACCGCATATCTGGGCGATCCAGACTGTGATGTGATCATGCCGGGCTTTGCCTATACGCAAGACATCGGAGGACTTCCGCCCGGCTGCGCACTCCCTTGGCCGTCCAGCTTGTATCTGGTAGAAGACGCAGCGCGCAAGACTGGCTATACGCTGTCGTTTGGGAGTCGCTCTCTTCCCGAAAACAAGCAAGGGATTGCGATCGATCCACAGCCGTATCGAAAGCGCGATGGCTACAGCGTAGGAACACCGATTCTGCTGACGATTCCGAACTTAGATCTGTCGCAGTTTGCCAGCGAAAATCACATCGAGCGATCACTGGAACCCAACGCTCCGCTGCTGCTGTTTGAGGTATCGGGAAGTAGCGTCCGCCGGGTTCCCTACTTTGTAGAGCGCGATCTCCTGGATCAGGAATCGACGCGTCCGACGATCTTTGTCCGTCCTGCAGAGATCCTAAAAGAAGCAACTCGCTATGTGGTTGCGCTCAAAGAAGTCAAAGATCAGAGTGGAAAACCAATTCCCAAAGCGCCTGCGTTTGCACGTCTTCTCAGCGGAAAGACAGCGGACATTCCAGCGCTTTCCCGTCGGCAAGCACGCTTTAACAAGACCTTTTCCTTTTTGGAAGGACAAGGCATTCAAAAAGACGCGCTGGCCGTTGCGTGGGAGTTTGTGACAGCCAGCAGTGAGTCCATGCACGGTGACCTCCTGCTCATGCGGGATGATGCGCTCCAGCGCGTGGGTGCCAAAGGTCCAGAGCTGACCGTCACCAAAATCACCGAGTATGCCAAGACCAATGATGGCAGCGGCAAGCCCGTTGATCAGTACATCGGCATCGAACTGGAAGGCACGTTCGAGGTTCCAAACTACTTGGCCAGCACCAAGATCTCTGGCTTTGACGGTTCCGAGCTAGCTCGCGACAGCAAAGGAATTCCGACGCCGCAAGGAACACGTAAGCCGCGCTTCTGGGTTCGCATTCCGCACACTGCGATCGCAGGACTGCCGCACGGTCTGGTCATGTACGGACACGGTCTGCTCGGAGAAGGAACGCAGGTTCGCGGCAGCTTCAACAGCAAGATCGCAAGCGAGCATCAGCTGATTTTCTTTGGTGCCGATCTGACGGGAATGACCGAGGAAGACGCGATTCCTCTGCTGAGCATTTTGTCCGAGCTGAGCCGATTCCGTTCGCTGTCCGATCGCTTGCATCAAGGACTAACAGAGTGGGTTCTGCTGTCGCGTGCGATGCGTGAACGCCTGGCAGATCTACCGATCGCGATCAGCAAAAAAATCCAGGTGAACAAGTCCGAGCTGTTCTATTCCGGCATCTCACAAGGAGGCATCTTCGGAGCCTCCTTTGTGGCGCTATCTCCCGACGTGACGTATGGACACTTGGGAGTCCCCGGAAACAACTACAATACGCTGCTACAGCGCTCCAAAGACTACGAGCAGTTTGTTCCAGTGATTGGCTCTGCGTATCGCGATCCGGTTCAGGAAAACATCGCGCTCAGCGTCATCCAGCTTCTGTGGGACAGCACCGATCCAGTCAGTCATCTGCGTCACGTCACCGCAGAGCCGTTCCCCGGAAACAAGCCACACTATGTGCTGCTGGCACCCGCACGCGGAGACTATCAAGTGGCCGTGCTCACCGACGAGATTGCCGCGCGTAGCAACATTGGAATCGGACTGTTGCAAAACTACGACAAAGAACGGAAGGTCGCGCTGGTCACCGACCAAAAGTATCCGTATCGCGGATCAGGAGTCGTTCTGTACAACTTTGGGAATCCGTGGCCAGCACCGGGAAATCTGCCTCCCGATGACATGGTTGGCGATCCACATGAAAAACCACGCAGACTGGACGCACACAATCAGCAGATGGTGACGTTCTTCCGCACCGGACAGATCATTGATGTCTGCGGTGGCGATGGCTGCACACCGACGCTACGACCGTAATCCGTCTGTGCTACGATCGAGGACGAAGCTGTCATCTGCACGGCTTACGTCCTCTCTGTAACGGAATCAAACCACAGCTTGAAGAAAGGAATTCCAACATGCGATCGATTCTGACTGGCTCTTTGCTGGGACTGCTGCTTGCGCTCTCTCCGCTCACTTCCACTGCGAATTCAGGAGGAAAGTGCAGCTTCGATTCCGACTGTGGCGCGGGCGTCAAGTGTCGCAGTGGCAAGTGCGCAACCGCAGCCGGAGGCTCCTGTTCGTTTGACTCGGACTGCGGTGGTGGCAAGTGTCGCAGTGGCAAGTGCGCAAACTCTCCCGATGGTTCCTGTTCGTTTGATTCCGACTGTGGCGAAGGAAAGTGTCGCAGCGGCAAGTGCTCCGCAGCAGGTGGCGGCTGTTCGTTCGATTCCGACTGCGGCCCCGGAGTCCGCTGTCGCAGTGGCAAGTGCGCAACCGCAGCCGATGGAAGCTGCTCGTTTGACTCCGACTGCGGCGGTGGCAAGTGTCGCAGCGGCAAGTGCGCAAACTCGTCGGGAGGAAGCTGCTCGTTTGACTCCGACTGCGGTCCCGCTGGCAAGTGCCGCAGCGGCAAGTGCGCAGGAAAGTAGCGAATCCCATGCGCGCGCAGTGGCTTGTTCCTTCGCTGTTCGGACTGCTCCTGGGATTGCTGGGCTGTCGTCCAGAGTCTTCCTTTTCCGTCGTGTCCGATGCTGCGGTTTCAAGACCGACAGATCTTGCGGATTCCTTTGATCTGGCCAGCCTGGATGCATCCTACGATCTGCGATCTTCACCGAATGGACTGCGCGCGCTCACGCTGAACACGCACCTGTTTTTCGATACGGTGTGTGACTCTGGACGATGCGGAAGCGGAGACTTTGAACAGGTCGAAACACCGCAAGACTTCGCTGCGCGAGCAGACACGCTGGCCAGAGCCATCCGATCTCTGTCTTCCGATGTGGTTGCCCTGCAAGAGATCGAAAATCAGAGCGCGCTCCGTGCGCTAAGTAGTCGTCTTGGCGATCTCTATCCCGTCGCAGTTCTAGGGGAAACAGGCGCTGCCGGGTCGATTGATGTCGCGATCCTTGGCAAAGGAACGCTGCTGGAAGTGCGAACGCATCGCGCGCGGGTTCTGTATCGACCGGATGGATCGTCCACGTACTTTTCGCGTGAGCTACTGGAAGTTCATCTGTCGCACAAAGGTCGCCGCATCGTGATGTTTGCAGCACACTTTCGATCCAAGGTCAGCGACGATCCCGGACGCAGACTCGCGGAAGCCCAAGCCGCAGCAGAGATCATGAAAAAAACCGCAGCAGAGTTTCCCGATGCGCTGGTGCTCCTCGGTGGGGATCTGAACGACACACCAGGATCGGCACCCATTTCTGCGATGGAAAGCGATCCTGCGCTGGTTCGCGTCGCCAAAGATCGACCACTTTCCAGCGTCGCCACCTACAGCTGGAATGGCAATCCAGAAGCGATTGATCACTTGTTTTGGGCGCGTAGTGCGCGATCTTCTTACGTCGCTGGCAGCGCATCCGCACAGCGAGACGCCGGTCGCTTTGGCTTTGCGGGATCGGATCACGCCGCACTCCTTGCAGACTTCGCGTTACACTAGCTTCCGCTGTGCCCGTGTCCAAACATTCCAAAGAGTCAAGCGCAACGCCCCCCGAAAAGAACTACATCACGCCGAGCGGATTCCGTCGATTGCAGCGCGAATTTGAGCAGCTGCGCGGACCGACTCGACGGGAAGTCGTTGCCAAGTTATCGGAAGCTGCCGCCGAAGGAGATCGCTCGGAAAACGCCGAGTACATCTATCGCAAGCGTCAGCTCCGTCAAATCGACAGTCGGATTCGCTTTCTGATGAAGCGCATGGCGATCGCAGAAGTCATCGATCCCAGCCATCACAGAGGCGACCGGGTCACCTTTGGCTGCGTCGTTACCGTCGAAGATGAAAACGGAAAGGTGACAAAATATCAGCTCGTAGGAGTCGATGAGAGCGATCCCAAAGAAGGTCGCATCAGCTATCGCTCTCCGATTGGTCGCGCCCTGGTTGGCAAGCGTGCCGATGAGGAAGTCACGATTCAAGTCGCAGTCGGAACACGCGAGCTGACCATCTTGTCCCTTGAATTTCCAAGTGGTGAATCGGGCGCAGAAGGCGGCCCCACCATCGCCGATGCAATGCTCGCCGCCCAGCAAGAGCTCGCGCAGAATCCGGCAGACGAAACGGACGGCAGCGACGAAGAAACAGCTCCAGCGGAGGTCTGATCCAATGTTCCCCCGTGGCATTACTTTTGACGATGTCCTTCTGGTTCCTGGCTATAACGGAATCCGCTCGCGTCAGTCTGTGACAACCAACGTACAGATCACAGAGCTTCTGTCTTTGCGCATTCCGGTGATCTCTTCAAACATGGATACGATCACGGGCTGGCAGATGGCCGCAGCGATGGCCAAGCTCGGTGGATTGGGAATCCTGCATCGCTTCATGAGCATCGAACAGAACGTCGCAGACTTCCGTCGTGCCAGCGAGTTCGGCGCGGTCGGAGTCTGTGTCGGTGTCTCTGGCGATGCAATGGAGCGCGCAGAAGCCTTGGTTGCAGCCGGAGCCAGCATCCTGTGCGTTGATGTCGCGCACGGACACAGCAAGATGGTGAATCAGATGGTGCGCTCGCTGCGCGAAAAGTTCGGCGACAACATCTGCATCATCGCAGGCAACGTCGCCACCTACGCAGGTGCAGACTATCTGTCCGCAGCAGGAGCCGATGTCATCAAGGTCGGAATCGGACCTGGATCGGTCTGTACCACGCGCATCAAGACAGGCTTTGGTGTTCCGCAGCTCTCTGCGATTTTGGACTGTCGAAAAGTGGATCGTCCGCTGATTGCAGATGGCGGAATCCGCACGCCCGGTGATGCAGTCAAAGCCCTCGCAGCAGGTGCAACCTGCGTGATGTTGGGAGGCATGCTGTCCGGCACCGAAGAGACGCCCGGAGAGCGCATCGAAAAGAAGTCTGCCGACGGAAAATCGTACTTCGTCAAGACGTTCCGTGGCATGGCTTCGCGCGAAGCACAGGAAGACTTCATGGGCTCGATGGCAGACTGGAAGACCGCCGAAGGAATCAGTCTCGAGGTCGCAGCCAAAGGCTCTGTACAGGATGTGATTGCCGATGTCATGGGCGGAATCCGTTCCGGTATGACCTACTGCGGCGCAAAAGATCTGAAGGATCTACAGCGCAAAGCCCAGTTTATGGAAGTCAGTCGCGCTGGACAGGATGAAGGTCTGCCACACGCGATGCTGCGCTCGACCAACCGCTAGTCGATCAAACCGCTAGTCGATCAAGTTGCAACTGGCAACTTGTCACCGCGCTGTTTCATTCCTCATTCGCCGCTTGATGTTCGATGTTCCGTCGAGAACGGACACCGACAGACATGTCCGACTCTGTCACCCAATCGACACATACTTGGCACGCAGATGCAACAGGAAGTCTCGCGCAGACACCTAGACTGGGGAGCAAATCAATCGGACTGACACTCCTATGGCTCGCCGGAACAAGTCTCTGCGCACTACTTCCCTCCCCTCCTTGCCCTACTTGGGAGGCCTGCTTCATATCCTTTCGCAAGCGCCACAGCTTGCATGGTCAGCACCGCATCCGCAGCAGAAACCAGCGCAGAATCCTGCGAATCCAGAGCCGACCCCGCCCACGCAGAGTACAGCCCCTACAGAGTCTGCTGCGCCCAGCCCAGGAGTCCCAGCAGCGTCGCAGACAGAGCCATCAGAGAGCACGCCTTTGGCCACAACCGCGCCCAGCATCATGGTCAAAGGTCGCGTGGTGGAACAAGCAACCGGAGACGGAATTTATGATCTAACCGTTCAAGCGGTGGGCGGCCAAGCGCAGACCAGCACCAACGAAAAGGGAGAGTTTTCCCTCTCTCTGTCTCCGGGTTCTCAATCGCTGGAGTTTGTCTCTGAGTTCTACGAAAAGCGCACGATCACGATCTCTGTTCCTGAAAACGGAAGCTTGACGATCACAACGCCGATTGCGCTCAAGCTGAGCGGTACACAAGCGGAAGTGACAGCGGAAACGGTGATCATTCGCGAGCCCGATCAAAGAGGCGCAGCCGCGCAGTTACAGACCCGACATGAGGCTGCCACCGTCAGTGATGCAATCAGCAGCGAAGACATCAAGAAGTCCGCAGACAGCAGTGCATCACAAGTCGCAAGTCGCGTAGTTGGCGCCACCGTAGTGGGTGATCGTTTCGTCTACGTTCGCGGACTGGGAGAGCGCTATTCCAGCACGCTGCTCCACGGACTTCCGCTTCCCAGTCCAGAGCCCGAACAGCACGCGGTTCCGTTTGACATCTTTCCCGCAGAGCTTCTGTCGAGTCTCAGCGTCATCAAAACCGCGACCCCTGATCTGCCCGCAGACTTTGCGGGTGGCTCGGTAGAGATCGCGCTGCAAGACTTCCCCACCCAGCGTATCGCTCATGTGGGCGCAGCCATCGGAGTCAATGCCCAGACTGCATTTCAACCGATGCTGACCCATCCTGGTGGTCGCACAGACTGGCTTGGTTTCGACGATGGAACGCGCGGAATGCCCGCAGGAAAGCTGTCCGGTGCAGCGCTTGGGAATGCGTTCAAAAATGCCTGGTCTCCGTACAGACAATCCAGCGGAAATCCCAACTACTCGCTGTCTGCATCATTTGGTGATCGCGCAGAAGTGGCCGGAAAGAAAGTCGGATATCTGCTGGCTCTACACTACAGTTCCGATGCCCAAACACGCGCAGAAGAGATCCAAGTTCTGAACCTGGTAGACACTGCGCAAGGGCCCAAGCTTTCACCTCTTGTTCAGTTTGGCAGCGACGAAAACGCCTTTGCATCAGGACGCGGTCGCTACTCCGTTCGCAGCACAGAAGGAATCAACTGGGGTGCGCTTGGAACCGCTGCGATTCAGCTCTCTCCGCTGCATCGGATTTCGCTGGGTGCGCTGTTTTCGCAGAGTGCAGATCGCGAGACACGCATCTATCAAGGCTACAGCCAAGAGCAGTTTGCCGAGTTGTGGAACAGTCGCTTGCGCTTTGTCTCGCGCTCTCTTGGACTGATTCAGCTTCGTGGCACGCATCACTTCGATGGAGCCCAGCGCGGTGCCAGCGACCTGGATTGGAACGCGAGCTATTCCGCTGCGGCGCGACAAGAGCCAGACAATCGCGAAGTCACGTATCTGAAAAAAGATGACGGACTGTTTCACTTCACGCCCAAAGGACAGAGCGGACAGCGCTTCTTTGCCAACAACCTAGAGCATCAGGTGGCAGCGCGAATTGACTTTTCCCAGCACTTTCAGCAGTGGAGCGGACTCGGCTCTGTCTTCAAAGCTGGCGTCGCTGGTCGCGTTCGGCTACGTGACTTTTCCGCGCGCCGCTTCAAGTTCGGATTCGGTGGAATCGGGGACATTGATGACACCGCAGCGCCAGAACAGATCTTTTCAGCAGAGAACCTGGGATCGGCGGTGGATGTGCGCGAAAACACCAACACGGCGGACAAGTACAGCGCCAAGCAGGGTGTGTACGCAGCCTATGTTCGCTTCGATCTTCCGCTCCATAGCAAGGTCACACTATCGGGAGGTCTGCGCTTTGAAGCCGCGCAGCAGCGACTCTATTCCTTCGATCCGCAGCAAGCGGATCAGCCGATTGCGGTGGCACTCGATACCTATGATCCACTGCCTTCGCTCAACCTGGTGGTGAAGCTAAGTCCGAAGATGAACCTGCGCGCCGCAGCGTCGATGACCGTGGCGCGACCAGAGTTCCGCGAGCTGGCTCCGTTTCAGTTTACAGACTTCTTTGGGGGCGAGCTGGTTCAAGGAAATCCGCAGCTTCAGCGCACACGAATCGGCAGTGCCGATCTGCGCTGGGAGTGGTTCTTAGGTGGTGCAGATGTCGTCGCTGTGAGCGTGTATGGAAAGTACTTTGATGCACCGATTGAAACGACGATCAGCGCGGGCGGAAACCTGATTCGATCCTTTGCGAATGCACGCGCTGCCTACAACGTAGGAGGAGAGCTGGAAGCGCGCAAAGAGCTGGTGATTGCAGAGCGCGGACTGCGCGGTGTTTCTGTCGGTGGAAACGTCTCTGTACTGTATTCCCAGGTCGATCTAGAAGGCGTATTGGGACAGCAGACCAGCAAGCACAGAGCACTCCAAGGACAGTCTCCGTTTGTGGTGAATCTGTTTGCAGAGCTGGACCGGCCAGCGTGGGGAACGCAGCTGCGGCTGCTGTACAACGTGTTTGGAGAGCGCATCGATCAAGTCGGTGCATTCGGACTCCCAGACAAGTTCGAGCAGCCTCGGCATCAGCTGGATGTCACGCTCTCGCAGAAGCTGGGAAAAGGACTGTCTCTGCGGCTGTCTGCGCGCAATCTCATCAACTCTCCGGTTCAGATCATTCAGCGCGGAATGCTGCCCAGCACAAGCGGTGGAACGGACACCCAAGTGCAAGAGACAACGCTGCGCTACACCACGGGACAGACGGTCAGTCTGTCTCTGTCCTACGACCTATAAGCACAAAAGGAGTCCTTTGCGATGCTTCTTATTCTTCGCGTTCAGCGTCTGTTTGGCGTGCTCACTGGCGCGCTGTGTCTGGCCTGCGCATGTGACAGTGGAATCGTCACGCCCAACGATGAAATGAAGGATCCACAGAGTGCACTGTGCGGAGCTGTCACGGCAGAAGTGCTCAGCGGAAACATCACCAAGAACACCACGCTATCAGCCAGTAAGCGCTGGCTTCTCGTCGGTCAAGTCAAGGTTACAGAGCGCGCGACACTGACCATTGAGCCCGGCACGGTGATCTGTGGAGATGCCAGCGATCCGCAGCGCGTCAGCTTCTTGAACATCGATCAAGATGCCAAGCTGGTTGCGGACGGAACCAAAGACAAGCCGATTGTGTTTACCAGCAGCCGCAAAGAGGGAGAGCGTCGGACCTCGGACTGGGGAGGCATCGTGCTCCGTGGTCGCGCGGCCATCAACCTGCCACCAGGAAACGAGCAGGCATGCGGAAGTCTGGAAGGGAATGCTGGATCGTACGGACCCTGCGGAGCGCTCAAGAACGATGACAGCAGCGGAGTCCTTCGCTATGTCCGCATTGAGTTTGCGGGTCGTGAAGTGGCTCCCAACAACGAGCTAAACGGTCTGACTTTCGGTGGTGTCGGTAGCGGAACGGTGATCGATTACGTCCAGGTTCATCGCGGCTCTGATGATGCGTTCGAGTGGTTTGGCGGATCGGTGAACGTCCGACATCTGATCGCAAGTGGCGCGCTGGATGATGCGTTTGATTGGGATCAAGGCTATTCAGGAAAAGGACAGTTCCTGGTTTCGCAGCAGCTTCTCGCCGACGGAAACAACGGAATCGAAGCAGACAATAATCGCGACAACAACTCGCTTTTGCCACGATCATCGCCGCAGTTTTCCAACGTCACGCTGGTGGGAACCGGGCCGGGATCGTCTCCCAAAGGAGAGAAGCGACTGGGTCTTACGCTGCGTCAAGGAACGGCAGGACTTCTGCAAAACGTCATCGTGCTGGGCTTTACAGAGATGGGCGCAACGATCGCGCAAGACAGTACTTGCAGCGAGCTGTCCGCCGGACGACTGGGCGTCAAGGCCAGCATCTTCTTTGACAATGGTCGCGATCCAAGTGCAAACCTCTCGACGGTGACTACGCCTTGCGATCTCGCGGCTGCGCTGCGCAAAGCAAACAACTTGGAAACAAACCCGATGCTGCGCAGACCGTACGATCAAGCAAGTCCTGACTTCCGTCCGCAGCAGGGATCTCCCGCGATGAGCGGAGCGATCATGCCGCCAAGCGATGGATTCTTTGCCAGCGTTTCGTACATTGGCGCATTCGGATCGGGCGATGGCGACGACTGGAGCCAAGGATGGACCGCGTATCCCGCAAACTAGCGCAGAGTTACCTACACGCAGCCGTTGTACCGAAAAACGTTTGTGATATGGTCCGCGCGCCATGCAGATCCTGAAGGCCCGCTTTCACAATCGCGACGAGTTCAACGAGGTCTACCACCGAGACCTTCCAAACGGAGGAATGTTCGTTGCGACAACGACTCCTCTTTCGGGAGGCGATCCGGTGGTGGTTGAGCTGTTCGTCAAAGGACTCCCCGGTAAGGTGCTGCTACGCGGAGAAGTCCGCTCGTGGCGTCCGGCCTTACCAAGGCTGCGCGTTCGCGCTGGTGCCGTCGTCGAGTTTCTTTCCGACGAGTCCGACAAAAAGGACTTCATGCTGGCAGCACTTTCGGGGGAAGTCGTCGCACGCAAGCGTCGTCATCCGCGACTCCCCGTCACGCTGCCGGTGACCTATCACAAAGAAGGAGCGCTCGACAGTCAGCCCGGAGAGCTGCTGGAAATATCCCTCGGGGGAGCCTTCCTGCGCAGCGATCTAGAGCTTCCAGCCGTCGGTGAAGATGTTGTGGTGGATGTGCTTCTGCCCGGCGGTGCGGTTCCGGTTCCGCTGCAAGGAAAAGTGGCCACCAAGACCGAGTCCGGCGTCGGACTAAAGTTTGTGTACCGCGATGGCGGTGGTTCCCGTCGGATTCGCGAGCTGATTCGCCGTCTGAAAGCATCGTAACCGAGCGCAGTGTCGTGGTCTGTGTACGCCTGGTTTGCGACTCCGCTCGCTGCGCGTACATCCACTTCGCATCGTAATTCGCTTCGCAGACTTCGCTCCTTTCCCCACCAACAGCACAGTCTCTGTCGTCGATAAATCCGGTATTTTCGATGCTATGCTAGTGGAGCCCGGCCCCATCTTCGGTCGGCCCCCCGAGATGCGAGCTACCGATATCGATCTGCGAGCATTGCTGAAGTTTGAGCCCGAAAAGGGACTACTTCTCCTCGGAGAAGAACGATTCCTCCTGTTCCGGCAGGAGGCATTTGGCTCGCTCCGAAAGCTCCTGTTTGAACAGCTTGGACCGGACCTTGCCACGTCGCTGCTCGCGCAGTTTGGCTATCGCAGCGGAACCGGAGACTACGAGTCGCTGATCTCTCGTCACGAGTGGGAAAACGACGTGGATCGACTGGCCGCCGGACCGACGATGCACTGCTGGGAAGGCATCGTGCGCGCCGTGCCCAACAAGCTGTCCTACGATCGCAACACCGGCGAGTTCGACATGAGCGGAACCTGGTACAGCTCGTATGAAGCCGAGCTGCACCTGTCCTTGTTTGGACCGAGTCAGACAGCGGTGTGTCATACCTTGACCGGCTACGCGAGCGGCTGGGCGACGGCATTTTTTGGATCTCCGCTGCTTGCGATCGAGCCAACCTGTGTGGCCAAAGGCGACGCAACCTGTTCGTTTCAGATTCGTCCGCCCGATCAGTTTGGTCCTGAAGCCGATCGCTGGAAGCAAGCGCTGGCCGCGACGCATCAGTCGCTGTACTCGCTGACGAAGCAGCTGGCGGACAAGATCGCGACGGTGGAAAAGCAAGACGTGCTGATTCGTCGTCTCTCGACGCCGGTTCTGGAAGTCTGGAAGGACGTGCTGGCGGTTCCCATCATCGGAGCCATCGACGAAGCGCGCAGCCAAGTCCTGATGGAATCCGTGCTAACCGCAGCATCCAGTCGATCGGCGCGCTGCATCATCCTTGATATCACCGGCGTGGACGATGTGGACTCGCGCTCTGCGGGTTACTTGGTGAAAGTGGTTCGTGCGGCGCAGCTCCTTGGTACGCGCTGTGTTCTGACGGGAATTAGCTCACAAGTTGCGACCAAGCTCGTCGAGGTAGGCGCAGATCTCAAAGAGCTTCAGACGCTACGGACGCTCAGCGACGGCATTCAGGCCTGTCTGCGCTTCCTGGACAGCAGCCGAAGTCGTCGCTAAGGCTGTTCCAACGCGAGATCCGCTGGCTTCTGGGCAAGCAGCCGAGGAAGCTCGTCGCGAAGTGCTTGCGCTTCGTCGGTGCGACCGAGCGCCACAAGTCCTTCGACGCGCAAGCGCAAGATTCGCTCGAGTGGATCGTCGGTTTCCGATTGACGATCGTCGGGCCGCAGCGTCTCTTCAGCCTGTTTCAGGGATGACAGCGCAGCGTCCCAGCGACGAAGCGATGAAAGCAGCACCGCTTTCGATAGGTACGCATCCGCCGCATCGGGTTCTTCTTGAATGAGTCCGTCGAGAACTGCGATCGCTTCCTCACTTTTCCCGAGAGAATGCAGCAGTCCCGCGTGATCAAACGCAAAGCGATGTGGGACGAAAGAAAATCCCGGCAGCGACGACAAAAAATCTTCGGCTTCTGACAGGACAAAGCCAGCACTCGCAGTCCGACGCTGCTCGACGGTATAGTCAAAGGCACGCGCCGCACCTTCTAGATCTTGAATCTGAAGCAGCGCTTCACCACAGGCATACGAAGCTGGCCACAAAGAAGGATGCTGCTCGATGGCAGACTCGAAGTCAGCGATCGCTTGTTCTGCGCGTCCTCGATGAAGCTTGGACAGCCCACTCGCAAGCAAGAGCAGCGGACGATATCCACCCAGATGCGGCAGCAGCGATTCCACCAGTTCCTCGGCAGCACGAAGCCTTTCGACGAAGAGCAGGCGTCGCAGGATCGTCGTTGCACGCGCAACAGCCAGCAGCGGAACCTCGTCGGACAGCTCGCTTCGCAGCCGATCCGACAGCGCTTGCAGCGGATGCAGATCCATACCGATCCGTCGTCCCAGCGCGAGCGCCGCACGAACATCGACAAACGCAGCCAGCACACCACCCGCTTGCTGCGTCGCCTGCGCGCGCAAAAAGTAAAGCTGTGGACTCGCGGGATCTTGCTCGATCAGCCGCTCAAGCAGCGACAGCGCATCACTCGATCGACCGAGCGCGACAAGCTGCGCCGCCTGGGTCAGCGCATCAAGCTGCGGCGTCGGACTCTCAGTGTTGGTCGGATTGTCTACATCACTCATGGCCACTGGGACGGAAGGATAGTGTACCATCCGCCGCAATTGACTTGGACCCAGACAAGGAAACCGTCGGCCATGACTCCTGATGCACCTTCGCTCGAATCGCTCCATGTTCTTGCTCGTCGCATCCGTCGCTACTCGATCCTGAGCACGACCAAAGCAGGCTCGGGACATCCGTCGTCGTCGATCTCGGCGGCAGAGCTTATCACCGCGCTGTTTTTCACCGCGCTGCGCTACGACTTCCAAGATCCCAAGCGGCTGGACAACGATCGCTTCGTGCTGTCCAAAGGTCACGCGGCCCCTGTGCTGTACGCGGCGTGGGCGGCAGCGGGACTGATCAGCGAAGACGATCTGCTGTCGCTGCGTCGGCTCGATAGCATCTATGAAGGACACCCGACACCGCGCATTCCGTGGATCGATGTGGCGACGGGATCGCTCGGACAAGGACTCCCGAACGCGGTTGGAATGGCTGCGTTTTTGAAGAACGTGGCCAAGACTTCAGCGCGCGTTTGGGTGCTGTGTGGCGACGGAGAAATGGCGGAAGGATCGAACTGGGAAGCGGCTCCCGTTGCTGCGGAACTGGGACTGTCGAACCTGACCGCGATCGTCGATATCAACCGACTGGAACAGAGTGTCGCGACCCGGCTCGGCTGGGATCTGGATCGCTACGCCGCGCAGTTCGAGGTCTTCGGTTGGGAGACGCTGGTCATCGACGGTCAGGATCTTCCGGCCTGTGTGCGGGCGATGGCGCATGCCAGTCACGGCGGCGGAAACAAGCCGCTCGCGATCTTGGCCAAGACGCAAAAAGGTGCGGGCGTGTCGTTTATGGCAGACCAGGACAACTGGCACGGCAAGCCCATGGACGAAGCGCACGCGAAAAAAGCCCTGGCAGAGCTTGGTCCCGATGATCCGAGCATCGTCGGTAAGATTGCCAAGCCGCTCTCTGCGCCCAGACGGACTCCCGATGCAGAGCAGGGCCTTTCCGCACAGCCTCCGCTGCGATTCCCAACCGACAAGACAATTGCCACGCGCAAAGCCTTTGGCGATTCCCTACGACGCGCAGGAGACATCAATCCATCGCTGATGGTCTTTGATGCGGACGTGAAGAACTCCACGTTCACGGATGTCTTTGAAAAGGCGCACCCCGATCGCTTCGTGCAGTGCTTTATCGCCGAGCAAGCGATGGTCGGACTGGCCGCAGGTGCCGGAGCCATCGGAGCTGTTCCATGGGTTGCGACGTTTGCGGCATTCCTTTCGCGTGCCTACGACCAGATTCGGATGGCTGCGCTGTCGTCGTCAAACCTCAAGGTCTGCGGTTCGCATGCCGGTGTCAGCATCGGAGAAGACGGCGCAAGTCAGATGGGACTCGAAGATCTGGCGATGTTCCGTGCGGTTCATGGATCCACCGTCGTCTATCCCGCAGATCCGTATGCGACAAGCGCGCTCGTCGATGCACTGTCCGCAGCCCATGGTGTTGCCTATCTGCGAGCAACCCGCGCAGCCACTGCTGTCCTCTACGGACCGGACGAAGCATTCCCAATCGGAGGCAGCAAGACGCTCCGCAAGAGCGCTCAAGATCGCGCTGTTGTCGTCGCTGCTGGCATTACGCTTCATGAAGCACTCAAGGCCCATGCCCTGCTTGCCCAAGAAGGAATCGCGATCTGTGTCATCGATGCGTACAGCGTAAAACCCATTGATGCAGAAGGAATCCGCGCCGCAGCGGCTGCATCAGGACGGCGCGTGATTGTCGTCGAAGATCACTGGCCGGAAGGAGGCCTAGGAGACGCAGTCCTTGAAGCGTTCGCGGAAGTCGAAGGAGTCCGTGTTCGCAAAGTCGGCGTCACCGCGCTGCCACACTCTGGCAAACCAGAAGAGCTGCTTGATGTCTACGGACTGTCTGCTCGACGGATTGCAGAGACGGTGAAGGCCTTCATTCAGTGACCGAGCTGCTCTCTACTGCGCGCACTGCTCTCCGCCACTATCGTGAGCTGGAGGGCGTCGCGCTGTCCCCCTTTTGGGATCATCCCGCGCTTGTATCTCCGCTGGGAGACGGTCTGATCAACGATACGTTTCTCGTCGAAGTTCCCCACAATCAGGAGTCCTATCGCGCGGTCTTGCAGCGTGTCAATCCGCTGTTCGGAATCGCAGTTCACCAAGACATCGAAGCGATCACCCGGCACTTGCAGCGTCGCGGTCTGGTGACTCCTGTGCTGCTGCGAACGAGCGATGATCAGCTTGCCGTGAACCTGGGTGAAGCCGGAGTCTGGCGCGTCCTTCGCTACATTCCGGGACAGACTTTTGCAAAGATGACGCCTCAGCTCGCGGCTCCGGCTGCATCGCTGGTGGCGCGCTTTCATGCAGCAGTGTCCGATCTGGATCATCGCTTTCACTTTGTCCGAAGCGGCGCGCATGACTTTGCAAAGCACATCAACCATCTGCATGCTGCCGTCGCAAAAGCCAACGAACAGACCGCGATTCCTGATGGATTCCTTGCGCTGGCAGACTCGATCTGTGCGCTCGCGGATCAGATTCCTATCAAGGTTCCTGGACCGCTGCGGATCTGTCACGGCGATCTCAAGCTCAGCAACCTGCGCTTCGATGATCACGGACAAGGACTCTGTCTGCTCGATCTGGATACGCTCGCGCACCTACAGCTCGGTCATGAGCTGGGTGATGCACTGCGATCGTGGTGCAATCCGTTGGGTGAAGATCGCACCGATGCGTACTTCGATCTGGGACTGCTACACGCAGCGATGGCTGGCTATGCAAGTGCAGCCAAGTCATTCATTACCGTCGAAGAGCGCGAGTTCCTGATCACCGCTGCACTGCGCATCACCGTTCAGCTCGCAGCGCGCTTTGCTGCGGACATCATCTATCAAAGCTACTTTCGTTACGATCCATCGCGCTTCCCAAGTCGCGCGGCGCACAATCAAGTCAGGGCCCACGGACAGCTCGCGCTGGCCCACAGCATCGTTCAGCAGCGACGACAAGCAGAGTCGATCGTTACTTCTGCATTTGCTGCGGCGTAATCCGTAGCGACTCTTGCTGTTCCGTACGCGGTGACTCCCAAGTCAGGATCTCTCGCGAGTCATCGTAGCGCCACGTTCCGGCAGAAATTTCGACAGAAAATCCCGCAGGATAGCAATACCGAGGAACCACGATCTCGGTGGCTGCCTGCACATCAGGACTTCTCTGTTGCCGAAACACAAACTCCCGTGCGTGTCGATCATACGACATCTGAAGAGGAGTTCCTGCCGTCGCCATCGCATACGGACGAACTACGGCTGACAGCGCGCGACCACCAGCGTAGACATCGCCCTGCCCCTTTTTGTCATCCACACTGTAAATGGACAGATCTTCCCCGTTCCAGTGATCGCCGCATGCGTGGCTGTTGTCCGGTGTGTAGTTCCACAGCGTTCCTGACACCAGGTTGCGATCGAGCGCGGCAAAGAAGCCATCCAGCGCCGCTTCCTGCGCAGCGTAATCACCCTGCGGAAACGATGCACCACCATCGAGATCAAAGGGAATTCCGAACTCTCCAAGCAGAAACGGAACCGATGGAACGTGATCCGCGAGCGCCCGCACTTGATCGGTGTATGCCTGCACAACCTGATCTCTGCCAAACACCGGCATCATGCGAACGGTGTCGATCGTAAACTCTGGATCATAGTGTTTTCCAAGCAGCGCCATCCCGTCATAGAAGTGACCTGCGTGTACGACTCCGCTTGGATCTTGCGCTGTCCAGGGAGGCGGTTCTCCGACGGGAGAAGGCGGTCCTTCAACAAAAAGAAGCGCGCCAGAGTCCTCTTTCCGAATCGCTTCCAGCACCCGCAGCGCAAACGGCTTTAAGTAGTCCTGCGCAAAGTGAACCGGACGCCCGCGCACACTGGCAAAGTAGTCTGGCTTTAGAAGCTGCGGCTTTCCATGAACCACATCCCAGACTCCTTCCCGACGCCAGATGTCCGCATCAGATGACTGCCACAGACACGCTCCGCTGGGATTGAGGATGGTCTTTCCGATCGGCCCCATCAGCGAAGGAGAGAACTCCCAGACCTCTACTTCTTGGGGAAATCCAGCCGCCGCCAGCATCGACTGAAACGGCGTCGGCGACGGACCTTTCGCAACCATACCGGGAATCGATTGATGCAGATCACGCAGCCCAATCAGACCCGCGCTCGGTTCATTCATCGATCCATAGCCAATCACATTGGGAAGCCCCCGCAGCGCACGCACAAGCCTGACCAGTGCAGAAACATAGTGTCTCTGTAGGAACGCAGAGACAGGCTCTCCATCGATGTTCAGCGACGGAGCAAAGTCATTTCCAGCAAACAACAGCGTGAACATCGTGGCCGCGCCCAGCTTGGTGTAGTTGGTCGGCCAGATCATGGTTGGGAGCGGTCCATCATGGAACGCAGACACGATCGCAGCGCCGCAGGGAACCAGCATGTCACGACGGATTCCTACACAGTCGAGCGTCCACGCCGGAGCCCCATCACCGCCGGTAAAGCGACTCCAGACATCTTGATGTGGATCCATAAAGATCTGGATGTCGTAGCGAGCCGCTTGCTCGATGAGCGCCCGCAGATACGCAAGATACGCTTCATCATACTGACCAGGACCTGCGTGCTCGATCGCTTCCCACGTCACCACCAGTCGCAGCAAGCGATGTCCGAACGCGCGCAGTCGCGCAAAGTGTTCGTCCGCAGACTCAAGCGGAATCGGCTTGCCGACAAAAGACACCGACTCTGGATGAAGCCAAGACGCACGCTGTTGCGCATCATCATCCAGAGAAGTCACCGGATGTTTGGCACTGCCAGAAACGTTTACGCCACGCAGAATCAGCGTGCGCCCTAGGTGATCTTGAATCCAGCGTCCTTCGGTCCACATTGGCTGCTCCTAGCGTGTCTCTGTAAGGCGAGCCTGCGCATGGGTCACGATCGGAATCGGCCATTTTCCGTCGGAAATCTGCAAGAAATAGGCATCCTGATCATCAATAATATGCTCTGAAAGCGCATAATATGCTGGTCGCAGAAAGCGCGCGGCCAAGCGCTCTCCTTTGCTGGTCTGCACATGACAGTACAGACCACGATCGGGCACATACGATAGGCTACTCGGACAAAGCGGCTGCTCGCTACCATCGCTCAGATACAGTCTGATCTGGCAAGGTTGCGCGGACGGATCGATGCGAATGTGTCGAACGTAGCGCGGTGTATCGATCACCGTGATCGGATACGCGTACGGAGGAATCTCGACCAAGTACGTTCCGCCGCTGGTCCGTACGATCGATCGATGAAACAGCTCGATCAGGAATGGATGTTCAAACAGCTCTCCCTGATGACGCCACTGTCCTTCTGCATCCAGCTCGATCCGTTCCAGCGTGACACCACTCTGCAGCGCTGCGCGAATGGGCTGTGGCAAGCTGGCATCGGCAAGGAGCGCGTCCACCTCACCACTTGATGACGATTCCTGATCATGCATGACGACTCCCAGCGCCGCGAGCCTGCGCAAGTGAAGGACCGATTCCCAGCGAGCCGCTTGTGACCTTGTGCCAAGCGGTCGCAGCCGACTTCGCGTTCTTCGTATGTGTGGCCATGTACTTCCTCCCAGCTGCGCAGTCGTTCTTAGGAATTGCATATCACAGGCTGCTAAAAAGCGAGCGTTTCGCGCTAGGCTCTGCGGCCATGTCAGACAACTACGGAGCCACCTTCGCGCAAAAGCTGCTTCAGCGCGGAGAGTATGAAGAAGCCATCGTCGCCGCCGACAAGCACGCCCAGCAAGATCCCGACAGTCCAGAGCCGTACTACGATCGCGCGCGGGCTCGGGCAGAACTAAAGCAGTACGAAGCGGCGTTTGCGGACTATGCACGGGCCATCGAGCTCGATCGCGAAGAGCAGATTTTGCAAGACTGGGAAGTCGATGACGGACTGTTTTCGATGCTGATCGCGTGGGCCCAGAGCCTGGGTCAGTCAGCGACGGTACAAACGACGCAAGTTGCGATCATGGAACGCTACAAACAAGTGCTGCCAAGTGGTCAGCATCTACAAGACGCGGCGGACTGGACGCTGCGCTTTCGCGGGCTCCTAAAGTCCACGTTTGTGAAGCCGCAGTAACTGCAAAGGAATTGCAACAAGCAGACTCAGTCCAATATGAAGCAGATCAAATGCCTCTTATTGGACGGCGATCTTGTGCGCACAGAAACTGGTACCAAATACGACGCACAAGACGCAGAGTCGAAGACGAACGAAGATGGCCAAGAAGACCGAAAAAGTCCTGATCCACCATGACTTCGCGTGTGAAAAGGAATCCGAGTTGAGCGCGCTGATTTCCGCGTTTGCCGCCGAGCACGAAGCCACGCATCAGCAGATCCTGGCGATGGATGCGCGACGATCCCTTGGACCCGGAAAAGTGCGCGTCACCTTTCGCGTCATCAGCAAGCGCACAGCCCGACGCTAGCGCGCCGTCACCAAGACAAACAGACCCAGCAGCATCAGCGTACAGATCGGCAAGAGCACCAGTTCGATGAGCCCGACGCGAAGCTGAAAACCGGGAAGCTGCTGTCTGACATACTGCTCAAAGCCGATGATCAGACCGATCGGCAGCAGCCACGAAAAGTCAAACGCCAGCGACAGAAACAGCACGCACAACAGCACTCCGAGCAGCATCGCCAGCAGCATCTTCGCGATGTGGACAAGCTCATCCAAGCGACGCAGTCCTTCGTCATCGAGTCCATCCGCAGGCCAGCGCATCACCGAAATCAGCAGCTTGAACGCCAGATAGATGCCGGTCAGATACAGCGTTCCGCCGAGCACTCCCGTTTCGACCAGCGCTTGCAAGAAGCTGTTGTGCGCGTTGAGAAAGCTGATGCGCTCATAGTTGGCAAAGCCGACGCCGAACAGCGGATAGTCCAAGAACGCGCGGAAGCCGTTTAGGTACGTCATGATCCGCGTGATCGTCGAATAAGCGGCCTCTGCTTCGTTGCGCGTCGAGATCAGCATCATCGGCGACGCCAGCACCGCAGCCAGCCCAGCACCGAGCAGCCCGACGCGGAAATAGAAAAAGCAGAGCATCACCAGACCGATCGCCGCTTGTGCTGCTCGCGAGGCTGCCAAAAGTACAGAGATCGCCAGCAGCGGCAGACCAAGCAGCCACAGCCACTTCCAGCCCGAGCGCTCTGGCCACGTCGCCAGCCCGAGCAGCAGCGCCGCAGCCATCACCAGCGCCAGCGCCAGCGAGTTGGGATCGATCAGGTTGCCGGTGTAGTGAATTCGATCAACCACCGTCGCCAGTCCCAGCGGTCCGGTGCGCTCGCAAGCCCAGCCGTAGTCGCGCAGGTGCTGCTCGTGAGGCGGAACCGTATAACACTCGCTCGTCGCCTGACACGGTCGCTTATCGCTGGTCTGTTCGTAGTTGAGCTGCCACGCGTTGCGAAAGTAGTGACATTCCTTCGGTCCAAGTCGCTGCTGCGACGACACAGCCGCAATGAACAGCAGCGCAGCGACGATGGTGATGCTCAGCGTACGCAGTCGCTGCGGATTCGTCGCCATCACACCGAGCAGCGACGCAAACGTCAGATCTTTGGCGTAGTCGCCCGTCAGAAACGGCACAAGCTCGTCGGTTCCGTCCGAGACAATCCGCGTCAGCAGCGCCCAGGCAAACAGCAGCCACTGAATCGCGAGCACCGTCGAAAAACGAACCTGAAGCTGGCGACGAAACATAGCGAGCGGAACCGCCAGCGCCAACAGCGTCAGCAAGATGCCCTGTGGTCGCAGCGCGGCCACCGTATCGCTGAGCAGATCGAAGCGCAGCAGACGGTGGGCAACGATCAGGACAAGGATCGCAAAAGCAGCCACGGCTGGCAGAGGGTGTACGTCGAGAGCAGCTCTGTCAAGAGGCGCGAACGCGACGCAGCACCTGACCAGCCAGCCGACGAGAGCGCCGCTCCAGCTGCATCAGCGCAAAGGCTGCCCTGCCGCGCAAAGAGCGATGACCGACACACAGCGTCACACTCGGCTGCGCCTCGGCTCCGAGGTGACTTTTGTAGGGCTCGTTGCCGCGCAGCAGATCGACGGTCACAAAGTCCTTCTGCAGCGCGCGACGAATCAGTCGCAGCAGCAGAATCCGTCCCGGCTCGTCGTCGAGATGATCCGGATCAAGCCCGCTTTGATAGCAGTGCAACGTCCCTTGCTCGGCGAGGCAGTAATAGACCGCGATCGGCTTGGGTCCGTCTTGCAGCCAAGCGAGCCACAGCTTTCCCTCTCGAAGCAGCGCCTGCGTCGCATCTTTGTGAAAAGCCAGAAAGCGTCGTCGCGCAAACATTCCAACCTGTCCGTAGTACGCGCGTCGTCGCTGATGCAGCTCCACCAAGATCGCAAAACCTTGTGCCAGCGACTCAGAATCGGTCGCGACATGCAGCGTGTAGCCTTGCGCTCGTCCGTGTCGCTCGGCTCTGCGCAGGCGATGACGATGGCTGCGCGCAACCTGTCCCAGATATCGCTCAAACCGCGCATCTTCGTACGCTTGGCTACCGCGCGGATGTGTCTGCTCGTCCTCGAAGTGAAGCTGCCAGCAGGCCGCGCCCGCGCTCTGTGCGAGTGGATGACCCAGCCTCGCCAGCTCGTCGGTCAAAAGTCGCAGCGCCTGATCCGCAGGATCTTGCGCATCCAGCAGCAAAAGTTCCCAGCCAGCGCCATCCAGTGACGGAGAACGCGCAGACAGCGTCGCAGCCAACGCCCGAGCCACCTCTGACTCACGACCGGGAAGCGCCAGCAAGCCCAGATATTCCGAGCAGACTTCCCCGCTCGCGAGCGGTCGCAGCACCCGTCCGAGCGCAGTCATCCGGCGATAGCACGGCAGCAGTCCGATCAGCTGCGCGCCGTCGAAGTACGCCAAGGTGTGGAGCCGTCGTCCTCGCAGCGTGCCGTAGTGTCGCCACCAAGCCACTTGCCATTCCCAGCTTCGAAACGGCTGTCCTTGCGCAAGCAGGTTCCAGTGTGGTCGCAGCGCCGCCAGTTGATGCTCGCAAGTGATGAGTTGCACCGTCATCGAGCGCGCAGTCTAGCCAGAAACCAAGCGCTTCGTACGCTGCCGGTGGAAAATCGGCCACTTTGCGTTGTAAAATCAGTCCTTATGCGAAACGTAAGCAAGCTTCCAGTTCGGGATCAAGTGATCGGCTCGATGAGTACCATCGCGCGGGTGTTGTGGGTGCTGCCGCTGCTCGCGGTGGTGGGCTGTGGTCCGGGCAATCTCCGTCCCACCGATCTGACGCCGAAAGAGCAACAAGTTCAGCTCTTTGAAAAAGACGAAGCGCCCGACTGCACGCTGTACGAAGACTATGGCTCGATTTCCGTCGAGTCCGGCACGTCGCTGTCGCCCGGTACGTTTGATTCGAGCAAAGCCAAGCTTCGTCGCGCCGCCGCCGAGCTGGGCGCAACCTCGGTCCGCATCACAGCACATACCACCGTCGGAAAGATCGATCGCGCAACCGGCGTGGCGATCAAGTGCCTCAAGCGCCCCGGTTAAGCGCCGTCTGAGCCTTCTGCTCGCTGCTCGCTGCGCTAGAACGCTCCGCCCGGACCACGTCCACCATCGTCACTACGCGGCGGCTGGATGGGCGGTGCAATCGATCGAGCGCGATTCCAGTTGATTCCGAAGATCGACTCCATTCCAGCTTCTGCCGCCGAGCGCACCGCTTGGTTTGGATGATTCAGGAACATGCGAAACAGCTGAATGATGAGCGGGCTCTTGGCTCCGGCCAGCTTGCGCAGGACTTGAGCGCGCTGCTGATTGCTCGCGGTGTTCTTCGCGACGTTCAGTAGCTCATCCAGCTTGGCATCCTCGCTCAGCGGGAGAGGCAGGCCATCGGCTGGCTCTTCCGTCGTAGCTTCCGTCGCAGCCGAAGCTGGAGCGGGCGCAGCCGAAGCTGACGCTGACGCTGACGCTGACGCTGACGCCGACGAAACGGCTTCCGTCGCTTGCGCTGATGTCGTCGAAACTTCGACGGTCGCAGCTGGTGTAGAAGAAGCCACGGCCACAACCGGCGTAGCCACTTCGGCAGCTGGTGCGGCGACGGCAGCTGGTGCGGCGATTTTTTCGGCTGCGGCGGTGCGCTCACCTTGATACGCAGCGCTCCCCGCTGGAGGAAGTCCCGCTTTGGCCAAAGCCGCCGCCAGTCGAGGATTCACCGGACGCGCTGGCGCGCTCGGCGCAGGCTCGGCAGCGCGAGCAGGTTCGACACGGGCAGGAGCTGCGGCTGGAGCTGACACAGAAACCGGCGCAGTCTTGGCAGGCGCAGCGACGGAAGCTGTTGATGAAGGAGCCGGAGCCTTAACCGCAGGTGACGCAGCGGGCTCAGCGGACAGCAGCTCTTTCGGGATTGGCTTGCCCATCGCGCGCGCAGCGTCCACAGCGGCTTGTCGCCGGGCTTCTTCTCGGCTGCGATCGACATCAGGAGTCTCAGCTTCCGCTGGTGCAGCGGCGGCAGTCGTCGTGCTTGTCGTCGCTGCAGCTTGCGATGTCGAACGCAGCGCGTGTGTTAGCAGCTGTAGCGGACTGCCGTGACTTCCTGCAAAAAAGTGCCGGGGCGTCGCCATCGCGCCACTTGAACAAAGAATCACCGGCGCAGTCTGTCCCGTCGGCTTGGGATGTGTCAGCGATCGCCACGCGGCCCCGAGCAGCTCTGCATCTTGCACCACCAGCGCCGCGCCTTTGATGTCCGCATCGCGACGAAGCCGTCTGAGCGCCGCCGAAAGCTCAGGCTGCGGCCAGCCGACCAGCGCACTTCCATCTACATAAAACACTGGACGAGACAGCCTCAGTCGAATCGCTTGCGTCAGCAGCGCGGTGGTTTCGGCACTACAACCGGACAGAAGCAGCAGCAGCGGACGAATGCTCACCAGCCGCTCTTTCACCAGCTCAAGCACCGCCTGCGCGGGTCGATCTGCGACGAAGGCAGCCGCCCAAGCTTCATCTGGATCAGACGCCGGAAGCACGGACAGTCCTGGGATCAGCGTCGGAAGGAGATCTCGATCATGGAGCGCCAGCCACACGCCGCGTCCCAAGTGAATGCGATCGTCGGGACGGACTGGACCCAGCTCGGTGACGGGCTCTGATTCCACAAGCGATGATGCGCGAAGCAGTCCGTGCGGCATGAGCAGCGCGCCCACCTGCCACGACGCGACTCCAAGCTGATTCGCCAGCGCTTCGACCGTCAGCGCTTCGGGACGCTGAGCCAGCGTTCTGATCAACCTTTGTTCAAGGTCGCTCAGCTTAAACAGCGAAGTTAGAAAGCGTAGCTCCGCAGACTGCAAATCGACGGATATCGACGACGAACTTGCAACCGGCAGCGACGGACTTGTAACAAGCGGTGACGGACTTGCAACTGGCGGCGATGGATGCGCGGCTGACTTCGATGGATCTCTCGAAGCTTCGCCAGATGGCTTACGCTTTGACGAAGGAGCGCTGCGGGACGGCTTGACGGCTTTCGCCGAACCAGTCACCCGACGCGCTTTGGCAGCACTGGCTGTAGAGGAAGCTCTCTTCTTACTCGGCATAGCGTCTCGACTATATCACGCCGAGCACCAAGCCAGCGAAGGACAACTTAGAGCAAGTCATCGACGCGACTTCGCAGCGTGTCGCGCAGCATTCGGTGCGCGCGCAGCCGTCGCGTACGCACGCCACCCACCGTCAGACCGAGCGACTCTGCGACTTCTTGAACCGGCTTTTCGTCGAGATCACACTGCATCACCACCAGACGATAGCGCTCGGGAAGCTGCGAAATCGCCCAGCGCAGAAGGTCCGCCTGCTGTCCGTCTTCCAGCTTCCACTGCGCGGGCTCCGAGCTACCACAGCCGTGCAGCCAGCTCGAGTCCTTCGGCAAGTTCGCCGCTGCCCGCGTCGTCCGGTCGCTGGCGCGTCGCTCGCGGCGCATCGTCATCAGAACCGCATTGGCTCCAACGCGATACATCCACGTTCCAAGCTGCGAATCGCCTCGGAAATAATCGAGGTGAGATAGTGCAGCCACGAGTGCGTCTTGCGCCGCGTCTTCGGCGGTTGACTCATCGCGAAGCATCCGTCGAGCCTGACGTACCAAAGCCGGGCGGCTCGCAGCCACCGCTTGAGCCATATTCTTCGGGGTCTGGGTCTGTTGCGTCGGCATGGCAACTCTCCGAGTTCTTGGCTGGGTTTGTAAGGAACCAGCTGGTTATGAACAAACCTTATACAGACCATACAAAGCGTGTCAACAAGGAAAATTCTATTTTTAGAATAGATATAAATTTGTAAGGACAAGATTTTTTATAGCGAATGCCACAAACAGAAAAGCATGAACAAACCATTGACATCGTCAGATCTCTGACCCAGGCTGAGTTTGTGAGCAAGTACCGCATTCAGACAGTCGCGCAGCTAACCGGGCTCAGCTCGGCGCTGATCCGCGCGTGGGAAGCTCGATATCGGTTGGTTCAGCCCGAGCGAACGCCAGCAGGCTATCGCTTGTATTCCGACGAAGATGTTGCGGTTTTGCTGGGTGCCCAGCACCTGGTTCGTCAGGGAATGGCACCGATGCAGATCGCGCAGCTTCCCAAAGAGCAGATCATTCAAGGTCAGCGGCTTCAGCTTGTCCAAAGCGCAGAGTCTTCGACGGAGCCAGCACCGCGCGCAGCGCCTGGCAAAGAGAAAACAAACCTTGAACAACCGCTCAGCATTGCGGAGCGCATCGATCGCATCGTGGCTGCATTTGGGAGCTTCGATCGTGACCAAGCAGACGCGCTGATCTCGGCGCCGCTGCGAACCATGCCGACGGAACAAGTCTGTCGCAACCTGCTCCTGCCGCTCCTGTTCGAGGTTGGCGATCGCTGGCATCGCGGCGAGCTGAGCGTGTCCGCCGAGCACTTTGGCACGACGCTGATTCGCAACAAGCTGATGCAGCTCATTGATGACCTTCGACAAAGCGAGCGCCGCTTTCGCGTGCTGTGCGCTTGTCCACCGGGCGACCTCCACGAAATGGGGCTGCTCTTGTTCGCGCTGGAAGCAACCATCCAAGGCTGGGAAGCGATTTACCTGGGTGCCAACGTCCCGATTGGAGACTTGCTACAGACGGCGCGGAAGCTAAAACCCACACTGGTTGGACTGTCGTTTGTGCTGCGCAAAGAGCCCGTCGAGCTGCGCGCCCAGCTCGCGGAGATCATGGCTGGACTTCATGGCGTTGCGCCGCTGCTGGTAGGTGGAAGTGGCCTGCGCGGACAGACCGAGATTGTGCGCAGTGTCGGCTGTTTGATGATGCCAGAGAGCGGGCGGCTCACCGACTTGCTGCCGTCCATGGCGACTGAGCCGAAAGCGAGTCCCTCGCCCTCCCGAGGGAAAATCACGAAACTGCACAAAGCGTAAAAAAGTTCTTGCCCAAGCCAAGGCCGCTTGGTAGAAGTTCCAAACCTTTTCGGACGTAAGCGTCTCGGGGCTGTAGCTCAGTTGGTAGAGCGCTAGAATCGCACTCTAGAGGCCAGGGGTTCGACTCCCCTCAGCTCCACACTTGAAAGCCTGTACTTCTCCTCGGAAGTACGGGCTTTTTTGCTTTGGGGCCAAGGTGGGTTTTGGGGTGACCTCTAGAGCTGGGCAACGATTCATTGCCCGCCGGAATCAGCTTGGGCCGCCTTTGAGAACGGTCAGGATTCGCTTGGTGCTGTCGGGGGTGCCGGTCGTGACCAAGGATCTCGACATCGTTCACAAGCGCTCGCCGGAAAGTGTCGGGACTCTAGCGGTAGCTAGCCAGGGCGGGAAGATCGGGCAGGGGAAGTTTAGGCTGCGGACTCTGTGCCAGCATCCTCAGGCACTCCGGCATCGCGTCGCTTGATCTCTTCCTCGTAGGAAACGATGACCATGGCGCGCAGCCGCTCGAAGTCGGACGCGGAGTGAAAGAAGATCCGACTCTTGCCCATGGACTCCGGTGTGCCTTCGACTTGGAAGCCAGGTGCCAGCATCGCCGCCTGTTCAACGGGTAGACGGGTCACCACTGATTTGCGCGGACCATTTACAAACACGCGCAGGAACCAGCGAGTCACGACACCGATATTGATCCCAAAATACGTCGCGGTGTCCTTGTACTTGATCGGCACCTTCGTTGCGGACTCATCACAAAGACGGCTCACGATGCGGAAGATCTCTAGTTCTTCCTCAGTCGTCACCACGGCGCTTTCGCGAGTCGCGCTTGGGTCTTTGGCTGATGGCGCTTCTGCCGGTGGATTGCTTGCGGCTGGGGGCGCATGTTCGACGATCGCCGGTTCCTGTGGCGCGATCTCTTGCTGGATCGATTTGGTCATCATCCCGAGAAGCGCTGACTGCACCGACTTTTTGACGATCGGCGAAAAACGCTCGATGACCCGCTCGGTGATACGACCAGAGACAAGGTTCAGCGTCCCAAGGATGAACCGGATAAAGTCCTCGGACGGGTTACGCAGCAGCTCATCAACGAGGGTGGTGATCTTTTCCATTGAGATCACTTCCTCCGCGTACCTTTGCACCGTCGCCGCGTTGAATCCGTCCCGCGTGAAGGGTCGCAAAGCGTCCGCGTCGCGCTCGCTGAACGACATGACGTTGAACTCGAAGAACGGGGACTCATCCATCATGTTCGGCGCGCGCAAATCGGTGAAGAAACGATACGTCAGTCCATTGGTCAGGATGCCGACTCGCACCGACTGCGTAGAGTTGAAGTAGCGCGCAAGCTGGCCGTCATGGTCTTGCGGCTTGGCTTCGATGGACTTGCACTCGACGAAGATCCCAAGCTCTCCCTTCACATACAGGGCGTAATCGATCTTCTCAAACTGGCCGTTCGACTTCTTTTTGGCGAAGTCTGCGACGTACTCGGGCCGGATCTCGGTCGGGTCATAGATATCGAAACCCAGGATTTGGAGGAACGGCAAGACGAGC
>JAEUKB010000016.1 GCA_016794365.1 Myxococcales bacterium
GTGCCCGCCACCGCCGAGGCATACCGCGCCGCGTATTCCAGCGCCTCTTTGATGTGCCCGGCCTTCTCGTGCGTCCAGCTCAAGTTGTGGAGCAGGTCCGGCTCAGCGCTCAGACGGTACGCCGCCTCAAACTCGACGAGCGCAGCGTCAAACTGCTTCGACTCAAAGAACTGTGTTCCCGACCGATAATGCGCCTGCGCCGCCTCCCGCATCGGACGCGATGGGCGCTGGAGCGCTGTGATATCGGCTTGGGCCAACGCCAGAGCGGGAACAAACACTGCAACGACAGCGATGCTAGCCTTCATTCTTCTTCGGCCTCCTTCCCCGCTTAGGTCGAGGGTCGTGACGCTGGAAGACCGCAACCAAAGCGTCTTGGTTCGGTCCGTAGTGAAGACCCTGCACCAAACGCCAGCCCTCATGCTCCAGGTGCTTCGCAAGTTTGTCGAGCACATAGCGCTTCGAGTACCCAATGACGAAGCGTTTCTCCTCGCCGGTCTTGAACTTCACGATCGCCTTGTGAACGATTGCGTAGCTGCCAGGAATGACGCACGAGGATTGGTCGAGTTCCGTGTGGATTCGACACTCATCGACATGTTGCAGGTTCCGCCGGAGCGGGCCAGTCAGAAATTGAAAAGCGGCGCTGTGCCAATCTCCCCCACGCTTGCGAGACAGGGTCCGATCCTTGCGCGCAATCTCCGTAGCATCGCTTGACACCGTAGCAGCCGCTGGCACATCCAGAATCAGCAGGTCATCGTGATTCACCCACGACATGCTTCGCCGCAGAAACTGCACCTCGTTGTCGAGGTTCGAGAATGTGTACCCGAACATGGTCAGGACTCGACGCCGAGGACCATCGCCAGTGAGCAAATGGCAGTATTCAGGAAGCGAGTGGAAGTCACCGAGCAGGGCCAGTACTGGCACCGCGTGCGTGCGCGAGAACTCATTTGACGACTGAACAGCGGACCCGAGTAGGCTCACGCTGATGTCCAGCAGTATCAAGCGCAGATCTCGCCGTTGCCGCGCGCGGAGTTTCCGAATGAGAGTGACTTCTCGCTCAGCCGTGCCACAGCCAAGTCCCACGATATCGCAAGGGTCATGGGTATCGATTGCCGCAGCAAGAAGCTCAAGTACCTCTGTCATCGGGAACGCCGCGATCACACTGCCAAAATCTGGCTGACGAAGTAGATTCCGCCACTCGTGGGCAGACACTGGGTCAAGGTACTTATAGAGGTCGTCGAGCACCCCAGTTGGTCCACTCAAGATCGCCAACAAATCGGCGATCAGCGCGTCAGAATCAAACCCTGGTGTGATCGTGATCTGGGGCGTTCCTGAAGACGATAGCCCGAACCCTAGCCACCCCGGATCGAGGTTGGTGGCCTGAGCCAAACGGTCCAGCGTCTCCAGTGTTGGCATCACTTTTCCCTTTTCGATTAGTTGGAGCCCTTGAGCAGACAAACCTGCTCTCTGAGCCAGCGCGGCCAAGGATATCTTGTGGGTTCGCCGAAACTGGGCAAGACGTTCCGTAAGCCCTCGACAGCGCAAAGTCCTCATCTATTGGCCCAATAGCACTCTCTCAGCATGTGGGTCAACGACGAGAATCCGCATATGATTACTATGGTGATTTCGATACAGATTCACTAATGTTCTTGATATTTTAGCGAGGGGAAGTAGAGTCCCAGCAAGGTAAAAATCGTCCCAAAAAAATAGGCCGTGGGGAAACCCCCAACGGCCATACCCGAGTCGGATCAGTGCCCTGGAAAAGCCGAATCCGACCACAAGCGAGGCAAGCATGCCGGAAATTTGTTCCTTGGCAAGTGCTGACGGATGGATCTACCTACGTTCCGTCAGCAAACGCGCAACCCCTTCTACGTCGGGGGGTCGTCATGCCGCACTTTTCTAGTGTCTACGTGATGATGTGGCTGCTCATCGGCATGCTGATTTCGTTGAGCGCGATCGTCTGGGACCAGCATCGAGCCATCGAGTCGCTGCGCCGAACGAGCGAGGCGATGCGCGAGGCGCACGTCGAGCTTGGGAATCGACTCGGGACGATTCAGCAGCAGACGTGCTTCGACGCGCTGACTGGACTCCGCAACTATCAGATGTTTCAGGCGAAGCTGGCGACGCTGCTGCGAGGCTGTCAGCCGCTTGCGCTGATCTACATCGACCTCGACGGACTGAAAGCCGTCAACGACAGACACGGACACCCTGCGGGCGACCGGATGATTCGTACCTCCGTTCGCGCGATTCGCGCAGCCGTTCGTCGTCGGGCCGACCTAGACAATCTGTTCCGACGAGGGACTGCGGCGGATGAGTTTTTTCTGATCGTCGAGCGCTGCCGCATAGACATTGCTGTGCAGCGCGCCGAGCAGATCCTCGTCTCGCTTCGCACGCTGGGGCTGACTGCCTCGATAGGCGTCGCGGAGTGGGATGGGCTGGCGACGCAGACCTGCGAGCAGATGGAGTGTGACGCAGAGCAGGCGATGCACTGCGCCAAGCGCGACGGCAGGAACTGTGTCCGCTCATGCAGCGTGATCGAGCACACCGTACCTGCCGCTGTTCCCGTCGCGATTCCGACCGAAAAGACCCAGCGCCACGCGGCCTAAAGGACGGAGCAGGCACGAGCGGGCGACCGCGTGATCTGCCTCGTCTTCCGACTTGATCGGTCGCCCAAGGAGCGTCCTATGAGCTGTATTTTGTCCACCGTCAAGGATTCCGATTCCCAACCGGATTCCGTTCCGATTCCGTCCGCCATTCCTGATCCGCGCTTCGCGCTGCTGATCGTCTGCGCCATCGCGTACCCGGAAGGAGTCATGACTGAATCCTTGCGCCGCTGTGTGAGCTGCGGATCTTCGGGAAGCGGGGGCCAACCATGACACCGCAGGGATCTTGCGAGCCGAAAGAGCGGCAGCGCTACAGGCGAATTGTGGGAAGGATATCG
>JAEUKB010000044.1 GCA_016794365.1 Myxococcales bacterium
ATGGAGCGAAGCTTGGGGCGCTGATTGGGAGCTGCGAGCACAGTCCATCTGCGATTCGGGAATCCGATACAGCCTCGGTGTTTCTCGCTATTTCATCCACAGCGCGCCGACTTCGCCCGCGAGCCAGCATCCGACGGCCCCTGCCACGTACCAGATTCCCATCACTACACCGACGAAGCGCGGTGGGGCGAGCCGAACGAGTAGAGACAGACCGAGCGGCCCGATGAGGAGTTCTCCGACCACAAGCAGTGTCATACAAGACAGAAGCCACAGCATGCTGACGCGATGACAGGGGCTGAGGAGTGCGGGAGGAATCAGGACCGCGAAGGCCAGCACAACAGCGACGAGCCCAAGTGCGATGAGCTGCGGCGTACTCCATCTTTGTCGAAGCTTGGGAAGGAGTGCGAGCTGCACCGGAGCCAAGAGCAACACAAGGAAGGAAGGCAGACCGACAAACCATGCGGAAGGAATCTGCAAGCCGAAGAGAATGCGGTCGGTTCGATCCTGCGCCCACAGAAAGAGCGCGCCTTCGACCTGCCCGAATCCAACAGTGAACAGCATCATGGTGAGGGTCAGCGCGGAGATGATCTGGACGCGTTTCAGTACGGACATCGCGATGGGGACAGGCGCAGATGAGAGAAATGGCGTCGATATCTTTGGACGCAAGCGGAGTCTGTCTTTGCCGAAAAGCATCACCATACAGCCGATGAGTAGGAGTGCTGCAGCGAGAGAGAAGGCAGCGCGGAAGCTGTTGCCTTGTACGAGGAGACCGGCGCAGAGGGAACCAGCGCTCGCTGCAACGTTGATGCTCAGGTAGCAGATGATCTGCGCTGAATCGAGTCGAGGGTCGTAGCGGTCGTACAGAAACACCATCGCGACTTGGGTGCTCGGCTTGAACAGAGCATGTCCGAGGAGAAGCAATGGAACAGGCAACCAGAGTACGTCAGAGAGGGAGAGTGTGAGTGCTGCGTATCCGACGAAAAGCAGAGCCAGTCCCGCGACGAGGGCCCGCTGCGCACCCAGCAGTCGATCCAGTACCAGCCCACCCGGCAGCGTCAGAATGTAGCTCGCCGCGCTGTAGAGCCCCGCAAGCCGGAGGGAATCCCCGCGACTGAAGCCGTAGCGCTCTCCGAGCATCAGCACCACCAACGAACTGAGAATCGACGCCGCCCAGCGTTCGCAAATCACGACCAGACAGAGCAAGTAAAGGCCGCGGGGATGCTGCGACAGAATGCGCTGACGGTGTGTCCCAAACAGCCAGCGATGGAAACGGGAGAATACCGACGGACAGGACGCAAACATGAGGACTCCCAAAGAGAAGGTAAAGAGGGTCCATTTCACCCGTGATTTGAGTGCCGGAATTACCTCTGCTTTTCCCTTGCAGTCTCGGTAGGGCCGTGGTCAAACGCGAACCTACACAAATGACACTTTTGGTGTCATTGAAGAGTTCGTTTCGCGACCCCTTTTCAGGAGATTGCACCATGCACGCCGAGGCTGCCTTTTCGTCAGAGTTTCCCTCTGTACTCGCGGATGACACGCTGGAGCCTTCGCCCTACCAAGCGGCGCTGTTCCACCTTCGCCAAGGACTGCAAGCGCTGTGTGACTTGTCGCCAGGGGCAGACGCGGCGAAGCGAGAGGAACATGGGCAGCTTGTGGCGCTTCAGAAGCAAGTCCTTCAGCTGCTGCACATTCACTTTGCGCCAAGCGGTGAAGAGCTGGGGGCGCGGTTCGGTGAGGTTCTGCGCCACCACCGCGACGAGGCTGGACTCACGCAGGAACAGCTCGCGAGCTACTCGGGTTTGTCGCTGAGCTACATTCGCAAGCTGGAACAAGGGTCCAAGCCTCCGGCGCGAACCGCTGTGCTCGCACTGTGTTCAGTTGCAGAACTCAAGCTGGTTCCGTCGGAAATCACGATGCTGCCCGCAGTCCGAGAGTACAGCTATCGCCTCGCCCCGAACTGGTATGTCTCGCCGAACTTTGACTCGGTGCAGATGCTTCATGACTTTGCGATGCAGCTCAACGGCGGCGGTGGCTCCGTCGAGCAGACCTATGTCTATCTGGACCATAAGAGCGCGCTCGACTGGATACAGCTCTGCAACGCGCCTGGCTACGTCGCTGGGTTTCGCGAGTGCATGCCGCACAGCGGAATCGCCAGACGACTCCGCGAAGTGGTTGGTCAGGTTGGACTTGATGTCATTGCGCTCGGCCCTGGGGACGGTAAGAGCGAGGTTCGTCTTGTCCAGCAGCTACTCGAGGAATGCGAGCGTCCCAACCTGCGCTTCTACCTGTTCGATGTCAGCCAGCCGCTGCTCAGTCGGGCGTTCAAGCATGCCGCTGACACTTTTGGTGACGATCCCAATGTCTTCGTCTGCGGAATCCAGGGCAACTTCCACCAGTTGCCGCGATACATGCAGCTTCACTATACGCCCGCGCGCTCACATCGCCGACGGGTCTACGTGATGCTGGGGGCCACGCTCGGCAACATCGACAACGAGCCGCAGTTCTTTCAAAGCGCCTTCGCCGGAGCGGCCCCCGGAGACCTGCTGGTCTTCGATGCGGGACTTGTGTTCACCGATTCCATCGACCCTGCGGTACTGCAAAAGCAGGACCCGGCGCTCTCCAAGTCGCTTGAGGGTCATTTGCGCTGGCTCGGTGGTCCCATTCGACGCTACTGCCACGACGTTCAAGACGTGTCGCTCTCCCTTCGCATTGACACCAAGCGACCCCTCGCGGGGAGCTACGGACTTCAGTTTATTGCGGAAGCGACGCTGCCCGGCATGCAGACCAAAGAGTTCTGCATGTGGCAAGTCCGACGATACGATCCAGCCAGCCTCGTCCAGTGTCTTCGTGACTTCGGGTGGGAACCCATCGGACAGATCCCGTTTTCCGGCTCACGAGCCCGACCCCCACAAGCTGCGTTCCTGTTCCAAAAGCGCCATGGCCGGTCGGGAAGTCGTCCGACATGAAGCGGCTGCGTTGCTGATCTATACTGGGAGCATGCTCAAGCGCACTTGGCCAATTCCCCGGAAGTACACGAGTAATGATCTATGGAAGCTGAAGCAGCAGATCCTTAAAGGTCTTCCTAAGCACTACCGACTACTCGAGGTGTTTACTCCATCTGGTCATCGTTTTCTCCGGCTTGCTAACCCGTCCGTGGTGCTCTGCTGACTTGGACGCCGCGACGTTCGGCTTGAGCCAACCGACTACCGCTCCGAATCGCTCCGTCGTTTCAAGCACTTGTCAGTGGATGACTGGATCACTACGTTCTGCGCGCGCGTGAGAGCGCGCCTCAGAGTTTTGTACGCAGCAGTCCCCCATAGCCGATCAATGGAGACGGTACGATGTCCCGAAGTTTAGATGCTCAACTCAGTCGCTTAGTAAAACAGGCTGAACGTGATGGCAAAATGCGGATGGAATTGGTGTCCCAGGCTGGGGAGTGCATTCTTGCTGCTGGTGCGGCGAGATCGCTTGCACCTCCGCACCGAGTCCAACTTGCCGACAGCCAATTGGCGTTTCTTAGATGGTTTGGGACGCAGTTGGATGCCTCAGCCAATCTCAGCCGCGCATTCATGATCGATGACCGTCGCGGCGGAAAGACATGGGCAGGGCTCCTGTGCCTCGTTGCTCTGACTATCGAGCGCCCGGGACAGACATCGTACGTCATCAGTCATCCGGGGCAGCGCGACGCCGAAATCAGCGAGTTTTTCGAGCGCTTTGTACCTTCCTCGTGGTTCGATAAGAGCGACGGCACAAACCCCGAATATGCATTCGGTCGGTCCCGCATCATCAATTGGTCTACCAAACGCCTGGCGGATGTTCCATCCCGAGGAGCTTGCTTGATGGTGAATGACTACACAATGCTCAAAGAACGAGCCTTCGATGCCCTGATGGATTTTCAGGGGATGGTTATCGTCGCTGGTACTCCGCCGTTCGAAGCCAAGGACCGCTGGTTCGAGAAGTACAAAGCGAAGTTTCGAGACGGGAGCTTTCGCGTGTTCAGAGTGCCGCCTCGCGAGAATCAATACATCTCCCAAGATGCAAGGGAACAGGTCGATCACATCATCGAGTTTCTAAATCCAGGCAGTGGTGCGGCCACAGCGTCATTTTGGGAAAATCTATAACTCGTGTGCCTGCATCGGTGACAGGACTCTCCACGGGCAGTAGCCAAGCTTGCGAGCAACTTCCACGACGAAGTAGCCTTCGCATCGCGTCGCCAGTATCTGCCGCGATTCGGTGCGCCGAGTCTACTTGTTGCCGATAGTTTAGAATGCCAGCATGTCGTTCGATTTCCATGATGTGGTCGCGCTGCTGGATCGTCTGAGTCGGCCCAATCCTCCGCGCCCGCATGTGTTTTTGGTGGGCTCTGCGCTGACCATGCCTTTGGCTGGGCACCGAGGTGTGCCGGGAATCGGTGGCGTGGTGGAGTTGATTCGTCAGCACTACCGTTCGGAGTTCCCCGACGCTGTTGCCGCCTTCGAGCAGTACATCGCGACCAGCGGTGTCAACCAGTACCAGGCCGCGTTTCGTCACCTGAATGGCCGAGGCGGTCTTGAGGACGCCAATCGGATTGTGCGACAAGCAGTGCTTCATGCGTATGCAGGCAGCCCTGTTCCCGATGCGAACGACCGGAAGGCGTGCGAGCGAGCAGAGAGCATGGTTGATGCTTGGCCGCTTTCGCCTTGGGTTGAGGCGCTGGGAGAACTGCTCAAGCAGGCTGATGGTCGTCGTCTAGATCCGCTGATCTTGACCACGAATTTCGACCCATTTCTCAGCGTGTCGGTACGCCGCAGCGGTGGCACGACGTACCGGTCGGTGCTCGATCGTGATGGGAACCTGGGCCAAGTATCCGGTGACGGCTGTCATGTCGTTCATCTCCACGGGCACTGGTGTATCGGTGATACGCTCCATACGCCAACTCAGCTTGCCACCGAGCGACGCGGCCTCAAGGAATCGATCCGTCGATTGCTGGCCAACAAAACGCTGGTCGTGCTGGGCTACGGGGGCTGGGACGACATCTTTACCAGCGCGCTGATCGAAGCGCTGCAAAGCTCGCAGGATCGTATTGAGCTTCTTTGGTTGTTTCGTGAGGCCAGGGCCGACGCAGAGACGAAGTATGCCCCACTGTTGGGGCGGCTCCGGGCAGGCTACGAGCGCGGGGAAGTGGCGCTTTACGATGGGATTGACCTGTGCAGTCTGCTGCCCGCTCTGCGAGATCGGATGCGAGTCGGTTCCTCTGCGCCTCCCTCTGCATCTGGAGCATCTGGCGCGGGTGGAGCCCCGCTGTCCCGGCCTGAGGACAGTCCACCGCACAGCGCGGACGAAGTGCTTGGACGCCGGGAGCAGAAGACGGCGCTGCTCGGTGCCTGCCAAAACAAACAGGCGGTACAAATTCTGGGGCTACCCTCTTCGGGCAAGACGTGGCTGCTGCGCTGGGTCCGCTGGGTTGCCCCGGTGGGTTGGAAAATCGCTGAAGTTCGGGCGGGCGGACTGGCAGGTCAATCTCCGAAGGACCTTGTGATGGCTATTGCGGCGGCGAGCGCCCAACTGTCCGCAGCAACCACCGGCTTTGCGGCCCATGCCGCAGTGTCGCCAGCACGCGCAGCGGAGCGAGTCCTGCGTTCACTGCTGCCGCTGGTCGTGCTCGTAGATGACGCCGACAAGCTGGCGGACCAGCATTCCTTCGACGCTGGCTTCTTTGACGAGCTGCGTAGCCAATGCCAGGAACGAAAGCTCTGGTGGGTCTCTGCATCGCAGGACGAGCTTGCTTCCCTGTTTCAGAAAACGGGACTGACTTCCCGTTTCCTGAACGATTCGCTCAAAGTGTCGGTGGGGTCCCTGGAACCAGATGCGCTGCTGCCACTGCTACAGGGGCTGCGTCCCGAGCAGTCAGAGTGCGTGCTGCAGGTCGGCGGTTGCTTGCCGCTTGAGACCCGCTGGCTGGCAGACTGGATGCGCCGTGAGCCGATCCACGCGCCCACTGCGATCGAACTGTCGCAGCGGGCCAGTGATGCCTTGCTCATGCAGATGCAGACGACGTTTGCATCACGCTGGCGCAAGCTCAAACGGGCCGAGCAAACACTGCTCCGCCGATGCACAGAAGGTCCAATCGCGTACGCCGGGCTCGCTGATCATGAGCGAACCTGGATGCTGAAACTGCACCAGCAAGGTGTCGTCATGGAAGGCCCCAGCGGGTACGTGACCAACGGGACAGCCTGGGGGCGCTTTGTTCGGGGTCCACATGGACGATAATTCCGCCAAGACGACCGATACACCCCATGTGCCCCTCCCCGGCTTGTGGGAACTGGCATGGCTGCTGTTCATGCAGCCGATCCGACTGCACCGGCTCCACGAAGATCTGGGTCTTTCGGGGGCCACAAGCTTGTGGCAGCTTCGCGATCGACTGACTAGCGATACTACGCTGCGACGACTACTCCTACGCTATGCGGCTGTCCTGGCGGTGCTCTTGCCGCTCTCGCTGCTGGTGGTTGGTGCATTCCTACGGCTCGGTGGAGTCCCACTTTCACATGTAATAGCAGGTGTGGCCCTCGGCGTGGCCCTCGGCGTGGCCCTCGGCGTGTTCCTGGGCGTGGCCTTCGGCGTGTTCCTGGGCGTGGCCTTCGGCGTGGCCGAAGGCCTGGCCGGCGTGGCCGGCGGCGCGGCCTTCGGCGTGGCCGAAGGCGTGGTCGGCGGCGTGGTCGTCAGCGTGGACGGCGGCTTGTTCTTTAGCCTGACCGCCAGCGTGGCCGAAGGCGTCGGCGGCGGCGTGCTCAACGGCGTGGTCTTCGGCGTGACCCTCTGCGTGTTCCACTGTATGCTCCGCGGTGAGGCCGTCGGCGTGGTCTTTGGCGTGGTCTTTGACGTGGCCGTCGGCGTGTTCCTTGGCGTGACCGTCGGCGTATTCAACGGCGTGTTCAACGGCGTGTTCAGCGGCTTGGCCTTCGGCGTGGCTTGCTTTCTCACTCAATGGCAGCTACCGACCTATCCGCTCGAGTGTCTCATTGGCTGGGCACTGATGGCCTGGGCTCGCGGGGATGCAGTGCGGGTGAAGCGCGTGGTCCCCTGGTTGCCATTTCAGCGACACGACTTGCTATGGGGACCGCTGCCCGGACTGCGAACCTTCCTCATCGACCTGGCTGAGATGCCTGGCCAAGAGGCAATGGCTAGATCGCTCCTAGCTGACTGCGCCGAGTCCTTGGGTCAAAAAAAGGTCGCGCAGGTCGCACTTCGAGAAATCCAAGCACGAACCTTGGAACGTGCCGCCAACCAGCCGGATCGGTATCCCGCTGTCAAGACGCTGTCCTTGCCATTTTTGCCAGGGGAGGACCGACCTGCGGGCTCTCTCTTTGTGCCCTTTCAGATCGCTGCGGGCCAGCTTGTAGCCGCCCAGACCAACCACAACCAGCACCTCCGGGCGGACAATCTACGGATCGCACGCCAAGCCCTTGAGCAGTTTCTGAGCCGAGCGATCGTCGATTCGGGGGCTGACGCGCCACTACTCGACCGACTCCAGCCCGTTGCACGCAAGTGGCTCGAAGTCGTCCAAGAGCACGAGCAGCAGCTCGACGAGGAACGGAACCAGAGACCCGAGCTGCCAATGCTGTTTCACCAAGGAAACCCACTGCGTCCAGAAAATGCTGCGTTATTCAAAGGTCGCACCGACATCTTCCGGCAGCTACAAGAAGATCTGGCTGCCCCCGGTGGGGCTCCCGTGTTCCTGTTCGGTCAACGTCGAGTAGGCAAGACCTCTGTGGTCAACTTTTTGCCGGTGATGCTGGGGGAATCGCGGCGGGTGGTGCTGGTGAACTTTCAGCAGCTCAGCGGCTCTCCACATCGCGCCGCGCCGTTCCATGAAATTGCGGCCCAGGTGGCGAAAGTCTGTGGCGTCGCCCCACCTGTCAGCACGCTCGGCTGGAATGTTGTACTGGAGTGGCTGTTGAAGCTGGATGAGGAGCTTGCAAAGACCCAAGAACGGATGCTGGTGGCCATCGACGAGGTCGAGGCAATGGACGCGGTCGGTCCTGGTCGTGATGACACGCTCGACTTCCTGCGAGCAGCCGGGGATACCCTCAAGCGGATTCGGTTTCTGCTGGTCGGAGCCCGCTCCCCCGACCAGCTGGGTCGCGAGTGGACCCGCCGCTTGATCAGTGCGCTGCTCCGACAAATTGACTACTTGGACGAAAGCGCAGCCCGCGAACTGCTGACTCATCCATCCAGTGAGGAGCGCTACAACCGCCTGTTTGCCGAGCTGTATCCTGCGGGTGGTATCGATGAGATCCTTGCACAGACGGCGTGTCAGCCTTGTCTGCTCCAACATGTCATGGCCAACCTCGTATCCCGGCTTAACAAAGCACAAAGACTACGGGCAGACCTTGCAGACATTCGGTACGCCATCGACGACACGCCCAACAGTGGCAGCAGTGTGCTGGTGGAACTGTGGATGGAGCTTGAACAGGATGCACAGCAGGCACTACGGACCTTGCTGCCCGACTACGACGGACCCAGAGCAGAGCCCAAACTGCTACGCCAGCTGCAAACTCGAGGCTACGTCGTCAAACAAGCCGACACCTACAAAATCCGTATCCCCCTATTCCAGCGATGGCTTCGCCAACGCGAAGAGGAGTAGACGGCTTTGTCACGGCCCAGTGTGAAGTGACCGAGGCGGTCCCACTCAGTCACTTCGGAAGTCTAGCCTGCATTCCGGACTCCTCTACCATGTGGTCGGAGCAGAGGCTCTCGGCCAATTTGCCCTCTGGGCCTCTCTCGACCGCGAGCGTCGCGATGGAATCTTAGGACGCCCTGCATTCCAGAATGCGGCTAAAACATATCGACATAATCCCCACGTTTCCATCCACATAGCGGCGACCCCGACCGACCAAGCCGTCTCGCCAAAGTAGGCAACCGCCGCCAAGGTAGTCACCACCCAACGGGCCAGCGCCGGGAAAATCGGCAAGTGACCGGACCACTGCCCAACCAACCGCCAGCCCAGCCAATCCAGTGAGCCTCCAAACCTAAAAAATGTCGCTTTTACGACCCACTGGATTAAGAGTGCTCGACGTGACGAAAAAAATGCTTGATTCGTCCGTGTAAAGGACTTTTTTCACAGCCTCTGAAAATGTCTTAATTTGACCGGGCTCATCAGTGGTTCTAGCCAACTGATCTATGTTTGCAAGGCTACTTTTTGAGTTACCGGCCCAAAGCCGTCGTTCGGTTGGGAATGGAGCCTGTTGATCGTGCGGATGGTTTCACGGAATGGAATGGGTGGGAAGAGGTGGGGAACAGCAAGCGTGGGATCAGCGCGGCAGGCGCTTTTGGAACATGAACAGGCTCCTGGGGCGGGTTGCGCCAAGGAAGGGAAGCTGAGCAGTCAATGACCAGTCGAGTTTTTGTAGACAGCGCACCATGCTACTTGGGTCGTAGCGACGGATGGAGAACATGCAGAACGTCTTGTGTTGCATCCCTGGCAGACCAACCTTGGCGATGAACTGGAGTCCGTAACTACCGGGAAGAGGC
>JAEUKB010000057.1 GCA_016794365.1 Myxococcales bacterium
GCTGACGGTCGGCGGCTCCATCGCGGCAGCCACAGGGACTGCCATCATCGTCGGGGGAATCGTCCTATGGAGAAAAAAGTCGGCCTTGACCTTGTAACGCGCGTCGCCCAGTTTCTGCACATCGACCTTCCGTGGGACAAGAGCCCACCCAGACCTGCCTGCGACCGCTGCGGTGCGTCGCCCGACCACGAGGCCCTGCCGTTCTTCCCCGACCCCAGCACCATGCCCCCCGAAGGCTGGCGCAGCCTGTCCCTCTGCAAATCCTGCGCTGCCCTCGGCCTCCCCTCCGGCTGGGTGCTCACGGTCCACCCCTCCAAAGCCCAAGTCATCAAGCTCCGAGCCGACGGCTACATCGAATACCCCGACGGACGAGTGGATCGGTGGAAGCGTAGGGTGAAGAACGGGGTCCGATGAACGACGCAACATCCGACGGTGGCTAGGCCAAAAGACATCGCCTTGACCACCCGGCATGGACCCTTCCGACCGACCTGTAAACGGCATCAGACAGGTTGCCAGCGCAGTTGCAGCGGATGGGGCATATCCAAAAAAACGCAAGCCCTTTTTGAGGGCAACTGTTGCCGAAGGGTACGGATCGACTCGCAACACAACAGATGTGTGTTGTTCAGCATCGCGGGTAGGCAGGACTCCACAGCAGCAGCATCAGGTCCGGGGACTGCGGACGATGGGCCGGACTAGAGCACTCTGCCATCGAAGATGAGCATGGTCGGGCAAGTGTTGGCGGTTGGTTGCTCTCCGTGGTGAACCGGTTAGGCACAGTCCAGCGGGAGCGTGTCGAGGGGCTCACAGAGAGCGGGTCAGTCAGCGGATTCGTCCTGTGCTATCAGCGTGCGGCTCTGCTCTGTGCGCCGGTGAACAAGCTGATACAGCGTCGGAAAGAGCAGCAGGGTCAGAGCGGTGGCGCTAAGCAGGCCCCCGATGACCACGGTTGCAAGCGGGCGCTGGACTTCGCTGCCGGGGGCTTGCGACAGCGCCATGGGAACGAAGCCGAGCGACGCGACCAAGGCGGTCATCAGGACGGGGCGCAGCCGTAGCTCCGCAGCTCGTACGATGGCTTCGACGGGGCTTATACCCTCGGACTCCATGCGTCGGCTGAACGTCACCAGCACCAGTCCGTTGAGGACCGAGACGCCGAACAGAGCGATGAATCCCACGCCTGCGGAGATGCTGAAGGGAATCTGTCGTGCCCACAGAGCGACCACACCGCCGATGATCGAGAACGGGATGTTCAAGAAGATGAGCAGCGCCGGACCGAACGCATCGAACGCCAGCCACAACAGGAACAGGATCAACCCCAGCGCCAGCGGAACCACGAGCATCAGCCGCGCCTTCGCATCGAGGAAGTGCTCGAACTGACCACCCCACTCGATGTGATAGCCCGGCTGGAGTCGCATCGCTGCACCGACCCGCGCCTGCGCATCCCGAACGGTCGATAACAGATCACGTCCACGGACGTTGAACTCGACGACGCAGCGACGGGACAAGCGCTCGCGATTGACCTGAACCGGCCCGGCTTCGATGCGAATGTCTGCCACATCACCCAGCGGCACCACCTGTCCGCTCTTGGACTTGAGCGGCAGCGCGGCCAGCTCGTCGGTGGTGCCGTCAAAGCTCGTGGCCACACGCACCATGAGATCAAAGCGCCGCTCGCCCTCGAACACGACGCCGCTCGGATAACCAACGGCAATCGTCTCGGTGATCTGGTTGAGATCGGACAACGTGAGTCCATAGCGGGCCAAGCGTTCGCGATCGGGATCGATGCGCAGGTAGGCAAGCCCCGCTCCTTGCTCGGCGCGCACATCGACGGCTCCTGGCACCTTGGAGATCACCTGGGCGAGCTTCTGAGCTGTCGCTTGCAGGGTTTCTAGATCGGGACCGTACAAGATCGCAGCTACGTCGGAACGTACGCCCGCCAGCAGCTCGTTTGAGCGCATCTGAATGGGCTGCGAGATGGCCGTCGCCACTTCGGGGACTTCCTCTGCAAGACGCGCCGAGGCTTCCTGGGCGAGCTTTTCTTTGGTCATCCCTTTTCGCCACGCCGAGCGGTCTTTCAGCAAGACGTAGACATCGCTCTGCTCCATGCCCATGGGATCGGTTGCGACCTCGGGTGCGCCGATGCGGCCCACGATGTTTTTGATCTCCGACAGGTTGCGCAGCGCTCTTTGCACGCGAGCCTCCAGGGCGATCGACTCGCTGAGCGCGACACCCGGCAGCCGCCGCACCTCGACAATCAGATCGCCCTCATCAAGCTGCGGCACAAACTCCGCACCCAAGCGAAAGAACAGCCCGACCGCGACCGAAAGCAGCGCGACGCCAACCGAGAGCGTGACCCAGCGTCGTCGCAGCGCGCGTGCCAGCAGCGGCACGTAGAGCATGTGAACCTTGCGGACAATCCACGTCTCGTGCTCGTGTTCGCGGTCTTTCAGAAAGTAGCTAGCAAGGACCGGAACGAAGGTCAGCGTCAGGACGAACGCCCCCATCAGCGCGAACAGCACCGTGAGCGCCATCGGGTGAAACAGCTTTCCCTCAATTCCCGACAGCGCGAGGATGGGCAGATACACGATCGCGATGATGGCTTCACCAAAGATCGTCGCGCCGCGCACTTCCATCGTGGCTTCTTCGACAACCTGCAAGCGCTCGGTGGGAGACAGCGGCTTGCCTGCCTGCCTGCGCGCTTCGCCGAGCCGCCGCACGGCGTTTTCGATGATGATCACTGCGCCGTCCACCATCAGGCCGAAGTCGATTGCGCCCAGGCTCATGAGGTTTCCAGACGAGCCTCGCGCCTGCATGACGATGATGGCAAAGAGGAGCGACAGCGGGATCGTCGTGGCCACGATGAGCCCGGCGCGAACATCTCCTAGGAGGAGGAGCAACACCACAATGACCAGCGCGGCCCCTTCGAGTAAGTTGCGCTCGACCGTTCCAATCGTGCGACTGACCAGTGCCGCGCGGTCATAAAAAGGTTCGACGCGCATCCCAGCAGGCATGCTGGCCGTGATCTGCTTGAGCTTGTCCTTCACCGCTTCGGTGACAACGCGGGAGTTTTCGCCCATCAGCATCATGGCGACGCCGACCACGACCTCGCCTTCGCCGTTCATCGACGCGGCGCTGCGACGGAGCTTGGCGCCAAATCGCACTTCGCCAATCTGCGCGACCGTGATCGGAACGCCGTCCTTGGTTGCGCCGATCACAACCGTCTGGAGGTCTTCGAGACTTCGCACCAGACCGCGCGTGCCGATGACGTACTGCTCGCGATTGCGCTCGAGGTAGCCGCCGCCGGCATTGCCGCTCGACTGCTCGATGGCCTCGATGACCTCGCGCACCGACAGCCCCGTGGCTTGCAAGCGCTGCGGATCGATGACGACTTGGTACTCCTTGTTTTCGCCGCCGAAGCTATTGACCTCGACGACGCCGGGCACCATGCGAAGCTGCGGCGCAATGTACCAGTCCAGTGTCTCTTCCAGCGCC
>JAEUKB010000043.1 GCA_016794365.1 Myxococcales bacterium
TTCCCAAACCCGTACATTTCGCGAGGGGCCCCGCTACCCTGCGAGACTTTTTTCCGTTCCGCAGGCGGCCCGAAAAAAAGCTCTCCGGTCGCCCCCACGCTCTTTGCTCAAACTGTTGGTTTCGTAGTGGTCGCAGGTTAGCTAGCCGCGTAGGAAGTCGAGGTGGTGGGCGGGGGTGATGACGCCGTCGATGCGGAGCTTGCCGTGCTGATACAGGCTGCGGACATCGGTCGTGCCCGCGCACAGCGCCGCCAGGTCTTCATCGCTGAGCGTCAGCGTCGTCTGCGCGCCCGACACCTTGCCCGCGTGGACCGTCCCGCTTGGATCGACCGCAAACGCGCCGTCCGGCGACTTCACCACAAACTGCACCGTCCCACCGAGCGACGCGGCCAGGCTGGGCTGCTGCTTGAGCCGGTCGGTCAGCTTCGCGATGAGCTGCGGTGCCTGGGCCGCCTGCGTCACCGCCTGCGCTGGTGCCGTGGGCGCTGCTTGCTCTGCTGCGGGCGCTTTGGACGGCTGGGCCCCACCGAGCCGCGCCATCACCACCTTTTCAACCCGCTTTTTGTCCATCTTCATCAGGAACTCAAGCTTCTGGCTCGCCATCACGTTGCCGCCGATCTTGAGCTTGCCGCTGATGAACAGCTTCTGCGGGTTGGCCTTGCCAAGCACCATGTCGAGGAAGTCGCTGTTCGAGAGGCTGAGCGTCACGTCGGCAGCCTGCTCGCCGGGCTGGACGCTGCCCGGTGCGCGCTTGAGATCGATGAAGTAGGCCGAGTCGGGGCTGCTCAGCTTGAACTGGAAGCTGGTGCCGATCTGCTTGGCCAGGTCGGGTGAGTCGGCGATGTAGCCCTCGATCGCCACGAAGATGTCGCCGCTCGTCAGGACCGACGCCGGATCGACCGCCGGGCTGGCTGCGGGCTGAGCGGCTTGCGTCGCTTGCGTCGCTTGCGTCGCTTGCGCGGCCTGGGCCTTTTTGGGCTGCGGGAGGTCTTCGTACAGCTCCACCGCCGCGTTTGAGATGACGACCTTATTTCGCTCGACGACGGTTACGCGGGCGATGACGCGGGTGTCGGACTCTTTCCACAGCTCGATCTTGAGCGTCTCGCCGGGGAACACGATGTCGGCGAAGCGGACCTTGATGCTGCGGAAGTAGCGCGGATCGCCGCCGCAGATCTGGGTGACGACGTGTCGTCCCAGGTAGCCGTAGGTACACAGCCCGTGCAGGATCGGCTTCGGGAAGCCAAACGCCGTCGCAAACGTCGGATCTACGTGCAGCGGGTTCCAGTCGCCGCTCAGCCGGTAGATGAGCGCTTGTTCTTCGCCGAGCTTTTCGGTGATGACAAAGTCAGCGGCGCGATCGGGCGGGTTGTTGATGTCCGAAGACGGACCGCGCTCGCCCCCGAAGCCGCCTGCGCCGCGTACAAAGGTGCTGAGATCGTTTTTGGCGAGCAGCTCCCCGGTGTCGGCGTCGTAGGTGTCGATGTGGGTGATGACCACCGCGTTTTTGCCCTTGTCGAAGATGTCCGAGATGCGGGCGCGGTGGCTGAGTCGGGCCTTGGGCGGCCAGGGTCGGGTGATCTCGGTGTACTGCTCGCCGTGGAGCACGCGCTCGAAGCCGTAGCGCAGACCGGGCGCACTCTTGCCTTCGGCGGCCAGCTTGAAGATGACCTTGAGTGCGGGCACCACCGCGAACGTCGGCAGCGCGTAGAAGCCGCTCGCGTTGTTTTCGTAGAGAAAGCGCAGCTCTTTGTCGTCGGTCGGGTTCTTGCCGCTGCCGACCCCGAGCGCGTAGATGGTCAGGTCGCGCTCGTCGTAGCTGTTGATCTGTTCGGGCAGCTCATAGCCGAGCGCTTCATCGACATCGATGAACTCGTTGCCGCCCTTGCTCTTTGACTGAAGGTTGGACATCACCGGCTCCATCGACGCGGTGATGTTTGGCGGGTGGGTGGCGTCGGTAAAGTCGGTGATCTGCGGCCAGGCTGACGCGACGTGATCGACGGTGAACTCGCGGCCCAGCTTCCAGATCTTGCCCTTGGTGCGTTCCCAGCGCAGCTTGGACACAAAGCCGCCACCGACCTCGAACAGGCCGCCGGTGTCTTTGCAGTCCTCGTGGCCCAGGTACAGCACGACGGGGCTGACGTATTCGGGCTTGAGCGCGTCCACCACTTCCTTGGGCATCACCGTTTCGGTCAGGCGCGAGCCCGCCAGCGGTGCGATGGTGTTGACGCGGATGTTCTTCTTGGCGCCCTCGACCGCGAGCGTGTTTGCGAAGCCGACCAGGCCGAGCTTGGCCGCGCCGTAGTTGGCCTGGCCGAAGTTGCCGTAGATGCCCGCAGCGGACGACGTAAAGATGATGCGGCCATAGCCTTGGTCGCGCATGTAGGGCCAGGCAGCGTGGGTGACGCGGAAGGCTCCGACCATGTGGACGCGGAAGATCAAGTCCCAGTCGGCATCGGTCATCTTGGGGAAGCTGGTGTCCCGCAGGATGCCCGCGTTGTTGACGACGACATCGACCCGACCGAAGGCATCGATGGCGGTCTTGACGATGGCCGCGCCGTCTTCGACCGAGTCATAGTTTGCGACCGCTTCTCCCCCGGCGGCCTGGATTGCGGCGACGACGGCATCAGCGGCTGCGGATGACTTGCCGCCTCCGGTGGCGCTGCCGCCCAGGTCGTTGACGACGACTTTGGCGCCTCGGCTGGCGAATGCGAGCGCGTGACTGCGGCCTAGGCCTTGTCCAGCGCCCGTGACGATGACCACTTTTCCATCAAAGCGAAGCTGTCCCGACATCTGTCCTTCACTCCACCTTCTGTCTATGCGCGTTGACACATCCATGTACTTCTCAGCGACGCTTTGTGTCAAACCTGCGGCGCGTGCGGCTGGGCGATCCGGGCGAGTCGGTGGTCCAAAATGGATCAGTCTGTCGCGGCGTGATCCAAGCTGGCGCAGGGCGTGGAACAGTCACAGCAGGCAGCCGAGCGGGTCCGTGATGCGGCGATGGCGGCGTCTGCCTGAGACTTCGCGGACTTGGCTGCGGCGATGCGAACTTGGTACGGCGGCTGCTTTGGATCTGGGTCAGCACAAGCGGCAAGGAGCAAGCAGTCATGGCCACTATCAAGGTTCCCGAAGGTCTGGTCCCGGTGTCCGGTTCTGAGCTACGCAGCGGTGATCGTTACGACGGGGGCTGGCGTCAGGGCAAGCCGGTCGAAGATCCCGCCAAGATGAAGCGCTGGGGCTTTGTCACCGCCAAGCCCAGCGAGTATCTGGTGGTCGTTCAGAGCGGCAAGATCGACTCGCGCCGGTCGGGACAAGGCATGCGGGTGTGGAAGTGGCCGTGGACGGCGGTGGCGACGATTCCCACGACGCTCCAGCAGATCGACTTCGTGGCCGATCAGATCACCAAAGAGCGCGTCGGCGTCAGCGTCACCGGCATGGCGGTCTATCGCATCGCGCAGCCAGAGATCGCGTATCGGATGCTCAACTTCAGCTATGCCGAGCGCGCGAGCGAGAAGCTGGGACAGACGCTGCGCGACATGTTCATCGGTGCGGCGCGACGGCTGATTGCCAACCTGGGCCTGGATGCCTGTCTGGAGCACCGCAAAGAAGCGATTGCCCAGTTTTTGATGCGAGAGATTGCGCCGGTGGTGTCGGGCAGCGGGCGACCGGAAGACGCGACGGATCAAGGCTGGGGCGTGGTGATCGATACGATCGAGATCCAAGACGTGAAGATCCTGTCGGACGCGGTGTTCAAGCACTTGCAAGCGCCGTATCGGGCCGCGATTGCGATGCGGGCGGAGCAAGCGGACCTCGAGCGTCAGCGTCAGGTGGCAGAGACTCGAGCGACGGCAGAGCGGCAGGCGCAAGAAGCGGCGATTGCCAGCCAGCGAGAGACGCGCATGGCGAAGGCGAAGGCGGAAGCGGATGCCTCGGAGCGGGAAGCGCAGGAAGCGATGCGGGCCGAGCAGGCCAAGGCCAAGAGTGCGGCAGAAGAGCTGCTTCGCAAAGAAGGGCTGGCGCGCAAGCGCATCGAGGTCGAAGAAGGCATCGCGCTGCGACAGGCGGACAGCAAAGCGGCGCTCGAGCAGCGCAGTCAGCTCATCCGGCAAGAGGCCGAGCTTCAGCAGCTTCGCTTGCAAGAGCAGCGACGGGTCGCAACGGCACAGGCCGAGATGGCGACGCTGGCGAGTGAAGCAGAGCTGGCCGAGCGCGCGCATCAGCTCGAAGTGCGCAAGCTGGAGCTTACGCAGCAGCGGCAGCGGCTTCAGCAGCAACAAGAGCTGATCTTGGCGGCGGAAAAGGACAACCACATGCACGCGCAGCGTCAGCAAGAAGCAGCGACGCAGCAGATCGAACACCAAGCGCAGCTCACCAAGCAGCGTGCCGAGGCCGAGATCGAGCTGATGCTGAGCCAAGGCCGGGTGATGCGCGATCTGGTGGTGACGGGACTGCCGCACATTGCGCAGGCGTTCAAGCAGTCGTTTGGAACGATTCACTACACGCAGTACTCGGGAAGTCCCGAAGGAAACCCGATGGCGATGATTGGATCAGCGATCGAGCAAGTGCTGACGGTGGCCAAGGGCTTTGGACTCGATCCAAGCAAGCTCGGTGCGGCGGGCGGCTCTGCGCAGGCTTCGTCCGTCGTCGATGCGGGTGAGCCGTCGGCGCAATCGAAATAGCGACCGGAAGCGGCAATCGCGTATGCTCGCGGACTCTTTTTTCGGATTCGTCACCAAACCAAAGAGGGACTGCGATGCGACACTCGTCACGTACGGCTTGTGCTTTCCGACTGGGACTGCCTGCGCTTGTGGGACTGCTTGCGATGTCAGGATGTGTGACGGAGCCTGAGACGGTTCCGGTGGATCTGCGGGCGCTGCTCGGGGAGCTTTCAAACGGTCAGCGCGTCGATTACACCGGCCAAGGCGACGGCGGAGTCGGTCACGTCAGCTACTTCAAGATCAAGGCGGGCTCGTCGGAGTTTATGAAGCTTCCGAAGCTGGAACAGGAAAAGCTCGCCAAGATTCAGTCGAGCGTGCTGCACAGCGCAACGCTTGTTCCCAGCGAAGCGATCGCGGGCTCAGAAGTGACGGGAACGCTGACGGTGAAGGGCAGCTCGGGGGCGGATCGGATTCAGGACGTGGTGCTGAAGCTGCCGGAGCAGTGGAACGGTCAGCTGGTCGTCGCAGGAACGCCGGGGACGCGCAGTGAGTTTGCGAGCGAAGCGGTGATTGCATCGTGGGTGCTGCGCCGTGGCTTTGCGTACGTGGCGGGCAACAAAGGCATGACCAACGGCGGAGCGGACGGCAACACGACGCTGCTTCGCAAGCAGCACGCGACGCAGCACTTCGGGGTGATGATGCTCGATCTGGCGGGCTGGGCGCAGCGACGGCTGACCGAGGCGACAGGCAAAAAACCGAGCAAGACCTATGCGGTCGGTCTGTCCAACGGTGGCTATCAGGTGCGCCGCGCGCTGGAGCTGGATCACGAAGCGGTGGAAAAAGGTGCGCCGCGTCTGTTCGACGGTGGCATCGAGTGGGCGGGCGTCTATGCGCCGGATGCGCGGGTGCTCGATACCAACCGCGATGGCAAGGTTTCGACGACGGAGTATTCGCAAGGAACGCACCTGGTTTCGTCGATGGAGCGCGCGGTGCTGGCGATGGGCTTTCCCTACGATGCGGGATCGAAGAGCACCCCGGCGGGCTACCAAGAAAAGCCGCAGTTTTCGACGGCGCAAGCACAGATGGTGGCGGCGGGATTCCATCCTTCGTCGGCGATCTTGTGGGGCAGCTACAGCCTGCTGTTTGACGGGCTGAAGGCGACGCTGCCCGCGTGGCGTGGCGTCGGCTACTTCAACCTGACGGCGTATTACTATCGGGCGGATCTGCTCGGGCACGATGAAAAGGACAGCGCGGCGTACACGATGTTTTCGTCGTCTCCGATGGGTCATCCGCCGATGTACGACTACCTTCAGACCGTGGCGCAAGGCGGCTGGACCGACGAAAGCGTGCAGTGGGCGCTCAAAAATGCCAACAGCGGACGGTTTTCGGTGCCGCTCATCAGCTTGCACGGGGATCGCGACGCGCTCATCGGCCTGCCCGGTCACGGAGAAGCGTATGCCGCAGCGGTGCGCACCGTCGGTCGTCCCGAGCTTCATCGCCTGTACGTGATTCAAAATGGCAACCACGTTGATGCGCATGCCGACGGCCTACTTGACTACGACTGCAACGGCAAGCCCGGCGATGAGAGCGCGGCGGATCAGCTGGTTCCCATGCAGCCGTACGTCGAGCGCGCCTTCGATGTGCTGCGTGACTGGGTGGAAAAGGGCACCGCTGCTCCGCCAAGCCGCACCATCGCAACCGATCCAAAGAACGACATCCTCGACGCGAGCAAGGTGTCGTTTCAGTAGTTTCGACCCGGTGTTCCGCTCGGCTGCGTGGCTCGTTCGCAGCAATTGTCACGCCGCGCGGCCTAAGATAACGTCGCGGCCATGCGTTATTTAATTACCGGCGGAGCCGGGTTTGTAGGCTCGCACTTATCAGAAGAGCTGCTTCGTCGGGGTCACGACGTGCTTGTGATCGATGACCTCTCGACGGGGACGATCCGCAACATCTCGCACCTCACCGACAACTCGCGCTTTCGTTACATCATCGATACCGTCGCCAATCGCCCGCTTTTGGCTGAGCTGGTGGACGATGCCGATGTCATCTATCACCTGGCGGCGGCAGTCGGCGTCAAGCTGATCGTCGAGAGCCCGGTGCGCACCATCGAGACCAACATCAAGCTGACCGAGCTGGTGCTGGAGATGGCGCAGAAGAAAAAGCGTCCGGTGTTCATTGCCTCGACCTCGGAGTGTTACGGCAAGAGCACCGACTTTCCGTTCCGCGAGGAAGGCGACTTGGTGCTGGGTCCGTCGTCCAAAGGTCGCTGGTCGTACGCCTGTAGCAAGCTGATCGACGAGTTCTTGGCCATCGCCTATCACCGAGAGCGCGGGCTGCCCACCGTGGTGGGACGACTGTTTAACACCGTCGGTCCGCGTCAGACCGGCCAGTACGGCATGGTGGTGCCGACGTTCGTTCGTCAGGCGCTCGCGGGGCAGCCGGTGACGGTGTTTGGCGACGGACAGCAGTCGCGCTGCTTCACCCACGTCAGCGATGCGGTGCGCGCCTTGATTGGGCTGATGGAGCGTCCCGATTCCTACGGTCAGGTCTTCAACATCGGCAACACCGAAGAAGTCAGCATCCTGGGACTCGCGCAGCGCGTGATTGCCCAGTCCGGCTCGAAAAGTGAGATCGTGTTCGTGCCCTACGAGCGCGCCTACGAGCCCGGCTTCGAGGACATGAGCCGTCGCGTGCCCGATGTCAGCAAGATCGGACAGCTCATCGGGTGGACGCCGACGATTCCGCTTGCGCAGATTCTCGATGATGTCATCGGCTGGTGCCGTGGCAGCGCGGCCTAAGCCATGGAGCTGTGGCAAGTCCTGCTCTTGTCCATCGTCGAAGGGCTGACCGAGTTTGTGCCGGTGTCTTCGACGGGACACTTGATCCTGCTGAGTCGGCTCCTCGGGCTGCGCGGGCCTGCGGTCGATGCGTTTTCCGTCGTGGTCCAGCTCGGTGCGCTGCTCGCAGCGGTGTTTTATTACCGTCGCACCCTGATCGATACCCTGACCGGCGTGCTGCGCCGACAGCCTGCGTCGCTGGCGCTTGTGCGAAACATCGTGCTGGGATCGCTGCCGCTGCTCGCTGTCGCGTACCTGGTCGGCAAGCGGATCAAATCGCACCTGTTTGCGCCGCTGCCGGTTGCGTGTGCGCTTCTGTTTGGCGGTCTGCTGATGCTGCTGGTCGAGCGCTACCGTCGTCGCATGGCTCCGCCTTATCAGCACGCGCATGAGCTTCCGCCCGGTCGGGCGCTGACGGTCGGTCTGTGTCACCTGGCGGCGCTGTGGCCGGGCACATCGCGCTCGCTGGCCAGCATGACCGGCGCGCTGCTTGCGGGCTTACCCACGGCGGCGGCGGCGGACTTTGCGTTCTTGCTGGCGCTGCCGACGCTCGGGGCAGCGACGCTGTACGAGCTGCTCAAAGAGCGTCACATCCTGGCCGAGCAGGTCGGCATCCTGAACATGGGAATCGGACTGCTCGTGTCGTTTGTCGTCGGCTGGCTGGTGATCGCGGCGTTTTTGCGCTACCTGCGCGGCCACGGGCTGCTGGCCTTTGCGCTCTACCGGATCGTGCTGGCGGTGACGGTCTTGGCGCTGTGGCGCGGCTGAGCGCAGCGATCACGTTCGCAACAGCCCGCGCGCTGGGAACAGACCGCTAGCCTCGGGCGTACCAGGACTTGACGCCTTCGTGATCGCGCACCGCTTCGTACACGCGGTTGAGCTTCGGATACGCGGCAAAGATCGTCGCCGGGATGTAATCGACCTTGCCACCGATGAACCAGCGCACGGTCATGTACAGCTTCAGATCGACGATGTGCAGCTTGTCTCCGGCCACAAACGGACCCGCACCCAGCTGACGCTCGGTCTGCTCCGCCCACGTCGGCAGATAGGATGCCACCAGCCCTTCGCGCACGCGCCGCTTTTCGGCTTCGTCGGCAATGCGAATCGTCGGCCCGACCAGGCTGCGCAGCTCCTCGACGTGAGCCATCAGCGCTTCATGCTGCGCCGCGACGTAGTCATCGCTCGGATGCAGCCCGTGCCGCTTGCCAATCAGCCGGAGGATCGCGTTGGTCTGCGCCAGCACCGGACGGCCTGGCTCTTCGTACGTCGGCAGCACACCAAACGGCGTCAGCGGCTTGAGCTTGGGCCAGTCCGCAAACGGAACGCGCACGTCCTCGAAGTCCACGCCCGCAATGTGGAGCGCGAGTCGGCACTCTTCGCCGCGACTCACCGGCGCATCGAAATAGGTCAGCTTGGGTTTGTTCATCGCTCTTTTGTACGCGCAAGACCGCCGCCTGACGAGCAGATTCCCGCGTCCCGTCTGTTACGGCAGCCGCACCGCCATCAGCTCGGCATGGAGCGTTTCCGCGTTCGGGCGCAGCAGCGGATCGCGATGCAGACAGCGGTCGAGCAGCGCGAGCAGCGACGATGGCAGCGCCAGCTTGCGGGCTCGCAGCGGCTGCGCCACCTCGACATCGCTCGGACGACGCGCCCACACCACCGGCGAGCGATACGGCATCTCACCCGTCAAAAGCTCATAGGCAATCACCCCGAGCGCAAACAGATCCGCCGAGGGCCGCGCGTTCTTCGATCCCTGCGCAAGCTCCGGTGCCATGTACATCGGGGTGCCCACCAGCACGCCCGTGGCCGTCAGGTGCGCATCGGGCGTAAGCGGTGACACCGTCGATGGCGCTCCGCTGGCCTCGCTGCCCGGTTCCACCGCGCTGTCGTCCTCTGCATCGTCCAGGCTCGCCACCGATGAAGCATCGGTCCGCTGCGAGTGTCGCAGGGAATCGCCAGGCGGAGGCGCATAGACGCTCTGGGTGGCCAAGTCGCCCTCGTCCACATCGCTGGCTGTCCACGGCTGTGCTTCTGCCCCCGCTGCCACCGTTTGCAGAAACGAAGCCGACGGCTCGGCGCTGACTTGGTAGAGCAGGTAGTCCGACTGGCTGTCCTCGCGCACCGATGCCGAAAGCGCCGCCACCGTAGAGCTGTCGCTCGTCGATTCCGCTCCCGTCCCATGCTGACTGCCCGACAGCTCTGCCGACAGGATCGAGATCCCAAAGTCCGCCAGCTTCACCGAAACCCCCTCCGCCGATTCCGCGAGCAGCACATTGGCAGGCTGATTGTTAGATCACATAAATTCCGTCGAGAAATAGCTGAATTTGATCGCAATCGGGAAGTGCGCGGGAAACTGCTATGTGGCTTCATTCTCCTCGGTATACCTGCCAGACTGACATCCAGACCGAAGGCTCAGCAGCAGGCGATCCAGCTCATTACTTGGCATGTTTTTCAGTAATTTTATTAGCTCTTTTTCTTTCGGTACTCCAGCAAGCGCTGCGGCGACCCGTCCCGACTCATTGTTGCTGACACTCGACGCGCTGGCGTAGTGGGTCTTGGTCATCTCGAAGCTGCCGTGACCGAGCGCTTTGGCAACGGCATCACCAGTTGCGCCGCCTTCGAGCGCGAGCGTCGCATGCATGCCCCGAAGGCTGTGCGGACAGATGACCGGCACGCCCGCCAATCGACAGAGCCGCGCCAGCTGCACCACATAGTAGTTGCGGTGCTGATACGAGTGGTGCTGCGGATAGAAAAGGAGAGCCCCAGGTTCCTGATTCACAGTCCTTGCGAGCACCAGCGGGCGAATCTGCTCGGGAATCTTGAGCCGTCGCCGCGCATTCTTTGTCTTTCCTGACGGAATCCACAGCACCCGTCCGTCGTCGTCGATATCTCGCGCCACACGCGCTGTGACCTCGCCCTGCCGCAGTCCCAAGTACAGCATCAGGAGGACTCCCAACGCAGCAGAGTCGCCCTCTTGCGCTCTCTGGATCGCCACCGCTTCGAGCTTGCGCGCTTCATCGATCCGAAGCTGCGGCTTCCCGACATTCGCTCTGCCCACCTTGCGGACTTTCATCCACGGATTCTGTCTCGCATATCCCTTTTCCATCGCCCAGATCCAAAAGTGCCGCGCAACCCACAGGAACAGATGCTGTGTTGCCGTC
>JAEUKB010000084.1 GCA_016794365.1 Myxococcales bacterium
TTCCCAAACCCGTACATTTCGCGAGGGGCCCCGCTACCCTGCGAGACTTTTTTCCGTTCCGCAGGCGGCCCGAAAAAAAGCTCTCCGGTCGCCCCCACGCTCTTTACTCAAACTGTTGGTTTCGTAGTGGTCGCAGGTTAGCAACCTGTACGTCCCGGCGCGGAAGTCCCGGCGCGGGTCCCCCTTCCCGGCGACGCTTTTTCCATCGGCCCTGACGGACCGCTGAAAAAAGGTCTCTGGTCGGCCCACGCCTAGGAAGTCACGGCGCGGGAATCCCTTCCCGGCGACGCTGTAGGCAATGTGGATCCATCCTGCCACCTTCCTTGGCATCGCGGCTGCAACGTGGTTGTCGCTTCGCTGGGATCCTTCCCTGCGTCCGCAGGATGCTGTGGCTATTCGCCAAGACCTCGCGTTAGGATGAGTGGCATATGGTCAGTCCAGCGACTCCGAGGTCTGCTCCTGTTCTCCCTTCGATCGACCTTCTGACATGGCTGCACAGCGCGCCACAACTGATGCAGCGCGACCCCGACTTCTTCCTGACGGCGCGTGCGCGCTGCGGAGACATCTACTTACTACGGGGTGGTGCGTCTCCGATGGTGATGCTCGGACATCCGCGTCACGCGCAGGAGATTCTGGTCGAAAAGGGGGCAAACTACACCAAGGACAGTCCCATCTGGGATCCGCTCCGTAGCTTGCTGGGCAACGGTCTGTTGGTCAGCGGAGGCTCCTACTGGCTGCGTCAGCGTCGCATGATGCAGCCGCAGTTTCATCGTCAAGCCTTGGCCGGAATGTCCGCGCTGATGAGCGAGGCGATCGCAGAAGAGCTGGAGTCTTGGGATCGCGCAGCGGCAGAAGGAAGAGAGCTGACCGCAACAGAGGGCTTCAATGCGCTGACGATGAAGGTCATCGTAAAGACGCTGTTTGGCGGAAGCATCGATCAGCACGAGATCGCAGCCGTCGGCAATGACATGAAGTTTGTGCTCGACTTCATCTTGCAAGGCATTTTGGCCAAGTCCTTGCCAAGCTGGGTGCCGCTGCCCGGACGACAGCGCTACGCCGATACGCTGCGTCGCTTGGATGACATTCTGTTTCGCATCATCCGGCGCAGTCGCGATGCGCTGGCGAGTGGCAAAGTCAGTGCAAACTTGCTGAGCCTGCTGCTCAATGTCTCGGATGAAGAAACCCGCGAAACGATGAACGATCAGCAGCTTCGGGATGAAGCGCTGACGCTGTTTCTCGCTGGGTATGAAACCACTGCGGCTGCACTCGCATGGGCCTATCAGTTCATGTTCGACCGTCCGGACGTTGCGCAGAAGCTGCATGCGGAAGTAGACGCGGTGCTGGGCCAGCGCACTCCGACCATCGCGGATGTGTCTTCCCTTCCGTATACGAAGATGATTCTTCAGGAAGCGCTGCGACTGCGGCCTCCCAGCTTTTGGACACCGCGCGTGGCGCTCGCCGATGATGAGATCGATGGCTATCCGATCAAGGCTGGCACGACGGTGGCTCCGATTACGTACGTCATTCATCAGCATCCTGAGATCTGGGAACATCCCGAGCGCTTTGACCCTGAGCGCTTCCTTCCCGAGCGATCCCAGAATCGGCATCGTGCAGCGTGGATTCCTTTTGCGCTCGGTCAGCACCAGTGCATCGGCAAAGAGTACGCGATGCTCGAAGGTCAGCTTGTTCTCGCCAACCTGGCACAGCGCTACCGAATTGAAGCCGGACAAGGACGAGCCGCCCGCGCGACGTTGTCGGCCACTATCCGTATGGAAGGCGGTCGCAGACTGAAGCTGACCCGCCGACGCTAGTTCCCCCGAAGCAAAGCGCAACCTGCACTGTTTGTACGCTGCACAACGCACACGTACGCAAGGAGATGGGAATGACCGTGTCATCGATCGCTACAGCAACAAGCACGTCCTCGCGGAAACGGATCGTCATTCTGGGTGGTGGACTGGGCGCAATGGCCGCCGCGTATGAGCTGACCAGTCAGCCGAACTGGTACGATCGATACGAAATCACCATCTATCAGCTGGGCTGGCGACTCGGTGGCAAGGGCGCGAACGGTCACAACGCCAAGAAGTACGAGCGCATCGAGGAACACGGACTGCACATCTGGTGGGGCTTTTACGACAACTCCTTTGCGATGATGAAGGACTGCTACGCGGAAGTCGGCCTGCCCAACCTGACGTTTGATGATGCCTTCAAGCCGCACGATCTGATCACGTTTATGGATCAGCTCAATGGGAAGTGGTTTAAGCACGAGATCAGCTTCCCGCGTAACGCAAAGAGCCCAGGAACGATCGATACCGCGACGGGTCTTTGGGAATGCCTACGCATCGGAATCGACTGGCTGCGCAGCGCCTTTATGGATCACAAGCAGCGGCTCTCTGCGAGCGTGAACCTGTCGGATTCCGCAAGTCCGAGCAGCGCAGCGATGATCGATGAAGAAGGAGAAGCGGCGCTCCACCGGGCCCATGAAAAGATGACAGGTCCGGGAACGTCGGCGCTGGGACGAACGGGCAGCTCGGCTCCGTGGGTGACCGATGGTCCAGAGCTGGTCAAGCTGCTCTCTACGTTTCGTCGTCTGCTCAAGATTCCCGAGCTGCTGTCGGGCATCGTCGATGAGCTTCGCTGGTTCTACATCCTGGCCGACTTTGGCATCACGGTGTTTATCGGGCTCATCTCCGATCACGTCTTTACCAATCCGGATGGCTTAAACTCACTGGAAGATGAGGAGTTTTCGGCCTGGCTGACCCGCCACGGAATCAACCAAAAGATCACCCTGCCATCGGCCCTGGTGCGCGGTCTGTACGATGCCGCATTCTGCTTCATTGGCGGCGATCCACAGAAGCCCAACATCGGTGCAGGTGCCATGCTGCGCGCCACCCTGCGTATGGTCTTTACCTACAAGGGCGCGTTTATGTGGAAGATGCAGGGCGGCATGGGCGACGTGATCTTTGCGCCGCTCTATCTGATGCTGCAGCAGCGAGGCCAGCAAGCGGATGCCGCGAGTGGTCGCACCGGCAGCCTGAAGTTCGAGTTCTTCCACAATGTCAAGAACCTGGGACTGACTGACATCGATGGGAAGCCCACCGGACCGAGTGCGCAGATTGAATCGGTCACAATGCTCAAGCAGGCCAACGTAAAGGGCGGTGTTCCGTACAATCCGGTCTACACCGACTCACGGACTGGACTTCCGGTCTGGCCAGAGGAGCCTCTGTTCGATCAGCTCGTTGAAGGAGAAGCGATCAAGCTTGGTCCGCCTCCGCATGTGATGCCCTACAACCTAGAGTCGCGCTGGACCAGCTGGCCGGGTGTAGGAACGGTCACGCTGCGACGCGGCATCGACTTTGACTACGTGGTGATGGGCATCTCGCTGGGCGCGCTTCCCTATATCTGCCAAGAGCTCATCAATGACCCACGACAGCAAGATGCGTGGGCCAACATGGTGAAGTACGTTCAGACGACGCGCACCCAAGGTGTCCAGCTCTGGTTTGGACCCACGTCGGCAGAGCTTGGCTGGGTGGCCAAAGAGCCAGCCGTGATGGATGCGTACATCGATCCGCTGAACTCGTGGGCGGACATGAGCCAAGTGCTGCCTCACGAAAACTGGCCGCCGCAGAATCCGCCCCAGATGGTCGCGTACTTCTGTGGACCGATGCTCGATGATCCGCATGAGCCAGTGCCTCCCGATGACACCTATCCGCTGACGCAGACCACAGAGATTGCCCTGGGCGCGCTGTCGTTTTGGAGCCAGTGGTATTCCCCGCTGTTTCCGAATGCGACGGCTCCCGGTGGTGGATTTGACTGGAACAAGCTGTGGGCCCCCGCTGAGCTGACCGGACAGGATCGCTTCGCCTGGCAGTACTTCCGCGCAAACATCGATCCCAGTGAGCGCTACGTGCTGGCGGTCGCAGGCAGCTTCAAGTATCGGCTCAAGCCCGACCAGTCTGGGTACGCCAACCTGTTTCTGACCGGCGACTGGACGAACAACGGAATGAACTTCGGCTGCGTAGAGTCTGCGACGATGGGCGGACTCGGTGGTGCGCGCGGTCTTTTGGCCGCTCTGCCGGCAACCGGGGGCGATCCCGATCAGCCGATTCTGCCGCCGGATCCGGGCAGCTCGCCGCCGTACATCGAATACGGAGGTCTTCAGGTTCTGGCGCCTCCCTACGCGCTCGGCGGAGTCACGATTCAGATCTATCCGCTTCTGTCCAAGCACTCGGTGCTACAGAGCGCGGTGGACAAGTATCTAAACGCCGCCAGTCCGCACCTTCGGTTCGAGGCCATCGGTGACCTCGTGTTCCTGCAGCTCGGCTACATCGAGTCCAACTCCTCGATCGATCCGCCGGATTCCAACTACGGATACGGTCCCGAGACAAGCGCGACGTTTATGTTCCCGGTGCTCGCGTACGACATCCGCCATCCGCTCCAGATCTCGATCGGCCTGTTTATGCCGTACATCTTGGTCGATAACTCGCTGTCGCTGTGTACCGGACGCGAGGTCTTCGGCATTCCCAAAGAGATCGGCTGGTTTCAGTACAATCTCTCTCCAGAAGGCAATCCCGCGACGGCCGATACCTTGGTCTTCCCGACGTTCTCACCGACGACCCCGCTTCAGCGTCGCCAGCTCTTTTCGGTCCAAAAAAGCGGCCTGACCGCCGGGCCCGCAGCGGAAAAGTGGACCTCGGGATCGATGCCGATCGATCTGATGATGTCGCGTCTATACACCGCGCGAGCCGATGGATCGGTGCCCGTGACCGGACAAGCACACACGCTCTTGGTTGACGGTCTGGTCAGCGGGGCCATGCCCATCTTTAGCTTGCTCCAGCTTCGCAACCCGCAGCAGCCGACGCAGGCGATCTACTCACAGATCACCAAAGCGGTGATGGCGGTCGAATCGATCGAAGCTGGTGGACTCCTCTTGGGCGCCCATGACGTGACGCTCAACTCCTACGCGAGTCACCCAATCGGACCGGATCTCTTCGGCCTTCCCAGTGGTGTGAGCACCGTGCGTGCGCAGTTCCCATTTTGGCTGCGCTTCAACGCCCAGCTTCGTAACGGCAGCTAGGCCCGCGCAGAGGCCGATGCCAGCGCCAGCAACTCTCTGCACTCTGCGACATCGGCCAGGTAGCGCGCTCGTACGGTGACATCAGCGACTGTCGCAGCCCGATCCATCATCTGGGCCACGGCAGCCCGCAGCGCCGCGTCCGCCCCTTGCTCATCACCATCCCCGCGCCGAGCCTTTACCACCGCCAGTCGAATCTTCAGCTCGCCATAGCCGCCATGCGTCTCGGCATGCGCAAGCGCGGACTCTGCCACTTCACGCGCCGCAGCGCTGCGACCGGACTGGAGCAAGCACGCGGACAAGATCGACTCTGGATGCTGCCGCACGGTTGGAAACAGCGCCAGCTGCTCGATGGACCGTCGGGCTTCGGACTCTGCTTCGGCTAGCTGGCCCATATCTAGGTGAGCCTGCGCCAGCGCGGTGCGACCGATTGCGACAAAAAAGAAGTTCCCACTGGGTTCCGCCAGGACCGATTGACACAGCGAGATCGCTTCCGCCCGTCCTTCTTCATCGCCACGCCGGAGCAGCACAATGGCCAGGTACACCCGGGCCGCCGCCGCTTGCAGCTTTTCATCTAGCTCGATCGTCACCGCGAGCGCATCACGCAGGACGCGCTCGGCGCGCTCCAGAAGGCCCAGCTCAGACAGCGCCAGACCGACATAGCTGTTGGCATGCGCCATGTGTCGGCGGTCCCCACCTTGGGCAAACGCGCTCGCGGCTTGCTCGGCCAGCAGCAGACACTGCCACGGATCGTGGGTCAGCATGCGCGCCACCGTGGTGCAGCCAAAGGACATCCACGCCCGGGCAATCGGATCGCTGTCCGCAATTGACTGCGCCACCTGGTTCATCAGGGTCCGAAACTGGAGCGCATGGTCCCGCATCCCCAGCGAGCCAAACGCCGTCGTCAGCCAGGACATCGCTTCGACATACGCAGTGCGCGCATCCGGTTCCGGCGTGGTCGTACACAGCGCACCCACCAGCTGCTCGAACTGCCCGCGCCGATCCGCTCGCGTCGAGGTCATCACCAACAGCCGACAGGTCAGCCGCGTCCAGGTGCGTGTTCCCGGTTGCAGCAGCCCAAAGGCTTCCATGCCGATTGCGTACGCCGGTTCCCAGTTGTCCCGAAAGGTGTGAACCTCGGACAGCATCGCGAGCAGGCCCCCTCGGAGCTGCGGACTCGGCTTACAGGTCAGGCCGCGCTCTGCCCGCAGCAGCGCACCGGCCAAGTCGCTGCGATCCACCGACGCCTGCGCCGCCCGCAAAAAGAACGCAGCGGCCCGCTCTTGTTCGTTGGCTTGAAAGTAGTGTTCCGCCAGCACACCGGCATCTTGCTCGCCGCGATCTTCCAGGTAGCGCCCGGCCAGCAGGTGACCCAAGCGACGATCGGCATCGGACAACAGCCCGTACGCGGCATCGCGCATCAGTGGATGTCGGAACGAATACTCGCGCTCGACCGGAAACCGGCTGCGAGGGTGCGGCTTCACAAACTCCAAGGTCACCAGCTCATCGAGCCGCGCCGAGACATCGACCGACTGCTGCTCAAACCCAAGCAGCGCCCGCACCGCGCCATCCCAAAACGTCAGACCGAAGATGCTGGCCACCCGCAACAGACGACGCAGCGGCAGCGACAGCCGCATCAAGCGCGCCTGGAGCATCGCCAGCACCGTTTCCGGTAGCTCGTCTTTGTTGCCTTCGGAGACCGCGCGAATCAGCTCTTCCAGATACAGCGCATTGCCGTCTGCCCGATCGACGATCTGCTTGCGCGTCTCGGCATCGACCTTGTCCCCGAGCACCTCTTCCACAAGGCGCCCGCACGCCTGTCGATTCAGCCCTTTGAGCCGCAGCGTCTGCCTTCGCTCACTCGATGGCAGCACAAACAGATCCTGAACCTCGGGCCGAGCCATCGACAGCACCATCAGCGGCAGCTCGCGCAGCGCAGCCAGCGCCTGATGCACAAGCTGGATGGTCAGCGCGTCGCCCCAGTGCAGATCTTCCAGCACCAGCAGCACCGGGCCCGACTCTGTTTCCGCCCGCAGCCATTCAAGAAACGCCATCACGATCTGATCGGCCAGCACCTTGGGGCTTACGCGCGCCGACGCCAGGGACGGATAGGCTGCATCGGGAAAGTGAACCCCGCACAGCTCGCCCAGGAACACCGTCACGCGCGCTTGCTCGGCTGCCGGGATCACCTGCGCGACGCGCTCTTGCAGCTTGCGCTGACGATGTGCTTCGGGCTCTCCGCGCTTGATCTCACACAGGTTGATGACCGCTTGGCTCAGCAGCCCATATGGCGACCCGGCTGTCATCGGATCGCCTCGGCCAATCATCACCCGTAGGTCGGGAAACTGCGGCAGGATGCGCCGTAGAAACTCGTGTCGAAGCCGCGACTTGCCCACGCCCGGAGCCGCCAGGACCAGGATCTCCATCGACTGCGCTTCTTCGATGCAGACTGACAGCGTGCGTTCAAACAGCAGCAGCTCATAGTCGCGGCCCACGCACGGCGTCGGCTTGCCCAGCAGCGGGCGCAGATCGTCCTGCTGGTGCTTTTCCCCTTGCAGCAGCGACAGCTCCCCGACGTGTTGGATGACAAAGCGCTCACCCAGGAGCTGGCAGCTCAGCGCATCCAGTCGCACGCCTGCGGCTTCTTGGTCGCTCGTGTGAAGCTGCATCAGGTGGGCTGCGCGGCTGATGACCTCTCCGACCGGAATCCGATCCGACACCACGGCCCGACCCATCGTCAGGACCACCACCGAATCCGGCAGCCGCGACCGCACCAGCAGCGCACAGCGCGCCGCCTGAAGCGCCTGGTCAAAGACGCTGCTCATGCCCGAGATACACACCACCAGCGAGCCATCCGCCAGCCACTCTGCCTTGGTGCCAAAGGCGGCCAGCTCTCCGCGCAGGGTCTGGGTTTGGTGGGTTTCCTGCATCATGCCCACGGTCATGTCGAGCGCTTCACTGTTTGGCGACGCACTGGCCAGCACCAGGCCGACAAGCTGCTGCTCGACCGTCGCGATCGCCTCGGCCCCCACCAAGACGGTGTCGTGGACAATACGGCCATCGTCCTCTTCGAGCGGACCCAGCTCGGCCAGCGCCGTCAGTAGCGCCCCGGCATCCGCCGGGCGATCCGCTGGATCTTTGGCCAGCATGCCAAATTGACCGACTTCCCGTCGAGAACGTCAACCGAAGGTCAGCTTTTGGTCCTTATTTGGTCCATCGGATTGCTTAGGACTGCCTGGGCTAGGAACCTTCATTTCCTGCTGAATCCGATCCGTATCAACTTTTATTATGGTCGGATTGGTATTGCGAAGGATCAATAGCCGAAGCACTGGCGTCTCGAAAGGATTCCCTCGCCCAGTTTCAGTCCAAAGCGTCTCCTTAATTCCAAAAAGGAAAAATCCAGCGCTCTCTAGCGCTTCAATGCTTTTGTTCAGAAGAAATCCTTCTCTAATTGCGGCCGATGGTTCCAACTCCGTGACAATATCGATCAAATCTCTCATGTTTTGGAAAAAATCTCCAATCAACTCCATTTCCTCAATGGATTTTGGCTCATCGTTATCAAAAGATGCGCCAGAAGTGTCATGGAGCAATGAAAATAGAGTCTTGCCAGAAGTAATTCTGTGTAAAAATTGAGGCGCTGGTGCCCCTCTGCGAGTTACCTTGATTGATGGAGTGGCCGTGTCTTCTTTCAGACTTCCATGCACCCATTCCTCATGTTTTGCTTTTATGTCTAAGAGCCTATCGACAGGATATGAGGCATATTGGTCGTCGATGGTCTTATGATCGACTTTGCAGAGCAAGATCAGGTTTTCATAAATATCGATTTTTCCCGCTGGAACAAATGGATCATACCTCGGTCCGTTCGGCTTCCCGGAAACGATATGACATTCATCGCCCACGATCGATTCCTCATCGTAGGGTGTTGCATCAACGGCAAGCTCTCGTCTGCAAATCGCGCAACGGTTTCCGGAGCGTCCCCAGAGCAACTTACGAGTCTTATCCGTGATCGTCATGTAGTGTTACTCAGCATTGCAGTGAGCTAAGTGAACCCGACCGGTCGACCCGTTTTGACTCGTCCGACGAACTTTGGGAAGGACTTCCCTTTGTTGTGCTTCTTTTTTAGCTCGGCGAGTTTGTCTCGGAGGGCGTCTTCGGCGAGCTGGGCGAGGGTGAGGTAGAGGGGCGGACCGCCGAGGAACGCGACGGCATCGCGGGCCTCTTGGTACAGCTCCTCGGGGATTAGAAAAGATGCCTTGCGCTTCGGCATGAACGGACGTGTCGCACATGGCGCGCGTTTCTGCAACGACACGACTTGACAGAAAGTCGCGACTTTCGCGATAGTCGCACACATGGCTGCTGACTATCCAAACGGCAAAACATGGCTCGTCGGTGGCCTTGGTGTGAGGCCGACGGGATTGCGCCCCGCCGGCCTCGTGTGCGTCGCAGTGACGCGAATCAACCTCAACGCACGAGGCAGAACATGGCACGAACCACGACGACCGAGGCAAGCAGAAAGTTAGTTCATCAGCGGCAATCACGACGGACACAACCAGTAACGCTAGGTAAGTCACTCCTGTATCGACTCGAAAATGACCAGGACTTCGTCGACCGCTGGCTGAGGATGCACCGGGGGAGACGGCCTATGGTGGCGGTGCGGCTGCGGTTTGTGACGTGGTCGCAGACGGGGCAGCGGTCGCAGCGGTTTGTGTGGGAGTTGTGCAAGTGGCCCAAGGGGGAATCGTTTGAGTGGATGTTTGTTTGTTGGCTGCTCGACGAGGTGGGGATGTGGTGGAAGGTGTTTCCGTCGAAGCGTGCGGCGCTGACGTATTTCCGGCAGGCTCCCGAGGCGGTGATGACTCGCAGATCGTCGATTCATGCCGACGGGGTGGAGATGCGGGCTTCCTGAAAGCTGAGCGATCTTGGTAACATGCACGATGTTGGACTCTGTCTGCTTGATATGGGCGGGGTCCGACCCACGCGAGGTGTTCATGGGAGACGTTCACAATCGAGGAACCAAAGACCGCCCACAGTGGTATTGCCGGTTCGTTGACCTCGACGGCAAGCGCAAGCATCGTCCGACGCATCAGCCATCGAAGGCGCTGGCGATGCGGTTTGTCGCCGAGGTTGAGGCGCGGGTGGCGCGCGGCCTGGTCGGGATTCCCGAAAAGCAGTCGCCGGAGCGACAAGGCAAGGCGCTGACGCTGCTTGGGCTCGCGGAGCGATTTCTACAGGAGGCGAACCCACCGACGAAGAACCCGGAGCGCTATCGATCGTGGCTGCGCTATACGCTTGGCAAGCATGTGCTGCCAGACCTTGCGCCGCTGCCGATTGCGAACCTGAAGCCGGGACAGATCGAGGCGCTACGAGATAGAAAGCTAGCGCAGGGGTACAAGCCAGCAACGGTCAACAGCATGCTCAAGGCAATTTCGGTGCTGTATGTCTGGGCGCGCAAGCAGGGGCTCTTCGACGGGGCGAA
>JAEUKB010000005.1 GCA_016794365.1 Myxococcales bacterium
AGTCGCCCATGGATCAGGATCGATTCCTTGAGCGCATCGCGCAGGTCGGGTCGATACCGATTCAGATCGCGCAGCAGCCGAATCGCCACCGCAACCCCGTAGTCCTCGGGCTGCACGGCTCTTTCCAGCGCCACCCGCAGGTTGGCCGAGCTGAGCACCGACAGATCCAGCTTGTGATACAGGCTCGGCTGTCGCTCGATAAGTCGAAGCTGCTGCTCAATCGCGTCGAGAAGCTTTTTGGAAAAGCCCTTGGGCTTGCGCGGCCCAGCGTCGTGCGGCTGCATACAGGCAGCAAACGACTCCAGAAGTGGCCCGAGGTGGCTCGTCAGCACACGATTTTGCGCCACCAGATCGCGGTGCTCGACTTGGGTCTTGATGTTGGCAAGGGCCAGCTGGTGCAGCGCGCTGGACTCGCCAAAGAGCTTCTGAGCAACGGTCATGGCCGCGATGGCTGCTGCGGTGTTGCCGCTCGACTTGTGCAGGATGAGCGCCCGCAGCGACTCAAAGCAGCGATCGATCTGTCGCCACGCTTCCGAAATGGTCTGGCTCATACGGCCCCCATCGTCGAGCTGGTCGCGGTTCCCCCCGTGAGCGTCGCGGCGGTGACGCCCGTATCGGCACGGAACGAGTTGCGATGGTTCAGGACAGGTACGACGCCGCCGGGATTGCCGAAGATCATCGCGGTGCCAGCGGTCCAGGCCGTCGCACGAAAGACGGACAGGACCACGGCCAGGCCGGTTACAGAAGCGGCGGCACTCGGCGAGACGAGCACAAAGCGAATCGGAACAGCGGTGTTGTTGTGGATAAAGTGCGTGCAGCGCAGAAGCGACAGTCCGATGGAGCCAGCGACGGTGGCTGTGCTTACGGAGCTGTCCATCTGGACCCAGCCTTCGATGTTGCAGTCGGTCAACGTCACCGTGCAGGGCTGAGGCTGGGCTGCGCTTGGGCCAAGCTGCGCGACGATGGGCGAAGAGCTGATGCCAACCGGCGGACGATTCCACAAGTCGGTGCGACTCAACTCGACGGAGCCCGACTTGACGCGCAGCGCTGGAGAGAGCGGGCTGGTACTTCGCAGTCGGCAATCGGACAAGAGCACCTGGCTGGTGCCGCTGCCTGTGGTGAAGGTGTTGTCGATGAGCAGCGCAGGAACCGAGCCCTCGATGGACACATCGGTGAGTAGCAGCTTCTGGCTGTTTGACCCGGTAAACCAAATTCCGGCGGTCTTGCCGCTCGGCGGGAAGATGCTCAGCCCGGCGACGGTGGTGACGGTCTTTTCGCGCACGCCGCCTTCGAGCGTCAGGTCGCAGGTGAGCTGCCCGCGAAGGATGGTGGTGAAGTGCCCCAGTCGGTCGAACCCGAGCAGACCAACGTGCTTTTTGAGCACCACATCCTCGCTGTAGTCACCGGGCAGGACGAGCACCAGCGCCGGGTCAGCCTCGGTCCGCTCGCCGCTCGTCACGGCGGCATCTATCGCGGCCTGTACCGATGCGTAAAACGGCAGGCTGGCCCCTGGTGACACGACGAAGACATCGGGCCACAGCGGACCCGGATCGCCCTTCGGTCCAGTCGTTCCCGGCGTGCCTGGGTCGCCTTTGTCGCCTTTCGGTCCCGTCGCGCCGTTGTCGCCTGGTAGCCCTGGCTCACCTCGCGGTCCGGTCGTTCCCGGCGGTCCTGATTCGCCCTGTGGGCCGCGCTCGCCACGCTCGCCGCGCTCGCCGCGCTCGCCACGCTCGCCGCGCTCGCCACGCTCGGCTGGAACCAGCGATTCAACACTGACGACGGCTCGACGCTGCATCCGCGATGGCCGAGCCTGCTGAAGGCCAACCTGCGCGGCCAGCCACAGCACCAACTGTTCAAGTTCTTCGTGTGTCACTGGCCCCCCTCCAAGTGACAAAGCGTTCTTCGCTTACGGACAACAGAGCACTCCAGTATTGGCGTCGGTATTGGTCTGAGCGTCTAATCGACCATCATTAAAGTTACAAACGACGCCTGTGGTTGTAGAACAAAAATGTACTTGGGTATGCCCTCTACACGGGGTAGTCGCTGGTTCTGATGGTGTAGGGCTTTGACGTTTTCCGCAGCCAAACCATAATTTTCCCCAACCGACTCCTTGTGTAGTAGCGCATTTTGCATCAATGCTGGTTGGGCCGCTGCCTGGAGCTTCACCCAAAAGACCATTGGCTGCTGCATTGCACTCATTGGTGGTGACCAATGATGAAATATCTGTACAGAGTTTACTATTCCTGCACAGCGACGAAGCTGGATTCGCCGGTGAAAACGTCCCGAGGCAGGCCCAGACTCCCTTGGAACCGAGCGGATAGCCACTTCCCGCGCAGCGCGACACGGACATATCTCCGGTTAAGGTCATGTCTGAGCCCGATACGCTGCCGTCGAGCGGTGCTGCGCTGACCTGGCACAGGTTGTTTTGGCAGACCTGTCCAGGCGGGCAGCCATGTGTCTCGTCACACGGAAACTGACGGCTCCCCGGGTCGGTCGAAAAGCAGCCCATCAGCAACAACGCAGCACACGCTCGACGCATTTACGGCTCCTTGGGTTTGTCGGTTACAGGCGGTTCAGCGACGACCGGAGTCGGAGGTGGACAGCACGCATCCAGCCGCGTTTGCAGCTTTTCCACTTCCTCTGCCAGCCGCCGAGCGCCGAGGTCGGACGTGAGACGGCGGATTTCATCAACCAGCTTGCCCACGTTACACGCCCACCAGGATAGAGAAATCTCGCGAATCGCCAATGCCAATCGCGTTGGTGAGCTGAATGGTAAAACCATTCGTTGTCACATTGATGGCCTGAAGCCCATTGCTCCCTACGACTGCGGGCGACGCATTATAAGGCTTTGAGAATGTCACTACGGCTACATCCGTACTTGCGTTGATATTTCCGATGCTCGAGGCACTGATACGCACCCGCATCGCACGGTTTGTAAACGTGGCGCCACTGACTGAAGCCACGGACGCCACATTGTTTCCGGCGTTGATGCTGCCAATCGTCGGTGTTCCAATGGCTTGCAGACCGGCGTTAAACAGCTGACTCCACGCCGACACATACTCGCTGCGGCTCAGGTTCAGACCGGACAATACCGACGACAGCGAGCGGCTGGCTGAAAAGATCTGGGCGGTGGCGCTCGGCGACGGAGGGCTCGACAGCGTGAAGCCCTCGATCCAAGCGCGTACTTCCTGAAACGCCAGCGCCAAAAACAGCCGTGTCAGCTCGCCGGTGTCGCTGACCGCGCCGTGTGCGGTATAGGTTCCGACGCGCGGCGGCCACTTGTAGTCCGAGACGGTATCGTCGCCAATCGCTGGACGACCAAGCGGCGTGCTCGTCGGAATGATCTCTGGCGTCACCGCTTTGGGATTGCTCAGTGCCAAGCCGACGCCTGCATCCTGGGCAATCGGCAGCTTGGCTCGCACCATCGCGCCGTGGTTGCAGCACGCACGCAGCTCGTTTTCGAGGTCGCGCAGATCCAGTCGGTTGTTGCGCAGATCGCGGTCCACGTCGTCCTGGGCACGCACCCACATCGGCAACGCAACGGCCAACAGTCCCGCAATCGCTTCCTTGGTATCGCTCATGGAAAATGCCCCCTATTCAGTCGCTCAGTCGGTGAGTGGTTAGCGGCGGCGTCGCCGGTCGTCGGTGTTGTCTCGACTCAGCAGCAGCCCCAGTCCAAGGCCAATGCCGCCCGCGAGCACCGGCGAGGTTGCGCTGCCGCTCATGAAGCTCGGATTGCTGGCGTTGCCTTCCCACAGGTCCGAGACAACGCGCGCCACGCCTGCGCCGGTCTGGATATCGACCGCGAGGAGCTGATCTTCGAGCAGCTGCTGCGTTGCCAGCGTCGCGTCGCGCTCCGCCTGAAACGCCATCCGCAGCACCGGCACCAGCTCGGGATACTTGCTCTGAAGCTGGGCCAGCTGGTTCAGGGCATCGCGCTGCGCGTCGAGCGCGTCATCGACCTCGACCATGCGCTTGCGAATCGCGCGACCGTTGAAGTAGGCCGCAGCCGCTTCTCCGACGCTGGCCCCGGTTCGCAGCCAGCTTCCACCGCCCACCGGACTGCCGCCGCCGAGCGTCGGGACTGTGCTCGATGCGACCTGCTCCCGAAACGCTTTGTCGGCTTTGAGAAAGTCCGCTTCCGACTGAAACATGACCTCCGTGGTGCCGATTCGCGCCTTGTAGCCCGTCGCTGCCGATGGATTGTAGGGCACCATCGCGCCCGACTGTCCACCCGAAGGCATAAATGGGTTGTTCGTTCCGTCGGGCACACTGATGTTCATCGTGCCGTCTGGGTTCTGTCCTGTGACTCGTACCGTGATGTCCTTTGCCATCGCTTTCCCCCCTGATTTTGGTTCCCTGATTCGGGTTAATAGACTGCGCCGCGCCAGTCGCTGCCAAACATCTGTAACAAGAAGGCTGAGTTGAGAACCTGTCCTCGCGAGCCGTCCCACGCGAGCACGCCGCGCTCGGCATCAAGTCCGTAGCTGGCTGGACTGCCTCCGACGAAGCTCGCCCACCGGCCCGGCATTCCAGCCAGACCAAATCCTTCACTTGCCGAGTCCGTGACCAGCACACGAAAGCCCGCGTTCACCCCGAGCAGTCGCCCCGTCGCTCGGTCAAAGTTGATTGCCTGCGTCAGCGGCACAGAGCGCCCGCTGTAGACCGCAAACACCTCGTAGGTCTTCATTCCGCCCGTCGCAACCGGCCCCGTCACCACCGGACCAGCCGAGCCCGAAGCCGCTCCACGCACGCGCGCCACTTCCTCACGCAGCTTGGCCTCTTCTGCCTCTGCTTTCGCCTTTTCCAGCTCGACCTTTAGCTCCGCTTTGCGTCGCTCGGCCTGCGCTTTCCAGTCATCCTTGAGCTTCCTTGCGTCCTCGACCGTTGCTTCGCGCTCAAGCTGCGCATCCTCTGCCTCTTGTTCCCGCTCGATGCGCTCTTGCTCCAGCTCCTTTTGGCGCTTGAGCTGGTCAAACTGACCTCGGCTTGTGTTTTTGAAGACCAGCCGAAATGGATTGTTGCCTTTTAGCTCTGTATTGACGCCTGCCAACCACTCGCGACCATCTTCGCTGTTGATGATCTTCACGTAGGCAACCGACCAGTCCGGGCTTGGCCCCGAGCCGTCATGACGCAGCGTTCCCGCTGTAATCCAGCCCAGATCATTGGTCTGAATCACACAGCGATTGATTGCGCCCTTTTCCCAGTCATCATTCGAGTTCGGATCGTTTAACTCTGTCTCTTTGAGTACGCCCCGATCGCCGACCAAAGACAAAAAGACATTGGCATTGGTCCCACCGAAGACCACGTCCATTGTGCCAATCTCACACTCATATTGCGCCATCCTAGCCTCCTGTCGCTGATTGCAGCGTAAAGTCTTGCTCTGATTCGTCGATGGCTTTCCTGATTAGCCACTTTTCATCATCAGAAAGCGCCTGAAATCGCTCAAGTAGTCCCTGTGGATTGTCTAAAAACGGCTCTTGTGGAAGCTGAATATCGACAGGAAGCGTGGTCGATTGCAGCCTCGTTTGATCGATATTGCGCAGCGCTTCTGTTGCAAAGATCTGCCGCTCGTTTGTGCCCATGGCGCGATAGGCAGCAAACACTCGCAGCCAGGGCTTGCTCGCTCCGAGCCTTGTCACCTGTCCGCCGCTCAGCGTGCCCAGCCGAGCCACTTGTCGAGCGCCGTGCATCGGCAGGGACTCACCAGCTACCGTCGGCAGCCGTCTTCCCGCACGCTGCGGCCCCAGCAGTCGTAGGCTCTCCGGCGATCGTCCCCGCTCGATGAGCTGTGCTTGCTCGACGCTCCAGCCGGATGACACAAGGACCGCGACAAGCGCTTGTGATTCTTGCTCTTGTGCCGTCGGAGCAGGCGGAGCAGCGGGCAGCGGCTTCCGTCGGGTCGCTTCCCGATCAAACCGCTCGACCCGATCCAGCGCGACGACGGACTGCGATGGAGTCGGCCAAGACATGGCCTGACGACCGCCCCGCTCGAACGAGTCCAGCCGTGACGGCTCCCTGCGGAGTGTCACATTTGGTGTCACATCCGGCAGCACCGCAGGTGACATGTCTTGTGACACGTTTTGTGGTTGAACCGCCACGCTTGGTGTCACTTCTGTGCGAATTGGCAGACTGCCCGGCGTTCGCTCTGGCGCGAGCGTCTGCATATCGAGCGCAGCCGTTCCCGGCGGGGTCGCCACAAGCGATGGCACTGCCAATCCATTTGTCACTTTTGGGGCAGGTGGTGACATGGCTGAGGTAGCTGGAGCCGCTTTGGGTGACACATCTTTGGCAGTTGGTGTCACTTGCGGTGTCTCTTTGGCCGCTGGCCCCGCGTCGGCTGCGCCGGGTACTTTGACGCCAAAGCCGTCGAGCGCACCGTAGATGCCTGTCTCGGCATCGGCCACGCCTTGTGCCGCTGCCGGTCCGCCGGTTGCTCCGGCTGCCACTTTGCCGACACCGGCCACTACTTTTCCGGCGGCCACGGCGATTTTTTTCCAGTCGAAGTCGTCACTCATGGTTCGTTCCTTAGCTCCTTCGTGTCGGCAGCAGGCGCAGCGGATCGAGCGGCGCGCCGTAGCCCACGTCGGCCAGGTGGCGCACCTCAAAGTGCAGGTGAGGCCGCTCCGCGAGGCCGCTCTGAAACGGCGAGGCCACCGTCCCGAGCGCATCCCCGACGAGCGCTGGCTGCTGCACAAAGACAAACACTTCCCCCAGGTGCAGATAGCGGCAGAGGTAGCGACTCGACTTCACATCGACAAAGAGTCCCGCCGCTCGGCGCTTTGGGTCACGGCTCCGCCGACCATCGACGACCGCCACCACGACGCCATCTTCCGCCGACAGCACCGGAGTCCCCGCCGCACAGTGAATGTCTACGCCTTTGTGCGGCTGCGGCTTGTGGGCGCGCACCGCTTTGACCGACTCGCCCACGTCGAGGATCAAGCTCGGTGGAATCGGCCAGTTCACTTGCTTCTCCGAGACAGCAGATACAGCCCACCACCGATGCCAGCCACACCGAACAGCGCTGTCACCAAAAAGGGAAAGGACGAGCTTTGGTCCGCTGGAATCACCGCCGCTGCTCGGTCCACCGCCGTCTCCAGCGCCGCTTCGGCGGTCTTTGACACTTTGCCGCGCTCGCGCTGGGTCCGCGCCTTCTGCTCGGCTTCGGCAAGCTCACTCGGCACTGGAATCTTGTCGCGCAGCCTGGCCCGCACCGAGCGAAACACCCGATGCAGCACCAGTACCTGAAGCAGATCGAGCACGCCCGTCGCCAGCAGCTTGGCAAAGACCTGTCCCGCCGCGTCCAGATCCTCTTCGCTGCGCGCCCGATAGCACGCCAGCGCCCACTCTTTGCCAAGTTCAAACAGCTCGCCCGCGATGTCCCACAGCGCAATCACGCCCCAGACGGTCAGGATCGCGTTGATGGCAATGCCGACGGGACCACCCACGATCGTTGCGATCAGCCAGCCCGCGAACACCAGACACAGCGTCCACAGATTTTCCATCGTCAGGATCTCTTTGGCGCGCTGCCAGGTCGCATCGTCGAGGTAGGTCCACGAGCGCAGGATCGACTGCCCCATCCGCGACGCACAGCCCCGCACTTCGTCAATCGCTTCGTCAATCGTTGACATGACCACCCTCCGTCGCTGGGCCTGTCAAAAAGTGCAGCGCTTCGTCTTTGGAATAGCCGCGAACCATCAGTGCCGCGAGCCACTTGTCGTTCTGCGGCTGCGACGGAAGTGGATAGACTTCAGCGACGATGCTCACCGCACGGGCAAACCACGGACTTTCGTACAGACGAGCCAGCGACTGGACTTCACTTGACTGCGCAAACTCGACGATGCGCCGGGTCGTTTCGCTCGGCTCGGCATCGTCCAGCTCCAGCATCGCCGTCGCACAGATCACCGCCACACTCGACTG
>JAEUKB010000010.1 GCA_016794365.1 Myxococcales bacterium
TCGAAGGCGGAGCGACGGCGGATGCGGTAGCGAAGGCACTCGGTCACAGCTCGTTCGCGATGACCGAGCAGCACTACGCCAGCCCGTCGAGTGTCTCCAACGCACGCTCCAGTCGGGTCGCCCAGACACTCGGAGGAGGAGGAGGAGAGAATAAGTTTTCTGAATTACTACATTCACTAAGCGAAATAGACCTTCAGAACCTACTCAAAGAGCTGCAAGCAAGAGGTGCGAGAACGGATTCATCCGTCGCTGATAGTCCGACATGACCAGTCCCTAAGTCGTTCCCCAATTCGATCTTGTAGAGTGCTTTCTCGACGAATATGTGAACTTGTTATAGTGAGCCGGATAAGATCACGCCCGTCGAGAAAGCGCTGAAAAATCCCCTGCCCCGAGAGAGAAGTCAGGGGAACGATCGAGCTGGTTCCTACCGTCCCTTCCACGCCGAAACCGTACCGTAGTTTAGCCTACACTTCCTAAGCCTTCGCTTGAGGAACTGAATCAGCGGTGGCGATGCAAGGTCTATCCCGCGCACAGAGTCCACTGGTGTTTGCATCAATACCGCCAGAGAAACGCGCGGAGCATTGTGAGTATTAGGAGGACGGCGGTAGCAAGTAGGACGTAGCGTCCGGGGCTTTTGCGAAGCAGCGATGGTCGCGACTCTGCGAAGTCCTCAGCCCAGCCTTGGAAATGGACTCCGCACTCAGGACACGTTGTCGATGAGGTAGGAATGGGGCGTCGGCATCGTGGACACAAGACCGAGCCGGAACCACTCCCCAATGGGCCGCGCTTTGGTGTCTTACGTCTGCGATCTTCAAGGCGGATAATTGGGGTGGGCATAGCAGAGGAGCTTGCACTCTTTCATATCAGCTTGTGACCGCTGGAGCCACGGTGCTGACGCTGGCTTGCGAATGGTACTTCCGTGAACTAGGCTGCCGCGCGTGCTCCGACTGATACGTTTGCTTTCTGTGACGGTGATTTTGGTTCTTCTGCCGATGCTGGTGTCTGCGGAACCGTCTGTTCTGCCTGCGGCTCCTCTACGGATGGCGTTCGGTTCACGCTGCGCGAAGTCACCGATTCCGTGCAATCGCATTGATTACTTCACGGCGCACTTTCACATCGCGGATGTCGTTCTGCTGCCTTCGACAGACTCCCGAGGCTTTGGTGCGACCGTTGGATACGGCGCTTCGATGTCACTGTTCCATCGCATCGAACTCGGAATGGGCGGGACGCTGGGAATCTGGAGTCAGGCGAATCAGAGCGTGGTGTTTCAAAACGGGCCAGCACTCCTTTCCGTAAAGGGAGTCCTGTTTCCTCTGCTGCGGAATCCGGTTCCTGACACCGAGTTCACCTTCGGACTTCAGCTCCAGCAGCAGCTGCGGATTCCTAAGTTTGAGGGGACCAATGACCTCGGAAGTCTTGCGCCACTGACGGCTCTGCGCGCAGTTGCGGACAAGCCGTTTTGGCGGATGGGAATCACCGCCAGCTTGGGATTCCTGCTCACGCCGGGACGAACGGATAGTGAGCTGTCAACGGCGCTCCGTATTCATCTACCATGGATGTCTCGTGCGACAGTGCAGGGTTTTGGAGTCCTGCAAGGTCTCTTCGGATCGAAACACAATGCTCCGTTGCGTGGTGGTTTCGGTCTGTCTGTACACTTTGCATGGGACAATGGAACGTCACTCAGCAGCGGTTATGTCCAAGGTCGTGGCGATGGCATTGCACCCAGCGCGATCTACATTGGTGGCCCCGACTATCACATCGGGAGGGAGACAACCGATCAGTCCTATTCCCGTCCGCCGATTCCCAATCGCGAGATGGTGCCGTCGCCCTGGTTGTGGCTGTGGGAAAAGTTGAAACAGGAATGGACCGAGGCAGAGCTGGCAAGCGAAGCGCATCGACGTGGCGAGGACTGGCTGACCGATGAGTGTTTTCTGTATGAAGACGGAAAATACGACAAGCCTCTGCGCCATTGGGGAAGCGGGATGCGAGCGGAAAGTTCTGCAATGTCAGCGGACAGCTTGTCCCAATGGATGAGCCGCTTCGGGAAGTCGGCTCGGAACTGATGCCTGTGTCACCGCCCAGCGGGCCGTAGTCAACCAGTCCTGCTGCGTCAGCGATTCCGATTACGAGTCCAGCGACGACACCAGTGGCTACTGATCCGTCTCTGTCTGCTGCCGCACCCCACAAGTCAAAGAACCATCGAGATCGGCTTGATCACAAGCAGCCGGCCGCTTCTGTCAGGAGTCTGCAAGCAGAGCAACTTGCGACGGGTCCGATTGCGCCGATAGATCAGCCGGAAGCGAACCCCTCTTCGCAGTCATCTTCTGTTCGTCCAGAGCGACCCAGCCTCGGTGATTCGGCAACAGCGTTTGCGCGAGGCTTTGCGAAGGGAGTCAGCGAAGAGGGTCGGCAGATCTATCAGGACACCAAGGAACTCCCAGCTCGGCTGGCCAAGACTGGACGCGAAATTGTCGATGATGTGCAGGCTGGCCGCGAACTACGGGCGCTGGCACCGCTTCACGCGATGGAACGTGCTGTTCGGAATGCTTCGCGCGACGATGTAGAACGAGTGGCACGCGGCGTGATCGTGGCAACGAAGGACTGGCTCGACAAGCCGGCCTACGAAAAGGGGGAGTCGCTCGGTCGCGCAACCACCTCGCTTGCAGCAGATGCGGCGATCGGAGTGTTCACAGAGGGACTCGGTACGATTGGGGCGCTGCGCAAAGTTGAACGGACAGCCGAAGCTGCGGACCATGTGCGGGATGTGGAGAGAGTGGCTGCCGCTGCTGCGAAGGATCGCCCCACCCGATTCGTGAGTGGAACCACTGTCATCGACCGTCGAACAGGAACCGTTCTGGAGGGTACTGTGGACCTGAAACCAACGCTCGATCGGATCGAATCGGGCGGTCGGTTTCCGCACCGCAACGACGGCGCCGTTTTTCAAAATCGTCCCTTGCCCGGTCGTGACACGCCATCGCTCCCGAATCAGTCTCCCGGCTACTATCGAGAATACGTTCATCCGACGCCGGGCACTCATGGAACCGGCCCGCAGCGCGTGGTCATTGGAAAAGGCGGCGAGATGTACTACACACCAGATCACTATCAGACCTTTGTTCCGCTCAAGTGAGGCATGCGATTTGGATCGTTCCAACCTCTTCCAATTTGAGGACACCCCCGAGGCTCGGCCGAACGCCTATGTTGCCTCTCTGCCGACTGGCATCACCAGTTCCTCTGCGCTACTGGAAGCGCTCTATGTGGCGCTGCAACTGCCGGGCTACTTTGGGTTCAACTGGGACGCACTCTCAGACTGTCTGCGTGACCTGCATTGGATGAAACAGCGGACGGTGGTACTGCGGCATGGTGACCTCCCTGCCCTACCGGAATCCGAGCTCCGTATCTATCTGGATGTGCTTTCAGATGCTGTGGCAAGCTGGGGGGCGGAGGAGGAACATTCTCTGACGGTGAGCTTTCCTCGCGACGTTCAACGTAGCTTGGAGAAAGTGGTCTGTGAGAAGAGCCCCGGATGACCCCCGGATGACCCCCACCACTCCAGAACTCTTTCTTCGTGATCTTGGAACTTTGCTCAAGGAGAAAGCACTGACCGCTCGGCTGGATGCAGCACAGGGTCGCGCCGAAGATCGTGACTACAAGCTGGGATTCCTGATGGCCTACCATGACGTCATCTCTCTAGTGAAGCAGCAAGCGGACGCGTTTGGCGTCGATGTCCGAGCCCTCTGTCTGGATGACATCGATCCAGACAGAGACTTGCTCTGAGATCAGTGACCCTCCACGGCTCGACCCCCTACACGCTATGACTCCATCACAGTTTCTCCAGACGCTCTACCTTGGTGACCGCGCTTGCATGGGGTTCGTCATCGACTGCTGGAATGAACGCGTTGAGATGGTTGTCGACCGCATTTCACGGATTCGCTCCGTGAGCGAGGGCTGGAATTTTGACGCAACGGGGGACATTGAAAAGGGTCGGCTGGTGTTCGAGATGGTGACGTCGCTTTCGTTCAGTCCTGCGGGGCCACTGCCAAATGATGTGATGTTGGGAATCGATGCGGAGCCGGTCGGTGATGTCCACCGTTTCACAATCAAGATCGCCTCCGTCAATGACCAGGCTAACAGCACGGAGGTCACAGTGAACATCGAGGACTCTGGTCTAGAAGGCTAGGTCTCTCAACTCGTTCGTGCGAACTCGACTCCGTGCTGTCGATCGATCGGGCGACGCTGCTCTACCCATCGACGGTCCGTGCTCACGCTCTGAGAAGAGGCGGTCTGTCCGGTCTTCCTGGGCTACATCACGCGGACTCACTGGCCGATCGTCTACCCAGCCAGTAACGATCCATCATTATCTCACGATGAGCGAATGTCCCGATTCCGAACCGCACGCGCTCAAATTGCGGAACTTTTGCAAGGCTCGACGTGCGTTGAACATCCACGCTGGCCACCGCAGTTCATCAACACCCCGATGTGGACTGGGTCCGGTTCGGTCAGGCTGGGGAATGCTTTTGCTGGTGGGAACTGCATCCTCGGAACAAAAACGGTACGCGCTTGGGTGTTCGATAGCAGTGCGCTGATGTTCTTGTCGTGGGGCGGCTCTAGATGGGGGTTGGGCGGGTAGGCTGTGCGCAGCGTACAGCGTCTTGTCTGGCTCATTTTGCCTGAGTTACGACGCGCTGCGATTGCGCAGCAGCCCGATCGAAAAGGCAACAAACGCGAGCGCTCCCAGTCCAAACAGGGTGTCTCCGATCACGCGCAGCCAGCGCAGCGTGTTCATCAGCGAGGTCTGCATAAACTCTGGACTGCGTGCGTACCAGTATCCAACCTCCACCGACGCTTTGGTCTGTAGCAGTCCCACCGGCAGAAGACTGAGAAGGAGCATCAGCAGAAGGCCGACATTCATCAGCCAGAACGACGCTCGCAGCGGTCGCTCATTCCAGATCCGATCGGGAGCAGCCGCACGCATACAAAACAGCGTGAGCGCGAGCCCAAGCATTCCGTACACACCGAACAGCGCTGCATGACCATGAACCGGCGTGGTGTTGAGTCCTTGCATAAAATAGAGCGCGACAGGCGGATTGATCATAAAGCCAAACAGACCCGCTCCTACCGCATTCCAGAATGCTACAGCGACGAAGAAGTAGATCGGATAGCGATACTTCTGGACCCAGCCTTGATGCTGAGACATGCGCAGGTGTTCCCACGCTTCGTAGCCGATAAAGACCAGCGGAACGACCTCCAGCGCACTAAACACCGATCCCAGCGCCATGATCATCGTGGGCGACGAGCTAAAGTACAGGTGATGCAGCGTTCCGATGATTCCACCGGACAAAAAGATGGTGGAAGACAGCATCACAGCACGCTCTGTGGACTTGGGATCCAGGAGTCCCAGTCGTGCAAACAGGAATGCAAAGACCACGGTGGCAAAGACCTCGAAGAAGCCTTCAACCCACAAGTGAACGACCCACCAGCGCCAGTACTCAGCCACTGCCAGATGTGTGTGATGACCGTAGCCCAGCGCGGCTCCGTAAAATCCCGCAATCGCCAGCGCAGACAGAATGAACAGGATCAGGAGCCCGCGTTGGCTATCAGGACGACGGAGCGCAGGCAGCACCGCACGAAGCACCAGCCCGACCCACAGGAACAGTCCGGCCAGCAGCGCGATCTGAAATGCGCGTCCCAGATCGATGTACTCATAGCCGCTGTGACCAAAGTAAAAGCGCGTGGTGTCATCTGAAAAGCGATGCATCACGCTGAGCCACTGACCTGCCATCGATCCACCGACCACCAGAAACAGCGCACCAAGCAGGACATACACCAACACGGCTTGTCCGGGGGGATCTCCGCCACCGATGCTGGGCGCAACGAACAGACCGGCAGCAAGCCACGCAGTGGCGATCCAGAAAATCCCAAGCTGCGTATGCCACGTTCGCGTGATCACATAGGGCAACCAGCGCGAAAGGGGGACTCCGTAAAAGCCATCTCCTTCGACTCCGAAGTGCGCGGTAATGACTCCGACTACGATCTGTAACAGGAACAGCACGACCACCACCCCGAAGTACAAAAGAGATGCCTTTTGCGACGGAGTGAGCTGGGCCCGCAAGAGTGGATCATCGCTCGCAGGTTCCTTTCGCGTGTCTTCCGGTGTCTGTGCCGCACGCCACCACACCATCGCAGCGATTCCTGCCAAAAGGACAATGATGCTGACTCCGGTCCAGACAACGGCATCCCCTGTGAGCCGGTTCTGTACGAGCGGTTCATGCGGCCAGTTGTTGGTATAGGACACGCCCGGTGTACTGGGTCGATCGGTGCTGGCTGCCCATGAAGACCAAAAGAAAAATGCGGTCAGAAGATGCAGCTTGTGCGGATCACGAAGCGCGCCCGCAGGAATCGCAAACTCCCGGCGACCTTCGGCAAAGAGCTGGCTGTAATAGGTTGTGAGCGCGGAGAAGGCGCGGGCTCTCTCTGCGGAAATACGGAGCGTTCCTGTGTGTGGCTCATAGGAGTTCGGACGGATGGTCTGGCGCAGTCGCTCGCGCAGTGCCGCCTGTGTCTGGGCGGGCTGGGCGTCGTAGCTGGCTCCGCTCTGCTTTTGCGCATACTGATCCAAGATGCTGGTTGATTCGCGGTGCAGGTAGTCAGCGGTCCAGTCTGGCGCAACGTAGCTGCCATGTCCCCAGACCGATCCAACCTGCATCCCTCCCATCGCTTGCCAGACATTTTGTCCTTCTTCGATCTCACCCGCAGAGATCAGCGTGATGCCATCTTCAGATACGACCCGCTGCGGAATGGGGGCCGCTTCCTGCTGGATTCGATGTCCGGCATACAGCAGCACTGAGAAAGAGCCAAGCACCACCACCAGAAGCAAGAGCTGTCGAAATCGCTGCACGGTCCACGTCATGATCGAGTTCATGCCTAGATCCATCAGCAAACCGCACGCCGAGCCGCGCCGGAGTCGCGCGCGTCACCTGCTGGGTACACGCATACAGTCCACAGCGTCGGAATGACTGATGGACACGCACTGGCCCGGTCAGCAGCGGCCTGTGTTGTGCAAATGACAACCGTTGTGAATGAAACAACGCAGGCATCGAACGCCGACCCGTCAGCATGTCTGTGGAGCGCAGCCCAGCTTAAGAAAGGAGCGCGCGAACAAACAGCAGCTCTTCCAGCGCCAGGTGACTGTGCATCAAGTCCGCCAGAGCTGTCAGCAGCCGCTCCAGGTACAAAAAAGAGAGCGCATCGGTTCCCGGCGAGCGGGTCGCAAGCTGCGTACGACCTTGGAGGCACAGCTCAGCGACCAGCGCTGCGATGCGTGCGTGATCCTGCTGCATCATCGCGATCGAGACCACAGCCGATGCGCCACGCTTGGCACGAATCCACGGGAAGAGCACGTCCTCTTCTTTGCCAATGTCCAGCAGCAGCTCTTCGCGGAAGGTCTCGAAACACTGAACCAGCGCGCAGAGCATCTGCTGTGAGTCCGTCTTCCGCAATCGCTGGAGCAGGGTGTGCAGATCACTGACCAGTGCGCGCAGGGGCAGATGGTACCGCACAACAATGTGATCCACGAGCGCTTCCAGTGGACGGGTTTCCCAGGCAGAGACGCTCTCTTTTTGTTCGCTCATTGCAGTGGGGTGGCTCATCGTCAGCTTCTCCCCCACGCGTACCTGTTTCGCTCTCGTGATCGCACGAACCAAACCAAGCCAGACTCGGCGCAAAGAGGCAAGACGGAACTGGTTCTTTTGTCCCAAGAGCCTGTTGTGCCAAAGACAGCAAGTAGCCGGTTGTGAAAATGACAACAACTGGCTAGCGTAGAGGCCGCATGAGAGAGCCCTTCTTGGACATCGCACTCGACCTGTGCGCAAACCTGGCCGCAGAGGATCGCTACCGTCGGCTCGCTGCGGCGGTGCGTCGGCTGATTCCGTGTGATTCGACGGCCATCATGCGTCTGGATCAAGGTGTCCTGGTTCCCGTGGTGGGCGACGGACTGCTGCCAGAGACGATAGGCCGTCGCTTCATTCCAGAAGAGCATCCGCGTCTACAGAAGATCCTGCAAGCAGGTGGCCCGGTACGCTTTCGTGACAGCACGCTGCCCGATCCCTTCGATGGGCTCATCGCTGGCGGCAGTCATCTAACGCGGGTTCATGCGTGTATGGGCTGTCCTCTCATCTTAGAAGGCAAGGTCGTCGGGGTGATTGCCGTCGATGCGCTCGATCCCAAAGCGTTTGATGGGGTCTATGAAGACACGCTGGCGACGGTGGCTGCACTGGCAGGCTCCGCGATGCGGACCACGGGGCTGGTCGAGTCACTGGAGCGAGTCCTGGCGCACAAGTCCCTGGTGGCGGAGCACTTGCAGATCGATGCGCGTCGCAGAATCGGTGATGAAGTGCTCGGCATCAGCCCCATTGCGCGACGGCTCCGGGATGAGATCTCGATCATTGCACGCTCGGATCTGACGGCGCTGATCACAGGCGAGACAGGCGTTGGCAAGGAAGTCGTCGCGCGGGCGATTCACGCTCAGTCGAGTCGGGCGCAGCAGCCGCTCATCTATGTGAACTGCGCGGCGCTACCAGAAGGAGTGGCAGAGAGCGAGCTGTTTGGTCACGTTCGGGGCGCCTTCACTGGTGCGACCGATAAGCGGGCAGGAAAGTTTGAAGCTGCCGACGGTGGAACGCTGTTTCTGGATGAGCTGGGAGAGCTTCCGCTGAGCGTGCAGCCCAAGCTGTTACGAGCGCTTCAGACAGGCGAAGTGCAGCGCGTTGGCTCGGATCGCAGCATTCATGTCGATGTGCGTGTGCTGGCCGCAACCAATCGCGAGCTGCGTGAAGAGGTTCGGCTGGGTCGCTTTCGCGCCGATCTGTATCACCGGCTGAGCGTCTATCCTCTGCATGTGCCGCCGCTGCGTGAGCGCGTCGAAGATGTCCTGCTGTTGGCTGGCTATTTTCTGGATCTGGCGCGTAGCAAGCTCGGGGTCGGACAGGTCAAGCTGACCCACGCTGCGCGATCCCGGCTGGTCGCGTATGACTGGCCTGGCAACGTCCGGGAGCTGGAACATCTGATGCTTCGTGCCACCCTGCGCGCCGCAGAAGGGAGCCGCCGTCAGGACGTACTGATCGACGCTGAGCATCTGGGAATCGATGATGCGGATGTGCGTCCGAAACAGCATGCGACCGCCAGCTCGGTGGAACGAGACGCGCCTGTCAGTACAAGCTTGGCAGAGTCTGTCGATGCATTCCGTCGTCAGCTGATCCGCAGCACCGTTGAAAAGGCGGGCGGAAACTGGGCGGAAGCGGCGCGCGTGCTCGGTGTGGATCGCGGCAACCTGCATCGCATGGCGCAGCGTCTTGGACTGCTTTCCTAATGGCGATACGAACACCGTCCGTCGGGCTGCACGGTCGCGGCATACACCTTGCTGTCTCTGTTCGGTATGGATTCCTGCACGAAGTCATCGCTCCTTGTGGATGGGTTTTCCCGCCGCATGAGCTACTTGCGGATCTCGCTGACCGATCGCTGTAACTACAGATGCTCCTACTGTATGCCGACGGATGCGTCGCTACGGAGTGCGCTCTGTTCCGAAGCTCTGCTGGATGAAGAGGAACTGGTTGAGATCGTATCCGCGCTGATTCCCGTCGGATTGCAGCGCGTGCGACTCACCGGAGGGGAGCCAACGGTGCGACGTGAGCTGATCCGCATTGTGGAACGACTTTCGGGAATCGGACTGCAAGAGGTCACGCTTTCGACCAATGGGGAGCGACTGGTTGAGCTGGCGGAGCCACTGCGCAGAGCCGGTCTGTCGCGGCTCAACATCAGCCTGGACACTCTGAATCCCCATCGCTTTGCGCAGCTTACGCGCTCCGGAAACCTGGATCGTGTGCTGGCAGGAATCGACGCAGCGCAGGCTGCGGGCTTTGCGCACATCAAGCTCAATACCGTGGCGCTTTCCGGCTTCAACGACGACGAGTTGGGAGCCATTTGTCGCTTTGCGTTTGCGCGAGATCTGACGCCTCGCTTCATTGAGCTGATGCCGATTGGGGAAGGGGTCGCGTGTTCCGTCGGAGGCTTTCTGTCTGCGGCTGCGATTCGTGCCAAGCTCAGTGCCGAGCTGGGTCCGCTTCAGTCGCTCGATTCGACGCTGACTGCGCTACCGGGAACGGGTCCAGCGCGCTATGTGGGCGTCCAGTACGGAGAATCTTTGCGACGCATCGGAGTCATCGCTGCCGTCAGTGAGCCATTTTGCGATGACTGTAACCGCGTGCGCTTGTCGGCCTCAGGACAGCTTCAATCGTGCCTTGGTTCCGACGCTGCGATCGATCTGGCGCAGGCGCTACGTACTGCTCCAAACGACAGCGTGAGCAGGTCCAATGCCATCGTGACTGTGGTGCGCAAGGCACTGCTTTACAAGCAGCAGGGGCACTCCTTTACTCCGGTTGGATGTGGTCGTCCTCGTCGCTTGATGGTCGCGATCGGTGGCTGACCAAGTCACGTCGCTGGCTCCCGGAGTATTTCGATTCCTCTCCGTTCGTCTGCGTCTTGTTCCATTGCTGTCCTAAGTCCGTTTCTAAGTCCGTTGTAAAAATGACAACGGGCGTTGTTTCAATCACAACGTGGTCTCTGTTCGCAGCAGGAAATGCGCTGCGAGGAAGGCGATGCATCGGGGCAGGCCGCTGCGTGATGGTGCCTGGGGGACGCGATGGTGTCGATCGCAGCGATGGCAATGATCTTGCAATGCTCTGGGAACAAGCAGAGAGCCAGACAGTCTGACTCTCGATTCCCAGAGGCAGTACCTACGGCCCGACAGCGCGCAATCGCAGAGGTGTCCCACGGATAGGAAGCGGCTCCGAACAATCAGAACGTAGCCAGCATGCTTGCTTGTGATTGCGCTTCGGTACAGCCGTCGCGCGGACTGACTGGAGGTGACTTGTGTCGAATGTAAATCGTCGTTCGTTTCTTGGGCTTCTCGGCGCAGGAGGCGTCGCAGCCGTGGCCAGCAAAGGCTGGGCGTTCAACTTCCTAGAGCCAGTCAGTGTCGAAAACCCGCTGCGGATGTATCCCAACCGTGGGTGGGAGCGGATCTACAGAGACCTGTATGCGTACGATTCGACGTTTACCTTTACGTGCGCACCAAACGATACGCACAACTGTCTGCTGCGCGCCTACGTTCGCAGCGGAACCGTCGTCCGAGTGGGTCCGACGTTCGGCTATGGCGAAGCGGTGGATGAGAGTGGTGCCAAGGCCTCGCATCGCTGGGATCCGCGCTGCTGTCAAAAAGGACTGGCGTTGGTGCGGCGCTTTTACGGAGAACGGCGCTGCAAGTATCCGCTGGTTCGCAAAGGATTTCATGAGTGGGCGAAGGCTGGATTCCCTCGCGATCCACAGACGGGACAGGTTGATCCCAAGTACCTTCAGCGAGGTCGTGATCCGTTTGTTCGACTGTCGTGGGATGACGCCTTTGCGCTGGTTGCCAAAGGACTCCTAAACGTCGCAACTTCGTATTCGGGAGAACAGGGCAAGCGCTGGCTGACTGCGCAGCACTATGACCCCGAGATGATCGAAGCAGCGCACGGGGTTGGGACGCAGCACATCAAGCTGCGCGGTGGCATGCCTCTGCTCGGCATCACGCGGATCTTTGGTCAGTATCGAACGGCCAACATGCTGGCGCTCTTGGATGCGCACGTTCGCAAAGTAGGACCGGACAAAGCACTTGGCGCGCGCGGCTGGGACAACTACACCTGGCACACAGACCTTCCGCCCGGTCATCCCATGGTCACCGGACAACAGACGGTGGACTTTGACTTGGCAATGGCAGAGCACGCCAAGCTGCTGGTGGTCTGGGGCATGAACTGGATCACCACCAAGATGCCTGATGCGCACTGGCTGACCGAAGCGCGATTGAAAGGGACCAAGGTTGTAGTGATCGCTGCGGAGTATTCCGCCACGATGAACAAAGCGGACTTGGGACTGGTTGTTAGACCGGGAACCACGCCTGCGCTGGCGCTGGGACTGGCTGGTGTGATCCTGAGCGAAACGCTCTACGATCCAGACTACATTCGCGACTACACCGACCTGACTTCGCTGGTGCGCATGGATACGCTGGAACGCCTGTCTGCTCGCGATGTCGCAGGGCTGCAAGTCACGGGTGGAATTGCTGCGCAGGTGCTACGAAAAGGAGACAAAGCGCCTCCGGTTCCACAGCAGACCCAGCAGCTCGTTCCAGAGCAAGTCGAAGATCGTCTTCAGCCGTTTGTGGTGTGGGATGAGCGCGCGCACAAGCCTGTGTCGGTTTCGAGAGAAGACATCGGACACAAGTGGAAGAAGCGCAACGTAGCGGCGGCTCTGGGAGGCAGCTTTGAAGTGAAGCTTTCCGATGGAAAAACGGTACTCTGTCGCCCGGTTCTTGGACTGATTCGAGAATACATAGACGCGAACTTTTCGCCCGCGCAGACTGCGGCGATTACGTGGGCTCCTGAAGAAGGAATCCGAACCATCGCGCGTGAGATCGCAGCGAACAAAGAGTCCACCTTGTTTGCTTGCGGAATGGGTCCGAACCAGTTCTTTAATAACGATCTGAAAGACCGGACAGTGTTCCTGCTCGCAGCCCTGACCCGCAACATCGGGTTCATTGGCGGCAACGTAGGATCGTATGCAGGAAACTATCGGACGGCGTACTTTAACGGGCTCCCGCAGTATGCGTTTGAAAACCCGTTCGACATTGAGCTAGACCCCGAAAAGCCTGCGCGTCCCAAGTCCTTTGTTCGCTATGAATCGGTTCACTACTGGAACCACGGCGATCACATCCTGCACATGGGAAAGGAGCGAGTGACGGGGGACTCGCACATTCCGACTCCGACCAAGGCGATTTGGGTCTGTAACTCGAACTCGTTGATTGGGAATGCGAAAGGTCACTACGAAACGGTGTTCAATGCGCTGCCGCGTGTGGACATGCTGGTGGTCAATGAGTGGTGGTGGACTGCATCGTGCGAGTATGCAGACGTGGTGTTTCCAGTCGATAGCTGGGCGGAGTTTAAGCACCCCGATGCTACGGCGAGCGTGACCAATCCGTTCATCTCGATCTTTCCACGGACTCCGCTTGATCGGATCTTCAACACGCGATCCGACATTGAGTGCGCAGCCGGTGTCGCTACAGCCCTTGCGAAACAGACCGGAGACGATCGATTCCATAAGATGTGGCAGTTTGTCTACGATGGCAAAGTCGATGCCTACCTTCAGCGGATCTTCGATGCATCGACCATGGCCAAGGGACTATCGGTTGCCAAAGCAGAGTCGGATGCGAAGAAGGGAATTCCGACGCTGATTCAGTCTCGAACGTATCCGAAAGTCATCGGCTGGGAACAAGCCTACGAAGATCGTCCTTGGTATACGCGAACAGGTCGTGTCGAGCTGTACCGAGATGAAAAGGAGTTCCGCGAGGCCGGAGAAAACATGCCGATTCATCGCGAGCCAATCGACTCTACCTTCCATGAGCCGAACGTCATCGTGGCCAAGCCGCATCCGGCGATTCATCCCAAAGGACCAGCAGAATACGGAGTCAATCCTGCGGAGATCACCAGTGAGAATCGTCAAGGTCGCAACGTCGCAAAGAGCTGGGAAGAGGTCGCGAAGACCAAGCATCCGCTGACGCTACAGGATCCGAGCTATCGCTTCATCTTCCATACTCCCAAGTATCGTCATGGAGCACATACCACGCCGGTCGATACAGACATCGTTGCGGTCTGGTTCGGTCCGTTCGGAGATCTGCTCCGACATGATCCACGCACTCCGTTTGTGACAGAGGGATACATCGAAGTGAATCCCGAAGATGCCAAGGAGCTGGGATGTGAAGACGGCGATTATGTCTACGTAGATGCGGACCCCGCAGACCGACCGTTCCGAGGCTGGCAGTCCAGACCGGAAGACTACAAGGTGGCGCGACTGATGGTGCGACTCCGTTACTATCCGGGGACTCCGCGCGGCGTGACAAGGATGTGGCACAACATGTATGGCGCTACGTTTGGTTCCGTCAAAGGACATGAGTCCAATCCGAACGGACTGGCGCGCAACGAAGAGACGGGCTACCAATCGCTGTTCCGTTACGGAGGTCATCAGAGCTGCACGCGTGGATATCTGAAGCCGACGCACATGACCGATAGCTTGATACGGAAGAACGCGATGACGCAGCAGCTCGGTCAAGGGTTTGAAGCAGACGTTCACTGTCCTACCGGAGCACCGCGCGAGTCTTTTGTCCGTATCACACGGGCGCAGCCTGGCGGAATCGGAGGTCAAGGAAAGTGGCGTCCTGTTCAAAAAGGACTCACTCCTGGGGCCGAAAACGAAGTGATGCAGCGATTCCTTCGCGGCGAGTTCATCACCACCAAGTAGCAAGAGGGGATCATCCATGAGTAAGGTCAAAAACATTCAGCTAAACCGCGAGATGGAGTACCCCTATGAGGAGTCTCGTCCTCGTCGGCAGATTGCCTATATCTTTGACACCAACAAGTGCATCGCTTGCCAGACCTGCACGGTCGCTTGCAAGACCACTTGGACCAGCGGCAAGGGACAAGAGCACACGTTCTTTAACAACGTAGAAACCAAGCCGTACGGATTTTATCCGCATGGCTGGGATGTGAAGCTGCTGGGAATGCTGGGACCAGGTGAGTGGGACGGCGAAGGAACGTACAACGGAAAGACCATCTTTGAAGCAGCACCACCAGGGGAAAGAGCGCTCGGATTCCTTCCTGAAGAAGAGGACTATGCATCGCCAAACCTCGGGGAAGACATCAGCGCAGGATCCGTTCCGCAAGGTGCGTTCTTTCAGAACATCCACAACATCTGGATGTTTTACATGGCGCGAATCTGCAACCACTGCACCTATCCGGGCTGTCTGGCTGCGTGTCCGCGCAAGGCCATTTACAAGCGTCCCGAAGACGGAATTGTCCTGGTCGATCAGTCGCGCTGTCGTGGCTATCGAGAGTGCGTCAAGGCGTGTCCGTACAAGAAGATCTTCTACAACATGGTGACGCGCGTATCGGAAAAGTGCATCGGCTGTTTTCCGCTCATCGAGCAAGGCGAGCAGCCGCAGTGCGTCAAGACTTGTATCGGGAAGATCCGCTTGCAAGGCTTCCTCAGCAAACCGGGAGAGGAAAAGGAGGACAATCCTCTCGACTACCTGATTCGGATTCGCAAGATCGCGCTGCCGCTGTATCCGCAGTTTGGGACAGAGCCGAACGTGTACTACATTCCGCCGGTTCATGTGCCGCGACTGTTTCTGAAGCAGATGTTCGGACCCGGTGTGGAAGAGGCCATCGCGGCCTATCGCAGCGCCCCGCGTGACAAGAAGCTGTTGGCCGCGCTGTTGATGTTTGGGAATACACCCAAGATCATCCAGCGCTACGCGGTCGAAAAGGAAGAGGCGGTGGGCTTCGATGGGATGCTTCAGGAAGCGGTGCGCGTGCCGTTTACGGAGCCCTTTTTCCAGCGCGACTTCTTCGACAAGAAGCATCAGGTCTATCGGCATAACATCTCGTAACAAGCTGAAAAAAGGGGGAAAGGAGTCGAAACATGCGACACACAACAGCTCTACCACTGCTGTCGGTCTTGACCCTGCTGGCTCTGGGGGGATGTTGGGGCAGTGGCGATGAAAAGTCCGTCGGAAGCAGCGAGCTAAAAGCAGCCAAGACAGAGTCTGCTCCCATCTCTGATCCGCGCTCTGCACTGTGGAACGCTGCACAAGAAACCAAGGTTGCACTGATGCCACAGAGCATTGTCTATCCTCTGCTTGGCAAGCAGTCTGTGACCAGCTTGCGAGTCCGTGCGCTGCTGGATGACAAGTGGCTGGCTGTGCGGCTCGAATGGGATGATCGGCAGCGTGATGACAAGCTGGAAGTAGACAAGTTCACAGACGCGATTGCCATCGAGATGCCGATCGGAGATCCGCAGAAGACCAACCCGATGATGGGAAGTAAGGAATATCCGGTCTACATTCTCCACTGGAAAGCGGTGTGGCAAAAGGATGTGGATGTCGGGCACCACGCAGACGTTCAGGAATATCATCCTGGCTACTGGGCGGACCCGTATCCGTTTGTTGCAGGACGCTATCCTTACGATGTCTCGGAGTCCTTCCAGAGCGACAATGCTCGTCGGTATTTCGCGGCAACTTCGGTTGGGAATCCGATCGCGAAGCTGTATCGCCAGTGGCCCGTTGAAGAGCTACATGCCGAAGGGTTTGGCTCACTCGCAGACCACAACTTCCAAGATGCACAAGGCAAAGGAGTCTGGGAAAACGGAAAGTGGTCGGTGGTGGTCTCTGTTCCGCGTCAAACCGCAGACAAAGCAAATCCCGCGCTGTCTTCCGGGGTGACCACTGCTATAGCGTTTGCTCTCTGGGATGGAAGCAATCAAAACGTCGGAGGCCGCAAGCACTGGGCTCCGTTTGTGAAGGTGGTGCTGCCATGATGAATGATTCGCTGGCCGCTGCGCAGCGCGATGCACTAGAGCGGGCGGAGTCCTATCGATTTCTGGCCACCATGCTGCGCTATCCAGAAGGGGACTCGCTTGCATCGGTTCTTACAGAGTGCCAAGCAGAGGGAGAGCGGCTGCTCGACTGGTCGCGTGCGCTCCTTCCTTCCGTC
>JAEUKB010000050.1 GCA_016794365.1 Myxococcales bacterium
GCGGGAGAACAAGACCGGAGGACAGGTGAACGCCCGGCATATTCGGAATCGCTGATAAAGTGGCCTCCAATATCGACATAACTCACAAGGTGTATCGGCGATGCCGGCCGCCGCGATGTAGCAACGTGTCGCGACACTAGCAAACCGAGCGGACCGCTGCGAGCCAACCTACCAGCGAAGCGGTCGCACATGCGCTGCTGTGGGGCTCCTGCGACCGGACAGATGTGCTGCTGCGCGCAGGCTTTCGGGCCGATCTTACGCCTCGGCGATTAAGGTTGCTCGACGGGGCGAACTATTTTCTTGATCCGTCCCCGTCAATGGCACCCGAACCGCGTTTGCTTTTCCTAACCGCCCTAATCTGTACTTTTGGCGCAAGGCGATCCGTTCGGTCCCAGAACAGGTTCGTGCGGAACCTACGCTCTGCGTACACCGGCACGTCTTGTGGGGTCAAGGGGGACGCGCTTGCTGGTCGAGCCAGTAGGCCGATGCCTCGGGGTCCGGGAGCCAAGATGACGGTTCGGCCTTCAGCCTCCGATCGTTCATTTCTTTCGCGCCAGCCGCTTGTTTGGAATGAGGGGCGACGACTTGCTGAGCGATCTGCGACGGCGGCGCTCGGCTTTCCCACGCTGGAAAGGAAGCAATTCCCAGAAGAACTCGATCAAGGGGCGATCGTCTCGGTGCTGGGTCAGCACAAAGACGGACTGAGCCGCCCCGCGATCGCGGGGCAGATCGGCGATGACGTGCTGGCGACGATCGGAGTCAAGCGCGACGAGCTGGCCGACAAGCCCCTTCAGCCGCTCGGCGAGCTGGTCGGGGAGAAGAAACTCCACACGGTCGGTGAAAAGCGGTTGATGAAGCCATGCAGGCGAAAAAGCAGGCGGATCACTTGCCCGATAGCGCATCATCATCGGCAATCTGCGCTGCGAAGCGCTGGACGTGTCGCAATCGATCGCCACCACTGATTCAGGTGGCCTCCGACGAAGGCTTAGGAAGTGTAGGCTAGACTACGGTGCGGTTTGGGAGTGGAAGGGAAGGCAGGAACCAGCTCGATCGTTCCCCAGACTTCTCTCTCGGGTCAGGGGATTTTCCAGCGCTTTCTCGACGGATGAGATCTTATCTGGCTTGAGATCTCGGTGGACGATGTTTTGTTCGTGGACGTGGTGCATGCCGCGAGCGATCTGCGACGCAATCCGGCACGCACGAAGCGGGGTCATCTGACCGTCTCGAACCGCAGCCGTCAGCGTCGGTCCAGACAGAAACTCCATCGCCAGGTAGGATTTCCCCGTCGGAAGCTCTCCGAAATCGATGACCTGAACGATGTTCGGATGCTTGATCTGCGACAGAAGCTGCGCTTCTTGCAAAAATCGACGCCGACTGACTTCATCTTTGGGCCGACGCAGGATCTTGACCGCCAGCAGGTTGCGCAGCGTCGCATGACGCGCCTTGTAGACGGTGCCCATCCCGCCTTGACTGGCTTTTTCCAAGACCTCGTAGCGACCGTCGATGATCAGGCCGTGGATCTCATCGCCCGACGCACCAGCGCTGGATGAAGGCGTTCCCGTCTGAGCTGGCATCTTGCGAATCGATGCGCTCGAGGTCTTGGCTTTGGCTGACTGAACTGCAACCGCGCCCATCGCCGGGAGAACTGCCGCAGGCTCTTGCTGCGCCTCTTCGGCCTTTACTTTTGGCAACGCCTCGACGGAAAGGGTCGGATTTTCACCCATCTCGGAGCAGTCGTGCGCCTGCCCTTCGACAATGGTGCTGTCGCAATACGGACAGACCGAGAGCTGCCCCTCCCCGCTCGCAGGTCGTTCCTGCATCTTAGACAATCTCATCTTAGCAAGTCGGCGCACGTCTGTGGTAAATGGGGTTTCCGGCTCGCTGGCTGAAGCTGTGGTTCCTTCTCGGCGACGACGGCCGTCTTGTTATCGCCAGCGCTGGCATCGAACGAACAACCGCTCGTCATTTGCGCACTGGAGTCACCATGGTAAGAAACGTTTCCTCGACCAAGCGATCAGTCACCGTCGGAACCCTAGGCACTTTGGCGCTGTGCTCAATCGGACTTGGCGGCTGCCCACAAAAAGAAGCAGCCAAGCCAGAGCCAACCAAAGAAGCCGCGACGACGCCACCACCCGCAGCACCGGCTGCACCGACGGTGGATGCGACCCAGCTCGCAGTATTCGGCACACCGCTTCCCGCCAATTACGACAGCAAAGACAACCCAGCCAGCGACGACAAGATTTCGCTGGGTCGTCAGCTTTACTTCGACAAGCGGCTGTCGAAGAACCAAGACATTAGCTGCAACTCTTGCCACGATCTTCAGCGCTACGGCGTCGATGGAAACAAGTTCTCAAGCGGACACAAAAAGCAGCTCGGAGGACGAAATTCTCCGTCGGTGTACCAAGCTGCTGGACACATTGCGCAGTTCTGGGACGGTCGCGCCAAAGATGTCGAAGAGCAAGCAGGCGGACCGATGATCAATCCCGTCGAGATGGCGCTGACCGATCACAAGCGCGCCGAGACGGTTCTTCAGAGCATTCCCGGCTACGTCGAAGCCTTCAAGAAGGCATTCCCCGGCGACAAGCAGCCTGTCAGCATCAAGAATGCGACGGCAGCCATTGGTGCGTTCGAGCGTCGGCTCGTCACACCATCTCGCTTTGACAAGTTCCTGACCGGCGATGCGACAGCGCTCAGCGACGTGGAAAAAGCGGGCCTACTCAAGTTCCTCGATACGGGCTGTGTGGCCTGTCACAGCGGAACGCTCCTCGGAGGAACCAGCTACCAAAAGGCTGGCGTCATCAAGCCGTGGCCGAATCAGAGCGATCTCGGACGAGCTGCGATCACCAAGAACGATGCCGAAAAGCTGATGTTCAAGGTTCCGTCGCTGCGCAATGTTGCCAAGACCGCGCCGTATTTCCATGATGGCTCCGTCGAGAAGCTGACCGATGCCGTCAAGCTGATGGCGAGTCACCAGCTCGGACGAGAGCTGACCGACGCTGATGCCGAGTCGATCGCGGCCTTTTTGGCAAGCCTGACCGGCGAGCTGCCCAAGGATTACATCCAAGAGCCACAGCTTCCGCCGAGCAGCAAAACGACGCCGAAGCCCGATCCAGCCTAGCCTGGGACTCGTCCCTGGGCGTAGCGCTCATGTCCTGACGCTGCGCCGACGGACGAGATCGGCTGCGACTACGGCTTCGGATGAGCCATCAAGAAGTCGTAGATCGACGACGTAAAGAACGAAGTAAACACCGGAACGTGTCCGCCGCCTTGAATCGACCACAGCTCGACGGGACCATCGGATGGACAGCCGGTGTACTTCTCGACGGTCGTCTCTGCGCCAAGTAGGACCAAGTCCAAGTCTCGCTTTTCCCCCGAATAGGTCAATCGACCGCCACAGCCGTTTTTCTGTGCCCAGATCTGCACCGTCTCTTTTGCTCCCGGATACAGCCCCGGCGTGCCCAAGTAGCCGATCACCACATCGAGCGTTCCGTGAACTTGCAAGATCGGAACGTGCTGCTTCGGCGTACAGCGCGTCGGATCGTTCCACTGCTGCCCCGCGAGGCTGACGATCCCAGCGACCTTGTCCGACAGCTCACAGGCGATGCGATGCGCCATAAAGCCACCGTTTGAGTGACCGACGACAAAGATTCGCTTCGGATCGACGTGAAAGCGCGCCTGCATGTCCGCGATCACCGCGCTTATGTAAGCCACATCATCGACGCTCGACTTAAAGAAGTTGCAGCACCACTCCATCGCGTTCCAAAAGCGCAGCCCTACCGGGTTCTGCGTTCCGTCGGGAAATGCGTACAAAAACGTCTTCTGTTCCGCCAGCGCGCCCAGGTTTAGATACAGCTCCTCGACGCTGCCACTGGCTGAAAAGCCATGTAACATCACCACCAACGGCGTCGGCTTGGACTTGTCGTAACGGGACGGAACCTTGTACTGATACGGCCTTCCATCGAGCGGCCCCGCCGTGTGAGGCGATAGCTCTGCCGTCGAAAAACCATCGCCAGTTCCCGATGGTAGCGATCCAGCCGTTAGAGACCCCGACGTTCGCAATCCCGACGGTAGCGAGACGATCGGCGCATTTGCCATCATCACCGACGATTCTTCAGCGCTTCCGCAGCCAAGCAGCAACGCCAGACCAGCCATCAACAAGCTCCGCATGTCTTCCTCCTTGGGGGTGTCAGAACGCTCGACAGCGAGTCGTCCTGTGGTGCGTGCCAAACGGAATGTCTCAGCGACGGAATCGCCGAAAGCAGCGAGTGTGGGCGAACTATAGCGCGCACGTCAAAAAAACCCCTGCCGTTTCAAAGCGCGACTGTGGTATGGCATCGGCATGGTTACTGCCCCGCGAAAAGGGCCAGCTCCCCTGCCACCGAGCGCGAGTTCAGCCGAGCTGCTGACTCACGAGTTCAGGTTGCGTCGGTTCCAGAACTGGTTCTTCCTCGGGCTGATGTACGGCTTCTTTTACATGAGCCGCTACAACTTCAGCGCCGTTCAAGCTGCCGTCGCTGAGCAGTTCGGTTGGAGCCACGCTGACTACGGTTCCATCCTGAGCGCGGGACTTGCCACCTATGGCTGCGCGGTGTTCCTAAACGGACCACTCGCCGATCGAATCGGAGGCAAGCGCGCCATCCTGATCGGTGCCGCCGGAGCCGCCGTCTTCAACCTTCTGTTTGGCCTGTGCCACCTGATCGTTATCAAGCCTGCCGTCGTGATTGGCGGACAGGTCGTGTCCTCGGCAGAGCTTGGTGCGGGGCTGAACAACACCTCGGTCATCGCGATGTTCGCGGTGCTGTGGGCTTGCAATCACTACTTCCAGTCCTTTGGCGCGCTCTCGATCGTCAAGATCAACGCCGCCTGGTTCAAAGTCAGTGAGCGAGGCAAGTTCGCAGGCATCTTCGGCATCATGATTCAGACGGGCCGCACCTTGGCCTTTACGCTGCTTCCGCTTCTTTTGCGCTTTCTCCCGTGGCAGTACGCATTCTTTGTTCCCGCAGCGTTTCTGACGGTGATGTGGGGGCTGTGTTATTTCCGCGTCGAAAACACTCCCGCCAAAGCAGGTCACGGAGACTTCGATACTGCCGACGAAAGTCCCGACGAAGCCCAAGCCGCTGACACGATTGGTTTTGTGCTTCGCAAGGTCTTTGCACGAAGAGCACCGTGGATCATCGCGCTGTCGTCGATGTGCATCGGTCTGGTTCGTCACTCGATCGATCACTGGTATACGCGCTACATCACGGCGGTATTCGGGATCAGCGCCAAGGCGCTCGGATCGTTTGGACCTTATCAGTTTGCGTCGGTGGCGATGCCGATTGCCGCCGTGATCGGTGGTCTGGTCGCGGGAAATGCGTCGGATCGGCTGTTTCAGTCTCGTCGAGCGCCAGTGATCTTCTTCGCATTCCTTGGCATGGCCGCTTGCATGATGAGCCTGCGTGGAACCATTCATAATGCGTGGGGTGCGGCGGTTGTTCTCGTCGCTGTATCGTTCTTTGTGCAGAGCGCGCACTCGCTGGTCGGGGGTGCCGCATCCATGGACTTTGGTGGACGCAAAGCGGTAGCCACCGCAGCGGGTCTGTTCGACGGTGCGCAGTATCTCGCTGGCGCACTGGCGGGTGCAGGCATTGGCAAGCTGCTCGAGCGCTTCAGACAGCCCGGTCTGCCCGGATCCGAGTTTGAAGTCTGGCCGTTTATGCCGCTGCTGTTCGCGCTGCTTGGTGCGCTCATCATCTCGCGGCTGTGGAATGCGCTGCCGGGCCGAGGCGGACATGCCGCCCCGATCGCCAAGAGCGGTGGACCTACTTATCCGATTGCTGCGAGCTTACCGGCGGAGCCGCAACGGTAGTCACACGCAGGACTCCGTCTTCGGGAAGCTTCGGCGTGTGCGCCGGTGCCTTTTCGGTCTTGCCAGTGTAGGCAAGGTTGCTCGACACCAACGAAAATGGCATCGTGTCCGTCGTCGATAGCGCGCCGTACGATGCAAACACCGTCGAGCCAATGGCGGGCTGCCCATCGATGTACAGATCGAACGTGACCGGCTGGCCAGTCATCCGAAACAGCAGGTTCTGCGGCACCGCTGCGTTGGTCACTCCGTCGAACACGATCTGGTTCTGCGCCGTCACCTGCGCGCTGTCGCCGGGATACGCGTTGTCGAAGCGCGCGTAAGCAATCTGGCAGCCCGCAGGGCAAGTGATCGATCCCTCGAACTGACGAGGATAGCGATCGCCCTGCCACGCGAGCACCCAGTCGCCCGAGCCGTTGGTGGTGATGCCAAGCGTCGCCTGCGGGAGCTCAATCGCTGCGCCCGCATCGACGACAAAAGTCGAATACTGCGTGGTGGGAAGGCCGCCACCGCCGGTCCACACGCCGCCACAGCCGTACGACCCGGTGCAGTGATGACTGGACGTAGACCACGGTCCACATCCAGCGAGGAAGGCGAAGGCCATTGCGGCAAGATGCTGAACTTTCATGGGCAGGCTCCTTTTGTTTGTCGGGCGCATCGGCGCGCCTGTTTTGGTGTTCTCGCGAAACGATCCAATTCAACTGCAAAAGACTCGTCTGTGTAATTGCAGCGGACGAGCCCCGACACAGTGGACGATCGCCCCGCCAGTCCTATTCATGGACTACACAAAACCGTGTGAAGCGACAGCTATATAATGAAATTCGTCAATAACCACAAAGATGACAATGTCTGCACACTACGACACAAAGTGCATCGCTGTCTCAAGACGCAGCGCTTTATAATATTACGAAGTCATTTTGAGGCATGGGTATGGCGAGGATGCGTCAGCTCCCGACCTGGATCGGTTTGTTTGCGACGGGGATGGCCGGTCTGTTGCTCTTTGGCGATGTGAATGTTGCGGAAGCGCGGCGTCACAAACGGCGAGAGCGACATGCGGATGAGTGCAAAGCACCACCGCCAGTTCCGCCCGCAGAACAAGAAAAGGCACTGCGCTTTTACGATAGCGCAGTGATCTATTGGGAATCACAAGACTGGAATCGAGCGCGCTCTGATTTTCAAAATGCATATAACATCAGTAAGCTTCCAGATTTCTTGATCAATCTCGCGCTGGCCTCTGAGCGACAAAAGAAATTTAACGACTCAATTGGCTATCTGGAATCATATGTAGAAAACTGCCCAAAAGCAGCCGATCTGGAAAAAGTCCGTCAGAAGATCGACGAGCTGCGGATTGCGCAAGCGATCGAGGAAGGCAAAAATCCGCCGCGCACGGTCAAAGCCTCGCTGCCACCGTGGCCCGCGATGGCGCTGATGGGCAGCGGCGCAGGCCTGCTGATCTTGGGCATTGGGCTCGGCGGTGGTGCCATCGTGCGATCCAATGAAGTCAGCAGCCCCGACAACCGCACCAAGCCGTGGAGCGTCGAGCTGCAAGCGATCGAAAAAGAGGGCCAGCGGATGCAGACGGCAGCGTTCACCCTCGATGCGATTGGCGTGGCGGCGCTGACCGCTGGCGTCATCTGGACCGGCGTGTACTACGCGCAGGGAAACACCGGGCTCTCACTCGCGCTTGCGCCTCGGTCGGGCGGAGCCAGCGCTGTCATCATCGGGAGGTTCTGATGCTCGCGTCGCTGTTCCGCTCGCGAACTCTTTCGGGGCTGATTGTGCTGGGTGGGCTCTTCGTCAGCACAAGCTGTTACGCACCGGATGTTTCGAGGCTGCTGTATCGCTGTCAAGGCAGTGATCCGTGCCCAAGCGGCATGGAGTGTCGCTTCGGACTCTGCGTCGCGACGGACATCATCGCATGTTCCAGCGGCATCGGCGTGTGGCTCACCGAGGACGATTACAAAGCGCTCTGTCCCGCCATCGGGGCCGCTGACCTAAACTCGTGTAGCGGCGACTACGAGCCCGATAAGAACTGTCCCTCGGAAGCCAGCGTCGTCTGTAACGATCCGGCTGCGGGCACCGTCAACAAAGACTGCTTCCGCTGCTGTCGCAAGAAGTAGCCGTTGACACAGCCACGTCGCGCTCGCCTATAGTCGCCGCGCATGGCGACGCCAAACTCTTCGCAAGATCCGCTGTACCCGCTACACAGTGCGCTGGCACAAGGAGCACCGTCGCTGGTCTATCTGTGCGGAAAAGAGCGCTTTCTGATCGACCGCGCCATCGAAGCGATCAAGATCGCTGTCCTCGATGCAGCGACGAAGGACTTTAACTACGATCAGCTCTTCGCGAAGGAAGCAGCGTCGGCACAAATCCTCGCGTGTGCCAAGACGCTGCCGATGATGGCGAAGCGTCGTCTGGTGCTCGTTCGCGACGCCGATGAATTGACCGCCGACGAGCTGGCCAGCCTGACCAAGTACATCGAGTCGCCCTCGCCGGAAACCTGTCTGCTGTTCGTCGCTGAAAAAGCCGATCTGCGCCTGCGCTTCTTCAACTTGTTTAAAAAGCATGGGCTGCTGCTCAAGCTCGATCCACTGTCAGACAAGCAGCTTCCGGGCTTCATCGAAGCAGAGGCAAGGCGCTTACAGGTCGAGCTAGAGCGCGGCGCGGCCATCAGGCTGGCCGACGAAATTGGTGCCGATCTGGGTCAGCTGGCCGACGCACTGGAACGTCTTTGCTGCTTTGTTTCCGTCGGACAACCGATTCGTATTCGTGACATTGAAGAAGTCGTCGTCACGACGCGACAGCACTCGGTGTTTGAGCTGATCGACGCGGTGGGTGCAGCCGATCGCTCCGCAGCCTTGACGCTGCTCGCCGAGATGCAGATGCAACGAGAGCCCGCGCTCAAGCTGCTGGCGCTCATCAGCCGTCACGTCATGAAGCTGTGGCAGACCGCCGACTTGATGGCGCACGGTCGTCCATCGTCGGGTGAGCTAGCCAGCGCGCTCGGTGTGATGCCGTTTGTGGCGGGCAAGCTGCTCGATCAAGCGCGCAAGCTGTCGCTGCCCCGCGTGCGAGCGATGCACGAAGCGATCTTTCACACCGATCGGACGCTCAAGCTGTCCAAGCTCGACGATGAACGAATCATGGAACAGCTGATTTTGGGACTGTGTGCGACGTAACGGACCTTAGCGAGCTGGATACTGAACCACTGGAAGACGCAGATCTGGTTCGAGACCACACCGTCGGGCTTCCATCACCGCTTCGATCTCTTCCACCGCGACGGGACGCGTCAGGCTCGATAGGTCGATTCGGCAGCGCTCACACAAAGACAAAAGCTCTGTCAGTAGATCGGGATGCGGCGCGACGGCCAGCACCTGCGACTGCGACGACAAGAGCGAATCCAGTACCGCCACACTGACGAGCTGCGCTCCACCTTGCGGCTCGGCGACTAGCTGCCCCAAAGAGCCACCAAGCGGCTGCGATCGCTCGAGCAGCAGGATCGAGCTGGCGGGCTCGGCCATCCGAATCGCGCGCGCCCGTGCCGCATCACTGCCCACCGTTTCGACGATGCAAGCCCCCGCGAGCGGCAGACCTTGCGCCTGTGCCAGCTCGGCCACGCGTCGCCGCGCCGAATCGGGATCAAGCCGCGCATAGTCATCCGGTTGAAACTGCACCACAAACAATCCCAGAGCCTCTGCAAGGGCCGAAGTGAGTGCCGCGCGAGTTCCCACACCCAAGACAACACAAACGGTCCCTGGAGCGACTCCAGCGCGAACCAGGCCGGTATACGGAGCCAGGAGGCCATCCGCGAGCGCTGCGTACTGCCACAGCGAATCGGACAGCGGCGACTGACTGACAAACGGCGGCACGAGCGGCAGGACATAGCGAGCGGGAACCACTTCATACGCCTGCGGAACCGTCGGACGAGCCCGACGCTGCGGACAGGCAATCACCGCGCCGCGACGACAGCTTGGACACTCTCCACACGGCAAAATGCGCGGCACGATCACCGCTTGGCCTTGCAAATGCAGCGCCGCAGCGCCCGCATCGACGACAAGACCTACGCACTCTGCGCCGGGAAACGCACCGAGCGCTGAGCCACGAACCGAAACCGCTACCTCACCTGGTTCCAACGTCACGGCGGCGGAGGTTTGCAAATTGTCCCCCGCGTTGGCAAGCGGATCTCGGGGTTTTTGCGAGCGTGAAAAATTTGCGAACGACTGCGCCGGGTCGTGTAATCGGCCCATGTATGAAGCCTGCACGACCTGCGGAGAGCGATTCATCCCGCAGTACGCCTATCAAGTGGCCACGCTTGCGAGCGCACCGGGCGAAGCGCCTCGTCGCCAGTTTTTCTGTCAGCTGAGCTGTCGTCGCGCAGCCCTCGGGGAAGTCAGCCACGCGGTCCGTCGCGCTCGTCGCATCGCCATCCTGAACCAAAAAGGCGGCACCGGAAAGACCACGACGGCCATCAACCTGGCTGCGGGCCTGGCAGAGCGAGGCTTTGAGACGCTGCTCATCGACACCGACGCACAAGGCAACGTCGGAGCCAGCTTGGGCGTCAAAGGTGAGCGCAGCTTGTATCACGTTCTCGTCGAAGGAACAGAGCCTGCCGAGGTCGCGGTGCCAGTGCGCGGACGGCTTGATGTCATCACCGCTGATGCGACGCTGGCTGCGGCTGAAGTATGGCTCGCTCGACGAGATCAAGATCGCGACCGTGTGCTGTCGCAGCGAATGGGGATTTCTCACCGTCGCTATCAGTACGTGATCTTGGACTGTGCTCCGTCGCTGTCGCTGCTGAACCAAAACGCGCTGACGTACGCCGAAGAAGTGCTGATTCCGGTGTCGTGTGATTACCTGTCGCTCGTCGGTGTCAAGCAAGTGCTAAAGACGCTCAAAGACATTGAGCGGCACCTCGGTCACTCGGTGCGCATTGCCGGCGTGCTGCCGACGTTCTTTGACTCACGCATTCGCCTCGCGAGAGAAGCACTGGAGACGCTGCGCGGTCACTTTCGCGAAAAGCTGCTTGAGCCGATTCGTCGCTCGACCCGACTGGCGGAAGCACCGAGCCACCGTCAGAGCATCTTTGAATACGACGGAGACTCACCCGGTGCGGAAGACTATCGTCGCGTCGTCGATCGCATCACCGGCAAAGAGTCCGCGCCGCTCAGTACGAGCCGCGAGTCCAGCCCTCAGACCATGGAACCCGCGTCGATCGAATAAGGAGTTCCTCGGTCATGAGCGTCAAACCAAGCGCCCCGCGCGCGCTGCAAACCGATCCGCTTTCCGTCGATGACATCTTGGCAAACGGCTTCTATCGTCCCGAGCGAGAAAACGAACGGACCGCAGTTCATCAAGTTCCCGTCGCTGAGCTTCCAGAAAAGAAGCCGCGTCCGACGCACTACAAAGTCGTCTGTATCTCGCTGTACAACGAAGACATTGAGCGACTCGAAGGACTGGTCAAAGAGCTGAAGCGTCGAGGCTACAGCAAGGCCAACAAGTCGCTGGTGATTCGCGCCGCGCTCGAGCAGCTCGACGTCGAAAAAGTTCCGCGCTTTCACTAAGCGCAGACGGAAAAAGCATTCATCGTGTCTACGCAACGGAAGATTCACGTCGCTGTGCTCTATGGCGGTCGCTCGGGAGAGCACGAAGTTTCCCTTCAGTCAGCAGCGTCGGTGCTGCGCAACCTGGATCCCGATCGCTTTGTCGCAATTCCCGTCGCCATTGACAAAGAGGGTCGCTGGCATCCCGGCGATGTCTCACGGATCGATAAGGGCGCGCGACAGCTTCCGGTGTTTCGCGACGAGCCACAGTTTGTGCTGCCGCCCAATCCGTCGCAGCGTGAGGGAACTGAGCTGATTCCCATCGAGCGTCCGTCGGGACATGCGCTCGGGTTGCCTGTTCCGACGATTGATGTGGTGTTCCCGGTGCTGCACGGCACGTTCTGCGAAGATGGCACGCTGCAAGGTCTGCTGGAGCTGGCCGATGTTCCGTACGTCGGCTGCGGCGTGCTGGCGTCGGCGATTGGCATGGACAAAGAAGTCGCCAAGCGGCTTGCGGAGCTGGCGGGCATTCCGGTGGTTCCGTATCGGACGGTGCATGGTCGAACGTACGCGAAGCAAGCTGCGTCGCTGCCCGACGAGATTGCCCGGACGCTCGGGTATCCGTGCTTCGTCAAGCCGTCAGGCTCGGGCAGCAGCGTCGGTGTCCATAAGGTCAAAAAGCCCGAGGATCTCGACGCAGCGATCCGCGACGCGCTGCGCTTTGATCGCAAAGTGCTCATCGAGCAAGCGATTGATGCGCGCGAGATCGAGGTCGCGGTGCTGGAAAACAGCGATCCGTCGGGCGAGCCACTGTGCAGCATCGCGGGTGAGATCAATCCTCGTCACGAGTTTTATTCGTATCAGGCCAAGTATCTCGACGAAAACGGCGCGGCACTGCTGATTCCCGCACCGATCAGCGACGAGCAGCTTCGTGAAGTTCAGAAGTGGTCCGCGCTGGCATTTTCGACGCTCGAGTGCGAAGGCATGGCGCGCGTGGACTTCTTCCTCGATCGCAAGAGCGGTCGGTTCTACTTCAACGAGGTCAACACGATTCCCGGCTTCACCTCGATCAGCATGTATCCGAAGCTGTGGGCAGCGACGGGCATCGATTATCAAGCGCTGCTCAGTCGGCTGATTGATCTGGCGCTGCGACGAGGAAAAGAGAAAAAAGCCTTGATCCACGACTTTCAGTCCATCTAGCGAGCAGACATGACGCCGACGCGGAGCCCTTCGTTTCTGCACTACGCGCTGGCGCTGTCTGCGACGGGACTTCTCGCGCTGCTGGTGCTGATTCATCATCCACCGCCGAAGCCGCAGCCGATCGATCGCAGTCCGACGCTGTTTTCCGCCCATCGAGCCCGAGTAGACATCGCAGCACTGACGGCGTTTGGACCTCGTCCCGTCGGAATCAACGGTCAGCCCCATCCGTCGTCGCATCAGCAAGCGCGCGACTACGTGATGCAGCGTCTGCGCGAACTGGGTCTATCGCCAGAGCTACAGACGGGCCAGGCTTGTCATCGCAGTCGCTGTGCGCAGGTCGAAAACATCGTTGCGCGACGAGCAGCCTCCGAACAAGCCGATCAACGAGAGCCGCTGGTGCTTCTGTCTCACTATGACTCGGTCGCAAGTGGTCCCGGTGCAGGCGACGCAGCGTCGGGAGTCGCAACCATCTTGGAAGTGATTCGCGCGCTAAATGTAAAGGCCAGCTGGCAGCGTCCGCTCGTGGTGGTCATCGACGATGGAGAAGAAGCGGGACTGCTCGGAGCCAGGCTGCTGCCGTCGCATCGGTTTCTTCAACGCGTCGCTGCGGTGCTTAATCACGAAGCCCGAGGAACCGGCGGACAGACCGCGATGTTTGAGTCGAGTCGTCACAGCCTGTGGCTCGTCGAAGCCTACGCACAGTCCGTCGAGCGTCCAGTTGCCGCTTCGGCCATTTATCCGCTCTACAAGCTGCTGCCAAACGATACCGATCTGACGGTGCTGCAAGCGGCGGGCTGGCGCGGTCTGAACTTTGCGTTCGCCGAAAACGCGCACCAGTATCACACGGCGCAAGACTCGCTGGATTTTCTGGACCTCGGCAGCGTTCAGCACATGGGCGATCAGTCGCTGGCGACGGCGCGAGCGATTCTCGCACGGGACACGATCCCGTCGGACGATAGCGACGGCGTCTGGTTCGAGCTGTTCACACGTCGCTTGGTGCTATATCGATCGTCGCTGGCCATCGGACTGGCGGTGCTGCAAGCGCTGCTGTGGCTGAGCGCGGTGTTTCTGCTCGTACGAAGGCAGCCGGGACTCACGTTGAGGCTCTTGCTGATAGGCATTGTTCGCTGGGTGCTGGTGCTGCTTCTCGCTGGTGCCGTCGGATTCGTCGTGAGCAAGCTGATTTTGGCGCTCTCGCTGACACCGCGTCCGTGGCATCGGCAGCCGCTGCCGACGTGGCTGGCTCTCTCGACGCTGACCGTCTGTGTGACCAGCTTGGGTCAGCTGCTCGCGTGTCGATGGTCGCCGCCGTCGTCGCTTCCAACGCTGTGGGGACAGAGCCTTGGTACGCTTTTGCCGTGGACGATTCTGTCGATGCTCGTCGCTGTGAAAGTGACCGATGCGAGCTATCTGTTTACGCTGCCCGCGCTTTTCGCAAGCGGTGCGCTGCTGCTCGGTTTGTGGCGCGTGCAGAGCGATTCTCAGACGGTGCCAGCGCTTGTCATCGCGATCGCGATCATGGCTGCGACGATGCTCATCTGGCTGCCGCTGATTCGCGTGCTGTTTGTGCTGGCCGGTGCCAACGTGTACTTCGCGGTCACGATTCCGTGGGCCATCTTGATCTCGCTGGCGGATCCACTTCACCGACTGTTTCCGATGCGGCTGCGCGCGCTTATGCCGCCTGTTCTGGCAGTACTCGGAGGAACCGCGATTGTCGTCGCTGTGATCTCACGGTAGCGACAGTCGAAGGTCATTTGACAATGCCTCGCGCGGCCCAAAAAATGGCAACGAGGCTGATGAGAGCGCGATGTCTGAAGCAGAGGGTTTGAGCAAATCGAAGAATCCGATCGGAACAGCCAGCGACGAGCCCAAGCCGCTTGCGCTCTTGCCAATTGGCAAAAATCCGTCGAGTAGGCGTCGAAAAAGCGGCGCCAGCGAGCACCTGATCACCCTCAAGGCCATGGTCGATGGGGCTGGGACGACGCCACGCGCGGTGCGCTTTTATGAAGCCGAAAAGCTGATCTCGGCAGCGCAGCGCTCGACGGGCGGACATCGTCTGTTCGAGGCGGGCGAGCTGGACAAGCTCAAGCTCGTCATCGATCTGCGAGCGTGTGGTTTTTCCATCGAAGAAATTCGCGAGCTGCTCGCTGCGCGTCAGACCAGCCCGTCGCGGGAATCGGCCCTGGCGCTCCAGGCACTGCTCGCGCAGCACATCGACGGACTCAAGCGAAAGCTTCAGCTGATGACCGAGCTGGATCGCGAGTTTCAGAGCGCGATCGTGACGCTCGATCGCTGTGCCACCTGCGACGATCCGCGCGGCAAAGAAGCCTGTCAGACGTGCGACGTGCTGATCAGTCGAACCGCGCCGCGCTGCATTCGCTTTCTGTAGCCTGCGTCGTCGCTACGGCAGCACTTGCTCTTCGGGAATCGTCACCATCTCAACGAAGCGAGGATGCGCGCGTAAGCGATCAAAGTCGCTCATTCGGTACATCGACGCACGCAGCGAGCTACCTTCGCGCGCTCCATGATGCCAGGTATCGCGACGCGCAGCTTCCATCAAACGAACCAGCGCAAGGCGCGTTTCTCCGACGGAGAGATGATAGTAAATCACCGCCAGATCGATGCCGTCGCCTTGTAGTTCGATCGCGGACAGCTTGGCAAACTCACTGCGCGCCTCGACAAGCTCACCTCGCTCGGCCAGCATCGCCGCCATCCCAAGCTGCACTTCTCGATTGAAGCGACTGCGCTGAAGCTGCGCTTCTCGATATGCCGACAGCACACGCTCGGCAAATGCCACGTCGAGCTGTCCGGTAAAGCCGCGAATCGCCAAGAACACGTTATGAAGCAGCAGCGCCCGAAGCTGAATCGCTGCCGCCTGCTCGCCACCGCGATCGGCTCGCAGCTTGAGCTGATCGTCGATGAGCTGAAGCTGCTGAAGCTGTCCCTCGACGTAGGCAATGCGCACAAAGTGTCGTCGCGGCTGCGGTCCGCGCAGCGGTCCGTGGAGCAGCTCTCGATAAGCCAGCGCCCGCGCTTTGCGCACCTGAACCAGCGCTTCGCGGAGGTTGTAGCGACGGATTTCCGTCATTCCAGCGCCGTACAGACGACGGATTTCCCCGCCAAGACCCGCTTCGAGCAGTGACTCTGGCGTCGCCGCACTGACTTCCGCAAGCTGATCGGTAGCGACCATCAGCGCCGGAGCCGACAGCCAGAGCTGAGCCAAAAAGACCGCTGCGATCGCCACGCTTACGGCTCCACGCCAATCCGACGGTGAGACAGCGCTGGAAGATCCGTCCGAACCTTTTGCAGCGACGCAAAGTCTAGCTCTGCCACGGCGACAGATTCTCCGTCGGGACACTCACAGAGCACGGTTCCCCACGGATCGACGATCAGGCTGTGTCCGTAGGTGAAGCGCGTCGGGCTGTGTCGTCCTTGCTGCGCTGCCGCAATCACAAAGCACTGGTTTTCAATCGCGCGCGCTCGCAAAAGAACGTGCCAGTGATCCTTGCCGGTATGCAGCGTAAAGGCCGCAGGAATCGACAGAAGCTGGGCTCCAGCAGCGACGAGACGACGATACAGCTCAGGAAAGCGCACATCGTAACAGACGGACAGTCCGAGTCCGCCCCACGGTGTCGCGCTGACGATCGCTTGATCGATATCGCCGTATTCGACGGAAGCGGACTCTCTCAAGCTGGTGTTTGCGTGCGCGAAGTGAACGTCGAACAGATGAATTTTGCGATACACGGCAGCAATTCCACCGTCGGGAAGAACGTGAACGCTGCTGTTAAAGACGCGATCTTTGGTTCGTCCCGCTTCGGGAAGTCCACCGAGGACCAGGTGAACGCCCAGTCGCTTGGCGAGATCGCTCATCTCGTCGATGATTTTGCCCGAACCGCGCAGAACACCGTCTGACGATGCAAACTGAACCGCCCAGGAAAACTTTTCGTGTTCATCCGCTGAAAGCAGCGCAAAGTTTTCGGGCAGTGCAATCAGTTCGGCACCGCGCGACTTGGCTCGCTCACACAGCGCAGCGACGCGAGACAGGTTATGTGCCACATCGGCGGACGAACAGAGCTGAACCACAGCGGCTTTTAGGACCGACATCTCCCGCAGTATACTGCTTGTCGAGGAACCATCGTCTTTACCGATGCTGGAACTGAACAATCGCGCCCGAAAAATCCTGTCGGCGATCACGCAGGAATACCTGACCACCGGAGAAGCCGTCGGCTCTCGCACGGTGACGCGTCGCTATGGCGTGGACTTGTCCCCGGCGAGCGTCCGCAACGTGATGAGCGATCTGGAAGAGCTGGGACTGATTCGTCAGCCTCACGCTTCCGCCGGTCGTGTACCCACCGACTTGGGTCTGCGCTTCTTCGTCGATTCCCTGCTTAAGATTCGTCAGCTGTCACCGCGTGATCGCGAAGAGCTGGCCAGTCACTACAACTTCTCGACGGGAGAAGTGGACGCCGTGCTGCGTGAAACCAGCAAAGTGCTGTCCGATTTGTCGTCGCACACCGTCGTTCTGATGACGCCGCGCGTGGACCTGGATGTGCTCAAACACATCGAGTTTGTTCGCGTCAAAGACAATGCCGTCCTGGCGGTGATCGTCAACACGTCGGGGCGCGTTTATAACAAGCTGCTCACGCTCGACGATCCGATTCGCAGCGATTACCTCGAGCGGATGACCAACTATCTGAACACGCTGCTCGACGGAAAGACGCTTTCGGATGTGCGATCGCTGGTTGCCCAAGAGCTGGCCGCTGAGCGTACGCGCTACGACGAGCTGGCCCAGCGTGCGCTGCGAATGTCCGCCCAAGCGCTGCCGTCACAGCCACCATCGGTGATCGTTGCGGGACAAGCGAACCTGCTGTCGCATCTCCTGACCGAAGAAGAACCACCGACGCCAGAGCGACTCAAAGCGCTGTTTCGGACGCTCGAAGATCATCGGCTGCTGCTGCGACTGCTCGAACAGACCGAGTCCGCCCACGGCATTCAAGTCTTCATCGGCGCAGAGACTTCCGTTCCCGAGTTTTCCGACAAAACCGTCGTCGCTGCCAGCTACGGATCGAACGAACATCCGCTCGGAGCGCTCGGGGTGATCGGTCCCACCCGAATGAACTACTCACGAGTGATTGCGCTCGTGGACTTTACCGCGCAGCTCCTGTCCGAGGTGGTTCGTCAGCGCTAGCATCCGTCGCTGTCACAGGATTTTTGGCCAGCGCATGACTGCCGACACAAAAGCGGTCCAACCAGCGCATGATTCAGACGATGAAGTCGCCCTTCGCGCGGGTTTTGCGTATGATTTCAGCCACTTGTAAGCCGCTTACGAGCCCATCGCTCGCTCGCTTGGTCCGTCTGCTACGCGATAGGCAGCACCAATTTCCGGCTTGCGGCGCGATGACACGATAGTTACGTCGAAAGATATCTACTTTGTCCGAAGGAGAGACACGAACATGGCCACCGAAGAAGCACCGTCGCCAAACGCAACCGAGCAGCCCGGCAAGACGCAGGCAGGCGGCGCCAGTGAAAAAGCACCGTCTTCGCCCGAGGCGGAGCTGAAGGCGCAGGTCGATAAGCTCTCGGAGGAAAAGCGCGATCTGAACGATCGACTGCTGCGCCTCGCGGCTGAGTTTGAAAACTACAAGCGTCGGGCGCGGAAGGATCAAGAAGACGCAGCGGTACGAGGGCTTGAACAGCTCGTCAAAGAGCTGCTCCCGGCGATGGACAACTTTGATCGCGCGCTGACAGCCAGCAAAAGCCCGTCCACCACGGTTGCGTCCATCGTCGAAGGCGTCCAGATGGTCCAAAAGAGCTTCTTCGCAGCGCTCGAAAAGTCAGCGATCAAGCCGTTTGAAGCCGAAGGCAAGCCGTTTGATCCAAACTTCCACGAAGCGATCGGTAGCGTCGAAAGCAGCACGCTCCCGGCCAATCATGTCGCGACGGTGTTTCAGCGTGGGTATATGATTGGAAACCGGCTGCTTCGTCCGGCGCTGGTGCAGGTCTCTCGCAAGGGTGAGACGCAGACTGAGCGCAAAGACGAAACGCCGAACCAGGCAAACTGAGGAACTTCTTGGCCGACGCTAGGCGCGACTATTACGACGTCCTCGGGCTGCCCCGAAACGCCGATCCGACCGAGATCAAGCGGGCGTACCGGGCGCTGGCTCTGCGCTATCACCCCGATCAAAACCGCGACGACAAGCAAGCGGAGGAGAAGTTCAAAGAAGTCTCCGAGGCGTACACCGTGCTGTCTGATCCCGAAAAACGGGCGCGCTATGACCGCTTGGGACACATGGGCTTGTCGCGCGATGCAGCGGGAATCGATCCGCTCGCCGTCGATCTGGAAGCGATGAAGTCGCTGTTTACCAACCTGTTTGGTGACCTCATCGGCGGCAAAAAGGGCAAAGGACGCGACCTTCGCTACACGCTCGACATCTCGATGGCGGAAGCAGCGCACGGTGCCAGCAAGACGATTCGCTTTCCGGTCCGTGCCGACTGTCCGACGTGTCAGGGAACCGGCGCACGCGGCGGCGAAGCGGGTCTAAAAGTCTGTGCCACCTGCTCCGGCAAAGGCGAGGTCAAGACCGGCAAAGGCATCTTTTCGCTCAGTCGAACCTGCACGGTCTGTCAAGGCGTCGGCAAAGTGGTCGTCGATGCTTGCACGGACTGCCGAGGCGTCGGACTGACCGATCAGCAGCGCGAATACACCGTCAGCATTCCGCCCGGCACCGATGATGGAAGCGCTCGTCGCATCAGCGGTCAAGGCGAGCCAGGCCGACGTGGTGGCAGCGCAGGCGATCTGAACGTCACCGTCAAGATTCAGCCGCATCCACTGCTTCGCCGCGACGGAGCGCTGCTGATCTGTGACTTGCCGCTGAGCTTTACGCAGGCTGCGCTCGGCTGTCAGATCGAAGTTCCGACGCTGGAAGGTCGCGTGGACATGAAGATTCCGCCGGGAACTCAGTCAGGTGCAACCTTTCGTCTGCGCGGCAAAGGCTATCCAACTGCCGTCGGACAGACGACGCGCGGCGATCTACACATCAAGGTTCACGTCGAGACGCCGCAGGGCCTAAACGAAGCGCAGCGCGCGCTGCTTCGTCACATCGAAGAAAAGCTCGCCACCGCCACCTATCCGCGCATCGAAAAGTACCAAGAAGGGCTCCGTCAGCTCTTCGGTCCTGCCGATACCACAGCGACGCCAATCACCAAAAAATAGCAACGGCTGTCAGCCCTCTTTGCTATACCCAGCGGCCTTGTAGCAAAGGAGCGTTTTCCATGGCGATTGAGAAGAAAGACGAGTCCCGCGTGGGCTCAAGTCGCAGTGAGCGATTGGCCGCAATTGAAGCCATCACGAGCAACATCGAGAAGCAGTTTGGCAAAGGCGCGATCATGCGGCTAGGCGAAGGCACCGCGCTGCCGGAAGTCCTGGTGATGTCCACGGGCTCGCTGGCTCTCGATGTAGCGCTCGGCTGTGGCGGTCTGCCACGAGGCCGAATCGTCGAAGTCTTTGGTCCCGAGTCATCCGGCAAGACCACGATGGCGCTCTCGGTCGTCGCAGAGTGTCAAAAGCGCGGCGGCATGGCGGCATTTGTCGATGCAGAGCACGCACTCGATATCAACTACGCCAAAAAGCTCGGCGTTCGCACCGACGATCTGCTCGTCTCTCAACCGGACAACGGTGAGCAGGCGCTCGAGATCACCGACATGCTGGTTCGCTCGGGAGCCGTCGATATCGTCGTCGTGGACTCGGTTGCAGCGCTCGTTCCCAAGGCTGAAATCGAAGGTGAGATGGGCGATCAACACATGGGCCTACAAGCTCGTCTGATGTCGCAAGCGCTGCGCAAGCTCACCGGCTCGATCAACAAGAGCAACACGCTCGTCATCTTCATCAACCAGATCCGCATGAAGATCGGCGTCATGTTCGGCTCACCGGAAACCACGACGGGCGGCAACGCGCTCAAGTTCTACGCATCGCAGCGACTGGACATCCGTCGCGTCGGAGCGCTCAAGCAGGGCGAAAAGGTCGTCGGCAACCGAACCCGCGTCAAGGTGGTCAAAAACAAGCTGGCACCGCCCTTCCGCGAGGTCGAGTTCGATCTGATGTACGGCGAAGGCATCAGTCGCGAAGGCGATCTCGTCGATCTCGGCTCGGAAGCGGGCATCATCGAAAAGTCCGGCGCGTGGTTTGCCTACGGCGGAGAGCGCATCGGTCAGGGTCGCGAAAACGCCAAGGAATACCTCAAGACGCATCCCGAGACGGCGGAAGCCATCGAGGCTGCCATCTTGGAAAAGCACGGCATCCGACGTCCTGCGAGCGATTCAGCCGCAGCGCCAGCCGTCGCAGAGCACATCGCTCCTGCCACGGGTCGAAAGTCCAAGAGCGCAGGCTGATTCGTCAGTCCACGATCTCGGGACGAGCGGGCGTCTTGCCTGTGCCGCCCGGCTTGCCCACGGTCCCAGCCGGCGCTTTCACCGGAGCCTTCGTCGGACTTCCCACGGGAACCTTCGTCGGACTTCCCACGGGAGCCTTCGTCGGACTTCCCACCGGATTTTTGGCCACCGGCGTCTTTCCGACGAAAGCTGTCTTGGCTCCGCCCGGCGTCTTGGTGATCGCCGCCTTGGTTCCGCCCACCGCCGGTCGATTCGTCGGAGGACTGCTGGGCGCTTTGACCGCCACCGGCTTGGGCGCTTCACTGGGTTCTAAGACCACGCTCAGGCTCACATCGTGGTCCGGACTGACATCCACCGTCTGATCTTTGTAGTTTGGCAGGTGGATGACCAGCTTGAGCGCGTCTTTTCCTCTCGGCCAGTCCTTCTTCATCGGCGTCATCCCGATCGAGTGACCCGAGTCCGCAAGCAGCACGTCAGCGCCCGCCGGACTGCTCTCGAGCGAAAGCAGCACGTTGCGACGCTCAACCTTGGTCGGAACCACCGTCGCTGGCAGCGCTGGCTCATCGCGCAAGACACGCACCAAGATCGCGGTCAGCAGCGACAGCGTCACAATCCCCGCCGCCCCAATGACGGCCCAACGTCTTCGTCGCTGAGCCATCGTCAAAGACAGGTTGCTCTGCCCCGCAGAGTTGCCCGGCGTGGACTGACGATTCAGCCCAGAGTTCGAGTCCTTTTCCGCTCTTTCCTTCGCAGCCTTGAGCCGATTTCCCGTCGGTGTGTCGTCTTCTCCAGGGGACGACTGCGCCGCAGCGACTGGAGGAATGGCCGTTCCCGACGCAGCCTGCACAGCGGGAGCCTGCGGCTGAAAGCCTGGAATCGGAATGTTTGCCGACGACAAGCTAAAACCCGGCGGCATTCGCACGATCGCATGTGCCGTCGTCGGATAGGCAACAGCCAAGCCGTCAAGCTCGCTTGCCACCTGCTTCATCGTCGGACGATCGGCTTTGCTCTTGATGAGCAAGCGATGAACCACCGCCGACAAATTCACCGGCACATACGGCGCGGCTTCTTTGATCGGTGTCGGCTCGTCGTAGATCTGCTTGGCCAGGATCTCGCCTTGCGCGCCCGTAAACGGCGGCTTTCCGACGAGCATCTCGTACATGATCACGCCGAGCGAATAGACATCCGCTTTTTCATCGACGTTGCCCGCGCCGCGACACTGCTCCGGCGACATGTACTTGGGCGTGCCCATCACCACGTCGGCTGCCGTCTGAGCCGCACCTTGGTTTAGCTCTGCCGCCACCTTCGCGATGCCGAAGTCGAGCAGCTTGACGCGAATCCGTCCCGGCGCTTCCGGGTCCGGATCAGCAATCAGCATGATGTTGTCCGGCTTGAGGTCTCGGTGGATCACGCCCTTTTCGTGCGCTGCCGCCAGCGCCGCCGCGATCTGCCGAGAGATGCGCACCACTTCGGGAACCGCCAGCTTGCCGCCGTTTTGCTTCAGCCGCTGCCCGAGCGTGTCTCCCTTCAGAAACTCCATGACCAGATAGGCAACGCCCGACGGAAGCTGCCCATAGTCGGAGATCTGCACGATGCCCGGATGATCGACGATGTTGACCGCGCGAGCCTCGTTGAAGAAGCGCTGCGCAATCTCGGGCTCTTGGGCATAGCGACCGTGTAGCACTTTGATCGCAACGCGACGCTCGATGGGCTCTTGGATGGCTTCGTAGACAGCCCCCATTCCGCCCTTACCGATCATGCGTACCAAACGGTACGGGCCAATCTTATCGCGCGGCAGACCTGTAGACACCAAGGGGCATCATATCACTTCAAATCCGCGTTCATGAAGGGTCTTCCGCGTAAGGTAACTCACGCTAAGTCTCTGGTTCTGGTCGCAAATCCAAGATGTAGGTCGGACCGTGCAGCCACAGATTGTGTAGGCAACACCGCCGCTCTGTCTCAGCGACTGGCCACATCGCGCTGTATTCGGCTGAAATGACTGGGATTCGACCAAACGACCGCAAAATCAGGCAAAAATCGCCGCTAGCGGTCGGAAGGCTCGGCAGGACGCAGCGCTTGGACCGCAGACAAGCCTGGAGGCACTGGCATCACCTTCAGCTCGGGCCGACCTTTGCTGCCTTGCGTACGCTGACGCACAAAGTAAATCCCAGCCGTACGAGTCATCAGCGTCGAACACTGCGGAGCCACCTTGCGAAGCTGTCCGCCACCATCTGATGGATCGTCGGTGACAGGCGCTTCGACATCGGGAAGCGCAATGCAAGCCTGATGACTGCCCGTTCCGGTGGCGTAGCGATGATACCGTCCGGGCTGAAGCAGCACCTGGTCGCTCCCATCGATCGTCAGCCGTCGCGCATCACCGCCATCATCGCTCGGACGATAAAAGTACAGGATCGTCGATCCAGACGCGCCGCTCACCGGATGCGGATCGGGCACCGCGCGCGGAGGCTGACCAAACAGTCGCTTTTCCGCCTGACGCGCCGCTTCCGCCGAGCTGCTGCCCAGCGAAGCCAAGACCGACGGACGACCCGTGTCGTATTCGCCATAACGGACCCACGCAGCGATCGCAGCTTCTTGTACGTCAGCGCTGTCGTCGGATAACGCAGCCTTGAGCGCGCTTTCGTTGCCTTCTTGTTCCCACGCCGCAACCTGACGCACTCGCATGCCCGCACAGCCCGAGCCAACGGACAGCGACAGCATTACGAAAAGACCGACCGAGCCCATCGAAATCGTCTGGTTCACCGTAACCCCTCCGTGCTGCGCAGCGACGATGATGCAGCCGCTACTTGCTCGCGCCCATCCGCCGATACAGCGCGACGTTCTGCTGGACCGTCTCCAGATCGTGGTAGGCACGCAGCTTTGCATCTTCCCACTCTCGGTCTAGCTCGGAAAGCCCCCACTTTCCGTCCAGTCCTACCGAGAGCACAAATGGCTTGCTCGCTGCTGTGCCACAGCGCGCTTCACGATCCGACACCTGCGTCACCGGCATCTGTTCACCCACGCGCTCGCGAAAGTCAGCGGCATAGCGCTCTGGATACAGCTGCCAAAACAGCTCGCGTCCACTGTCTGCATCCGCCGCATACAGCCGAGCGAGCGCCGCCGCCTGTTCTTTGCCCGGATAGCTCGTCGCGATCGCCCCAGCCATCTGCGCATGCAGCTTGTACACCGTCGAGATCGACCACTGCGTGCTCTGCATCAGCGCGTCATAGACTGCCGTTCCATCGGCTTCCAAGACCGCGTCACGCAGCGCAAGACACGCCGAATCTGCCGTTTTGCCCTGAGAGCAGCCCGCACAAAGACCCAGCCACAGCACCCAGACCCACAGGCCGGATCGCGCATCGATCAAGGCTGGTCTTCTCCGTCGGACATGAGCTTGTCTTTGTGCTGCTCACTCTCGGTTCGCTTCTTCGCGAGCGCTTGCCGACGCTGACTCTGCACATGCATGACGAGCCGCATCTCGATGTACAGGCCCACCACCAGCCAGATGAGCGGATAGCCCGGTAGCTCAAAGCCGCGCACTTTGCCAAACGTGAGCAGCCCGCCGACCATCGTCAGGATCGCCGCGCCGGTTGCCACCGCCAACGAAAACGAGCGATTGGCCGAAAGCACAAGACCGCCGAGTAGCAGCCCGATCCCAACCACCAAGTTGCCCGGAAACAAGAGCAGCCCAAAAGGCTGAACCCGCACGAGAGCGAACACGCCCATCATGCACATCATCACGACCAAGTACGAAGTTTGAGAGCGCACAGAACGCCTGCTAACACGACTTTGCAGCGCGCGCCACGAAGAATGCAGCCAGGCCCAGCGCAAGACCTTTGGCCCAGATCCTGATCGGAGCCCGTTTTCCGCGAGTTCCCGTCGCCCACGATTTTTGATCTTGCCGCCCAAAGCCCGCCTTTGATATGCAAGGCACCTCCTTAGCGAGCCGATCGCTGTTTTCTTTGGCCATCACGCTCTGCGTCGTGCCCGAGGTCTTCGGGTGCAGTACTCGTTCTCCAGTCTTTCGGTAATGGGCAAACTTTATCCACACCTGTGGATAAGTCTGTGGATGGTGGTTGCATGTTGAGTGATCTGCCCCTCGATAGCACAAGCGCGGGAACCAGTCGTACGACCGGTTCGTCCGAGCTGTGGGACGATGCCTTACGGGTCATCGCTCGCAAGCTATCGGCGCAGAACTTCGATCTGTGGTTCCGTCCGATCCGCTGCCAAGAAATCGACGGACAGACCATTTCGCTGCTAGCACCGAACCAGTTCATCAAAGAGTGGTTCGAGACGCATTATCAGCAAGTCGTCCTCGAGGTCATCGGCGAAGGCAGCAGCCGTCCGTACACCATTCGCTGGACCATTGACGACAGCCACACCGACGAAGAACCAGCCAAGGAACCGGCAATCACCAAGCCGACGCCAAGTCCTGCCAAAGTCGCCAGCGAGCCCGCGCGTCCCAGCGACAGTCGCCGCCAAGCATCAGCTGCCCAGCGCGGAAGCAAGTCCACGCCCGAACACCAAGATCTCGGTCAAGAGCTGCTCGCGCGCTACATCTTCGATTCGTTCGTGATTGGTCCGTCGAATCAGCTCGCCGCAGCCGCAAGTCGTGCCGTCGCTGACAATCCCGGTGGAAAGTACAATCCGCTGTTCATTTATGGCGGCGTGGGACTCGGCAAGACGCACCTGTTGCACGCGATCGGACACCAGATTCAGGCCGATCACCCGACCTGGCGCATCCTGTACCTCAAGACCGAGACGTTTATGAACGAGTACATCAACATGGTGCGCTCGGGAAAAATCGACGAGTTTCGGGTGAAGTACCGCGACAACACCGACGTGCTGCTGATGGATGACATCCAGTATCTCGGCGGCAAAGAGCGAACCCAGGACGAGTTTTTCCACACCTTCAACGCGCTGTTTGAGTCGCACCGTCAGATCGTTGTCACCGCCGACAAGTATCCGCATGAGATTCCCGATCTCGAAGAGCGCATTCGCTCGCGGTTTCAGTGGGGACTCATCGCTGACATCCAAGCGCCCGAGCTAGAGACGCGCGTCGCCATCCTTCAGAAAAAAGCCGAGCTTGATCAGATCGCGCTGCCGCCCGAGGTGGCTTTGTTTCTGGCGACGAACATCAAGTCGAACGTGCGCGAGCTGGAAGGACTGCTGATTCGCGTCGCGGCGTTTGCTTCGCTACAGCAGCGGCCCATCACCATCGACTTCGCGCAAGACACGCTGCGCAACTTCCTGACCCAGACGGCGGCGCAGCTTACCGTCGAAGCCGTTCAGCGCGAGGTGGCGTCCTATTTCGGCGTCAAAGTGACCGATTTAAAGAGCAGCAGTCGGCAAAGCTCGGTGACCAAGCCGCGCCAAGTGGCGATGTATCTGGCGCGCAAGCTGTGCAAGTCGAGCTTTCCCGAGCTGGGGCTCAAGTTTGGCGGCAAAGATCACACCACCGTGCTGTCGGCCTGTCGCAAGGTCGAAGCGCTGCTCGACTCCGATCCGCAGCTTCGCGGCATGGTCTCTGAGATCGAGCGTCACCTGCTCGCGTAGCCTGTCATGCCCGTCGGTGCCCATGTTCCCCGTGAGTCCGAGCTGCGCGAGCGGCTCGCCCTGGTCTGTCAGCGGCTCTACCAAAAAGATCTGATCGCGGCGGGCGATGGCAATGTCTCGCTGCGACTCGATGCCGAGCGCGTCCTCGTCACTCCGTCGGGCTTTCACAAAGGCTTCATCCGTCCCGACGAGCTGATCATCACCGACTTACAAGGTCGCAAGCTGCGCGGCGCGCACAAGCCATCGTCGGAGTTTGCGATGCACGCGCTCATCTATGCAGAGCGTCCCGATGTCTTTGCAGTGGTTCATGCGCATCCGCCGCACACCGTCGCGCTCGCGCTCGCGGGAGTCTCGCTGACCGACTGTGTGCTCAGCGAGACCTGTCTGCTGCTTGGGCAAGTTCCGACGGCACCGTATTCGACACCGACGACCCAGGAAGTGCCCGATTCGCTGCGTCCTTATGTGCGCAGCGCCAACGCGATCGTGATGCATCGACATGGCGCACTGACGATGGGCAAGACCGTGGAAGAAGCCTGGCAGCGCATGGAAGCCGTCGAGCACTCCGCCAAGATCATCTGTGCCGCGCGCGCGATGGGCGACGTGCAGCCGCTGCCCGCGCACGAAACGCAGAAGCTCGAACAGCTCGCGCAGACGCTCGGCATTCCGCGTCCACCACAGCCGCCCTGCCCGTCGCCGTCCGATTCAGCGATCATCGAAGCGGTCCTGCGCAAGCTGCGCGGCTAACGGCCATCGCCCACGTCGCCCGCGCTAGCGACTGATGGGCTCGTCTTCTAACCGCGCCAGCACCGAGCGACCATCCAAAAGCACCGCCCACAGCGACGAAGGAACCAGCCGTAGCAGCTCTTGTAGCGGCGCAGGCAGCGGCCCCGGCAGCGCGCTTTCCGTCACCAGTCCCGACGCGACATCCAACAGCTCGCCGACCAGGCTACGCGGACGCTGCGGATAGAAGAACACCGCTTGCTCTTTTTCCGACGACAAGTCCGCCAGCTCGCGCGCCCGAGCCACCGCATCCGAAAGCCCACCCAGCTTGTCCACCAGCCGTCGCGCCGCCGCTTGTCCTCCCGTAAAGACGCGACCTTCCGCCAAAGGCTCCAGCTCTTTGCGGCTCAGCTGTCGGCCACTTGCGACGACTTCCAGGAACCGTTCGTAGCCCGCTTGTAGCTGCTCTTGCACGAGCGCTCGCTCTGCATCGCTATACGGTCGAAACGGCGTCGCCATGTCCGCGTGTTCGCCATGAACGTAGCGGGCTCGCTCGACGGATAGCTTCCCGAGTAGCGCGCTGACATCCACCTTGCCGCCATAAATGCCAATCGATCCCGTCACCGTCAGCGGATCCGCAAAGATTTCCTGACACGGTGCCGCCAGGTAGTAACCGCCCGACGCCGCCATATCACCAAACGAGCACACCACCGGCTTGCGCTGCCGAAGCTGCTTCACCTGGCGCGCCAGCATGTCCGCCGCCAGCGCCGATCCGCCCGGACTGTCGATCCGCAGCACCACCGCCCCGATCCGCGCGTCGCTCGCTACTTCGTCGAGTGCCGTTGCCAGCGTCTGCGCTCCGATCGTCTGAAAGTCCAGGTACGGCACCGTCAGCGATCGTCCTTCCGTCAGATCGCCCGTCACTTCCACCACGGCCACACCCGATGGACGCGCACTGCGCGAGCGCTCCGGCCCCGGCAGCGACGAAATCCGCACGCCAGGACCAAACAGCGTCCGCAGCCGAGCTTCCACCGCTTCTTGATCGGTCAGCGCATCGACCAGCCCGACCGACTTGGCCAGCAGCGGCGTGTGCTGTCCACGCGCAATCAGCGCTTCCACTTCCGCCACCGACAGCCGTCGCGACTGCGCAATCGCCGTCACCACGCGCTGCGACAGATCGTCCACCAAGCCCTGCCGCTGCGCGCGCGCAAGCTCGGTCGGTCCATCGCGCGTAAAGCTCTCTGGCGACGCTTTGTAGCTGCCCACCCGCAGCAGATCCACCTTCACGCCCAGCCGATCGAGCGCCTCTCGCACATGCGTCGTCGTCTGCACAATCCCCGACAGCCGCACAAGCCCAGCCGGATCGAGCAAGATCTCGTCTGCCGCCGACGCAATGTAGTATTCGCGCGTGCCCAGATCCGCCGCGTAGGCGATGACACGCTTGCCCGACTGACGCAGCAGCTCGATCGCTTGCCGCAGCTCAAACGCTTGACCCCAGCTTCCCGCGACGTTGCTCACCACCACCAGCACGCCTTCGATGTGACGCGCACTGATCAGCTCACGCAGCGACAGCAGCAGCCGAAGCTGATCCCGCCCGCTGACTTCGCCCAGGTGAACCCGCAGCACCGACTTTGGCCCGGCCCACAGTGAGGGATAGCGCTCTTGCGAAATCCGCACCGCGACGCTGCCCCCGTGATAGCCGACCGGACGCACGAGCCCAAGTCCCAGGTGCTGAAACACGCTGGCTCCGACGCGCGCAAAGTCGATCGACAGACCCACGCTGGCCCGCCACGCCACCGGCTCACCGCTGCCCGGACTCAGCACCGAGCTGCCTTCAAGCCCCAGCCCCAGCCCCTTCACCGGACGAATCCACAGCCGCAGGCGCGGACTGACTTCCGACCCGCGCGTCCCCGTCGTATCGATCACCCGCGAAGCCAGCCGCACGCCCACGCCGACATCCCAGCGCGAGTCCCCGAGCGGCTGCAGAAGCGCTTCCAGCTCATAGCTACGCGGAATTTCCGGCAGACGCGCGGAGAGATCTGGGCGATCCGGCTTCGGCTCGTTGAGATCGTGCAGCATCAGTCCCAGCGCCAGTCGCCGACTCGGACGCAGGTGCAGGCCCAGCCCCACCGTGCTGAGGCCGCCATAGAAGCTGCTGTCCGACCGCGATCCCAGCGAGTAGCCATACGACAGACCGATCGACGCCCACCACACCGGCGCATACGCAAGCGCCAGCGTCAGCTTGCCCAGCGTATCCACATCATGCGAGCGCAGCACTTCCACCGCCGCGCCCACCTTCACCGCCCGCACAAGCGGCAGCGGCATCGCCGCGTACAGTCCCGTGCCCCGACCCGCCCAGCGGATCTGATCCAACAGCTCACTGTGACGCAGCCCCAGCGAAAAGCCTGACAGCCCCCGCAGCGACGCCGGGTTCAGCGTCACCGCCCACGGCTCGGCTTCATCGGCCACCCCACTGCCCGGACTTGCCACCGACTGAAGCGGCGATCGATACAGCGGCACTTGCCCACGCGCCACACCGCAAAGACCAAGCCACAGCGCCGTCGCGGCCAGAAGCTGCGTCCACCTCGGGTTCATCGCTTGTCCTTCTTATGGAGCACTGCCCGACCGAGGTCGAAGCCGCACAAGCTGCTGCGTGTCTCGCTCATAGTCGAGCGTCACTGACTCGGGAAGATAGCCCGTAAGCCGCACCGTCACCGGCACCTTGCCCACGTCGCGCTTGGGACCGGACCGAAACGGCGTCGTCCCCAGCACCTGACCCTTGGCATTTACGATCTCTGCGCCCGGCGGACTGCTATCGATGCGCCACGTCACGGTGTTGCTATGCCCAGGTCCGTACAAATACAGCCCGGCTGCCAGCCCCAGCGCCACCGGCACAAGCAACACCGGCCACAAGCGACTGCGACGATACAGCGCCTGCGGTGGCGGCATTGACAGACCCGACGACAGCTCTGATTCGGTCAGCTCCAGCGACTGAAGCTGCATCGACACCTCGCGCATCGTCGGACGCTCACTGCCGGACTTGCCGAGCATCCGCAGCACCAGCGCTTCTACGTCGGGATGTACATCCGCCCGCAGCAGCGACAGCGGCGTGGGCGGTTCGCTGATGTGCTTGTGCATCACGCTCACCATCTCGGGTGCCACAAACGGAGCCTGCCCACACAGCGACTCGTACAAAAGAATGCCCAGCCCGTAGACATCGGTCTTGTCATCGACCACCGCGCGGCCACTCTCTAGGCACTGCTCTGGTGCCATGTACGTCGCCGTCCCGAGCAGCGAAGCAAACGGGCTCGTCTTGATCTGCGTGTTCGACTGCGAGATCGACAGCGACGCATCTTCCGCCACCACCGCGATGCCAAAGTCGAGCACCTTGGCCCGCTCTCCGCCCGGCACCGCATCGTCGCGCACCAGCATGATGTTTTCCGGCTTGATGTCGCGGTGGATGATCTTCTTTGCGTGCGCGGCAGCCAGTGCGTCGGCAATCTGTCGCGCAAAGCGAATCACCGCCAGCTGAGGCAGCCCGCCCCGCGCCTTGCGCAGCCTGTGTCGCAGCGACTGACCGTCCAAAAACTCCATCACCAGATACGGCGTTCCATCTGGCAGCACGTCGCTTTCCATGACGTGCGTGATCCCTGGATGCCGGGTCAGGTTCGCCGCCATCGGCTCTTGGCGAAAGCGCGCGACGATCTGCGGATCTTTGGCGTACTCGGGATGCAGGACTTTGACCGCGACGTGGCTCTTGACTCGCTCGTGCTCGGCTTCGTAGACGGTGCCCATGCCGCCGCGCCCGATCTCTCGGATCAAGCGGTAGGGACCAATTTTGGTGGGTTTGCGGCGCGCCATCACAAGTCGAGCCAAGCTCTTTCGGCCATACTAGCCGACTTCCTGTGCGCTTGGTTTGTGTCGAGAAATGCGAAGCGGCGGTTCTACGGCTACACGGTGCCTTCGCCGCCTTGCAGATCGATCCGCTCCAGCGCCAGATCCAGCTTCACCTTCTGAAGCTGAACCTGCTTCGAGTCATGCTTGACCGGCCCGAGCCCAAGGATCGTCACCCCGAACAGATCCAGCGTGAGCAGCGGCTTGTTCTTAAGCTGTCCCGATCCAACGGCGTCACGCGGCAGATACCAGATGTGACCGTCGTGCTGCTGGCTCTTTAGGTGCTTGCCCTCGCGCACCAGTGCATCCCACCACTTCATCCACGGACCCGCGTCGCGCTGGAGGATCGTCACCGACAGGTTCGGGAAGTCCACACGACCCGGCTCTTTCTGGTTTTCCAAAAAGCGACCGATCGGATTTTCGATGATCTCTTGCTTGATCGTGAAGCCGTCGATCTTGCACGTCTCGGCGGGATCTTTGCTGATTCCATCGACGCTGAACGTAAACATCGACGGCAGCCACATCCGCTGACGTTCCCACTCGTCTTTGAACTGCTGCTCGCTCGGATACTGATTGCCGCCTGCTGCCTCTTCTTTCAGGCTCTCGACTGCAAACTTCACCGTCAGGTACGCGGGCTCTTTCGCCGCACCATCGAGCGTCGGGAACGTCACTTCCTTGATGAGCGCGTTGCTAAACCGTCGCCGCCAGCGCTCTTTGTTGTCGTAGTCGAGCGCCACCAGCGATCCATCGACGCGCTCGGCTTCGTAGCTGAAGCTCTTTTTCAGCCAGCGCCAAAAGCGCGGTGCCATCGCCATACCGACCTGGATCGTCACGTCGTCGAACTTCGGACGACCTGGGTACTTGATGACCGCCCCGTGGCCACCGACCTTCTCTTCCAGAAGATCGGCTTTGAACGTGCCACCTTCGATCGTCTGAAGCGTTCCCATGTACTGGCTGGAACCAGAGTCATCCAGTTCAAGCACAAAACGGCTGGAGATATAGGGCCGGGTCCTGGTTTGCGCCGCCATCGTCTAATTCCTCGTTTGCAGCGTATCATGTCCGCGACGATTCCCGAAGCTGAGCCACACCGCCTTGCCCAGGTCATCTTCGGAATGTGTCCGCTCAAGAAGTGAACAGCTGTCTTGCCCCAAGTTATCGACCCTCGAACGGACCGAGTTGCGCGCCGCTTCGGACCTGTCGCACCTTGCCCGCCTCCGCACCACTGCTCAGTCCGTGAAATGGGCTTGTTTTGCCCAGACATATGTTAGGCTTTCCGACATGTCGGCCAAGCAAGTCTCTCTGCTTCTGCTTCTCGCCGCTTCTGCCTTGCCGAGTCGGGCTGAGGCGCTCCTCTGTAGCTCATTACCTGAGCCTACCTACTTGACCGCGACTCCATCGGCAGAGCCGCTTGTCCAGAAGGTCGCGAGCCTGCTTCAGCGCTCGGACAGCCAGCGGACCACCGTCGTTTACCAGATCCGCCCCAGCTGCAAAGGCCTGGAGATCTTGGTCAAAGACAACCTGCCCGCCAGCTGTGCCACCGAGGCCTGTATGCGCGGCAAGGCGCTGTTTTACACCTTGGACCCGCGCGACACCGAGCCCAAGGAGTGCGATCTCGACGCCTCCGGCACCAAGGCCGATCTGGTCCTGTCCGATGTCTTTGCGCAGAGCTGCCCGGCCTATGCCGCCAGCAGCCCGAGCGGAATCCTCGACACCACCGGCCCGGTGTCCCCCTACACCTTGACGATGATGAAGTCGGCCACCGAGCCCGCCATCCTCGCCGAAGAAGCCCACTTCGTCTACGGAGCAGGCCGCGCCGCCAACATCAAGCCGTGGCTGTCCGATGCCGCCATCGTCCACCTCGGCACCCAAGATGCGGGCACGCTCCTTCTCGGTCAGCGGATCAAGCTGACCCCCGCCCGCTTCAAAGGCACCGTCGTCGTCACCGTAGAGGACATGATGAACACCCTCTACACCGACAGCGAGCACGGCATCGGCATCCTCCCGACCGCCATCGCCGATCGCCGCCGCAGTGAGCTTCGTCCGCTCGGCTTCCAAGCCATCGGTCAAAAGGGCGCGTTCTTCCCCGATCGCCGCTCCACCTCGTTTGAAAAGCAGAACGTCCGCGACGGCCACTACCCCCTGTGGGGCTATCTGCACACCGTGCTGCGCCAAGATCCGGCCAACCCCAGCCAGCCGCTGTCCAAAAAAGGCGCGCGCCTCGCCGACATCTTCCAGGGCAAAAACACGGTCGGCGGTCAGGACGCGCTGCTGCTACAGGTGCAAAACGGCTTCGTTCCGCAGTGCGCCATGAAGGTCACTCGCGCCACCGATTCCACCACCATGACCGTCTTTGCCCACGGCGAGCCGTGCCACTGCTTCTTCGAGCACAACGTCAGCCAAGGCAACCTAACCTGTCAGCAGTGTCCGACCGGAACCTGTGCATCTGGCGGAGTCTGCCGACGCAAGTACTGTGAGGCCCAGTGATGTCGATGAAGACCAACACGCGGCTGTCCGCTCGGCTTGGCCGAGGGCTCTTTTTGCTCGCACTCGGGCTTGTCTGTAGCCAGGTGCGCTGCGCCGGAGCCGACAACTACTTCACAGATGACGGCAACCCGATGGTGAGCGGCGATGGCGGCACCAAGCCCGACCTCGCCGAAGGCCTGTGCTTTATGGGCACGCCGCAGAACGAAGGCCAGCTCCTCAACCGCTGCACCGACGCCGAGCGCATCGAGCGCGGCAGCCACATCCCCTCGTCCACCTGGGACGGCACCTCCACCCTCCCCTACTCCAGCTAGTCCCCGCCCGCGACCGCGCCGCTACGCACCCGTTTTCCCTTTTCAAACGGTCCCGTAGCGCCACTCCGCACCGTTCCCCCGTTCCAAACCGCTGATCGCGCCGCTCCGCACCCTTTTTCACTTTTCAAACGCTCCCGTAGCGCCTCTACGCACCCTTTTTCACTTTTCAATCGGTCCCGTAGCGCCACTCCGCACCCTTTTTCACTTTTCAAACGGTCCCGTAGCGCCACTCCGCACCCTTTCCCCTTTCCAAACGCTCGCATCACGCCACTACGCACCCGTTTCCCCTTTCCAAACGCTCGCGTAGCGCCGCTACCGACCCATTGGCAGGTCTTGGAGCCGTCCGTGTCGCCCCGCCAGACACGGGCAGCGAACCACTGCGATGGCGTCGGCTGAACGGAAAAAAAAGTACCCGTCCAGGATACGGTTCGCTATCGTGCCAGCGTTGGTTCAGCGAGGAGACGGATCATGGCAACGTATGCACTGTGGAACAACAAGGGAGGCGTTGGTAAGAGCTATTTGTCATTTCAAATCGCATGTGAATATGCACGAACTCATCCTGAACAGAACATTTTGGTCCTTGATGTATGCCCACAGGCCAATGCATCCAGCATGCTTCTAGGTGGCATCCATCGTGGTGAGACAGAGCTTAATAAGCTCAGCATTTCAAATCCAAGAAGAACAATTGCTGGATACATTCGGAGTAGAATTTCCAGCCCTTATCACAGCCTTCGTAATGGTGCAGAATATTTATTACATGTGAAACAGATCAATAAATACATTCCTGGCAATCTATTCCTGATTCCGGGAGATGAAGAGCTTGAGATATTGGCATCGCGTGTGACCGGCGCAACGATGCCAGGTCCAGATGATGCATGGTCCAAAGTTCATCTATGGCTTAGCGATTTGATTCAAGATGTCAAGCAGTCATGGAAGGTCTCCGATCTGACTGTCTTCATTGACTGCAATCCCAGCTTCGGTATTTACACAGAGCTGGCCATGACCGCCTCTGATCGACTGATCGTTCCGTTTTCGGCGGATGGTGCGTCACGACGGGCAGTCCGCAGTGTCCTGAACCTTCTTTTCGGGGTGAAGCGAGACGAAGGGAACCAGCGGTCAGAATACTCTGTCAAGACGAAAGACTTCCGTCTTTCACTGCCTCAAATTTATTGTTATGTCGGAAATCGACTGACTCAAGCCAATTATTCTTCGGCAAATGCATTCAAGACCGTTGTCGAAGCCATTGGCACAGAAATCTGGGACGTTTGGAGACGAAACCCCAACCATTTCTATGTCCATCCAACAGGTGGACCGCCTCCCAGAGATCGCCTGTCCTTCAAAAGGATGTTTCAGTATGAAGTCGTCGATGCCAATACCGCATCAGTGGTATCTCAGGCACTTGGCATCCCGATCGTTGAGCTGACAGCAGGAAAATGGAATCTGGTCGGCAAGACTGCGACCGTGAATCAGTCCCAGCTCGATAAGCAGCAGCCGAATATTCGTGATCTTGTTGCTACGATTGAGTAGCGACCGCTCCGTTTGAACTGTTCGGACGCTCGCATCGCGCCCTCTCAGTGGGTCCCAAGTCTCATTTCCAATGGAGAAACGAGGCGTGGGCCGACCGAAGACCTTTTTTCAGCGGGCGAGAGGGGGCGCGCCGCGCCTGGTCCGCTCAAGGGGGACTTGGGGGCGTGTTTACCGGCTTGCTCCTTTGGGGGTGGGCGTAGTACGCCGGGCTGGCTGCTGTTCCGTCTGGATAACCAACTGTCAGGAGAAAACGACGATGTTTGGATCTGTTCGACTGCTTGGATCAATCGCGCTCGGGCTGGGGCTCTTCAGCCTGGCGAGCACGGCTTCGGCCACCAACTACACGCTGTGGATTCACGGCAGAAACTCCGGCGGCGGTACGGTGGCGGGCACCTACAGCGACTTCAAGTACTGGGGCCCGGCCACGACGGCAGCAGGCATCAACAAAAAGGCGGTCAACTGGGACGGCGTGAGCCGCATCTCGACCACCAACGCTGCGATTCGCGACGCGCTCGACTGCTACTGCACGGGCGACAACTGGTGCTACATCGCGGCGCACTCGGCGGGCGACTACCAGATCGGCTATGCGCTGTCGCTGTACGGCAGCACCGCCCGTTATAAGAAGAACGCGACGCCCAACGCTGCGGGCGTGTGCGGCAACCTGACCGGCAACCCGACGCAGACCGGCTGGAACATCAAGTGGGTGGCGGTGGCGTCCGGCGCAAGCGGCGGCAGCGAGCTGGCCGACCTGGGAAGCTGGGCATCGAGCGAGCCGCTGACGAGCGATCTGAAGACGACGACCGCGCGCGGCCTGTACGATCACAACAAGACCCAGGGCAAGACGGTCTATCGCTTCGCGGGCGCGGCGGGCACGCTGTATTCGGCGCTGCTGCCGGGTCAAGACGACGAAGCGGTGTCGTATCACACGACCGGCGGCGTCGCGGGATCGGCGGGCGCGTCGTTTGGCAACCCGTCGGACTTCTTTTCCAACGACCTGACGCTGGGCACCGCCGCGTGTGAAGGTGGCGCGGTCAAGTGGACGGGTCATACCGTCCAGCTACGCGATGACGGAGAGGTCTACAACCACTACGCGGCGGGCAACTGGGCGGGCATCATCGGCCCGGTGCGTACCTTCGTCGTCAACAACGCCAAGTAACATGAACGCCACCTCATCTCGCTCTCTGGGTCGTCTGCTTGTGGGGGGCGCGCTGGCGCTGCTCGTCCTGTGGGCGCTGTGGTCGTTTCGACGCGGCGAGCGTGCGTCTTTGGCCCTTGATCCGGCATTCAGCACAGACGGGACAGCCGCTGGCAAAGGGACAAACGGACCGGCAGGCGCAGGTGGGCCACAGCCGGGCGGGGTGACGGTGGCGACAGCAATTCCGTCGGGACAACCGATTGATCCGATGGCGCAGGCGGACAGTCCGGCGCTGCGGGCCGAGCGGCGGCGGCTGGCGGAAGAGCGGCTCGCGACCTATCGCAAGTTTGCGCAGTATCCGCCGCACTCGCGTCCCGCGCGGGAGCACTCAGACAAGCTGTTTCCGCTATCGCCCGTGGTGCGCGGGCTGCCTTTGTCATTGTCGGGGGTGCCAAGCGATCACATCCTGCTCAAGCTGCGGCAAGACAAGCTGGTGCTGGTCGGCGACGAGCTGCTAGAGCTGGGGATTCGCTGCGAAGACAGCCAAGGTCAGGTGCTGCCCTGTACGGTGCAGCGCGCGCAGGTGTCCACCGAGTCGCCAGATCCCAGCAAGTCCAGTCGTCCGCTGTCGTTTTTGCCCGATGATGCGCCCGGTCGCAGTGGCGAGCTGATTGCGCAGGTGCGTCCGGCCTCGCTGGGTCTGTGTCAGAGCACCTGTCCGCTGCTGATTGATGTGAAGCTGCAAGCGGGCCGCGATCCGGTCGAGCAAGGCTCGGCGCAGTTTGATGTCCTGTTTACGCCCGATCCACCGGCGGTGTCGCAAGGTCCGGTACAGGAAGCGGTGGTCGATGGATCGCTGACGCTGACCTATCCGATCCTGGTGAAGCGACCGGGACGCTATGTGCTGACGGCGCGAGTCGATGACGCAGCGGGCAAGCCGGTGGCGCTGATCGACTTCAACGACCTGCTGCCGGTCGGAGCGCAGCGCGTCAAGCTGGTGCTGTTTGGCAAGCTGCTCCGCGATGAAAACCCGCGCTGGCCGCTCAAGGTGCGCGACTTCGATGGGTTCTTGCTCAAAGAGTCCGGCTATCCCGATCGCGAGCAGATCCCGACGCGCGGCGGACATCACCACACCACGCAGACCTATTCGCTCAGCGCCTTTTCCAGCGCCGAGTGGCAGAGCGAAGAAAAGACCCGTCACGAGCGCGAGTTTGAAAAGGACGTGCAGCAAGAAGCGCCGTAGCCGAGGCCGCAAAAGCTCGCTAGGCTTCCTTCGATGACGCAGTGCGTGAATGAACGCGCACGCGGCTTCGTTCATCCACCAACCAGACTGACACCCAAGGCAGCGGTCCGATGAAGCATCACGGGCCGCTTGTCATTTTCAGAGCAAGACGAGAAGGAGATCCGTTGATGTTGTCGATTCGTTCGATCGGGAAGGGGACGCTGTGCTTGCCCCTGTGTGTGCTCGCGCTCGGCTGTTCGCACCAGCAGACGCCCGCTGGGCCGGTTCCCTCCAGCGAGACGCTGATTCCCCAGGTGGATGCCCAAGCCCTGAAGGCCGAGCCCGCCGGACAGCTTACGGGACCGCACTTTCTTTCGGCCACGACCGAAGAAGACGGACACACGGACTGGAACCTGCCGCTGCAAGAAGGCCAGTGCTACACGTTTTCGGGCATCGGCGGTCAGGGCGTAAAGCAGCTCTACCTGTACCTGTGGGATCAGGCGGAAAAGCGAGTGGCGACCGAAAAGCCAGAGCGTCCGCAGGTCACGCTGCGCTACTGCCCAGAGGTATCGGGCAGCTATCACCTGCAAGCGAAGACGGGCGAAGGTCACGGGCCGATGGCAGTCGGTGTGTATGCGGTCGCTGCGCCGCCGAAAGCTGTGCCACCGCCGCCGCCGCCTCCGCCGCCGCAGCTCGATCTGGGCCAGATCATCGATCAGCAAGCGATGGCCGCCGCGCCTGGCGCGATCCGGGTGGGAGACTTTTATCGGGGCGTGGCCGGGGGCGGAAACGACCGCAGCGACTGGTTTACAACGCTAGAGCCGGGTCGCTGCTACTGGTTTATCGGGGCGGGCGCTCCCACGGTGAAGGAGCTGTACCTGTACCTGTGGAATCCGCAGCTTCAGCGCGTAAGCGACAACCGCTCAAGCAGCAACCGCTCGATGATGGGCCACTGTCCGATGGTGCCCGGCATGTACAAGATCGAAGCGAAGGTCAGCTCGGGCAAGGGCGAATACCAGCTTGGCGTCTACGTAAAGTAGACCGCTGACCGGCGCGGCACGGTGCTACTTGGCGAGCGCTTCCAGCTTGGCCACCAGCTCCGCTGAAAAGGTGCCCTGGGCAAGCCGCTGCCGGGTCTGTTTGTAGACCGCATCAAACTTCGCCTGCTCGTCTGGGCGCTGCGTCACCACCGTCATCTTTGCCTTGAGCCGCGCAAACGCTGCCTCGTCTTCGTTGCGGATGCGCTTGGTCAGCGCACTGGCAGCCACCCGTCCGGTGTCGATCACAATGGCGCGCAGATCCGGCGCAAGGGAATCCAGGCGCTTGCTCGACAGCACCAGCGCGCCAATCGACAGCGAGATCACCGCATCGTCCAGCGTATCGAGCTTGCTCGCCCACTGAAGCTGCTCAGCGGCCAGCGCGGGCGCATCCACGATGTTGATCGCGCCGGTGTTCAGGTTGGGAAGCACTTCGGGAATGCTGAGCGGCACGGGCGTCACACCACCGACGACCTGGAAAAATACCGGCTGGATGGCATCGTCTCGCCACAGCAGCGGCTTTTTGCCTTGGATCGCATCGGGGGTACGGACGGCAAAGCCCTTGGACAGGCGACGCACGGCACCCACGTCTCCCCAGCCGATGAGCTGCACGCCAGCGTCTTTCAGCCCGCGCTCGAAGTCGCTCTTTTGGGCATCGCGCGCGGCATCGAGCTTGGCCCAGCTACGAAACAGGCCGGGAAGCTGAAGCGCGAGGATCGGCTTATAGAGCTTGCCAAGGCCGACTGCGGTCAGCGCTGCGCCGTCGATCTGACCGGACTTGATCTTGGCGACCATGGCGCTCTCGTCGCCTTGCTGACCGTTAAAGAAGAACTGAAGCTCCAGCCGCCCGCCGCTCTTTTCGGACACGGCCTTTTCCCAGACCTTGAAGACCTGACCCCAGGGGCTCGCAGCCGGAGCCAAGGTTCCGATCTTGATCACGTCGCCAGCCTGAGCGTCCGTGCTTCTGCCCAGTCCCCACCCGAGCGCGGCGGCGCCACAGGCCTGTACAAACGATCTGCGCTTCATCTGAGAGTCCTCCGAGCTTCAGGATAGAGCAAAAGCGGTCAGACCAGTTTCAGTCGCAGCGCGAGAGGCTGGCGGCGGAATCAAAAGTTCGATGAAATCAGTCCGATTCGCATGACTTCGCAGGATCTGGACGAAGCGCAGGACGCCGTGAAGGAAAAAGCCCCCGCCGATCGACAGCCAGCTCGTGCGTCGAGCCTTGATGCAGCCGGAAGCGATCGCAGTGCTGGGGCACAGGCTCCGGGCAAGCGGCCCGCTGACTCGGATTCTTCGCTGGGAACGGTCGCGCTGGGAGTCCGCGCCGCCACCCGAATCGGACGCTATCAGGTGCTGCGCAAGCTGGGCGAAGGCGGGATGGGCGTCGTCCTGTTGGCCTATGACGAAGAGCTGGATCGCAAGGTGGCGGTGAAGCTGCTGCAAGAACAGCACGGACGCGGACCAGAGCAGCGGCTGCGGATCTTGCGGGAAGCCCAAGCGATGGCGCGGATCTCGCATCAGAACGTCGTCCACGTCTACGAAGTCGGCGAGCACAAGACCCACAGCACGAGCCAGCCCGACATCTACATCGCGATGGAGTTTGTCGATGGCATCACGCTCGCAGAGTGGCAAAAGCAGCCGGAGCGGACCTGGGAAGAGCGCTTGCGGATGTACATCGCGGCGGGAAACGGGCTCCACGCGGCGCACGAAGCGGGGCTGGTCCATCGCGACTTCAAGCCAGAAAATGTCCTGGTGGGCAGTGACGGACGGCCTCGGGTGGCGGACTTTGGGCTGGCCCATGGACGAAGTGGCGCATCCGATGATGTGCAGCCGGTCGCGATGCCGCAGGCTGCGCAGGATCCGGCGTCTAGCAGTGGGGCGCTGCTGGTGTCGCCGATCACCCAAGCGGGCGCGCTGCTCGGGACGCCCCTTTATATGTCGCCCGAGCAGCTGGGCGGAGAGTCGGTCGGCCCGCTGAGCGACCAGTACAGCTTCTGCGTGGCGCTGTATGAAGCGCTGTATGGCGTGACTCCGTTTGACGCGAGCGGCTTCGAGGCCCTGCGCGGCAAGGTGCTGTTTGGCAAGGTCAAGCCGCCGCCGCTCGGGACGCCGGTTCCCAAAGACATTCAAGAGGCGATCGCGCGCGGGATGTCACGCAACAAAGAAGACCGCTTTGCTTCGATGGCAGAGCTTCTGTCCGCGCTGTCGTTTGCCACCGAAAACCCCGCCGTGCAGGTGTCTTCATCGCGGCGCTGGTTCAGTGCCTGCGTGATCGGCCTGAGCATCTTGCTGGTGACGCTGTTTTTGGGACCGACGCTGCGCAACCAAAACACGGTGGGCATGGCGATGACATCGGCGGTGACGCTGTTTGTGGGGCTGCTCGTGGCGACGCTGCTGCTACGTGGAACCCTGCTGCGCAATCCATTTCATCGCGGGATCGTGATCCTCATCTTGTGTATGGCGGGGCAGGAAGCGCTGATCAGCAGCGTGGGCTGGCTGCTCGGGATGAATGTGGCGCAGATCGTGTCCACCGAGCTGACGGCGCTGGCGGGACTTATCACATCGCTCAGCTACTTCTTTTTTCGTCGCGCCTGGCTGCTGCTGCCGCTGACGCTCTTGGGGATGGCGTACGTGGCGTATTCGCCGCTGGATGCCGGGCTCGTGGCGATGCTGCTGCACGGGCTGTGTGGCGGCGTCGCGATCTTTTTGTGGAGTGACTCGGGAAACCGTCGCACCAAGCAGCCGACAGAGCTACCGAGCACGCTCACGCGGACCCCAACGCGCTAGCTTCGGTGCTCGGCGCGCTGGCTTCAGGGCTCGGCGCGCTGGCTTCGGTGCGCGCGATGCGGGACGGCTTACTGGCGGGACAGACGAACCAGGGACTCGACCACGGTGGCGAGCGGCTGGCCATAGACGCTAGAGGTCCGCGCTGCTGTCTGCCAGGTCGTGGGCACAGCGGTCTTGCCATCCCACACCGGCTGGGTGCCCGTGGGCTCGCTGGCTGACACCGCGCGCGCGCCGGGATTTGGCACCCACAAAAAGTCCGGGTGCGCGTTCTGGTGCCACTCACCGCCGATGATCTTGCCGGAAGCGTCTAGCTCCAGGGTGTACAGGTAGCGCGCGCCAGAGATCGCATCCTTGTTCGCGCTGTCGGGCGTGTTGTGGTTTGGACGCGTTTCGACCGTCCAGCGCGCATCCATCGAGACACCGACGATGTGGGTCGTGCCCGGAGCGCGGTAGGCCTTGAACTTGTCGTTGGTGTAGTCGGCGACCGCGACCTTGGCGTAGCTCAGCGTGGCGTAGGCCTTGTTGGTCTGCGGGTTGAAGTAGCTATAGGAATAGCCGTACATCGGCTGGTTCCAGACCTCGTAGTCGTAGGTCGCGTCCACCACCATCGAGCGTCGCGCCTTGCCGATCTGGTTGACGACCGCCAAGTGCCAGGTTCCGGCGTTGGTGTCGCGGCAGGCCTGGTCCTTGATGCGTCCGCTGGTGTCTTTGGAAGGATCCTTGACGTCGCAGCGACCGCCGATGAACTTGGTGGCGGGATTGGTGTTGGCCCACAGCAAGCTGCCGAGCGCCTTGATGTCCGAGGGATAGAACTTGATCTTGGTCTTGCCGTCGGCAGCCAGGACTTCGAGCACCTTGGTGGGACGCTGAAGCATAAACGAAGCCGGTGCCCAGCCGTGGCAGATGCCCATCCAGGTCTCGACCTTGCCCGAGCTGGTGTAGTAGGGCTTGCCCTCGTCGAGGTTGAACTTGGTGAGGGTCTTGCCGGTGTCGCCGACCAGCAGATCGTACTTTTCGGCGGGCGACAGGTCGTCGGCATTGACAGGCTGCTTGTTGCGGACGTAGTCGGTCAGCACCTTCCAGTCTTCGCCAGCCGGGAACGCCGGGTCGCTGTAGCGCTTGGCCGTCGCGCCCGCGTAAAGTCCCCAGTAGTCGTCCGACCAAGCCGACTCTGGCAGCGAGGACGAGCGAATGCTGTGCATATCGCTGAGCGTCGTCACCGTCAGGCTATCGACCAGGTTCTTCGCCTGATCATTGGATCCCGGCGCATCAGTGGGACTGTCCTTGCGCAGCACGTTCTTGGCCGTGATGAAGGACTTGCTGGCCACTACATCCGCCGAAAAAGCTGGGCTGACAGCGCCCACTTTCTGCGGCAGCGCATTCATAAACGAGCGCGGGTCTGCTTCAAACTGCGCCAGCGCGTCTTCGATCTGCGCCTTGGTAATGGGGTCAAGGTTGTCGGTGGGCTCGGGCGGTTCGCAGGCGGCAGACATCGCCACCGCACACAGTCCCAGAATCTGGCTGAGCGTGCTCTTCATCGTGATTTCTCCGTGTTGTGGTGCTGAGTTGTTTGGACTGGAAGCTCGATGGGTATCACCTGGCGATGACATCGAGCGGCAGAAGATGGCGCACCATACTTCACAAACGCACGGGGTCCGAAGTTTTTCGGTTCGTGACGCGGCGCGGGATGGCTACAGTGCCTGGCCATGAACCAGCACACGCAAGAGAGACGAAGGAAGGGATGCGCTCCGGCGCTGTGGGGACTTTTGTTGGTGACGGGCGGCTGCGCTCCGCTTGGGCCAAACGAAGTGGAAACGGGCACGGAATCGGGCACGGAATCGGCGGCGGCATCGGGACAGCGCGACGTAGCAGAACAGACCGCAGCACTGCGAGAGCGCTGGGCCGAATACACGGTGAATCCAGGCGCGCACAGTGCAACGATCAGCGGCGGCAGCGCGGGCAATCCAGTGGCGCTGTTTAGCACGGTGTCAGGACGCGACTTTCAGCTCAAGCTAAACGGCTCGGCGATGTACGTGATCACCAAGCCAACGCAGCCTGAAGATCAGCTCGACTGGAACAAGCTGCCGGGATTTTCGGACTGCGGGACGCTGGATCTGTCGGTAAACGGAGCGATGTTTGGCTGGCGCTGGCGGATCGATCTGACGCCGCCGGTGCTGGAAATCACGGCCTATGCGAACAACCACAGCAAGCACTTGTGGGCGGCGGCTCCGCTGCTAACGCTGGATGCGGCAGATCTGATGAGCGAAGCGCCGCTGCGTTATCGGGTCTGGATCGACGGCACTCGCTATCAGTTTGCGGTGTCTGGATCGGTACGCGGGCGGACCATCAGCGCAACGACGACGCTGCCGCGTGCGTGTGCGGGGACTCCAGCGGGGAATCTCAAGTGGGCGTCGGGTCTGTACTTTGGCGGAACGTCGGTGGCACCGTCGAAAGTGACCGCGCAGATTGCCGAGCTTCCGTTTCGTCCGTAGCGCCGATTGGGAGTCGTCCGAAAGCCCTGATTTTGCTGAAGCAGCACGCGCGGCTGTGGCACCTTACTGGCCATGCAAACGGCCAAGAGCAGTGCGGTGTCGCGGAACAACCGAGTCGTGGTGATTGGCTCGGGATTTGGCGGGCTGTCGGCGGCCATTCGGCTGCAAGCGCGTGGCTATCAAGTCACGGTGGTAGAGCAGCGGGATCAGCCGGGCGGACGCGCCTATGTCTATCGCGACAAAGGCTATGTCTTCGATGCGGGTCCGACGGTGGTGACGGCTCCCTATCTGTTCGAGGAGCTGTTTACGCTGTGCGGTCGCAAGATGGAAGACTACCTGGAGATGCTGCCGGTGAGTCCGTTTTATCGGGTGCGCTTTCACGACGGGCGCTACTTCGAGTACAGCGGCAACACCGAGCAGATGGTCGAGCAGATTCGCAAGTGGAACCCGGCGGATGTCGATGGCTACCTGCGCTTCATTGCCGAGTCCGAGCGCATCTTCAAGGTCGGCTTTGAGCAGCTCGGTGACCTGCCGTTTCACAACCTGACCGACATGCTCAAGATCGTGCCGCAGATGATTCGACTGCGCTCGCATCTGTCGGTGTACTCGCTGGTCAAGAGCTTCATCAAGCACCCGGATCTGCGCATCCTGTTGTCGTTTCACCCGCTGCTGGTTGGCGCGAATCCGTTTCAGACCACGTCGATTTACGCGCTGATCCTGTACTTGGAACGCAAGTGGGGCGTGTGGTTTGCAAAAGGCGGAACCGGGGCCATCGTCCACGCGCTCGTGAAGCTGTTTGTCGAGCTGGGCGGCGAAATTCGGCTGAGCAGCCCGGTCGAGCAGATCCTGGTCGAAAGCGGCGGTCTGTCCCCGAAAGCCAAAGGCGTGCGCCTGCGCGGTGGGGCAGAGCTGCCTGCGGACATCGTGATCTCCAATGCCGAGGTCGGTTTTACCTATCGTCACCTGCTGCCGGAAGAGGCGCGACGGACCTGGACCAACGAAAAGGTCGAGCGGACGCGCTTTTCGATGGGTCTGTTTGTCGCGTACTTTGGAACGAAGCGTCGCTACGAAGACTGTGCGCACCATACGATTGCGCTTGGGCCTCGGTATCGCGAGCTGCTCGACGACATCTTTACGGAAAAGACGCTGGCAGATGACTTTTCGCTGTATCTGCACCGGCCCACGGCGACCGATGAGTCGCTGGCTCCGCCGGGCGGAGATGCGTTCTACGTGCTGTCGCCGGTTCCTCACCTGGGCGCGGATCGGCCCGTGGACTGGGAAGCGGAAGGCGAGCGCTATCGCGACAAGATCTTTTCCTATCTGGAAGAGACGATGCTGCCCAACCTTCGCCAAGAGATTGTCACGAGCCGCTTCATTACGCCGGTGACGTTCCGAGACGAGCTGTCGTCGATGTATGGCTCGGGCTTTTCGGTGGAACCGACGCTGCTTCAGTCGGCGTACTTCCGACCGCACAACAAGAGCGAAGATGTCGAAGGGCTGTACATCGTCGGTGGCGGAACGCATCCAGGCGCGGGCATGCCGGGCGTGCTTTCGACATCGAAGGTGGTGGATCGACTGATTCCGCGCCTGCCGGGAGCGCCGCAAGGTGCGCCGATTGCGGGCACGCACGCAGGCTGGTGATGACAGACGCTGGGTCTTCGGCCCTTGTGACGAGCGCTCGCAGTGAGCTGGCCAGCCAGGATCTGATCCTGTGTCAGCAGCACATCGCACATCACAGCAAGAGCTTTTATCTGTCGTCGCTGCTTCTGCCCAAAGCGGTTCGTCACGAGGCGTGGGCGCTCTACGCGTTCTGTCGGCAGGCCGATGATGCGGTCGATGGCGACAATCCGGGGGACGGCACAGTGCCGGTCGATGCGCCGGGTCCGCTCGCACAGCAGCAAGCGGTCCAAGGTCTGCGCAGGCGACTCGATGCGGTCTATCGAGGTGAGCCCGGCAGCGGTCCAGGGCATGCGATTGATCGTTCGTTTTACGCGGTGGTCGAGCGCACGCGGATGCCCAAGGCGCTGCCATCTCGGCTGCTCGATGGCATGGCGCAAGATGCCGATAGCGTGCAGTACGGAAGCTGGGAAGACCTGTACAGCTACTGCTTCAACGTCGCGGCGACGGTGGGACTGATGATGACGTGCGTGATGGGGCACAAGCTGCCTGCGTCTCGTCATGCGGAGGTGCTGCTGCGTGCGTCGGATCTGGGCGTGGCGATGCAGATGACCAACATCGCGCGGGATGTCGGTGAAGATGCGCGACGCGGTCGGGTGTATTTGCCCGATGAGCTGCTGCGTGCGCACGGTCTGACCCAGCATCAGGTGATGGCGGAAGCGGACTCGCGACGGCCCGCAAGTCAGGCGCTGCGTGGTGTGGTCGCAGAACTTTTGGCAAAAGCCGACGCACACTACCAGGCTGCGGAGCCCGGCATCGCGATGCTTCCCGACGGAGCACAGTGGGCAATTCGATCCGCGAGCCGGATTTATCAGCGCATCGGTCGGGTGCTGGCGGGCCAAGGATATGACTCGCTGAACCATCGCGCGAGGCTGTCGGCGCTGGCCAAAATCGGCTGGCTGCTCGGGGCGTATGCGTCGGGACTGCGTCCTTCGGCGCGGCGCTGGCCCAAGCACATCACATCGGGTCCGGCGGATGCGCTGCTGCTCCGTTACTGTCGCGAAGTCGAGATCGTGGACTGACTCGGCAGCGGCACGGCTTCGGACAGACCGGCGATCAAGGGCTCTAGCGGCAGCTTCGCGGTGTCGATGCGCAGAAAGCGACCGGACACATCGTTCACGGGCATCGAGCAGGCATCAAACGAATCGACCGAGGCTGGATGATTGACAAGCCGCGCAAACACCGAGTCTGCATCCGGTCCAGCGCAGTCGGTTTCATACGGGCGGTAACAGACGCAGCGAGGCTGAATCGTGCGCTCCAGAGCACGCCACAAGCGACTGGCGGGCAGCGCTTCATCGAGCGTCCGGTCCGTCTTTCGCTGCATTCCCGACGACAGATGCAGCCAGCTTGGACAGCCGGGCGGCGTGGAATCGGACGGAACACCGTGCAGCTCAACCCGCACGGCTTTGTGCATCGCATCCATTCCAGATAAGAGCGCAAACATCAGGTGATCGACGGAGCTGGCTTCGTCGGAAGCGCGACGACAGCCTCCACATGTGCTGCTCTGCGCCGCGTTACAGCCCGAGCACGTCGCGAGGTTGCACGGATGCGCGGTGTTTTGCAGAAGCCCGAGCGCGCCCAGCTCTCGATACAGGATGAATGCGCGGTCGTCTTGCAGATCGAGCCCGCGATGCGGCACCGTCAACGTCAGAGGCCGAGCCTGGGCAAGCTCCGACGGAGCACGCAGCACAAACAGGCCGTTATAGCGACTGGCTCGCTCGGACAAGACAACGTGACGGCTGCCCGTCACAGTATCGACGACTTCTTCGGCTTGATAGCCCATCTGATCCGCAAACAGCGCCAGGCTTTGACAGTCGCCCAGCTGCCATGACAGCGCCGCGTGATAGGCCGCCATCCAGCGCGGAGAGCCTCTTGTCACCGAGACAAACGGACCGCCATCGCGCGCAGCAAAAGGCTTGCTGTGTAGATACGCGACGAGATCGACGTGAAGTTCAGGCAGGCACGATGCAGGCTGGACGTTGGCGCGCGCAGCCGCCGGAGGCGATGCAGACGAGGTGATGGTCTGGCTGGGAGCTGGACAGCCGCTCGCCGCAAGTGCGACGAGGGCGATGGGCCAAGCGCGGTGGAACATGTCCTCCGCTATGCCATGGCAGAAGTCGTCGGTCCAGTGGCGACGCCCGCCGGGCTGAGCGGTGCGAGCGGTGCGCTGCTGGCGCTTGGTTCCAGCACGCTGTCGAGCACGGTACGGACATTCGAGACGACGACGAAGCTCATCTCGTTGCGGACATCTTGCGGAACTTCAAGGATGTCTTTGCCGTTGCGCTCGGGCAGAAACACGGTGCGGATGCCAGCACGGTGCGCAGCCAGGACCTTGGACTTGATTCCACCGACGGGAAGAACCGCTCCACGCAGCGTCACTTCGCCGGTCATCGCGACATCGGATCGCACCTTCCGCCCGGTCAGAAGCGAGACAATCGCCGACAGAATCGCCGTACCCGCCGACGGTCCGTCTTTGGCAATCGCACCCTGCGGAACGTGCAGGTGCAGATCCATGTTTTCCAAAAAGCCCGGATCGATCTGAAGTTCCGTCGAGTGAGCGCGCACCCACGACAGCGCGGTCTGGGCCGATTCCTTCATCACGTCGCCGAGCTTGCCGGTCAGCTGCAGCTTGCCTTTGCCGGGCATCGCCGTCGCTTCAACAAACAGGATGTCGCCACCGACTGGAGTCACCGCAAGTCCCGTCGCGACACCTGGGCAGTTGGTGTGCTCTGCGATGTCGTGGAAGAACTTGATCGGGCCCAGGTATTCCGCAACATCCACCTGATCGACGACCACGGACTTCGCTTCGGACTCTGCGCTTGCGGACTGCTCCGCGATCTTCATTGCTACGCCACGAATCACCGATGCCAGCTCTCGCTCTAGGCTGCGCACACCGGCTTCGCGCGTGTGACGCTCGATGATCTCGGTGATTGCTTTCTCGGTCAGCTGAATCTGCTCTGGCTTCAGTCCGTGCTCGCCAATCTGCTTGGGCAGAAGGTGTCGCTCGGCGATCTTTTGCTTTTCAGCGATGGTGTAACCGGGGATCTCGATGATCTCCATGCGGTCACGCAGCGCGAGCGGGATCGTCTCCAGCGTGTTCGCGGTGCAGATAAAAATGACCTCAGACAGATCGAACGGCACTTCCAGGTAGTGATCCGAAAAGGCGTTGTTCTGCTCGGGATCGAGCACTTCCAGCAGCGCGCTCGACGGATCGCCACGATAGTCGTGTCCCAGCTTGTCAATCTCGTCGAGCAGCACGACCGGATTTTTGCTTCCGACGCGCTTCATCGCCTGAATGATACGACCGGGCAGCGCACCGATGTACGTCCGACGGTGACCGCGAATCTCGGCTTCGTCCCGAACACCACCGAGCGAGATGCGATGGAAGTTGCGACCCAGCGCCGACGCAATCGAGCGACCCAGCGAGGTCTTGCCCACACCAGGCGGACCGACAAGGCACAGGATCGGACCTTTCTTCGTCGGAGCCAGCTTACGAACCGCCAGATACTCGACGATCCGCTTTTTGACCTTTTCAAGTCCCCAGTGATCCGCTTCCAGCACCGAGCGCGCCGCTGGTAGATCGTGCTTATCGACGGTGCGCTTCGACCAAGGAAGATCGCACAGCCACTCCAGATAGGTGCGCTGGATCGACGCTTCCGGTGAGCCTTCGGGAATGTTGCGCAGACGATCGAGCTGCTTTTTCGCGATCTTTTCCGCTTCCGCTGGCATCTCCGACTGGGTGATGCGCTCGGCGAACTGCTGCAAGTCCTTGTCGCTGTCGCTTTCGCCCAGCTCGTCTTGAATCGCCTTCATCTGCTGACGCAGCACGGCTTCTCGCTGACGACGCGCGAACTCGTTTTGCACCTGCTTGTCGATGCGCTCTTTGGCGCTCATCACTTCGGCCTGACGCTGAAGCACGGCCAGAACCTGATGCAGGCGCACCTTCACATCGAGCTGATTGAGCAGGCTCAGTCGCTCCGCAAGTGGAAGCTCGACGAGTGCCGACGCCAGATCGCTCACCAAGCTGGCATCGCGGGTCTGCTCCAGGAGCTGAAGCACCGCGCGCGCCGACTCGGGCACTTGAATCTGCTGGGCCAGACGCTGTCCGGCTTCTTTGACCGTCAGCGCCAGCGCAATGGTTTCGACGGAATCCCCACCGAGATCCGGCGCGGGCAGCGATCGTGCGAGCAGAAACGGCTCGGTGTTGACCACTTCAAAGCGACGACGACGCTCACCTTTGAGGATCGCCGTCATCTTGTCAGAGCCAGTGCGCACCACCTTCAGCACTTCGGCTTGAACAGCAATCGGGTGAAGATCTCCGGGCTGTGGATCTTCCGTGTGAGGATCGCGCTGGACCGCAACCAGCAGCGTCGGAGGATGCTGCTTGACGACGTTTTCCAGCATCTTCAGCGAGCTGCGCCGACCGACCTCGACGGGCAAGGTCAGACCGGGCAGCAGCGTCAGGTTGCGCAGGGGCAGGACCGGAAGCTCAGGCGTCGGTTCGCTGTGGCTCGACTTGGGATCAAACATGGTTTCCTCTTTGTGCAGACCGCGCCTTGCGACGAGTGGTCCGACTTTACGACAGCCTCAAACTGCGCTCGCGTTACGAAAAGGCAATTCCGTTAGTTTACGATGCCTTGCCTGGGCTTGCATCTTCTCGCAGACAGGACTTACTCACCTGTCTCGCGACGCAATGGATATGGGCAAAACCTAAGAAGGCCAGCCTTCCTGTCAATGTAGGTGTAGTGCAAAAGTTTCCGTAAGGTCACGCTTGCGTCGCCGAAACCTGGAAGGTCGTCGGAAACGCTCGCTGCCGTCTGGCACAAATTCGCTCAATGGCTCGGCTGGTCATCGTGATAAAGTGATCAAACCGCCGTCGAAAGTGAGCCATGACCACAGCTACTCCCCTGCGCTGCTTTGAGTGTGGCGCGATGTATCCCGCTTCGGCCCGCACCTGCGATAACGACGGTGCGCCGCTCTGCCCCGAGACAGTTGCCCACAACTGGAAGGTCGAAGGAGTGCTGGCGCCTCGTCTGGGCGGAGGCGTCTTTGCCGCGTTTCATCGCACCACCGGCGTGCGCGCAGCGATTACGTACTTCCCAGCGAAGAGCGCGAGCGAGCCCATGACGAGCGATCGGATCACCCGAGAGCTGTCGGCGCTGCGCATCTTGGACAAGAGCCGAGGCTTGCTCCAGCTAATCGAAGAAGGAAGCGAACCCGACGGTACACGCTACCTGATTCACGAGCTGGGCACGCTGCGACTGCTGCAAGATCTGCTCGACGAGTGGCAAAAGCCGGATCGGGGACTGCTCGACCCGCCGATCGCTGCGCAGGTGGTCAGGCCGATTCTTTCGACGCTCTCGACGGCACATCGAATTGGCGTGGCGCATGCGAGCCTGACGGCGCTCGATATCTATCTACAGAGCGAAGGCGATCCCGCCGCGGGCATCACGCGCGTCGTCGAAGCCCGGCTGCACGGTGTGCTGACCTTTCCGATGGGGCCGGATCTGCGTCAGGCGGTGGCGCAAGATCTCCGAGCGGTCGGTGCGACGCTGTTTGAGCTGATGGTGGGTCGCAGACCGCCCGATTCCGTCGAAGCTCTGCGCGCACTGCCGATGCCGAAGATCATGTCCACGCCGGTCGGTAAGGTTGCGATTCGCGCGCTCGGAGCGGGAGAACAGCCGGCCTATCTCGGTGCCGAAGAGATGCTGCGTGCGCTGGTGACGACGGTTCCGACGGTGCTGGCCCCGCCAAACCTGGATGCGGACTCGGTGACGCGCGTCGATCCAGATGTGGCCAAGCGAGCGCCCAAGAGTGCAAAGCAAGATACGGTCAACACCAAGCCGACGGTGCCGATCGAGATCATTGCGCCGCCAGCCAGTCGTCCGGCTCCGTCTCAGCCCGCGCTGCCACCACCTGTGGTGACGGGACCGGTGCGCAGTGGCCTGACTGCGGAGCTGCGTCAGGTCTCGATTCACGATCTAATGAAGGAACGCGAGCGCGTAGAGCCCAAGCCGCAGGTTGAGACGCTGGCGCGCTCGACGCAGCATCGCGCTTCGGTGACGGACATTCCGATGATGCCGCCGCCGCCAGAGCTGCCGGACCCCAGCGATCTGCCGCCGGTGCTGCCCGTGGCTGCGCAGCCCGTTGTCGCGGTTGTCTCCGTCGCTGGATCCGAGCCAGGATTTGGTCAAGAGCCCACGATCCCAGCCGTCGTCAATCCTTCGACGCTGGCCGCTAGCCTGGATCGCGTGCAGCACTCGCCACTGGTTATCGATCCGCCTCGCTCAGCGACGGTTTCGCAAGATCGCGCAGGCGGTGTCACAGTTTCGATCAGCGGATCGATGCCCAAGCCCTTGGGACACAGTGGACCGATTGTGATTCCGCCGCAGCCATCTGGACCGACGGTGGCTGGACGATCTCCATCGGGAAACAATGCGATTACGGCCAGCACGTCGGGACCGCTGGCCAGCCTGCCCGCTCGGCCCGTTTCGCGGCCCCCTCTTGCGCCTGCGCCGGGTGTTCCGCTCGCCTATGAGCCCACGCCTGCCGCCGGTCAGCCTGCGGTGAATCCCGATGCTCCGACGGAGCCTGCACCGGCGTTTCAGCCGGAAAGCAAATCGGCAGCTCCGACGGAAGCTCCAGCAGCCATCGTCGCAGCGGAGCCCGCCGCAGCCCCGGTCAAGCCGGACGAATCGAGCGGACGCGATCTGCCACCGTGGGTGTGGGCAGCAATCTTGGCGACGGTCTGTCTGCTGGCGCTGCTGGCTGGCCTGTTTGGACGCTAACCGTCAGGCTGACGCGTACGCACATCGCGCGCTGACTCCGTGATATGAAGGCTTTCATCCCGATGCGCCTTCTGTGCTCTGGCCTTGTGCTCCTCGTCACGCTGCTTGGCGTGGGCCGTAGCGCGGCGTGGGCGGAAGGCAAGCCGACCGACGAGCGAAGCTGCTATCGCGGGCTCAGCCTCGATGGATCGAGCGGTTTACTCGATCAGCCGAGCGCCAATCCTGGCTGCGCCTATCGAATGCGCACCGCGTCGTACCTGGCTGGCTTCATCGAAAATGGCTATCTGCTCGTCGGGGATCGCTTTCGCTCACTGTCAGGTGCAGTGTCGGTGGCAGCCACGCTGGGCAGCTACGTCGAGCTGGCGTTACAGCTTGGGACACAGCTTTCTCGAATGGAAAGCCCGCCGCTGTGGAGCATGTCGCAGTTCAAGCTACAGATGAAGCTGCACACACCCATCGGGAAGCTGGCGCATTTGGCAGTGCTTCCGTCGCTGCGTATCCCAGGAGTCGGCCAAGACTTTGCGCCTGCGCCCGTGAACCTGGATGGCTCGCTCGACGTGATTGGCGAAGTCTCACTCGCGCGGGTGCTGCCGCAGGTGCCGCTCGTGCTGCTCGGGCAGCTTGGTTACGTTCATGATCGCAGCCTGCGAGCGCTCGACGCGCAAGACTGCATGGGCGGCACAGTTGCGGACTGTCTAAAGGCGCGACTTCAGAGCACGGCGGCGTACTCGGTTGGTCTGCCGCGACTGCGCTTTTCCGTCGGAACGCAGGTTGCGTTTGCGCTGACACGCTGGCTGTGGGTGATGCCTCAGGTGGGCTATCGTCTGTCGGTGGTCGTCGGGCGTCCCGATCCAGTGCTGCTGGCGCTGCTGGGAATGCAAGCACCGACGGCACCGCTCGAAGGTCGCGTGCAGCAAGAGCTTTCCCTCGGAGCGCGGCTCGGCTTTGGAATTCCGCTCAGCCTCGACTTCGGACTGCGCATCGGACTACAGAGCACCGGCTACGCCATGGGTGCCAAGATTCCGACGGTGGTTGGCATCGGTGCGCTCAACTTTGAGATTGACCTGCTCGGTGGCACAGGTCGCAGTACGACGGATGAAGAAGCCAAGCAGCCGCCGCAGCCCAGCAAAGACAGCGCATGCTTTGTCGCCGGAACGGTGCGCGATGAGCAGAGCGGACAGCCTCTGGCCGATGCCGTCGTGCGCTTCGTCGGTCAGCGTCACAACGCGATCTTGACCGACGGCAAGGGCGGCTTTTCAAGCGGAGAGCTAAGCTGCGGCGCCATCGTCATCGAGTCGAGTCGCGGCGATCATCAGACGACTCGGCTGCCGGTCGTGGTGTCCGTCGGTGAGCGTGCCGCCGTCGAGCTTCGCTTGCCCAAGCAGTCGCGGGCGCAGTCGGGACGGCTGTGGCTGTCGGTGCAGACCGACGATGGCAGCAAGGTGTCGGCGCGGGCGACGCTACAGCGCGGCGGTCAGCTCGTCAGCCTGCTGTCCGAAGAAGGCGGTCTGTTTGCGCGCGCGGCGGCGGGCGTGTGGCTGCTGCGCGTCGAGGCGGCGGGCTATCTGTCACGCGAACAGGCGGTGGTTCTCAGCGATGGTGGCGAGCAGCGACTTCAGCTCCTGCTTCATCGGCGCAGCGCAAGCCCCAGGGTGCAGCTTGGCAGTCGCGAGATCACGCTGTCGTCGGCGCTGACCTTTGCGACGGGAAGCACTGGCCTTAGCAGCGATAGTGAGCGGACGCTCGACGAAGTGGTCGATCTGCTGATCCATCATCCCGAGATCACGCTGCTGCGCATTGAGCACCAGGCCGATCTGTCGCAGAGCGACGTGACGGTGCTGGAGCAGCAGGCGATTGTGGTGCGCGATTATCTGGTTCAGCACGGCATCTCGCCGGAGCGCGTGGTGGCTTCCGTCGTCGAAGGTCCGCGTCGGACGCCCGCCAAGATCGTGCTGCGGCTGTCGTCTCCGGGTGAGCGCTAACCATGGCAGCTTCCGTCGCTGTCAGCGATCTGCACCTGCGACTTGCCGATCGAGCGGATCTCGACCGGATTGTGGCGACCTATAACGCAGCGATCCCGTCGCGGCTGGTGACGGCGGATCTTCAGCCCGTGACGGTGGAAAGTCGCGTTCCGTGGTTTCTGGCGCACTCTCCGACGCGGCGACCACTCTGGCTGCTCCTAGAACGGGACGATTACCGAGGCTGGCTCAGCCTTCAGAGCTTCTATGGTCGGCCTGCCTACGACGGTGTGGCCGAAGTCTCGCTGTATCTGGATCCATCGGCACAAGGTCGCGGCATGGGACGCTGGGCGCTGGGTACGCTTGTGGATCGGGCTCCGTCTTATGCGCTTCATACGCTGCTTGGGTTTATCTTCGGCCACAATCTACCCAGCCTTGTGCTGTTTGATAAGCTCGGCTTTTCGCGCTGGGGCCACTTGCCTGAAGTGGCCAATATGGACGGCGTTATGCGTGATCTGATCATCGTAGGAAAGAAGCTCAGCACATGACCCAGGCTGGTCACTATCTAGAAATCGAGCACAAGTTCGTAGTCGATCCATCGTTTGATCGCAGCGGATGGATGAATGCCGTTCGCGCACTTTCTCCCGTTGCAGAATATACCGCACAAGTCACAGAGCGTTATTTTCTAACAAAACTGACTCCGAATGTGATCTATCGTCATCGCTATGACACAAACAATCAAGATCTCACCTACAAGAGCTATCGACAAGGTGATATCGAGGTTCGCCAAGAAGTACGGATCATCTTGGATCGCTCTACAGGCAGCCAAGTGGATCAAGTCACGGCATTTTTACAGCCTTTGTCCATCGCGTGGCAGAGCAATCTACGCAAAGATCTGTGGGCCTTTTCTTTTTCAGACTGCGAGATCGTCTATTACGAAGCACACAGCGATCACAAGACCGTACGCTGTGTTGAGCTAGAAGCCATTTCTTCTGAACATCTTGATGCCGCTCTGGCGACGTTGGCATCGTATGAAGCACGATTGGGATTTGATGTCACGCAGCGAAGTCGTTCATCCCTGTTCGACTTGTTGTTTGCAGATCAGCTTGTAAAACCAACCCACGAGAGGTAGCGATGAGCGCACTGGATGTGATCTTTTTGGAAGGCTTAGAGGTTCCTTGTCGCGTTGGCTGTACCGCAGAAGAACGACGCGTGCCGCAGTCACTGCGCGTGGAAGTCAGGCTCTTTTGTCGAACAATCCAGCAAGCGGCGCTGACCGACTCTTTGCAAGAAACGGTTGATTATCGACTGGGCTTGGATCTCATTCAGTGCTTACAAGGCAAAGAGTTCCTGCTGATTGAGCGTGTCGCCGAAGTGCTGGCCACTGAGTCGCTCAAGATACCGATTGTCGAACAGGTCGAGATCACCGTACGCAAGCGACCCCCGGTTCAGGGCATGGAAATCGTCGGTGTGCAGATCACAAGGAGCCGTGCGTGAAGGTCATCAGCAACACAGCGATTTCGCTCGATGGCCGCATCAACACAGTCGAAGGAAAGTTCACCCTATTCGGCAGCGCGGTGGATCATCAAAAAATGCAGCACATCAGGCGTCTTGCCGATGCTGTACTGGTAGGCGGACAGACCTTTCGCAACTGGCCTTATCCATCGATTTCCGATCAATCTGATCAACAAGAGCCCATCTGGAATGTCGTTGTCAGTCGCTCTGCTGATATTCCAATGCTTCCCGAGTTTGTCAATGAACCGCTGACCCGCAAGCTGATCTTGCTGGATCGACAAGCACAGCGTCCGGTATTTCCAGCCGGGATTGAAGTAGAGATCTATCAAGGTTCCCAGCCGCAAGCGCCGATCTCGTGGATGCTCGACTGTTTGGCAAAGCGCGGTGTGCGAACTCTTTTGGTCGAAGCAGGCGGCGAGCTGCTGGCGCAGCTTGTGGCAGCGGATGCGCTCGATGAGCTGTACGTGACGCTGTGTCCGCTGCTGGTCGGTGGCAAGACGACGCCGGGTCTTTTGGGCGGCCCTGGCTTTGCGTGGCCTGCGCTACCGCGTCTGACGCTGATATCGTCCGAGCAGGTTGGCGATGAGCTGTTTCTCCATTACCGCGTCAATCGCGCAGCGAAAACGGAGAAAAGTTAGTCCCGCGATCGTAATAGTCTTCGTTTTCCGCGCGCTTCAAGAACGCCACCACCGCATAGGTAACCGGCGTCATGATCACTTCAATAGAAATCTTAAACAGCCAGTTAAAGCCCAGGATCTTGACCAGCTCACTGGTTTGCCAGACACCATAGAACGCGATCGGATAGAAAATCAAGCTATCCAGCGCTTGTCCAACAATCGTAGAGCCAATCGTGCGCATCCAGAGATGACGGCCTTCGGTCAGCACCTTCATCTTGGTCAAGATATACGAATTGGCAAAGTCTCCGACCCAAAACGCGATGATCGAGCCAATCACGATGCGCCAGGTATTGCCAAATAGAAGCTCAACCGCAGGCTGATAGATTTTGTTCAGTGGCTCATCGCCATTGGCTGGCAACATGATGATCACCTGCGCCATCACTGTTGCGAAAATCATCGAAAAGAAGCCAGCCCAAATCACCTTTCGTGCTCGCGCATAGCCATACACTTCTGCCAGCACGTCGCCAAAGATATAGCTGATCGGAAAAAAGATATTTCCCGCGCCAAACTTCAGTCCAAACACCATGCAGCTCTTGGCGGGACCGATCAGATTCGAGCACAAAAGCACCGTAACAAAGCCCGCCATCATCAAATCGTAATAGCGATAGTGACGATGATTCTCGACGGGAGTTCCGTCTTTTGCGTTCATCAACACGTTATAGCGACTCACGCGCGCAAAGAGAAGCGCTTATCCGGGCAAACTTTGCCGAGCCCGACCACGCAGCCCGACGCAAATCCACCACAGACCCGCCACCGCGCGCGTCGGAAGGCAGTACGAACGCCCAGTCTGTCGGCCCAGTCTGTCGGCCCGGTCAGCCTCGGTCAGCCCGTGACGGTCAAGGACTTACGTGCAGCGCCTGACGGATCAGATCGGGCGGAACCTCGGTCGCGGGCAGCGTCGAAGCAGGCTGACTGCGCAGCCCACGCCGCCCAAAGCGCGCCGCCGCGCGTGACGAGCCCGCATCAGAAAACCAGACGCGCACATCCTCATCGAGCCCAATGCCATGCATGAAGTTGTAGATCGCCGTGCGCAGACCGACTCCAAGGCGCTCGTGATCGCAGCCCGTCGGATCGTCGAAGGGAACTTCATTGCGCGCAAAGGTCACGCGCGGCTCTCGGAGCAGCCGAATGCCGTAGAGATCCGGCTGCTGTCCTATCGGGCTGTGCGCCGTCGCAGCGAAGCGATGCCAAAACCCCGACTGAATGCAGCCTTCGGCAAAGAGCTGTCGCACCCGCTCCAGCGAATCGATCGTCTCTTGCTCGGTCTGCGTCGGAAAGCCGTACATCAGGTAGGCGTGAACCAAGATGCCCGCGTCGCCAAATGCCCGGGTCACGCGCGCCACCTGTGCCACCGTGACGCCTTTTTGCATCAGCGCCAGCAGCCGGTCCGATGCAACCTCCAGCCCGCCGCTTACCCCGATGCAGCCCGAGCGCGCCAGCAGCGCAACCAGCTCCGGCGTGAAGCTCTTTTCAAAGCGAATGTTGCCCCACCAGGTAATCGCCACCTTGCGCTCGCACAGTCGCTCGGCCAGCGCGCGCAGCATCGCCGGAGGCGCCGCTTCATCGACGAAGTGAAACCCGGTCTGGCCCGTCTCTGCGACCAGCGCTTCGATGCGATCAACCAGCACATCCGCCGTCGCCGTTTCGTAGCGAGCGATGTAATCCAGCGACAGATCGCAGAACGTACACTTTTTCCAGTAACAGCCTTTGGCGACGGTCAGCTTGTTCCAGCGCCCGTCTGACCACAGCCGATGCATCGGGTTGAGCATCTCAAACAGCGAGACATACTGCCCGAGCAGGAGCCCCGCGTACGTCGGAGTGCCCGTCTCTCGGTGGTGCAGATCGCAAAGCTCTTCGCAGGACTTTTTTAGCACCTTCCGTCCCTCGCGCACGTAGGTACGAAACAGCGGACGGCTTGGGTCCTGTAGGTGGTCCAGCAGCGCGAGCAGCGGTCGCTCGCCGTCGTCCATCGTGATGTAGTCGCAGAAGTCAAAGATGCGCGGATCGGTGAGCTGACGAAGCTCGGTGTTGACGTAGCCGCCGCCCAGCACCACTCGCGCCGAAGGACAAGCCGACTTGACGATCCGGGCGATCCGCAGCGCGCCATAGACGTTGCCCGGAAACGGCACCGTGATCCCGACCAGATCCGGTGGGCAGGCCCGCAGTCGCTCGATCGTCAGCGCATCCAGCTCGGCATCCACCAGCGTAGGCTCATCGTCGAGCGCTTCTTCCAGCGCATCAAACGACGACGCACTCGACGCCAGCCGCTCGCCATAGCGCGACAGCTCAAAGCGCGGATCGATGCCGTCCCGCAGCACATCCGCCAGATCGTCGATAAACAGGCTGCACAGGTGCCGCGCGCGGTCGGTGGTGCCCAGCTTGCCAAACGCCCAGCCAAGCGAGTCCCCGCTGTCCTGACGACGCACCGACGATCGCAGGCTCGCAAACCGAGGCCCTTCCGGCAGCAGCCCGCGACCCGCGATGCGCAGCGCCAGGCTCGGATCACGGCCTTGCAGAAAGCGCAGCACCGGCTCCACCAGCGAGACGTAGGCATCCCCGTGCGCCAAAAAGTGTGCAATCGACGCGGGCATCTCCAGCCGCTTCCGGCTCGCGCGCAGCGACTGAGCCCGCTGTGACAGCTCATCGAGCACTTGCTGAAGCACACGGCGCGAAAACAGCCGCAGAAACAGCTCCAGCGAAAAGTCGGCCTGCGTGACCAAGACATCGGGCGCGTGCCGGTGCAGACAGCCGGTCAGGTACGCCGTCGCAGGATACGGCGTATTGATCTGGGTCATCGGAGGCGTAAGCAGCAGAACTCGCATCAAGGTCGCGCAGCATACCCCAGCCGCCGCTTGACGCACGCACCCACAAGCCCGCCCCCCACAGCCCGTACCGAGCTTCGCCCGCCCAGCTCGCCCCAAACCGTCCGCTGTGTTGTAGAACTCTGGGCCTGATGGACGTGGCGAGCGACTTTCTTCAAACCGGCCCTCTTCCCCTTCGGACGCAGCCTGTTGCAGCGGTGCTGGGCGGCATGACGACCGAGACGTTCTTGCGCGATCACTGGCAGAAGCGTCCGCTCGTGATTCGGCAGGCGATTGCCGGCTTTGCCGGTCTGTTTGCGCCCTCATCCGTCGGTCATCCAGACGACAGAGCCGCTCGCGATGCGTTCTTGTCCCTGGCCACTCGCGCCGATGTCACCTCGCGCCTGGTCATTGCCCCGCAGCCTGGGCGTCGCAGTCAGCAGCACTGGCAGCGCTTCGACGGTCCGTTTGATCGAATCGACGACACCACTTTGCCCAAGAGCCACTGGTCCGTGCTCATCCACGGCATCGAGAGCCTGGTCCCCGGCGGCTGGGAGCTGCTCCGTCACTTTTCGTTCCTACCGAGCGCCCGCGTCGATGATCTGATGGTCAGCTACGCCAGTCCCGGCGGCACCGTGGGACCGCACGACGATCTCTACGATGTGTTTCTGCTGCAAGGTCCGGGTCGGCGACGCTGGCAGATCAGCCACCAAGCCGATCGCACGCTCGATTCCAGCGCCGCCATCAAGGTGCTTCAGTCGTTCGTCCCCGAAGAAGAATGGATCCTGGAGCCCGGCGACATGCTCTACCTGCCGCCCGGCGTCGCACACTTTGGCGTTTCCGACGAGCCTTGCTTCACCTACTCCATCGGCTTTTTGGCCCCGTCCCACCGCGAGCTTTGCCAGACCTTCCTTGGCTATCTCAACGAAGAGCTGACCCCCGAGATCGATCCCGACGCGCTCTACCAAGATCCCGATCTTCAGCCCCAACCCGATCACCTGACGCTGTCCGACGCGATGATCGATCAGGTCACCACCATCTTGGAACAGGTGCGCTGGGACCGCGACCGCGTGGGCGACTTCCTCGGGCGGCTCCTCACCGGACGCAAGCTGCCCAAGGGCGATGTCGCGCCGTCCCGCACCCTGTCCCGACTGGCCTTTGCCCGCCGCACCAAAGGGCACGGACGCCTGACGCTGTCCCTCGCAAGCCGAGGCCTTGTCCGTGGCGACTGCGTGTTCCTCAACGGCGAAGCCCATCACGTCGAACCCAAGACCCGCGCGCTGCTCACCGAGCTGCTCCACGCCCGCTCCCTGCCCCTGCCGCTTCCGCTCGACGACCAAGCCCTCGCCCTGCTCTACGACCTACACACCGCAGGCTACCTACACCTCGGCTAGTCGCACGCCGCCTGACGCTCGGCGAGCGGACGGCCCTTGCAGCGCCGCTCCTGTCGGCTACGCTTCGCGCGATGGAGTCGTTTGATCGGTCGCTGCCTGACTCCGCGAAGGCGGACCATCTGGCGGTGCTATGGTTCGTTGCCGAAGCCGAGCAAGTTCCGATACAGTGGCTCTTGGCGCTGCTAAGCAGGGAGAAATTGATGCAGAGCACACTCTACCAACAGATTTTTTCCGAGGGAGAAGCTCGCGGCGAAGCGCGCGGTCGGCTCAAGCACGAGGCCGATGCGATACAGCGTGTGCTCGCGGCGCGTCTCGGCTTTATCGATCTGGATGTCAGGCAGCGGGTCAGGGCCGAGACGGACGAGCTGTGTCTGTCCGAGTGGTATCAGGAAGCGCTGCTCTGCACCGATGCCGAGAGTGCCAAGCGGCTGGCCGACAAGATCCGTCGTGCCCCTGCGTCCACGATCTCGACGGCAGAGTAACCCACCACGCCTACTGCACCAGCGTCAGCCAGCCTGCACTGGCGCCGCCCATCACGGGCGTGCCGTTTGGCAGCACCACACCCGCCGTCACGCTCCCCACCGTATCCGTCCGCACCACCGCAAACGCCGTCCCGTTCCACTTCAAGATCGTCCCGCCATCCCCCACGACGTAGAAGTCGGAGTGATTTTTGCCGAAGATGTGGCGCAGGGTCTTGGTGGTCTTCGTCTCGACGGGGCCAAACGGTGTCACGGTGTCGCCCTGCGTCTTGTAGCGATAGATGTTGCCCCCGGTGCCCGCCACCCAGATGTCGAGTCCCGAGCTGCCCGCCGACTGCGTGGTCCAGATCGAGTAGGCCGTCTGCGTCCCCAGGTTCGTGCCGGTGGTGGTGATCGGACTACAGCTGGAGCTTGTGCAGCTCTGAAGCGCCATTCCTTTTCCGGCGACGTACGCTTGGCCGTTCACCGCCGCGACAGCGCTCATCGGCACGTTCGTCAGCGACATGCTCGTCACGATGACCCACGAGATCCCGTTCCACGCGATCACCCGCCCGTTTTGCTTGCTCGCATCGCTACCGACCGCCCACACCGCGCTTGCATTGACCCCGCTGATCGCCACCAAGTCGTCGCTCACGCTCGTCGCTTGGGGCGACCACGTCGATCCATCGTACGAATACGACAGCCCACTTTTTCCGACGACCCAAGCCAGCCGATTGCCCGTGGGCGCTGGATCCACCCACATCGCCAGCCCCACCCAGCCCGCGTTGCCAATCTGCACCCGCGACCCCAGCGACACAAAGTCACTCGTGATGCTGTAGGTGTTGCCATCGAGCCCTTGCCCCATCGCAATCGCCCCCGACACTGGCGTCGCAATCGCCCCCATCGCTTGCGGCGCGGGCAGCAGCTCATCGAACGAATCGACCCACGTCATGCCGTTCCAGCGGCTCCGCACCGAGCGCGAGTTCCCCCCCACCATCGCCGCCGAGCTGAGCGAAAAGTTCCAGACATCGTAGTTTGGACGAGCCAAAAAGCCGCCCGCGTTTGCCAGCGACCACGCCCCCGCAACCGAGCGAAACAGCGCCCCGCTCTGCGCCACGATCCAGCCGCTGCCATCGCCGCTCACCGACACCCCGAGTAGCTCGGGCGCGCCCGCCAGCAGCGCCGAAGAAAACGCCGTCCCATTCCACGTAAGGACCGTGCCGCTGCTGCCCACCACGATGATGGCGCTCGCGCTGCGACCGTGTACCGCGTTCAAGTTTGCGGTGGTGCCGCTTGCGACCGCCGCCCAGCTCGTGCCGTTGTAGCGAAGGATCGTGCCGCTGTCGCCGACGGCCCACAGGTTCTGACCGTCTGGACCGAAGATGCCTTGTAGGTTCGCGGTCGTGCCCGAGACCTGCCGGGTGAGCTTGCTGCCGTCCCACTGCAAGATCGTCCCGCCCGTGCCGACAAACCACACGCGGCCACTCACGCCGAACACTGCCCGCAGCTGCTCCCCCGCGCCCAGCAGGTCGGTCGCAACCTCGCTTATCAAGCCGCCCTGGAACCGCACAATCCGCCGCCCTTCGATCACCCACACATCGGTGTTCGACGCGGCATAGACATCGACAAACGCGCTCTGCGCCCCGCAGCTTGTGACGGTGTTCCAGATTTTTCCGTCGTAGTGAAGGATGCGGCTCCCGCTGACGGCCCAGATGTCGCTCTCGCTCACCGCGTACAGCCGCTTGGTCGGCCCCGTCCCGAGCGGAGCCTGCACGCAGAACATCTCGCGCTCGCACTGATACGTCACGGGACCGCTACAGGTTGTCGGCAGCCCCCCATCGCCGCTGCCAGGGTCGGGGCTCGACAGGTCGAGCAGCGTGGTCAGCCGGGATTCACACTGGCGCGTCTGCGGATTGCACACTTCGTCCGCCGCACAGCCGTAGCCCGGTGCCTCGCAGCTTGCCGGGTTGGGCGTCTTGTAGCCGACCCACAGCGACTCACAACCAACCAGTGCAGCCGCCGCCAAGGCAAGCCCACCACAGATCTGAAACCAGCGATGCATCGGCAGTTCCCCCTCACCCGCTCGCCCTTTGTCCATCCCAGCCGGGACCGACTTTCGGCAGCGTGTTTGTGTTCACTTCCCAGGATACGGTGCCGCAGCCTTCGTCGGCCAGGCCATGACCAGCGCGCCCCCCACGGTGAGCCCCAGCGAAAGACCGACTAGCCCGCCACCCACCTGGCCGGTGCTGTACAGGTAGTTACACGGCGCGCCCTCCGGCGGATCCGACGCATCCCCACACTGACCGTTGCGCAGCAGCGCCGACACCCCCAACCCACCCACGATCAGCCCCGACGCGATCAGCCCGCCCCCGACCAAAAAACGCCACAGCGGACGCGGCGGCCTGACCAGCGCACGCGACGAATCGCTCAGCGCCTGCTGCGACACCCCCGGCTGAAGCTGCACCGCCACCGTCAGCGTCTTTTCGCCCTGCACCACCAGCGACTCGTGGTGATCGGCATAGCCCGGCAGCGCCACCGTCAGCGCATGCGACCCCGCAAGCAGCGCCCGCTGATACGGCGTCACGCCACGCACCTGCCCGTCCAGCACCACCTTGGCCCCCGGCGGCTGCGAGTCAATCTCGACGATCCCGCGCGGATGGTTCTGGGCATCGCGCAATAGCTCTCCCGACAGCGCCGACAGCGCCTGCGCAAGCGAGCCGCCCTGACACGCGCCGCACGCCCGCTCTCGCTGAGCCGCCAGCCCGCCGCCATCGACATCGAACCACTCGGCATGCAGCGTCCCCGCCGCCCGATCGAGCCGCACCCGCACCACCGCCCGCGTCCCCAGCTCTTTGGCCACCTGCGCCTGACACTGCGCCTCTTGCAGACAGCTTGGGGGCTTGGCCCCGAGCGCCCGAGACAGTCTCTGCGGCGGCAAGATCGTGGCCCGCTCTCGCTTGGCAAGCTGCCCGATGCTCTGCTCGATCTGCGCCCGCTGCCCAGGCTCTAGCTCCAGCGGCTCGATCAGGACCAGCCACTCGGACGACAAGCTGAGGATCGCCACCGCCGTGCCCGCCGCCGCCGGGGTCAGATGAAGCTGCGCCCGTAGCTGCGGGGCCAGCTCCAGCGGGTCCGATTCAAAGCGTCCTTTGCCGGTCTGGATGCGGAAGCGATGGCTCTTGGCCGAAAGCAGCATCGGCGACGGCAGCGGCAGCACACCCACCAGCCGACCATCGACGAACAGCACGCTGCCGCTTGGGCCCAGGATCTCGACCTCGGCCACCGGCTCCCGCAGGGCCTTTTGCTGCGCGTCGAGCTGCGCCCGCCCCTGCCCGTCCGCCCCATCGCCCAAAAGGTCCAGGTAGCGCCGCTTCTGATCGACCGCTTCGACCGCGCGACCCTCCAGCTCCGCCAGCCGCACAAGCCGCAGCGCCAGCTCGGGCGGCGGCACCTTGAGGCTCGCCTGCTCCAGCAGCTTGTCGGCCTTGGCACTGTCCCGCGCGGACAGCGCCTGATCCACCGCCGACAGCAGCTCGACCGCCCGGCTGCGCGGATCGACCGGCTGACCGCTCGCCACCCCCGGCAGCATAAGACCCAGCCAGCCGCACAAAAGCGGCCCCCTTGCCCCCCGCAGCCCTTGCATCACGTCTTGCCACAACACCTTGCGACCATTTTCCTACGCGACGCACAGCGCGGGCAATTGCGCAGTGATCGCTTGTGTTAAGTTCCGGCCCATGGATGCGCGATCGGAGCTGCGAACCGAGGCACAACTTCACGGTCTGTCCACGACGATTGATCTGCCGAAAGTGCGTGTCTCTGTCATCGAAGGCCCCGACGTAGGTCAGCACCACGACAGCGATGACGAGATGCTGGTCCGCATCGGCACCCGCGAAAACAACGGCCTGGTCCTGCACGACAAGAGCGTCAGCGGCTACCACATCGAGATCGCGCGCACCCAAGCAGGCTGGCGACTGCGCGATGTCGGCAGCACCAACGGCACCTTTGTCGGTGGCATGCGGGTCTTTGATCTGGTGCTGCGCTCGGGAACGGTGGTGGCGCTGGGACGGACCAAGCTGCGGCTCGATGCGCTCAACGACGAGCCCGTTCGCGCCGCGCTGCACCCGGCGGGCCGCTTTGGCGACATGGTCGGTCAGACGGTGGTGATGCGACGGCTGTTTTCGCGCATTGCCCAGGTGGCGCGGACCAGCGCGACGGTGCTCATCACGGGGGAGACGGGCACGGGCAAAGAAGCGGTCACCGAAGCCCTGGTCCAAGCGTCGCTGCGCGCGAGTGAGCCGCTGGTGGTGGTGGACTGCTCGGCCCTGCCGCAGAACCTGATCGAAAGCGAGCTGTTTGGGCACGTCAAAGGGGCGTTTACGGGGGCGCTGTCGGACTATCGCGGCGCGTTTGAGCGGGCGAGCGGGGGCACGATTTTTCTCGATGAGATCGGCGAGCTGCCGCTCGACCTTCAGCCCAAGCTGCTGCGCGTCTTAGAGCGGCGCGAGCTGCGGCGGATCGGAGCCGAGCGGACGCGACCCATCGACGTGCGGGTCATCGCGGCAACCAACCGGGTGCTTTCGACGGAAGTCAACGAGCGCCGCTTTCGCCAAGACCTGTACTACCGGCTGTCGGTGGTAAACATCCACATCCCGCCGCTGCGCGAGCGACGCGAAGACATCCCGCTGCTCATCGAGCACTTCTACGAGCGGCTGGCGGCCACGCAGCGCGGCCCAGGGCCCACGCTGGCGGAGATCACGACGCGGCTGTGCGACAGCGACTACACCTGGCCGGGCAACGTGCGCGAGCTGCGCAACGCCATCGAGCGCGCGTTCCACATCCCGGACGAAGACCCGTTCTGCGCGGGCGGACTGCCACTGCGCAGCGCACCGATCGAAGACAGCGCGCTCGATATCGATCTGTCGGTGCCGTTCAAAGTGGCAAAGCAAAAGCGGGTGGATGCGTTTGAAAAGCAGTACCTGCAAGCGATGCTCCGCGCGACCCGGGGCAACATCAGCGAAGCGGCGCGGCGGGCACAGATCGACCGCATGCACCTCTATAAGCTCATCACCCAGCATCACCTGCACCCCGCCGACTGACCCAAGCCCCGGCCCCACCTCGCGACATCACGGCGCTCCCGCACCTTTTTCACTTTTCAAAAGGCTGCGGAGCGGCGCTCCACTGCGATTTTTTGGGGGGAAACCGGCGGAGTCGCTCCACCGCATCGTTTTTTTTCGGGGGAAACCGGCGGAGTCGCTCCACCGCACCGTTTTTTTTCGGGGGAAACCGGCGGAGTGGCGCTACGGCTGCGTTTTTTTGGGGGGAAACCGGCGGAGCGGCGCTCCGGCATCGGTTTTATTCGGGGGAAACCGGCGGAGTCGCGCTCCGGCATCGGTTTGAAGGGTTCACGCGGGGGCTGGGGCTGGTGGGGGTTGGGGCATCTGGTAGGATGCGCGCATGGCGACTGGGGCTCTTCTTCAGACGAAAGATGTGAACCTGCGGGATGTCCTTGGGAACGGCAAGCAGTATGAGGTGCCGCCGTTTCAGCGCGACTACTCGTGGACGGAAGAACACTGGGAGGAGCTGTGGCTGGATCTGGTCGAGCTGCGCAATGAAACCAGTCGCCCGCACTACATGGGCGCGCTGGTGCTGCAAGCGCTGCCGCAGGCGGATGAGTATCGAATCATCGATGGCCAGCAGCGCCTGTGTACGTTGAGCCTGCTGGTGATTGCCGCGCTGCGCTGTCTTCGTGAGCTGATCGACGCGAAGGTGGAAGCGGAAAACAATCAGCGGCGTGCGGACAACCTGCGCAGTGTGTTTCTGGGGGCGGAACATCCGGTTACGCTGCTGACCAGTCCGAAGCTGAAGCTCAATAGTGCGAATCATCGCTTTTATGAAGGAACGCTGCTTGCGATGCAGCAGCCGGTGAGCGTGCGATCGCTGCCTCCAGCAGAAAAGCTGTTGTGGCAAGGGGTGAAGTTCTTTCAGGATAAGCTCAAAGAGCTGTTTGTTGCCAAGCCAGATGGAGCAGGCCTGAGCCGCTTTGTGTATGAGCTGGTGGGATCGAAGCTTCTGTTTATTCAAATCCTGGTGCAAGATGAGCTGAGCGCGTATACGGTCTTTGAGACGCTCAATGCACGCGGTATGGAGCTGACTTCCGCCGATCTACTCAAGAATTATCTGTTTTCGATTGTGCATCCCACTGGGGATGGCTCGCTGCGCAGCGCGCAGAGTAGCTGGCAAGAAATCTCGGAAAACATTCCCGCCAAAGAGATTCCCGAGTTTCTTCGCCACCACCTCAACAGTCGAATGCCGAACATCCGCAAAGAGCGGGTGTACAAGACCATGCGCACCGAGATCACCACGCCCAGAGCGGCGTTTGACTGGCTCGGTCAGCTCAAGGAATCGGCGGTGGTGGTCGGTGCGCTGGAAGATGAGACGGCGCCGCTGTGGGAAGAAGACGAGCTGCGAGAGGCCCGTCCGTATGTCCAGCACCTGCTGCTGTATCGGGTGACGCAGTATCGACCGCTGGCGCTGGCTGGCTGGCGCAAGCTGCCGAGAAAAGAGCTGCCCATCCTGCTGCGCTACTGCGATGTCATTGCCTTTCGCTACAGCGTCATCGCCCAGCGCAATGCCAATCGCCTGGAAGACTTCTACAACAAGATCGCTGTGCAGCTAGAAAAAGGCGAGATCACCAAGCTAGAACAAGTGCGCGATCAGCTTCAAACGATGCTGGTACCGGATGACGAATTTCGTGACTTGTTCGCAAAGCGCACAATATCCGCTGATGGACAGCAAAAGAAGCTGGTTCGATACATTCTCTGCGCGCTAGAAAAGCAAGAGCACAATCACGACATCGACTTTGCAACCACCAGCGCAACCATTGAACACATCCTGCCAAAGAACCCTGATGGAGAGTGGGATCGCTGGTTTCCTCGTGATCAGCAAGAGCGCTTTGTCGAACGCCTGGGAAACTATCTGCTGCTGGAATCAAAGCCAAACAATCGGCTGGCTGGGAACAAAGCACTGCCAAGCAAGCTGAAGGTATATGCCGATAGCCAATATCCATCGACGCGAGACTTTTCGGCAACCGAATGGACCGCCGCTGCCATCGAAGCCCGCCAGCAGAAAATGGCCAGGCTCGCGACAGCGATCTGGAAGCTCTAACCATCCCGAAGTCACGGCGCGGGTCCCCCTTCCCTGCGACGCTCTTTAGCAGTCACGGCGCGGGTCCCCCTTCCCTGCGACGCTTTTTCCATCGGCCCTTACGGCCCGCTGAAAAAAGGTCTCCGGTCGGCCCACGCCTAGTTTGCGTACAGAAGGATCTCTGAGTCGTCGGCCCACGACCAATCTGT
>JAEUKB010000056.1 GCA_016794365.1 Myxococcales bacterium
GACGCTTACAGTTTTTCTATGACTTGTTTCCTGGTTGACCACTTTAGGTCACAGCGACGGAGAAACAAGCCATGTCCTCTCACAGCAGCCGTAACAGCAAGTCTCGCTCTCACCTAGCGTCATCATGTAATACAGATCACAAATTACGAGTCTTTGGATATTGCCGCGTGTCTACTGACATGCAGGTGCAGCACGGCTTGTCACTGGATGCGCAGCGCGAAGAGATCAAGCAGTGCGCCGCCGATCGGGGCTGGATCATCGAAGAGATCTTCGTTGACGGTGGTTTCTCGGCGAAGAACACCGATCGGCCAGCGTTTCAGCGCATGACGAAGGCGATCAAGGATGCCGACGGTGCGATCGCTGCCGTCCTCGTGACGAAGCTCGATCGCTTGACTCGCTCGCTGCGCGATCTGTGCAACATCAATGAAGACTTACTCGAGCCGTACGGCTGCAATTTGGTGGCGATCCGCGACGGGATCAACACGTTTGAACCTGTGTCGAAGATGCTGCTGCCGTTCCTCGCGATCATTGGGCAGATCGAGCGGCAAAACACGGGCGAGCGCGTGAAAGCGACGATCAAGCACATTCACGACCAGGGCGGACATTACGGGAAAGTGCCGTTTGGGTTCTCGACGGTGAAGGATGGGAAGCTGTCGAAGCTCGTACCCGATCCGGTCACTCATCCTTGGCTTGAGAAGGCGATCGGCTGGTATCGCGAGGGCGTGACGATGACAGAGATTGCGCGCCGTCTGAATGAAGAGGGAATCAAGCCGCGCTACGGAGCGGTCAAGGAGTGGAACACCAACAAGATTTATGAGCTGCTGCGCACAATGGGCATTCACAAGACGCGCGCGATCGTCAGTGAATCGATCTACGACAAGCGGGCGGCGTACAAGCTGGCGTATCAGCTACGCGGCGAGGGCAAGACATACACGGAAATCGCGGATGCGCTGAATGCTGCGGGGTTGCGTCCGCTGAAAGCCGCTGCGTTCCGCTGGTACAGCGCGCAGGAACTTTTGCGGTCTGCGGTCTTTCACGATCGCGGCACGGCGCGCGGGCTGGCGCTGTATCTGAAGGAACAGGGACACAGCTTGCGCGAAATCGGGCTCAGGCTGGCTCAGGCGGGGCATTTTCCGAAGCGCGGCGGGCAGTGGTATCCGAACACGGTCCGGCTTCTGATGGTGAGCTAGGGGCGGTTCTGGGGGCACTTGCGACAAAAAGCCGATTGATCGGCGCGAGTGCGTGGCCGGGAAGCGCGCTCGAAACCGGAACGGCTGGCCTTTGTCGGCGCATCGGCGCTGATTGGTGGAGCGGTGCCCACTCTGTATCAGGCAGCGACCAGAAGCGCTCTAGATCCGCGAGCCGCGTCGCTGGGTCTTGGCACAGCGTGGCAAGGTGACTGACCAGCTCGGGACTTGGGTTGCCGGTGCCCGCGCGCGTTCTCGACAAGTAGCCTTGTGACAGTCCCAAGAGCTGTTCAAGCCGTCGCTGCGAGATGTGCTTCGACAACAGATCAATCGCGATCCGCGCCCGTGTGCGCAGCGAATCCAGATACGCTTGATGGAGCCTCGGTGCGATGGCTTCGCTCGTCTGCTCGTCGATAAACTCGCTCTTGCAGAGGCCACACATCGGAATCGCCACGTCGTCGGGAATCGCCATCGCGGGCATGTTGCGATACTGAGTGGTCCTCCCGCGTCCAGCGCGCGGCTTCACGGACCTGGCTCCGCACCGCACGCAGCGACGCAAGGATTGGGACATGGACTTGTCCAACCGCTTACCGCTGCCTTCCGTTGGTGTTCTTCGGTTGACGTGGCTTCGCGCTCTGTTCCTTCCGCTTGCCGCGCTTCCCCAATCCGCCCCGTCGCCCGATTTCAGCCATGTGCTCGCGATTGGCCGAAGTCGTCCGCCCGCCTTTTTTGCCAGCCTCGCGCGCCTTCTCAGACGAGAACTTATGAGCCAGTCCCGCCGCGTGCGCCGCGACTCCGCCCGAGCGCGCCAGCTCGCGATGTTCTTCCTTGTCCATCACCGCGAAGCCCCGTCGCTGCTTCACGCGCGGTTTCCCTGCGCCTGCTTCCTCTGTCGTCGCTGACTGGCTCTCTTTTTCGTCTGCGGTCGCTTGCGTCGGCTTCGTGTCGTCGGGACGAATCCGGCAACACCTGTCACATCGCGACAGTCCGCGACGGAACGGACAGTCGATGGCCTCGGGGTCCACCACGTCGCCGTCCTTCAGCTCGACGCCCACTTGCTTGGCAAAGTCCGCGATCACGTCGGACAGCGGGCGCTTTTCAAAGGCCGTGACAAAGCGCAGCGCGTCTCCATTCGAGCGACACTTGTAGCAGTAAAAAAAGCCTGGCGACGGGCGCACATAGAACTGCCTCGAACCGCAAAATGGGCACACGCCTCTGCGCTGGTTGTCTCTCTGAGTAGCGACGAGCGAAATGCGCGTGCGGATCACGTCAAAGATCGACATCCGCTCCAAAATCTGCCGGTATCGCTTCGTCGCAGCGCCCGACGGTGCGCACGCTTGCTGAGTCGTCATGGCCGTCCCCCACTTCCTGCATGTACCGTCACAAGATACGGTCTGGCGCGCTCGACGGAGACGGGAACCGGCGGCGGTGGTGGCTCGTCGGGCGGCGGAAACACACAGTTGCCGCCCCGCTTCTTCGCCGCGTTCTTGTTCATCGTCGCCAGTCGCAAAAGCTGCGCCGGATCGCGCGAAATCTGGTCATCCGCGTACGCAAGCCCGATGCTGCACGGCGTCTTGACCGACGACAGCGCCGCCCGCAGCCGCTCGGCCTGCTGATGCGCCTGCCTCGCAGTCTCGACGGCGAGGAACAGGACGAACTCGTCGCCAGCGGTATGCAGACGGTACAGCCGGTCCGCCCGTCGTCGCAGCTTCTCGGACAACACCTGCGCCGCCCGCTTCAGCACGCGATCCCCTTCTTCACGATAGCCTCTA